>DDAM01000023.1 GCA_002332905.1 Firmicutes bacterium UBA2058 | reverse complement strand
TTGCTAGAAAACTTAGTAGACAGCTTTGCCAAAAACAAAGATAAACAAAGAAAAATCCTTTTATTTTTCTTTGTTTATCGGCTGCTACGAATAGCGAAGTATATATATATAGTTTATGTGATTTAATGAGGATTTCCCCTCATTATCAAAAAACAAGGGAAACCGAATTACGGAATCAGAAACGTTATATATATACTTTGCTTTACTTAGACTCGTAGTAAAGGTAAGTCGAAATAATAATCATGTCTACTAAGGTTGCTCAATTTAATTCTTATTTAATGTTCGTGATTATTTTTGCTATTTCTGCTCTTGTAATTTGGTTATATGGCTTAAATGAACCATCTGGATAACCATTTAGTACACCTTTTGCTACACAGAAGTCTATGTAATTTTTGGACCACATATCTTCTGTTAAATCATAAAAGTACTTTTGTGAATCAAGCTTATAACCTTTTAATGCTCTATAAAAAACTGTTGCCGCTTCTTCTCTTGTTATATAGCTTTTAGGGTTAAAATAATTGTTATTACCTTTCATTATCCCATAAGAATATAAAGCATTAATATAATCATATGCCCAGCTAGAAGATTTAACATCATAAAATACAGGTTCATTCACAACAACCCTATTGTATCCAAATAATCTATATATGACAGCAGCAAATTCTTCTCTGGTCATATAGTTTCCTGGATTAAAGTAATGAATATCTCTGCCAGTCATATATCCCTTAACTGTAACTTCCTTAATTTCATTTTTAGCCCATGAATCCCAAGTATCCTTGTAATAATTGCCATTAAGCCAATTTCTATAGTTATCCCAAATTGAAGTATCCTCCTGTGACAAAGCCCAACTAGCACTTCCCTTTAGATTATACTTTTCTACAAGAATTAACTTTTCTTTAAGTGATTTTTCATTTTCATAGTACATAATATAATCGCCAGCCGAGAACTTCTTCCCTGAAAATGAATATGTAGAACCTATTTTTCCTACTGAAAACTTTAAGTAAGGAGTTCTATTATATGTATCATAATATTCCATAGCATTAAATGCTGATTTTATACTATTTATAGACTTAAGCACTACTGCATCACCACCAGATGCTTCATTATAGTTCCAATATCTACCGTAAAACGGAACACCTAATACAATCTTTTGTGATGATATATACTTTAACATTGTTTTAATACTGTTTTCAACAAATTCATATCCTGCTACCGGACCTGGTTTTGAACCAGGATAGCTTTGATCATAGGTCATAATTATAAATGCATCTACAACCTTGTTTAGTTTTTCATAGTCATAAGAACCTTGCCAACCAGTTTTTATATCATATGGATTTGCAGCAATAGCCATAGACAACTGTTTTCCCTCTGGCATTATAGATTTAAGGTACTCTGTAAATTGAACTAAATTTGCACTGTCGTTTACAGTGTCATCAACAGTTAAATTTTCAATATCTATGTTAACTCCATCCAAATCATACTCTTTAATTATTCTAACCACTTCATTTGAGTATGCAACATAATTGCTTAGTGCTTTTCTACCAAGCTCCCTATCAAAGTGATTACTTATGTATGGAATAACCTTAATTCCGTTTTTATGCATATCTTTAACAAATTGTTTATCAATAACATTAGTTATCTCTATTCTGCCATCGCTTTTTATGTTAAATAGATTTGGCAATACAACATTAATTGAATTATTTGTATTGTTTATGTAGTCCTTATAGTCCTTCGTGCTGCCCCGATAAAGATAAGTCATGTTAGTCCGACCATCAGCAAATGCAATATTATTTATACCTATAAGTATCGCTAGTAATAAAATTATTATAATAATTTTATTTATTCTTTTATTGATAATTATCATTTCTTTCAACCTAAATCTCCATTATGTAAAATTAATGCATTCATATGCATGAGTAAGTTATTTTATTACTTTATGTTATAAGTGTGTATAATACAACCCACTATATATGGAAATTTAAGAATATATTTTATATAATTGAAATATAAATAAAAAAAGATAAAAATAACCACATATTTTGTAGCTATTTTCATCTTATAACAAAGGTGATAATAATCTTGATATAGATTCTTTAAATTTAATAACTATACCTCTTTGTAAATATAGTTCATTTGTTAATTCTAATGAGTAATTTATATCTTCTTCAAAAATATTTTTCAACTCAGTTGATTTCATTGTATCATAAATTATGGCTATGACCTCAAAATTAAGTTTAAAACTTCTAACATCAAAGTTTGCTGTTCCAACTGATGATACTACGCTGTCAATTACTACTGTTTTAGCATGTAGAAAACCATTTTCATAGGTGTAGACTTTAACTCCATATTTTAAAAGCTCACCAACATAATAATATGTAGCCCAATAAACAAACATATGATCCGGCTTATTTGGTATCATAATTCTTACATCCACACCTGACAAAGCAGCAATTTTAATTGCCTCCATAACACTTGCATCTGGTGCAAAATATGGTGTTTGAATGTAGATGCTTTTTTGTGCAGAACTAATAAGTTTAACATAATTTTGCTTTATTGTTTCATCTCTTCCATCTGGTCCACTTGTAACTATTTGTATAGCAGCATCACCATCTACTTCCTCTTCCGTCATTTGTGGAAAATATTTAGGCTGGTAATTTAGGTCTTCCTTTGTAGCGTTACCCCAATCAAGGAAGAAACGTCTTTGTAAATCAGTAACAGCCGCTCCTATTATCTTTATATGAGTATCTCTCCAGTAACCAAATTTCTTATTTAGTCCCAAATATTCATTTCCAACATTAAATCCACCTACAAAACCGATTATTCCATCAATAACAACTATTTTCCTGTGGTTTCTATAGTTTATCTTAAAGTTTAAATGCTTAAAAATACTTGAGAAAAATTTTCCTACCCTTCCTCCAGCATCAATAATTCCTTGAACATCCTGTTTTTTTAATTTTCGTCCTCCTATGGAATCATATAAAAACCTAACTTCAACACCCTCACTTGCCTTTTTTTCTAATAAATCAATAAGCTTTTTACCTAAATCATCATTTTTTATTATGTAATATAATACGTGAACACTTTCATTAGCATTTTCTATGCACTTAAATAACTCTTCAAATTTTTTATTGCCATCAGTAAAAATTTGCACATCATTATTTTGAGTAAAAAATGAATGATTTCTAAACAAGTTCATTTTTATTATATCTCTATGCGCTTCAATATTTTTATCCTTAAACATCAGTTTTCCAGAATTAAAATTTTCCTGTTGGACCTTCAAAAAGTCTCCAAATGTCCTTTTTGCATTTGCTTTCATGGTAAATAATTTTTTCCTACTGAAATTTTGAGACAACAAAAGATACAAAAAAAATCCGACACCAGGAAAAAGCAACAAAACTAAAAGCCAAGCCAGAGTTGCAGTGGAATCCTTTCTTTCCATAAATATAATGACAAACGATAAAATTATATTTAACAAATAAGCAATCGTAATTGGTCCAAATATATCAAACATACTATTCATCCTATCCTTATATATATCATTAATATATAGTTTAAATGTACACTGTAATTATGTCAATGCTTAATATTATATGCATTTTTAACAATTCTACATAATATATTTTAGATTATAGAATTTATGAACTTTATATAGTATAATATCGTAAATGACATAACGCAGTTGAGATTATGATAAATGGCAAATGTCTTGCAAAGCAAGACTATGCGTAGTTTGAAACTATGATATAACTACCTCAAATGTACATGTATAATCAAAGAAAGTGGTAAAAAAGCGGTGAACAAGTTAAAAATAGCTATATGTGACGATGAAAAGCTTCAATTAGATTTATTAAAAAAATACTGTACTGCTTGGCTTAGTGATAATAAAATACAAGCTTCAATAAATACATATTCAAGTTCCGAGGCTTTTTTGTTTTCCTATGAAGATAATAAAAATTATGATATATTGCTTTTAGACATTCAGATGAAAGAGCTTAGTGGAATTAGTTTAGCTAAAAGGCTACGAGAAATCGGAGATAATGTTTCCATAATATTTATCACTGGTATTAAAGATTTTGTATTTGAAGGTTATCATGTACAAGCTGTTGACTATATTTTAAAGCCAGTTAATGAAAAAAATCTTAAAATTGCACTTAGCAGAGCTTATGATAACATTCAAATAAAAGAGCCTCAAATAGTTATTCAAATAAATAACGAGCTTATAAGATTAAATGAAAAGGATATACAATATATAGAAAGTATCAAGCACAACACATATTTATATACAGATAATGGAACATATCAAGCAAAAAAAGGTATTAGTGCAGTTGAAAATGAATTAACCGGAAATTTTTTCTATAAATGTCATCGATCATATATAATCAATATATTGCACATAGATTCTATTTCAAAAAATGATGTAAAAATTAATAACACTATTATTCCAATAGCACGTGGAAAATGGGAGGAACTAAATAAAGCTTTTTTAAATTATTATAGAGGTGAAATGTGGTAGCTATAGTTTTTAACACTATTCTAATTGTATTATATTTTTACTATACATATAATATAGCTAATATTCAAAAAGGAAAAATAAAAACAATTATAGCATTTATATTATGTATTCTTACATTATCAATTAGCTATTTATTTAAATGTGAATTTGCGGGATGGATATTAATATCTTTAATCATGATACTTTTTGATTTGTTTTATGACGAGGAACCTTTTGTATTTCAATGGTATAAGGTTTCATCATATGGTTTAGTTACTGCAATAATGCTTTTAATATTATCTAGCAGTCTATCTTACCTATTAGTATATGAGCTTATGCTTTTGCTATGCTTTATATTATTATCAAACCAAAGAAAATGTTTAAATATTGTAAATGGTATTTTTGTCGCATTAACCTATTTAATTATTATTGCTACAACAATTATATATAAAAATAACAATATAAATGCTTTAATGTTTTTATTATCAACACTATTATTTTTTATATTGGAATTTATATTTCAAAGCTATCAAGCTAGCTTTGAAAAAAGCACCAGACACTTTCAACAAAATGTACTACATAACCAATATGAAGAAATAAAAAACATATATCTTAATATGAGAGGTTGGAGACACGATTATCACAACCATTTACAAACTATAAAGGCTCATTTGGCACTTAATCAACTAGATGAGGTGCAAAAGTATCTATTAGAACTAGAGAATGATTTAAAACGTGTGGATTCTTATGTAAAATCAGGAAATCTAATGGCAGATGCTATATTAAACAGTAAAATATCTATAGCTGAAAATAAAAGTATAGATGTTAAATGCAAAGCTGAACTACCTGAAAAACTTGTGATAACAGATATTGACATGTGTGTCATTCTTGGAAATTTACTTGACAATGCAACTGAGTCTTGTATGAAGATTGACGAGGATAAAAGATTTATAAGAATTTACATAGCTATGCTAAAAAAACAACTATATATATCAATTCAAAACTCAGCAAAGGAAGAGCTTGATTTTAATGAAAGAAACTATATTTCTACAAAACGTGGAGAACACGGTCTAGGTATGAAGCGTGTTAAAATTCTAGTTGATAAATATAACGGCTATTTAAATTTGCAAAACGAACCGGGAATATTTGCATGTGAGGTAACAATACCACTAGCTGACAATTAACATTTCGTGCACGATTTTATGCAATTCGTGCATGATTTTTTTATAGTTATATATATTTTTGTATAATAAATCCTGAGGTGATTAAAGAAATGGAAAAGAAAAATTCTTTACTAAAAAACACTATATATACTTGGAAAAAAATAAAGGATTATGGAGAAAGCAAGTACTATTTTATATCAATAGGTATCGTGATTCTATCAATCATAATCCCATTTTTAACAATGGCACTACCTAGTGTTGTAATATTGTTATTAGTTGAAAAAGTTTATTTTTTAAATACTTTACTAATCATTATGGGATATGCACTAATACTCCTCATATTAAATTATTTAAACAAGGTTCTGGAAATGAACTCATTATATTCAATGTTTATATTCAGATTAAAAGCTGGCTATGAAATTGATCATAAAATATTAGATACTGATTTTATCAATATTGATAGTCAACAAAAGAAAAATGAAATTGAAAAAGCACTTACTGCAGTATATCAGAACGATGATATTGGATTCACTGCACTTTTAGAAGGTTCAAGAACTTTTATTATAAATAGCTTTTTATTAATTATGTATATCTTATTTGCTGTAAAATTAAATCTATTTATAATGTTACTTTTAATTATTTCACCTATTTTTAGTATTTATGCACATACTAAAAATATAAGATGGATAGAAACTAACAAGGATACTTGGGCACCTATTGATAAAAAAATAAGATACCTAAGAACACAATCTGTTAATATAAAAAATGGTAAGGACATAAGACTTTATAAAATACAAAATTGGTTTGTAAAGTTATACTATAGCTTAGTTGATTTGAGAATTCACTGGTATCAAAAAGAATATAGAAGATATTTATTAATTGAAATATTAGAAAGATTTATATTCTGCATACAAAGCATCATCGTATACGGATATCTTTTATACAGTGTAAAAAATGGAATGGATATAGCATCATTTACTCTATACCTTGGTGTAGTTTCAGGTGTTGGAGGATTCATTAAACAAGCTTTTGACAAATATGTATACATGCAAAAAAATAATGTATATGTACAGGATTATCTATCTTATATATCAACTAAAGAGCAAAGCAACCGTGGTGATGGTGTAAAATTATCTGAAAAAACAACATATGACTTAAAGCTTGATAACGTTAGTTTTAATTATCCTGAATCAGACGAAACTTTGTTTGAAAATTTAAGTTTAACAATAAAAAAAGGAGAGAAGCTCGCAATAGTTGGAGCAAATGGTGCAGGAAAAACAACACTTATAAAATTATTATGTGGTTTATACCTGCCTGACAATGGTAATATTTATATAGATAATGTAAATTCTAAAGATATTAACATAAAAGATTATTACAAAATATTCAGTGTAGTATTTCAGGATATATTCGCTATTGCATATACTATAGCTCAAAATATTGCTTGCACATTCAATGATGATATAGACTATACAAAATTACATAAATGTATCAAGTTATCCGGATTAGAAGAGAAGATAAATTCGCTTCCAAAAAAGGAAAATACAAATATGCTTAAGGAATTTGATGATGATGGAATAGTATTTTCAGGCGGTGAAATGCAAAAACTAATGCTTGCAAGGGCATTATATAAGGATAGCCCGGTCATAATTCTAGATGAACCAACAGCAGCACTTGATCCAATAGCTGAAAGCGAAATGTACGAGAAATATAATACTTTAATAAATGATAAAACAAGCATATTTATATCACACAGACTCAGTTCTACACGTTTTTGTGACAGAATACTATTTATGAAGAGCGGAAAAATAATAGAATCAGGCACACATGACGAACTTATAAGTCTAGGTGGTGAATATGCAAGAATGTTTGAAATTCAGTCTCATTATTATCAAAAGGAGGTAGACGAAAATGCTTAAAAAATTATCTGGCTCTTTATTCTTCCATAAGGAAGGATTTAAAACATTAAAATTAATACATAATGCTGATTCATCTGCTATACCATTATTTATATTACATTCAACGGTAAAATCTTTATTTCCTTTTATTAATATATTTTTATCTGCATATATTATTGATTCAATTATAGAGAAGGATTATAATTTAACAATTATGTTTATCATTGGTATAATTGCAGGGAATTTAATAATTGGTATTTTATTGGATATTTTAAAGAGATTATGCGATATTAAATCAATAAAGGTTAATCAATATGTTCTAATAGCTATTAGAACACATGCATTGGTATTAGACTATGAAACTCTGGAAATACCTAAAACATTGGAAATCTTGAATTCTGCAGACTTTTCAATGCAGCACAGAGGAGGATTCGGTTATCTGCTAACTAATTATGGTTTATTATTAGAATCAGTAGTATCTATATTAACATCGATAATTATAGTTATAGGGTTATGTTTAAAACTACCAGTTAGTGAACATTCATTTTTAAAAATCATTACATCTGTACCTATATCATTCATTACTATGTTTATATTTTTATTCATAAATGCTTACACAAATTTATCTTTAGCTAAATACTTTAACGATAAAAGTATAGCTGTGTTTGAAATACAAATGAAGGCTGAAAGACGTTTTTCTTACTTCCTTAATCAAATAATTATGGATTTTTCAAAGGGAAAAGTAATACGTTTATTTAATATGGCTAATATGATAGAAAAGGAAGAAAGAGAGCATAATATATTTTTAAGTAAAACTATATACACAGAATTTTTTGCGCTTTTAAAAAAACAAGCATATACGAATTCCTTAATCAGCGGTTTTTCAATAATGTTTGCATACACCTTTGTAATACTTAAAGTTTTAGCTAATGCTATAACTATAGGAGCTTTAACAAAATATATAGGTGCAATTTCTCAGCTTAATAGTGCTATAATTCAATTTATAACCTATAATGATGAAGTTCGTGTGCAATGTAATTTTATGAAATATTATAATGAATTCATGGAAATAGAAAATAAACGCCAAACTGGAACTATACCAATTGAAAAAAGAAATGATAACGTATATGAAATTGAATTTCATGATGTGTCATTTAGTTATCCCGGTAGAGACGAAAAGGTACTAAATCATGTGTCCTGCAAACTTACTTTGAAAAACAAAATGGCTGTTGTAGGTAGAAACGGTGCAGGCAAAACAACCTTTATAAAGCTTCTATGTAGACTATATGAACCAACTGAGGGCTATATAACTTTAAATGGAATAGATATAAGAAAATACAACTACATAGAATACTTAAGTCTATTTGGCGTAGTATTTCAAGACTTTAACCTGTTTGCCTTCCCTCTTGACCAAAATGTTGCTTCAAGCGTAACTCCTGAGGAAGAAATAGTTTGGAAATGCCTTGAATTAGCTGGGATAAAAGATAGAGTTGAAGAAATGCCTGAGAATCTTAAAACTCCTTTATATAAGTACGACGAGGGTGGTGTTGAAATAAGCGGTGGTGAAGCGCAAAAAATTGCTATAGCTAGAGCACTGTACAAGGATGCTGCATTTGTCATACTAGATGAACCAACTGCAGCGCTAGATCCAATAAGCGAGTATGAAATATACTCTAGATTTAATGAATTAGTTAAGGATAAAACAAGTATTTACATATCTCACAGAATGAGCAGCTGTAGATTTTGTGATGATATAATTGTATTTGATGAAGGATCAATTATTCAAAGAGGAAGCCATGATGAACTTATAGAAGATACAGATAATTTATATGCACATCTGTGGAACGCTCAAGCAAAATATTATGTAAATGAATATTGACTTTTGTCGTTTATTGTAGCAGCGTAATTTTGTACATGATAGTATTCTTCAAATAAAAAATTATATTCTTTCAATAAGCTATGGAGTTACATAAGAAATAAAAATGAGGTTGTTAATAATAAAAAATAATTTTACAACCTCATTATTTTTATATGTAGTTATTAGTATTATTCAATAAATCTCATATGAGGATAAATTTTTTTTACTCTCTCATCTGTGTATTTTCTATCTATGTACTCTTCCAGCAAATTTGATGCTGGTACAGAATTTCGTCTATCAACTAATCTTACAACGACGATTGATGACATAAATACATTAAAAATCATGAATAGTAATAGAATAAATGTTAAAGATTTGCCAATATGATTTGGTATCTTTTCAATATATTTAGTAAGTAGTGGTAATAAGTGTTTAAGCCATACTAGTGCTAATATCCCCCAAAACAGTGAATAAAGCAAGCATATTCGTCCATTTAGGTTGAATGGATATTGGCTATAATCCCAAGAAACTGTTCCAAATATCATCTCCTGTACCCAGCTACAAGCATATTCAAATGCTCCACCAATTATTGTTCCCCCAATAATAATCCACCTATCACTTTTATTTCTAAGCCAATATAACCCTATAGTCATAAACAACGTGCCAAAACCATATACCAAATTAAAAGGACCATATATTAATCCTGTTCTACTTTCAATATGAAATCCAGTAACTAAACACCATATTGTTTCGACCACTACCCCCATAATACAACCTATGAAAAAG
This sequence comes from Firmicutes bacterium UBA2058, assembly GCA_002332905.1. GTDB lineage: Bacteria > Bacillota > Clostridia > Tissierellales > Sedimentibacteraceae > UBA1535. The sequence continues at coordinate 111,992 of DDAM01000023.1, read as the reverse complement.
ACCCAAAACAGCTTATAAAAATTAAGTCCACTTGCGAAGGATTTTTCATAGTCTATTTTTTTTATTACTTTTACACTCTCCATGCCCGACTCCTTAATTGTTTATATGACAAAATAATACATTATTCGTCATTTATATGGTAAATCAATTAGTTAACATTGTCAATTAATAAACAATTAATAATTTATTAATATTTCATTAATAATACTAATCCCTCATTAAAACCTTTTTTATAATCAGGATAAGTATAAATTATTTAACCCTAAATGTTTTATGTGCTTTTTTATATACTATTATCAGTGCTACTGCTATATACAATATAGTAAAGGCTAAAACACACAAAGTAAATATACTGCTAGCGGTTTCAATTTGCATGCACATAAAGCATATAAAATACACTATGCTGTTTATTATATTAAAAAATGGATTTTTAACATTTAGCTCTGTTGTATACGGTTGAAAAATATAATACATAAATAAATGATGTACAGAGAAAAATATTGAAATCAAAATTATAGCTAAAACAAGCATTGCTATATCAATTGTTAAAACATTTATATTACATAATGCCGCAAAAGCTAAAATCGCTAAGCTAAGTGTTGCTGCTATCATAAGATTGTAGGATACAATACGAAGCAATCTAACATTAAAATTTTGCAGCACTGTTTTTGGCTGTCTGTAAAATCCGTATCTTAAAAGACTTATGTCACAGTTAAAAAACATTGCACGGCATGCTTTTTCAGCTGTGGACATAAAATACATTATAAAAACAAACATTGGCAAGGAGCTTACTAAATACTTTGCAATCTCAATTGCTCCATTAGGTGCGATATATTTTATAACAACTCCAACAGCAAATAATATCATAATTATAAGAATTCTTATAATTACAGGTTTTATAATTTGTCTTTTATGTCTTTTAAAGAAAATTGCATTTAAATAAGAAAATCCAGACATTTTCTCAATTATTCCATAATCCTTTTTGTCTTTTTCACTTAATATATCTAGATCTTTTTCCTTAACTGCTACATCTGTAAATGTACTTTTCTGTGCATTTTCCATAGCAACAGAAAATAAAAAGTTTATATCAAGTGTTTGTTTAATATTACTATCATATTTTTTATATCCAAAATAAATATAATAAAAGCTAAGTACGCCAAGTATTATAAATAATGTAATAAATGGTATGCTATAAAATACGTTAGTTATTATAAAAAACTCTTTTAATAATAGTGGAACATATGCTAGTGCAAGTCCAATTATTATAGCTATCCAAACAAAACCTGTATTTCTCGAAAGTATAATTTTCTTTTTATCATATACTACAAGCTGTAAAGCTTCTCCCATAAATCTAAAGCAAATAAGCGCAAGCCACATTACGATTGCTTGATACACTGTACCCCCAAGCAATAACAAGCCTATGACTAAAATAGGCAAATAAAATACGAAATGATTTATGTACTTAGTTGACATAGTTATGAAAACATAATCTTTAGGATTCATCTTCATGTATTTTAAGCAAACATATTTTTCTCTTGTTATTTTAAATATTTCACTATCCTGCAAGGCACCTAATATGCAGCTTAAATAGAAAAATATATTGACAAACAAGGCTATTATTTTATCCGTCGGCAATGAAGCTTTACTAGACAATATTATAGGATACCATATCATTAGCATTAAATAAGCAGCTTTCATAAATATCTTACCTATTTGAATTAATACAGTTATTATAATTGAAATTATATTTTTTAAGTTTATATTTGAATATATGCTATCTGGTAGTATTTTTCCTATTAGCCAAATGCGCTTAAAATAATATATAAATGTATTTGCGTTAATTGAAGTTTTTATTTTAAATATATTTTTTAAATATATTTTTAACATATTTTTGTTATTTATCATGTCCATTCTCATCCCTTAACAGTTCAATAATTTCAGCTTCAAAGTTTTTGCTTTTTAGCATTTCATGATCTATTTGCTTAAGCGTTCCTTCACTTAATATTACCAGCTCATCACATAAATCAGTTGCCAGTTGTAAAATATGTGTTGAAAAAATAATAATATGATCATCCTTCATGCTCTTAATAAGCTCTTTTATTTCAAGCGCTACTACAACATCAAAGGATGTTAACGGTTCGTCCAGTAAAATAACAGGTGGCTTAGCTATAATAAAGCATAGCATCTGAACCTTGTTTTTCATGCCGTGAGAATATCCCTTTATAAGTCTATGTCTATCATTCTTAGCTAATTTAACCATATCAAAGTAATCATCTATAGTTTTATTATCCTTAATCTTACCCTTATTTATATCCATAAAAAACTTGATAAACTCATAACCAGTTAAAAAATCAGGTAAAATTGGCGTTGAGAAAACATAACCAATTTCCTCTGTTTTAAGTTCTTTTTTTATCCCATCATCATCTATAATATTTGTAGTACCGCTATCTGGTAATATTTCTTCACTTAGGCAATTAAATAATGTAGTTTTTCCTGCACCATTCCTACCTAGTAAGCCGTAAATCTTTCCTTTTTGAAAGCTAAATGTTATATCCTTTAGAACTTCCTTGCTTTCAAAGGATTTGGTTATATTATTAAGCAACAATTCCATGTCAAAAACTCTCCCTTTAAATTTAATAATTTGATTTATCATAGTCTCAAGCAATGCTTGAGTCATTTAATATTATATCACAATATTTATAAAAAGTAAATAAGATTTACCTTGTATTATTACATTTCATTCTGATATTTTGACATATAGTAAATGTCAAGTAGTTATAAAGCAAAAAAGAGCACTAACATACCAGTGCTCTTTATATATATTACCTTAAATTTATATTTTAAAATTTAACATCCTGTATTAAGCAATTTACCATTAAAGCTATTTCTTCTTTTTACTCTTTAATTTTTTAAGCCTAAAAAAGTCTTCTCTTTCCTTTTCTTCTAATACCTCTTGAATGTATTTCACCTGTTCCTTATACTTTGGTATTTGAATATGTTGTAAAGCGTTTGTTCTTTTTTGCGTTTTCTCTATTTCCTTAGCTAGCTTAAATATTGAGTTTTCGATTTCTGCTAACTTATAAATTTTATATTTTACTTCATTAAAATTTACTCTTGCTGCATCTAATGCTGAATTTGTATAAAAAAATCCATAGGTTGGAATTACATCATGCTTTTGATATTTAATTGTTGGAATGTCTACACCCATTACACTTTTCAACAAAAGCTCAAAGGACTCATCATCGGGAACACTATAGGATATATCCTCAACATCCTTAACTCCTAAAATTATATTAGCAATTTGTAAGGATTCATAAGCTTTAGCTATAGTATCATATATTTCCGTTTGAATGTTCTTTGATTTATTAACAAAATCCATCATTTCCTTAATTAAAACATTACGTTTTTTATCTAGAAGCTCAAAGCCTTTTTTTGATAGCTGTAAAGATGATTTTGCTTTTATCAAATTAGACTTAGTAGGTGCAATTAAAACAGCCATATTTACCTCTATTCCTCTATTTTCTATAATATTTTTCTATCATTTCAGTCTTCATACGGTCAAGCTCACTAGCTGGCAATATGGATAATATTTCCCAGCCCAAATCTAGAGTTTCTATTATACTTCTATTCTCATCATTGCTCTGTGATATAAACCTACCTTCAAGTTCTCTGCCAAATTTCAAATAAAGCTTATCAATATCACTTAAATCATCTTCACCTATAATTTGAGCTAAGCTTTTTACGTCTTGAACTTTCGAGTATGCTGCAAATATTTGACTTGATAAGTCAGCATGGTCTTCTCTTGTATATTCATCTCCTATACCATCCTTCATAAGTCTTGATAATGATGGTAATATGTCAACAGGAGGATAAATGTTCTTTTGATTAAACTCTCTGTTTAAAACAATCTGCCCTTCAGTGATAAATCCTGTTAAATCAGGTATAGGATGAGTTATATCATCATTAGGCATTGTTAATATTGGAATAAGCGTAATCGAGCCATCTTTTGATTTTAGCATACCGGCTCTTTCATATATAGTTGATAAATCACTATACAAATATCCTGGATATCCCTTACGTGACGGTACTTCCTCTTTTGCTGATGATATCTCACGAAGTGCCTCAGCATAGCTAGTCATATCTGTCAATATAACTAAAACATGCATATTGCATTCAAATGCAAGATATTCAGCAGCTGTTAAGGCACATTTTGGAGTTGCAATTCTTTCAACTATAGGAGCATCAGCAGTATTTATGTACATAACTACATGATCTAGTACTCCAGAATTTTGAAAGCTTTTTATAAAGTAATCCGCATCATCATGTCTAACACCCATGGCACCAAAAACAATAGCAAAATTGTCTTTAGTGGCACCTTCAATTTTAGCCTGCTTAACTATCTGTACAGCTAAATCATTATGAGCTATACCATTTCCAGAAAAAATAGGCAATTTTTGTCCTCTAATAAGTGTCATTAGAGCATCAATGGAAGAAATACCTGTTTGTATAAAGTTTCTAGGGTATTTACGAGCAACTGGATTTATAGGACGTCCGTTTATATTTTCTTTGTGTGATGATACAATTTGATACATACCGTCTATAGGCTCACCTACTCCATTGAAGGTTCTACCTAATACCTCTTTGGATAATGGAATAGATAAAGGCTCTCCAGTAAATTTTACTGATGAATTATCTGTTGAAATACCAGATGTACCTTCAAATACTTGTATTATAACCTTATCTCCATCTATTTTAATTATTTTCCCTTTTCTTGTATTTTCATTGTTCATTTTGATATCTACTACTTCGCCGTAGGAAACATCTTTAACATTAGAAAGTACAATTAAAGGACCTTCAACACGTTCTAATTTCAAATATTCTTTTTTCATAATTACCTCTATTACGCTGTAATATTAGAGTTAAAGAGTGAAATGTTTTTCACTCTGTGAAGAGCGCTTTTTTCTTTACTCTTTAACTTTATTCATATTTTTGTCTTAAATCTCCATATGCTTTAATAATTTTGTCTGATAATTCATCTATCAACGAAAGACTATCATTTGGAATATCATATTTCATTTTTAAAACTTCTTGAATAACTTGCTGTTCTTTTATTGTTGAAATTGGTATACCCATTTTTATGCAGCTTAGTGCGTTTTCATATAATGTATCTATAACCTTTAACATTTTATATTGTTTCATCAATACAACATAGCTATCTTCCTTGTGTAGAGCATTTTGCTGTAAAAATCCCTTTTTAATAATTCTAGCTATTTCTAATACTAATGCTTGGTCATTTGGCAAAACATCCTCTCCAACAAGCTGAACTATTTCATTAAGCTTTTCTTCCTCCTGCAAAAGCTTTATCATCTTTGCACGAAGCTCCATCATTTCGGGAGATACATTTTTATCGTACCAATCCTTTAGCATTACTGCATATCCACTATAGCTAGTTAAATAGTTTATAGCTGGATAGTGCCTAGCATATGCAAGTTTTTTGTCTAGTGCTAAAAAAGCAGTAACAAATCTTTTTGTGTTTTCAGTAACAGGCTCAGAAAAATCACCGCCTGGCGGTGAAACAGCACCAATTATTGTTACACTAGCCTCACTGCCACCTAGTGTTTTAACACATCCCGCTCTTTCGTAAAACTCTGCCAATCTTGAAGGCAAATATGCTGGATATCCTTCCTCAGCAGGCATTTCCTCAAGACGTCCCGATATCTCACGTAAAGCCTCTGCCCACCTTGATGTAGAGTCAGCCATTATGGCTACATCATAACCCATATCTCTATAATATTCTGCCATAGTTATACCTGTATAAATGCTTGCCTCTCTAGCTGCAACTGGCATATTTGATGTATTAGCTATTAATATTGTTCTTTCCATCAAAGGTCTATTCGTTCTTGGATCTATTAAGCTCGGAAATTCCTCTAAAACATCTGTCATTTCATTTCCACGTTCTCCGCAGCCAATATAAACTATGATATCAGCATCGCTCCATTTAGCAAATTGGTGCTGAGTAACGGTTTTTCCAGTACCAAATCCACCTGGCAAGCCTACTGTTCCACCTTTTGCAACTGGATAAAAGGTGTCTATTACCCTTTGACCAGTAATAAGTGGTTTATATATAGGTATTCTTTTTTCAATAGGTCTAGGTCTTCTTACAGGCCACTTTGTACACAAACTAAGATTAATGTTTTCACCATTGTCCTGTTCCAACACGACAATAGTATCATTTAATTTGTAGCTGCCGCTTTCTTTTGTTTCAACTACCTTACCGCTTATATTATATGGAACCATAAGTCTATGTAAAATACTTTCTGTTTCTTGAACAGTAGCATAAACCATACCTTGAGTTAAATAGTCACCATGTTTAGCAACAATTTCTGTGTTCCATTCTTTCTTATCATTTATTGAAACTAAGCCTATACCTTCAGGTATAAAATCTTGAGATAGCTCTTGTATATATTCTAGAGGTCTTTGTATACCATCAAAGATATTTCCAATCATTCCAGGTCCTAATGTTACTGAAAGTGGAGTACCAGTTGAATAAATTTTTTCGCCTGAGCGAAGACCTTCAGTTTCTTCATAAACCTGTATTGTAGCTTCATCCACATTTAATGAAACAACTTCACCAATAAGCTTTTTCTCACCTACAGTAACCATTTCATTAACCTTAAATGAGCTCATGTTAATACCCTTTACTACAGGACCATTAATAACCTTAACTAACCCCTCGTTATTATTCATTGTTAAGTTCACCTTCCTCTAATGCTTCAAATAATATCTGCATAATATAAGGTTTGTTTTCATCTAATAATGATTTAATTGATAAATCAATTCTTAATTTTTCAATATTATCTTCAACTACAAAACCACCAATTATTTTATCTTTTGCAACAGCAATTTTATAATTATCATCATTATATCCCAAATCTTTTAACGCCTTATTCAATATATCAGAATATTTGTTGTAATCATTATCAGTCACATACATACTTATGTTATTCAAATGCTTTTTTTCTAAGTTAAGTTCATTTACAAGCTTTAACAAATAGTCCTTATATATATCACTTTTGATAAATCCATCAATATATGCTTTTAAACTATCCATAAAATTATTAAAGCATTTTTCCTTTGCAAGCATATATTCTCTTTTTTCATTTATTTTTAAACTACTATATGCTCTTGAGATTTCTAAATCTCTTTTTTTATTAGCACTATTAATTATTTTTTTAACTTCTAAATCAGTATCTTTTTTATTTTTTTCAAGCTTTCCACTATACTCTTCCTCTAAGTTTTTAAGTCCTTCCTTAAATTGAGTATTCATAAGTTGATCTATTAGCTTTGAAAACAAAAGCACCTTCTGCTCAATAGTTACCATAGTTACCTCCATTACCCGATTTCACAGAGTCACAACCCTTCATGAAGAGTGTTTTATCTTCACTCTTTTTACATCTTAATACCGACAGACTCCCTAATATAAGTTGATATCAAATCATAACCTCTTGTTGTACCGTGTCTATCTGGAATTTCAATAATTAAGGGTTTCTTACACTTTAATTTGAGTTCCATAACTTCATCTTTTACCATATCAACAACTTTTTCAGTTAAAATAAGAACTCCTATATCATCATTATCTATATATTTTTTTATTGCTTCAGATGCTTCTTCGTTGCTGTGTATAATAATACCATTTACACCGGCAAGTCTCATACCAACAAAGGTATCTCTATTATCACTAATCAAAAATGATTTCATAATTTCCTCACATTATGCCGCTTCACGGCATTACAAAAGTTTTTCTTCACTCTTTCTATACAAATAGAATTAATATAGAAATAATCATACCATATATTGCTATACCTTCTGCCATACCAACAAATATTAATGTTTTACCTAGTATTGATGAGTCCTCTGTAACTGCGCCAATTGCAGCTGAACCAACTGAACCAACTGCTACACCAGTACCAATTGTTGCTAGACCTGTACTAAGTGATGCCGCTAAATATTTAAAGCCATCACCAAGAGTTAAGCCAGCACCTGCGGCAGCTCCTGCTACCTCAGCAAATACGTTTTTACCAAACATTGCTGATATAATCATTCCTACTGCTATCATTCCAAATACTGAAACTGAAGCTAGAACATACTTTTTAACATTACCCTGTTTCTTTTCCTTATAAGCTTTTTTACCATATAATACTGTTCCTACTGAAACTAAAATTGCTAACAATAATAATAATAATTGCATAATAACCTCCATTACGCCTTTCACAGCGCCACAATAATTTTAATTAACTATTTTTATTGGGTTATATTCAACCCCATCACCGTTAAAATATTTACTAAACATTTCATAATATTCAAGTCTTAGACCTTGAATAAATACTACTAATCCCTCTAGAGTTAGTATTAAAACATTCCCTAGTATAAGGATAAAAATCTTTAAGATTAAATTTGACGTCATTTCTGACATTACCAAGAATGCTAGAAATAAACCTGCATGATTTAGTGCAAATGCACCAACACGTATAAATGATATAGCATTACTTAAAGCACTAAGTATTGTTTCTATTCCTTCAAATATGCTTTCTGTAAAATATGAGCCTGTACTTCCATGTATAAGTGGTCTTTTGCCAATAAATAAGTGAGTTATAGGCTGCTTTAAAATCATAATTACTAAACTAAGGATCAATGTTGTAGCTGGTACCCAAATAGGCAAGCTTATAACTTTTGTTAAACATACACCTATTAGTACCAGACTAATAAAGAAAATATACCCCATTAATCCATTTTTTCCGAAGATTCCTTCTTCAATATTTTTTTTTTTGATATGATTTAAAATTCCTATACTATAAGATACTGTAAGAACAATTACTCCAAAAACTACACCCATTATAAGTATTGGCATTATGTTTTTTGGATCAAGAGGTCTTCCAATAAGACTAGGAAGCCATGGCAACTCTGCCTTTTCAAGTCCAAAAAAGCTTCCATAAACAAAGCCAAAAATCATTGAACTAATACCAAGTCTTTCTAATATTTGACCTGCTACCTGACTTTTTTTAATAATTAAAAGTCCAGCTAAAAAATATACTAGTCCTTGACCTATATCTCCAAACATTAATCCAAACATTAAGAAAAATGTTATGGATAAAAAAGGTGTTGGGTCTATCTCATAATATGAAGGTAGCCCATATAGTCTTACAATTGTTTCAAAAGGTTTAGAAAAAGTATTGTTTTTAAGTTTAGTTGGCGGCATAACAGGTTTATCAATTTGATCTGGGCTTTTATGTGTAATTGCAAACTTATCTGTTACCTTTCTAAGAGAATTTTCTATTGTATCTTTGTCTACCTCTCTTGTCCATGCGTTTATAACAAACACATTTTCACCATAGGTTACATCTTTTTCTAATTCATATATTCTCTTTTCAAGTTTAATTGCTGAATATATTTTATTAAGTAATAATTCGTTATTCTTTTTATTTTCCTCTATCTCCTTATAAAAGGTTGCTACTTCTTTTGATAAAGAGATTACTTGATCTTCTACTTGTGAAAGCATTTGTTCTACTGTACCTGTAACATCTTCTGGAACGTTAAGCCTATTCCAATTTAAAGATTTTAGAAGTTTTGTATTTTCATCTTTAAACTGTTTTGGATAAATTACTATATACATATCTTCTATAGAAGATCTAATAATTCCTATTTTTAGTGCAACAGCACTGATATTTTCGTAATTTCTTTTCATTCTAACCTTATCTTCTTGAGATAAAGTACCTACTTCATAATCAAAGTAATTCAAATTTGACAGTCTATTAAAATCCAAACTTTTATCATCTATACTGCTCATTTTCTTCTCAAATTCTAAAAGTTCATTAATCTTTGTCTTTTTTGAATTGATTTCGTCAAGTCTATAACCCAACTCATTATGAATTTTCTCTAAGTTTTCATGCGCTTCATCAATACTATATTCACAACTATCAATATACTTTTTATCAACTTTTAACTCTATACCCGCATCATGACAAAGCTTTTCAATAGACTGCTCTATTTCACTACATTTTTGTCGTATAATATCATAGTCAACTTTTTTGTAATCGTAAGAGTCTGGAACTAATGCTTCATATTCATGTAGCATATAGTTATCATCATAGGTATTATTTTCCTCAAAATCAAGATGAACACTTTCAGATAGTATCAATTGTTTTAAAATTTTATGCATATCATTAAGAGAACCTATAATTTTGATTAAAACCATTTTTTCTATAGCCATTTTCTCCCCTCCGTTTCTATATAGCATGAACTAAATATTTTTTTAATTTTTCTTTTGGTAATTGATATTTTATACCTTCTGTTACGGCTATAAGGTCTTTAACAATTATACTGTTCATATAGAAATAAGCCAGCGCAGTCCCTATAGTCTTTTTGTTCATATCTTTTTTATCTAGGTAATTGTAAATATAACTATCTATCTTTATATCAATCTCACTATCATCCGGCGAGGTAAATATATTGTATTTTAAATAATTTTTTGATAATGATTTTACTTCTTCAATTGATTTTGCATAGCATAATTTTTTTAACCTTGGATAAGATATCCTTTTTCCTCCCGGTAAACAATATATTAATATCTCCTCAGGTGAAATATTAAAATATTTCATAGCTCTATATATCCATTGAACATTAGCAAAATCAATTTTAACTCCTAATATATCTTCAACTTCTTCCATGTCACTGGTGCTAAGCTTTTTAGATTTTTTAAGTAATAAATTATATAAATGAATTTGCAATTTCATTTCAATATGAAATTCTCTTTTAATTATGTCTTCATTACTTAAAGATCTAAATTTACTATAATAAGAGCTATCTTTTAAATTTTCAATAAGGTCTGTAATATTTGAAGATGCAATAAGCTTATCATAGGAAAGTTCAGAATAATTTTCAGAATGAATAAAATGTTTTTTTATATTACCCATGCTTTCGTTTTGAGCTACTTTTCTAATAATCAATATTAAATCTGCTATTTCAAATTCAAATAGCACTGTTTGTAAAAATGATTTATATGGTCCAGAAAAATAGTGAAGTATATCCTCTATCTCAGATACCCTAAATCTGCCTAATATTGTTTCCAAATCATCTCTATGAATATGGTCACTATCAGCTTCTTTTATAATTTCCGCAAGCTCAGGTCTATCTTTAAGCAAGTTTGTAACCTGTTCAACACTAGTACAATCTAATATATTATCCCAATCTTTCTTATCTAAAAGCCGACCTCTTTTTGACTTAACCTTAGTACTAACTGCATCATATGCAACGTATGGGTTCATATTAATTCTCCAAGGTATTCAAAGTGTGCGTTGCACCCAGAGAATACTCTGTATTTTTTGTAAAAAGCTTATTAAATATTATTTTTACCATGTCCTCTTCTATTTGAACGTATTTTTTTTCTATCTTAGAATTAATACTCGTTATTTTATCCTCAGAAGATTTATTGTAATCTACATCAGATATCTGCGATACTATTTTTTCCGACTCAATCTTAGCGTTTTCAAACATAGATTGTCTATACTCCACTAATTTATTTTCATATTCTTGTCGTTTATTTTTTAAATATTCCTCATTCTTTTTTTTATTTTCAAATGCTAATGAATCAATTTCAATAATTTGTTCTATAATATCTTTCAAAATATCACCTCAATTATTCGAAATATACTCTTAAAATATATTTCGGATGTAATTTGTAAAAATATACTATATACTACTCCTACTTCTGTTTTTTTGCAATAATATTTTTTAATAATTTTACATAAAACATTAATTTAGTCCGTTTAATTATTATAATTTTGTATAAATATAATAAAATACTATATTTCTTATTTAAAAACACAAAATTATTATATGCTAATTAAGCTATTTTATTTAATTTAAAACTGTTTCAATATTGATAATAATTTTATTAATTGATTTGCTTAATATATTAAAATACTGTAAAATTAACATAATAATCAAGGTATACAATTTTTCGTTTTAGAAAGGTGAAAAAGAATGGAATATATTATTAATTTAATGAAAAAATATAATTTTACGGAGTATGAGACAAAGGTTTATATAGCTTTATTAGAAATCGGAAAATCTACAGGATATGAAATAAGCAAAATGTCTTCAGTACCAAGGTCTAAAGTTTACAATACTCTAGAATCATTGCTAAAAAAAGGATTGATTCAAAAAACAATAAATAATCAGGTTTTATATACAGCAATACCTGTAGATGAATTTATTAATATGTTATCAGACAGTTTAAATAAAGATATGATTAGTTTAAAACAATCACTAAACCAGCATAATACGAGTACATTTGACCATAATGAAATTTGGAATATTGATGGTTATGATAACGTAATAATAAAAGCCAAAAACTTAATTAAAAATGCACAAAGTGAACTGCTGATTCAAATTTGGAAAGAAGATATAGATAATGAACTTATGGAATTATTGAAGGCTGCACAGGAAAGAATAGTAAACTTTATACTCATTCTTTTCAGTGAAACAGGAAATTATGAAATGCCATTTAATAGGTACTATGCACATTATTTTGAAACTGAAAAACTTGCGGAAATGAAATCAAGATGGATTAATATCGTAAGCAATGGCAATAACATGATGATGAGCACTATTTACAATCATACACTTGCAAGTGCTTTAACCACACAGTTTGAACCAATGGTGTTTTTAGCAAGAGAATATATTGTTCACGACGCATATACAGCAAATATACTAAAAAATCTTGATCAAAACACTAAAGATATATTTGGACCTCATATGTCAAAAATAAGAGACATATTTAAATATTAATATGTCTCTTATTTTTATTTACAATATTATTAAATATAAAAAGCCATCATATAGAAATTGACAAAAAATTTTTTTGTGATAAAATTGTTTTTAATAGTTACCGTGAGTAACTACTAAAAACAAAGAGGTGATAGTAATGCTATATTTAAGCAGTAATGATATTGAAAAAGTTATCAACCACGAGGAAGTTGTTGAAATTATTGAAAGTGCAATGCTTTTATACGAAACAGGAAACTTTATGCAGCCTGATCGTATAACAGTTAATAGAAAAGATAAAGAAACCTATTTATACATGCCTTGCTTTACTGATGAAGTAAAGGGAACAAAAATACTAACTTTATATGTAGAAAACGCCCAAAAAGGAATTCCTACAATACAAGGTGTTATGCTGTTAAACGATGTACAAACTGGTAAAATAAACTGCATAATGGAGGGCTCCACATTAACAGCATATAGAACAGGAGCTGTTGGTTCATGCGGAATAAAGCACACAACTCCTAAAAATGTAACAACACTAGGAATTGTTGGCACAGGAATTCAAGGCTACTATCAATGCTTGTATGCGTGTAAAATCAGAAACATTAAGCAAATTACAGTATTTGATATTTTTAAGGATAAAGCAGAGGAATTTAAAAAACGACTTGAGAATGCACTGCCAAATGTATCAATAAGAGTTGCGGATTCAACAGAGGAATTATTAAATAATTCAGAGGTAATTGTCACTGTAACTACCTCTCCAAAGCCAGTACTTCCAAATGATGCTGACTTATTAAGAGGAAAGCATTTTATCGGTATTGGTTCTTATAAGCCTACTATGCAAGAATATCCGCAAGCATTATTAGAAATAGTTGATGACATTTTCATTGATGTTGAATTTGCAAAGGAAGAAACGGGAGATTTAATTAATCCTCTTCGTGAAGGCTGGATTAAAGAAAATCAAATACATACACTTGGTAAATATTTAGACAAAGAAATAAATGTTGACGGAACAACATTTTATAAATCTGTTGGAATGGCACTTTTTGATATTACTGTTGCCGATTACATTTATTATAAAGCTAAGAAACTGGGAATAGGAATTGAATTAGAATAAATATTTATTAAAAGGAGAGATAATTATGGACTTAACTAGATCTTATTGGAGCGGACCTGCTGCTACACACCGTCGTACTATGCTAAAGGCTTCAGGTTTTGGTGATAGAGATATTAAAACTAAACCGCATATAGGAATAGCAAATTCATTTATGGAGGGTTCACCTGGAAGCGCTCATTTACGCCAAATCGCAGAGGTAGTGAAGCAAGGAGTTTGGGCAGGTGGAGGAATACCATTTGAATTTGGTATCCCAGCAACTTGTGGAAATGTTGCTAACGGAGCAGAAGAATTAAAATATGAACTTGCAGGCAGAGATGCAGTTGCAATGGCTATAGAATTTGTAGCAAAAGTACACAACTTTGATGCGTTAGTATTAGTAGCATCTTGTGACAATATCATTGCAGGAGCTTACCTTGGAGCAGCACGTGTCAACCTTCCAGTGATAGTTGTAACAGGCGGATGTATGTCATCAGGACATTATTGTGGAAAGAAAATTGTAGAGGCTGAACTAGACGTAGCTACATTAAAGCTACAAAAAGACAATATTGATAAAAATGATCCTGAATATAAAAGAGAATTAGAAAAGCTTGAAGAACTTGAAGAGTATGTTTGTCCTTCATTTGGCGCTTGTCCTTCAATGGGAACTGCAAACACTATGCAAATGCTAGGTGAGGTAATGAATTTAGTATTACCTGGAACTGCCAATATTCCGGCGTCAGACAATTTAAAGCTTAGAAAGTCAAGAGAAGCTGGTGAATTTATAGTAGAATTAGCAAAAAGAAATGTAAAGCCATCAGACTTAATTACAAGAGAAACGCTGTTAAATGCAATTATGGTTGATATGGCTATTGCGGGTTCAACAAATGCTGTATTGCATATATTGGCTATTGCAAGAGAACTTGACCTAAATATAACAATGCAAGACTTTGATGATTTAGCAAAAGAAATTCCTTGTATTACAGGAGTTATACCAAGCGGACCATATACAGTAGTTGACTTCTATCATGCAGGTGGTATGCCTGTTGTTATGAAAATGCTTGAAAGTAAACTCCATACTAATGTACCTACTCTTCTTGGCAACTCATGGAAGGATTTACTTAAAAATGTTAAAGCAGTTAGCTCTGATATAATTAGAAGCTTAGATAATCCATTGTTTAATGAACCAGGATTAAAGGTACTTAGAGGAAATCTATCACCAAACGGTGCGATTATTCGACCAACAGGAGTTCCAGACAGTATGAAATACTTCAGAGGTCCAGCAAAATGCTATGATAATGATTCTGATGCTTATGCAGCAATACAAAGAGGAGATATCGTACCTGGCGATGTTATTGTAATACGTTATGAGGGCTGTAAAGGTGCACCTGGTATGAAGGAAATGATGTTATCTACAGATGCATTGGTTGCACACGGATTGCATACTAGTGTTGGATTAGTAACTGATGCACGTTTCTCAGGCTTTAACTATGGAGCTATAGTTGGACACGTAGTACCTGAGGCTTGGGACGGTGGCGTAATCGCTCTTGTTGAAAATGGTGATATGGTAGTTGTAGATTTAGCTAAGTCTACTGTTGAAGTTGAAATTTCTAATGATGAAATCAATGACCGCAGAAAAAGATGGGTAAGAACTGAGCCAAAAACAACTAAAGGAATCCTAGCACTTTATGCCGCTACATGTAAACCTGCTGATGAAGGCGGAGCAATGCAAACTTGGTAAAAAAGTGAACTTTGTTCACTCTATGGAAAAATCAAAAAACGATTTTTCAAGTGTAAAATTCATTTTACACTAATATTCTTGTAATGCCGTAAAATGGCATAATGTGAGGTAATTATGGAGCTTAAAATTAAAATAGATCCAAATGATTTTGAAAAACAATTTACAACTGTTGATTCACATACTCTTGGTCAATTCACAAGAGTTGTAGTATCAGGTTTTCCTAAAATTGAAGGAAATACAATGATTGAAAAGAAAAAATTCCTGGAGGAAAACTGCCAACATATACGTACAGCACTAATGCACGAGCCAAGAGGTCATGCAGATATGTTTGGTTCTGTGTTAATGGAGTCTGTAAATGATGAAGCTGATTTTGGTGTTGTATATATGGATACAGGTGAATATCTCAACATGTGCGGTCATGGCACAATTGGAACTGCTACTGTATGTGTAGAGGCTGGACTTGTTCCTATGGTTGAGCCCTATACTGATGTTATACTCGATGCACCTGCTGGTATTATTCGTACAAGAGTTAAAATTGAAAATAAAAAAGCTACTGAGGTTACAATTACTAACGTACCAAGTTTTATATATAAAGAAAATAACTTATTAAACATTGATGGAACTGACATCAAGTTTGATATTGTTTTTGCAGGTAATTTCTTTGCACTTGTTGATGCAACACAGCTTGATTTTAAAATAGGTGCTAAAAATGTATCTAAATTTTCAACTCTTGGTATGAAGCTGTTAAATAAAATAAATAAAGAGATAAATGTAAAGCACCCTATACTTGACATAACAGTTGTAGACCATTGCGAATTTTATGTTCCGTCTAACCACGAAGGCGCAGATATTTGCAATACTGTAATTTTTGGTGACGGACAATGTGATCGTTCACCATGCGGAACAGGTACAAGCTCTTTATTGGTTAAGCTTTATTCATTAGGTAAACTAGCAGTTGGAGAAAGTATCATTACAGAAAGCGTAATAGGATCACACTTTACAGGAACTATTAAGGAAGAAACGGTAGTAGGGGAATTCAAAGCTATTGTACCTCAAATAACTGGAAGTGCGTATATAACTGGGATTTCAACTTATTTAATTGATAAAAATGATCCGCTTAAATATGGATTTTTGTTAGGCTAATAATATTTATTTGGAGGTGAGCAAAAATGCCACATGCTATTGTTAAAATGTTTCCTGGACGTGATGAAAAAACTAGACAGGAATTAGCAGTAAAGATTGAACAGGCTATGATTGATGTTCTTGGCTGTACTTCGGACAGCATATCTGTAGCTATTGAAGAAATAAACAAGGATGCTTGGAAACAAGTATATCAAACAGATATTGAAGATAAAAAAGATAACATATATAAACAACCAGGCTATAAGATGGAGGATTATTAAGAATTTATCGTAGCAATAATTAAGATATTGGCAAGTGAAATCTTAGTAGAGAGTTATTTCTTCGACATACTATAGTTGTGAATTAAAGGTGAGCAATAAATATAAAAAAAGTTTCTGTCTCCGCAACGAGACTTACCTTGATTTCTATAAGGAGGGTAAATCTCGTTGAAGTCGCATAAACTTTTTTTATATTTTTTGCCTCCATAGCATCGAAAATCAAAGAAAAAATAAAAAACATTTATTTGATTTTCTACTGTATTGACATGTTCTTCTATTAAACTTTCACGCCTCTAGTTGACTAACAAGCTTAGTAGACCGCTCTGCCAAAAACGCAGATACTTAAAGAAAAATTCTTTCTATTTTTCTTTAAGTATCTGTTGCTATAAATAGCGAAGTGTATAAAAAACGTTTATGTGACTTGATGAGGCTTTCCCAACCTTATAAAAATCAAGGGAAACCGAATCACGGAATCAGAAACGTTTTTTATATGCTTTGCTTCCCTTAGATTCGTAGTAGAAGTAAGTCGAAGCAATTATTTGTCTACAAAGCTTACAACCGACTTTAGTCGGTAGCTAAATTCCTATTTATCTGAATAATATCTATGAAATTGTTGTTACTTTAACGTTTCCTTTTAACGAAAATTTAACATCATATAAAGCCATATCCGCAAGTCTATATAAATTGATAAAACTATCATTTTCCTGCTCTGACAATACTGCTCCAATGCTTATGCTTAGATTAGCATTTTCACATTCTTTTGTAAAATAATCTTTAAAATCATTGCATATTTTGTTTGCTTTATTTAAAACATCTTCTTCTTTATTTATATTCTTAAGATAAACGATGAATTCATCTCCACCTACTCTTGCTATTATATCATTTTCCCTAGTATTTGCTTTAAGAATAGATGTTAACGCAACTAAAACATCATCTCCTATTAAGTGACCACAGGCGTCATTTATAATTTTCAAGTTATCTATATCCATTAGAAGGATAGCTCTACTTTTACTTTTTTTCAAATCTAGCTCTATTAGCTTAGTTGCTTCTTTTCTATTGTACACTTGAGTCAAGGAATCTAATGTGGCTTCTCTTATTAATTTATTTTGCAGTTCTACTGTTTCAGAAATATCAATTATAATACATATAATTGCAGGTCTTCCGTCCTCACTTATAATCTTTTTACCTCTATCATACACCCAAATATAGCTGCCATCTTTTTTCTTCATACGATAACGAACTTCATATTCCTCACAATTTTTAATACCTTCCTCAACGGCTTGATTTACACTATCCAAATCATCATGATGAATAGAGTTAGATATTAATCCTTTTGTATCATATACGTATTCATCATATGTATATCCTAAGTAGCCAAGAAGTTCATCATTAATCACGTATAAAGGAAAATTAGGCTCTAAATATCCACCTACTACACCACCTGGTATACTTTCCATTATTAATTCAGATAACTTCTTTTGTGATTCAACCTTCATTTTATTTATAATATTATTGCTAAATCTTAGAGGAAAAAATTCTCTGTCCTCTTGTATAGCTGTAGCTGATGACAGATGAAAATTACAAGCCTTATACTCATTACTACATAAACGAAATGTAGCAGTAAGCCTTGTTAGAAAATCTATTACATTACCATCTGAACTTGTAGCTCTTGCTGTTACATTGCACATGCAAGTAGTAACTCCATTGACTATATCTTTTTCAGTATAGTTGCTAATTTTGTATTCAATAGGTGAAGGTTCAGCCTCTATTTCTTCAATAAGCAAATTTTCAAATTCTTTTTTGTTGTTGACAACTTCATGTGCACCAGTTCCTAAGCTATATACATCATCTGTAACTAAAGAAAGTGTTTTTGCTATATCCCTCTCAACTAAATATGACTGAAAAAAAGTTTCTAAAGAATTAAGTACTTTATAATTATTTTCTTTACTTTTGTATATCATACACGGTTTACTCCTTATTATTTATGCTATAAACTCTATATAACGCAAAATTTTATTTTTCTATTTCGTACAACCTACTAAACAAATATTATGACACAAGTAGCTAAAGTAAAATACAAATATTCCTCATTACGTCACCTTTCCTCATAATAATTTCTTTCAACCTTATATTATAATTTTTTTATAAATATTGCAACAAAATAATAGCTATATATTTAATTTATTCCAAAACATTATTTATTCTGCTATTTACTATTCTAGTTCAAATTGTCCTGTGTAAAGCTGATAATACTTACCT
The DNA here is from genome assembly GCA_002332905.1 of Firmicutes bacterium UBA2058. Taxonomy (GTDB): domain Bacteria; phylum Bacillota; class Clostridia; order Tissierellales; family Sedimentibacteraceae; genus UBA1535. The sequence continues at coordinate 92,677 of DDAM01000023.1, read as the reverse complement.
TTTTGACTTATTAGCTCGTCGTGATTGCCTTTTTCTATCACTTTTCCGCCTTCTAAAACCATTATTAAATCTGAATTTCTAACTGTGGATAGCCTATGAGCGATAATAAAAACTGTACGCCCTTGCATTAGCTTATCCATACCTTGCTCTATTAGCTTTTCAGTTCTTGTATCTATAGAGCTGGTTGCTTCATCTAGTATCAGAACATGTGGATTTGCCACCGCCGCACGAGCAATGTTAAGTAACTGTCTTTGGCCTTGACTTAAATTTGCGCCGTCAGAAACTAACATAGTATCATACCCTTTTGGCAAATGCTTAATAAATGAATGTGCATTGGCGAGCTTTGCAGCCTCTATTATCTCATCATCTGTTGCATCTAACCTGCCGTATCTTATATTTTCTTTTACAGTTCCTGTGAACAAATGCGTATCCTGCAAAACCATAGCAAGCGAACGCCTTAAATCATCCTTTTTAATTTTTTTTATGTCAATTCCATCATAGGTTATAGTTCCTTCTTGAATATCATAAAATCGATTTATTAAGTTCGTTATTGTAGTTTTTCCTGCACCGGTTGAACCTACAAATGCAATTTTTTGTCCTGGGCTTGCATGCAATGATAAATCATGTAAAACTGTATGGTTTGACTCATAACCAAAGTTTACATTTTTAAATTCCACATCACCTTTAACTCTAACGCTATCATTTTCACTATTTCCAGTATTCCATACTGCAATGCTGTTACCATTCTCTAATGTAATTTTTCCTTCGTCCGTCTCTGGAGTTTCATCTATGATTTCAAAAATACGTTCAGCTCCTGCAAGGGCTGCAAGTACTGAATTAAATTGTTGGGAAATTTGCGTTATAGGCTGCGAGAAAGATCTTGTATACTGTAAAAATGAAGCAATTGTGCCTATATCCAAAAATCCTTTAATTGTCATCATTGCGCCAATAGTTGCAGTAAGTGCATAATTAAAATACGATAAATTACCCATTACTGGCATTATCACACTTGCATATATATTTGCATTAGTAGCTGCATCTCTAAGATTATTATTCAAAATTTCAAATTCAGATTTTACTTTTTCTTCATGAGTAAATACCTTTACAACCTTTTGTCCTTCAATCATTTCTTCAATATAACCATTAGCTGCACCTACTGCTTTTTGTTGGTTTCTAAAGTAAGTCGCACTTCTTGAGCCTATAAATTTTATTATATTAATCATAACAAATATCATTATTATAATTAAAATTGTTAGTACAGGACTTAATACAAGCATCATTATAAATGTACTTATAACAGTTATAGAGGATGTCATAAGCTGTGTAACACCGTTATTTAGTGATTCTCTTAAGGTATCAACATCACTTGTATATCTGCTCATAAGCTCCCCATGAGTATGAGTGTCAAAATATTTAATAGGCAAATCCTGCATGTGATTAAATAAATCTTTTCTTATTGTATTAAGTGTTTTATTGGAAACAAATATCATAATTCTTGCATATGTGTATGTTGCCACAACTCCAAGTAAATATACGCTCACCATAATTAAAAGCATCTTAATAAGTGGAATAAAATCTGAGGATTGTGTATTTTTACCTATAAGTGGTACTATACCTTTATTTATAAGAGGCTTTAAGAAATATGTCCCAGCAACCGAGGCCCCTGAGCTAATAACAATTAAAATTGCTACTAAAATAAGCAACCATTTTTGTCTGAGCATGTAGCTTAGAATTCTTGTCAATGTTCTTTTTATGTTCTTAGGTTTTCTTCCACCGTGCATTTGCATTCTTCTTCCTTGCATATTAAGCCACCCCCTTTTGTTGCGAATTATAAATTTCTTGATATATTTCATTAGTTTCTAAAAGTTCATCTGGGGTACCTATAGCATTTATTCTACCATCATCTATAATAATAACCTTATCTGCATCGCATATGGAAGTAATACGCTGAGCAATTATTATAACTGTAGTATCTTTTAGATTTTCATTGAGAGCTTCTCTTATTCTTGTATCAGTGGCTGTATCTACAGCACTAGTACTATCATCTAATATTATAATCTTAGGTTTTTTCAAAAGGGCTCTTGCAATACACAAACGTTGCTTTTGTCCACCAGATACATTAACTCCACCTTGCCCAAGTTCAGTATCATATCCCTTTTCAAAGGACATTATAAAATCATGTGCCTGTGCATTTTTACAAGCCTCCATTACTTCTTCATCAGTAGCACTTAAATTACCCCATTTTAGATTATCCTTTATTGTTCCGGAGAATAAGACATTTTTTTGGAGTACCATGCTCACTTCATCTCTTAAAGTATCTAGCTTATAATCTTTAACATTATTACCTCCAACCAGTACTTCTCCTTCTGTTGTATCATAAAGTCTAGGTATCAATTGAACTAATGTTGTTTTTGATGAACCAGTTCCTCCAATTATACCAACTCTTTCACCAGGTTTGATTTCAAAGTTAATATTGTCTAATACATTATTTTCTGACTCATTATTATATTTAAAAGAAACATTATTAAATACAATAGAGCCATCTGGAACTTTTAAACCCTTGCTAGCTGAGTCCGTAACGTCAACCTTTTCATCAAGTATTTCTACTATACGAGAAACAGATGCTCTTGACAACACAAGATTAACAAATATCATTGATATCATCATAAGTGACATAAGTATTTGTGAAACATAGCTAATAAAACTTATGAGTTCACCTGTATGCATAGTTCCACCAATTACCTTTATACCTCCAAACCAAAGTATTGCAATAATACAACTATACATAGTCATCTGCATTATTGGCATATTCCATATAAGTATTTTTTCAGCGCGCAATGAAGCATTCATAAGTCCATCATTTGTTTCCTTAAATTTATCTTTTTCAAATTTTGAACGTACAAAGGATTTAACTACTCTAACAGATATTAAGTTTTCTTGTACAGTAGCATTCATAGCATCATATTTTTTTAACATTGCATGAAACCTTGGATAAGTTTTCATAGCAATAAATGATAAGGAAATAGCTAGAATTGGTATAGCCACTAAAAAAACACTTACTAAGCTTTTATTAATGCTATATGCCATTATTGTAGCGCTCACAAGCATAACAGGAGCTCTAACTGCAATTCGAATTATCATCATAAATGCATTCTGTGTGTTATTAACATCTGAAGTTAATCTAGTCACCAAAGATGCAGTACTGAATTTATCAATATTGGCAAATGAAAATTCTTGTATTTTGTTAAATATACCTTTTCTAATTTCACTGCCAAATCCCATACCAGCCTTAGCACCACAAACAGCAGAAATCACTCCAAACAACATTGCTAAAACAGCCATTACTATCATTAATCCACCTGTTTTTAGCACATATGTAATGTCCTGTGAAGCTATACCTACATCTACTATTTGTGACATAAGAAATGGTATTCTAATTTCTAAAAGCACCTCTATAATTATTGCTAAAGGTGCTAATATCGTAAATAATTTATATTTAGATAAATAAGGTTTAAGCTTTTTAATCATATTACCTCCATTACGCCATTTCACGACGTCATTATAAAGTGAAAATTGTTTTTTACTCACTCTTTCTTCTTTTTCTTAATTTGCTCATGCATTAATTTTTCTTCTGCTATTAGAGAAAATGTAGTTTTATCTTTAAATTCATCAGTAGATAAATTTTCAAGCATCCTACCAAAATAATCATATATAGTTTTGCGTTCTTCCTCTGAAAAACCCTTAAACAGCTTCTCATCTATATTATTAAAATCATTTCTGCAAGTTTCAAAGGATTCAATACCCTTTTGAGTAATTGTTATGCGGTTGCACCTTAAATCATTCTCATCGCATGACTTTTCTAAAAATCCTGTTTTTTGCATTCTTTTTATAGATGTAGCTATAGAAGGTGGTGAAATTTGCAAAAAATCTGCTATATCCTTCTGAGTGCACATATTATTGCGTTTTACATATTCAAGTATTGGAAATTGACCAAAATACATATCATTTTTCATTGCTAATCTATGAATTAAAATTCTATGCATAATATTTAATTTGTTCATTCTACCAATAATACATCTTAAGTCCATATAATCCTCCATAATAAAATTTAGTTAGTCGGTTAATAGTTAACCAATTAACTATTAACCAGTTTACTATTATTTTATATATTTGTCAATATCGTATTATAAATAAGAATTTAACTTACTAAGTCAGTAGACAAATAATTGCTTCGACTTACTTCTACTACGAATCTAAGGGAAGCAAAGCATATAAAAAACGTTTCTGATTCCGTAATTCGGTTTCCCTTGATTTTTAAAAACATTAGGGGATTATCCCCTAATGTTTGGAAGGGAAATCCTCATTAAGTCACATAAACGTTTTATATATACTTAGCTATTCATAGCAACCGATAACCAAAGAAAAATAAAAGGATTTTTCTTTGGTTATCCTCATTTTGGCAGAGCTGTTTACTAAGCTTATTAGTTGGCTAGGGGTGTAAAAGCTTAGTAGAAGAACACACCAATACAGTAGAAAATCAAATAAAAAATGTTTTTTATTTTTTCTTTGATTTTCGGTGCTATGGAGGCAATAAATATAAAAAAAGTTTATGCGACTTCAACGAGATTTACCTTCCTTATTAAAATCAAGGTAAGTCTCGTTGCGGAGACAGAAACTTTTTTTATATTTATTGCTCACCTTTAATTCATAACAATAGTATGTCGAAGAAATAACACTCTACTAAGATTTCACTTATCAATATCTTAATTATTGCTATGATAAATTATTTATTTTCTATTGCTGCTTTTATTAAATCTCTAAATAATGGATGACTTCTTGTTGGCCTTGATTTAAATTCTGGATGGAATTGTGCTGCTACAAACCATGGATGGTCTTTTATCTCAACAATTTCAACTAATCGATTATCAGGAGATACACCTGTTATTTCCATACCGTTTTTCTCAATAATCTCTCTGTAATCATTATTAAACTCATATCTATGTCTATGACGTTCGTAAATTATATCTTCATTTCCATATGCAGCCTTTGCCTTAGAACCTTCTTTTAACTTACATGGATATTCGCCAAGCCTCATTGTTCCACCTTTGTTTTCAATATTAACTTGGTCCTCCATAATATCTATAACAGGATGAGTAGTATTTGGATTTAATTCTGAGCTATGTGCATCTTTAAATCCTACTACATTTCTTGCAAATTCAGTAACTGCCATCTGCATACCTAAGCATATTCCTAAGAAAGGAATTTTATTCTCTCTAGCATAATTAGCAGCTAAAATTTTACCCTCAACACCTCTATCACCAAAGCCACCTGGTATCAATATACCATCACAGTCATTAAGCATATCCTCATAGTTGTTTTCATTAACATCAGTAGCATGTATCCATTTAATTTCTACATCTGCACTATTTTCTATACCACCATGTTTTAAGCTTTCCGCTACTGAAAGGTAAGCATCTCTTAACTCAACATATTTACCAACAAGTCCAATAGTAACTTTATGTTTTGTATGCTTAGATGCATCAACCATACACTTCCATGTAGCTAAATCTGGTTCAGTACAATTTAATTTAAGCTCCTTGCATACAATATTAGCAAGTCCTTCCTCCTCTAATAATAGAGGAATATCATATAGGCTTTCCGCGTCAAGATTTTGAATAACATTGTTTTTGTCAACATTACAGAACAATGCAATTTTATTTTTCTGTTCTTCTGTCAGTTCTACCTCTGTACGGCAAACTAATATATCTGGTTGAATTCCCGCGCTTCTAAGTTCTTTAACACTATGCTGTGTCGGCTTTGTTTTAAGCTCTCCTGCCTTGTTAAGATATGGTAAAAGAGTTACGTGAACATAAAGTACATTTTCCTTACCCACATCAAATTTTATTTGTCGTATTGCTTCTATAAATGGTAAGCTTTCAATATCTCCTATTGTTCCACCAATTTCAGTTATAACAACATCTACATCCTGAGCCTCTTGCGCTCTATAAACCATGTCTTTTATTTCATTGGTAATATGAGGGATTACTTGAACTGTTGCACCTAAATAATCTCCACGTCTTTCTTTATTTAATACTGACCAGTAAATTTTACCTGTTGTGATACTGCTATACCTCGTAAGGTTTATATCAACTATTCTTTCATAGTGTCCTAAATCCAAATCTGTTTCTGCTCCATCATCTGTGACAAAAACCTCCCCATGCTGATATGGGCTCATTGTTCCTGGATCCACATTTATGTATGGGTCAAACTTTTGTAAAGATACCTTTAATCCTCTAGATTTTAATAATAAACCTAATGATGCTGCCGTTATTCCTTTGCCTAATGATGATACGACTCCGCCTGTAATAAAAATATACTTGGGCATAACTTCCTCCTAAAAATTTGTGTATTATTAATTTATCCTAATTAAACTATTATTATTTTTCATACCCCTAAAAATAAAAAAATAGAGACAAAAAAAGGGGTTTTTTTTTTAGTCTCTTTACGAACTTTTAAAAAATACATATATTATATGAACATTTACTAAACAATTCTATATTAAAACTATTAAAAGGTCAATTACTTTTTTTGAAATTATCAAAATATTTTTTACACAATTTAAATTTAATAGTATTATGAATTTTTTTCATAAATATATACAAAAAAGAAAGGCTGAAGCTGTTCTTCAACCTTATTTATAGTTAATTTGTGTTTTTATTAACTTGTTGCGTATTTGTAATCATTAAAATATATTTTATCAAAACATATAAAACTAATATGACAGCAATAAATGTTTGAATTATAATTATATATTTTAAAAACATTTGAGGGTTACCTAGCTTTGTAAAAAATCCATCCGTCATTTTTATAGCTATTGCACTTATAACCATAGGGAATGTAAATGCTGAAAAGCTAGGATAAAATTTAAGTTTCAGCAAATTTGGCAATTGTACTAATGCAAAAAGATACATAAGTGCTGAAAGTCCTGCTAAAAAGCAAACTATTATCATACTTTTTGTATCGAAACTTGAAAGATATCCTGCAAGACATAAACTAGCAGGTGCCGCAAATATTATATTTAATGGTTGAGCTGGTTCTGGTATACCTTTTATCTTTATTACCCTATATGAAATAATTGCTAAAAGTATTAAATAACATATAAAGCTAAACCAAAAAACTACTTGTCCCAACATTTGCATTCCAAAGGCAGGAGCAGTAATACTTGCAACAGCTAGTCCTACATAAACTATAAAATAGCTTGGAAATACTTTTTTTATGTCAAATTTCAATATAAATCTTAAAGTAAATAGAATAATCAACAAGCAGTGTAGTATAAATCCAATAAACCATACAATACTGCCTACGCTCGATAAATACGGTTTAATATAAACTGACAAAAGCATACATGCCATGGAAAATGTAGGAGCTACACTTGCCATTATAGGGTTCTTTAAATCCTCTAAAAGAGTTTTTGGATATAATACAAATTTTATTATAAGTAAAATACCAATTATTGCCGATATGGCACCAAATATAAGTCGAAATTCTTGTGAATATGTCTGAACCAAATTCCCTGTCGCAGCTAAGGCTAACATTAGACCTGCAATGGGTAGCGGAATCTTCTTTATCATAAATACCTCTCTTACATATCTATATTTCTTATATTTTTTTCACGACAAACTATTTCTGCAACCTTACGAGCTACTTCACCAGTAAATCTTATGCATTGAGCTTTGTGCTCTCCTGATGCCATATCCATGCCTTTAGTTAGAATTCTACAGCATAATGCACCATTTTTTTCTTTAAACCAATCATGAAGCTCATTTGCAACTGATAGACATTCTTCAACTTTAGGGTCTTTTTGTTTAGTTCTACCAAAGAAATATCCTAAACACATCATACCTCCAGAAACAGCTCCACATACACATTTTGAACGTCCCATACCTACTGGAAAGGCTGATGCCATTGATATAACCTCTTCAGGTAAATCCAGTTCAAAATTATTTCTTATACAGCTTATCATTGCTTCAGAGCAAAAAAATCCATTTCTAAATAAATCCTCTGCTTCTTGTTGAATCTTATTAATACTTACTTCTGCTACCATAACTTCCTCCAAATTTAATATTACATTCATTTTCGATTAAAGTATATAATATAGGATTTCTTTATACAAATAAAATAATTTTATAGTGAATCACAGTTTTATAAAAAAAATATATTTGACACAATTATGTATTCCTTATAAATCATTTTAACTAAGTAAATAACAATTTATTTTCATATTTTATATTTAATAAACATATATATTAACAAATAATATTACTTGGACTTGTTTACAATGTTTACATTATTTACAAAGCAAACATTATAAACAATATCTAAAAGGAGGATTTTAATTTGTTTAAGCAAAGCAATGATGCATTTATAGTAAATGAACTTATAGGTAACAGTTTAACAGATTTAATTGTTGAGGGAGATATTTACATACCTGAAAATTTGCATAGCATGGAAAAAATCATATATACATCTGGAAAGGTAAAAATCAATAATATATCCACACTCAGTAACAAGGTAGCTGTTTATGGTGAATTAAACTACACTATAATATATCGTGGAAGTGATGAAGATTCAACAACTCAAGCTACAAATGGTAAAATAGATTTTATGGAGGAAATACCATTACAAGGTGTTACAGAAAGAATGTCAGCTTCTATCAATCCATCCATAGACTACATAGACTCAAAGATTATATCTGACAGAAAGGCGCTTATAAAAGCAGTTATAAACATAAATACAGAAGCGACTAACAGTCATAATGTTGAGTACATTTCGTCTATTGAATCTGATGGAACATTCCAAGCTAAAACTAATAATATTGTATACACTGATGTATCTAGCAAACAGCAAGTTGAACTTCCTATAAGTGAATCGATTATATTAGATGCTAATATGAATGAAATATTAAATGTACTAAAAGTTGATGTAGTGCCTAAAATCACCGAGGCTGATATAATGAACGAAAGGATGTTAATAGAAGGCGTTTGCAATGTAGGCGTATTATATACTGAGGACAATAGTTTTTCAACTTTAAACTATATTACAAAGGAATTTCCATTTACACACTATGTAGAATTTAAAAACTCAGATGATTCTATGATGAAAAATGTGAATATTAATTTATCAAATGTAGATTGTGTAGTATCAAAAGATGATAACGATGAAAGGAAAATAGTAGGACTTGACATTGAAATGCTTATAACTACAGAGCTTTACAATACAATTAATAAAAATGTAATATCTGATGCTTATTCAACTACTAATGAAGTTGATATCGAAAGTAGTGATATATCATTATCATCTATTATTGATTTTAAGTCGTCAAAGGATAATTTCGAAAAAACCTTTGATGTTGATAATGTAACTATAAAGGATATATATTACTATGATGCAGTTGCTAAGATATCTGAGAAAAATATTTATGAAGACAGTATGGTCGTTGATGGATTTATAGATGTGAATGTTATCTTTTTAAATGGAGACAACAATAAGGTTGATAGTGTATCATCATCAATGCCATTTACATCGACAGTAGATTTATCAGAATACAACGATATTTCAGATGTTGATATTAAAATAACTTTGGACGAAACTGGAGCTTATAGAAAGGGGCTAAACACTATTTTAGTTGAGTCTAAAATAATAAGCGAGTTAAGTGTCAAAGATAATAAGAACATTCATGTAATAAATAATATATCTCTTGGTGAAAAATTAAATAATAAAAACATGGCAAGTATAGTTTTCAGAGTAGTTCAACCTAATGAAACCTTATGGGATATAGCTAAAAATTACAACGTATCAATGAATTATCTTGGTAAACTTAACAATTTAGATATAAATGATAATTTAATGCCAGGAAGTAAAATTATAATTACTAAGCAAGTTTAAACAATAATTTAATTTAATAGAAACATTAAGTTTACATTTAAAGCAAAAGAGCTGATACTCAATTTTATAAAAAATTGAATATTAGCTCTTTTATTTAAACTATAGGGGGAGTTTTTTTATACTGAATTAACGCCTTAGCCAATTGATCTGGACAAGAAGTTTCTTTTGAACCACATTTAGTATTATGTAATCTATCTATAACTTCATCTATGTCCATCCCTTCAACTAATTTGCTTATACCTTTTAAATTTCCATTGCAGCCTCTTTCAAAGCTTACATTATGAATTTTGTTATCTTTAATGTCATAAGATATTTCTATTGCGCAAGTTCCTTTTGTCTTATATTTGTACATTTAAAATCTCCTTAATTATATAGCTTTTCAAGTAGTTTTTTCAGCTACTTTCGTATTTTAACTTTCATTGTAAAGTGAAGCTAATAATTATTTATTATTCTCAGTTTGATATTTTAATAAGTATTCTTTAGATTTATTTAAATCTTGCTCTAAAACATTACCTGTATCTATCAAAGTTGAAAGTGTAGAATAAAGTCTACCCTTAAGTCCATTATATACTGCAATATAATCATCTTGTGACACAGCGTATAGTACTGCTTTTCTTAAATCTTCATTTACATATTCTGATTTACCTTCTTTTAAGTTAAAATCAGCATATGTAGTTCCATTTGAGCTTCTCTTAATAACATGGAATCTATCATCATTTGATACTAAATCAACAGAATTTTCTCCAATGAATGGCATAATATCTATTTCACCACTTCTTAGTGATGCTGTTGCACTTGAATCATCTTTTATAAATTTAAATGTTATATACTTAACTTTTGGTTCATATTCAGTGCCTACCATATAATTTGGATTCTTCTCAAATTTTACTTCATAGTCATCTTTTACTATCATTGCATAAGGTCCGCTTAACCATAAATGGTTATCATATGTAGGACCATCTGTAACAACTGACTGATCTCCGTATAAAATATCTTTTGTAGGATCATATGTTTTCATATTTACCTTAGAGTTAATTGCTTTAACTTGCTCTTCTGATACAATACCAGCTGATTGATGTGCTAAGAAGTTAAGAACTTGTGGGAATGGTACTCCTGTTGTTATTTTAACAACTTGATATTTTCCTGACTTATTGTCAACAGCTGTTTTATTTTCTTCTAATGATGTTATTGGAGAAGGTGCAGCTTCGTTTAAAGCTTCAAAAATTGTCTTATCTGATCCTGAAAGCTTAACATTCTTTAAAGACTCCATATCAGTAAACACTTCAATATTTTTCATAGAACCATGTAAAGTATAAGTTTTATGAGTAGGTACAGATTCTTTATCTCTAGCTAAATCAAGTGTGAATTTAACATCTTCAGCTCCAACTTTTACACCAGTATCCACTGATTTCATATTTTCAATCTTAGCAAAATTTACATCATCTCTTAATAAGAAATAATATTCTTGATTGCCTTCTGCTATCGCATATTTATATGATAAAGATCCATCAGAAACAACCTCATCTTCATCAGTTAAATTAACTAAACGTACATATAAATTTGTATTTAGTGAGTTTATAGAACCATCATTTCCTCTAATAGGATGCATTGATGTTAATGTTGCCATTGTTTGAGTCATAATTAAAGGTCTAGTTTCATTTAATGATTTATCAACATATGATAATTCTTCCCAAGGAGTTGAACGAGATTTTGAAAGTCTAAATGTAGAAGCATCAACAATATTTTTGTTAACTGCACTCATTCTTAAACTTGAAAACATTGGTATTATATAAGCCTTTTCAGTTACCAATCTGTCTTCTAACTCTTTATAAGTATTTACATATACATCTGGAGTTTCTGTTGCTGCTTTATCGATTAACTCATCTATAACTGAATCGCTTAAAGGCATTCTATTATAATCTCCTCCAGTTTTGAATAAAGATCTAACTGCATAATCAGGGTTACCTGTAACTGTTGTCCAACCTGATATTGCAATATCATATTCTCCACTTTCCACTACTGCAACATAACTACTATAATCTGGCTGTATATTTAGTATTACATTAAATCCAGCCTTTACCAATTGATCTCTTAAAACATTTCCAGCTTGTTCATTAGATGACATCAACACCATTCTAATATCTTGAGGTTTTGTTTGAACAGAATTATTTGAAGACTGTTCATTGTTTGAATTGGTATTTCCACTCATTACATTTGATTTTGTTTGGCAACCTGTAAAAGCTGATAAAACCATTATAAGCGCCATGATAAGTGCTAATTTTCTTTTCATTTTTTCCTCCTGTTTTTCAAATCATTTTTATATATATAATTTCAATATACTACACCTAATCAGTGAGACATATTTGAAATCAATAATAACATTTAAACATCATATTTCAATGATTTATCCATTATTTCTTTATATCTATGACATGCAACATGATGATTAGGTGTAACTTCCTTTAACTCAGGTGTAATGCATGTACACTTCTCAGTTGCAAATGGACATCTAGCTGCAAATCTACATCCAACTTTTGGATTTATAGGTGATGTTATTTCACCTTTTAATATTATTTTTTTGCTTTTATGATCTACATTAATTGAAGGTATAGCAGAAAGAAGTGCTATTGTGTATGGATGTAATGGTTGCACAAATATATCTTTCTTTGGAGCCTTTTCTATCATTTGGCCAAGATACATAACTCCTATGTTATCTGATATATGCTTTACAACCGACAAATCATGTGATATAAACATATATGTTAAATCCATCTTAGACTGTAACTTCATTAAAAGATTTAAAATCTGTGCTTGTACTGAAACATCTAATGCTGATACAGGTTCATCACAAACTATAAATTGTGGATTTATAGCCAAAGCTCTTCCTATTACAACTCTTTGTCTTCTTCCTCCATCAAACTCATGTGGATATGAGTTGAAATTTCTTTTTTGTAAACCTACAAGCTCCATTATTTCCTCTACTTTTTCACGTCTTTCTGAATCTGACTTATATATACTGTGAATTTTAAGAGGCTCTTCTATTATTTGTGATATAGTCATTCTAGGGTTTAAGCTGGCATATGGATCTTGAAATATAATTTGCATTTTTTGTCTCATATATCTCATTTCTTCATCATTAAAATGAAGTATATCCATGTCATCATATAAAACTTCACCAGCAGTAGGGTTATGAAGTCTTAATATAGCTCTTCCTAATGTACTTTTTCCACAGCCTGACTCTCCTACTATACCTAAGGTTTCTCCTTTGTCTATAGAAAAGCTTACATCATCAACTGCGTGTAAATATCCTACTGGAACAGGAAAATATTTTTTAAGATTTTTTACTTCTAGCAATTTTCCCACTTATTCCACCTCCTTACCAAACAAGTTGAAATGACATTTATATTGATGATTTATTCCAACAGCTTCAGGCTCTTTTTCTTTGCATATATCTTTACAATATTGACATCTTGGATGGAAATAACAGCCGCTAGGTAAATCTGCTGAGTTTGATATCTGTCCCTCAATAGGTATTAAATTTTCTGTGTCTTCATCAAGTTTAGGTATTGAATTAAATAAACCAACTGTATAAGGATGCTTAGGGTTTTTATAAACATCTCTTACAGTTCCATATTCTACAATCTGACCAGCATACATTATCGCTACCTTGTCACATGTCTCTGCAACTACACCTAAATCATGAGTTATTAAAAGCATTGACATATTATATTTAGTTTTCAAATTGCTTATTATATCAAGAACCTGAGCTTGAATGGTAACATCAAGTGCTGTTGTTGGTTCATCTGCTATAAGAAGTTTTGGATTACATAAAAGTGCCATAGCTATAACAACCCTTTGCTTTTGACCTCCAGAAAACTGATGCGGATAGTCATTGTATCTATCTCTTTTGATTCCAACTGTTTCTAAAAGATTTATTACTTGTTCCTTTACTTTATCCTTAGACATCTTTTTATGAGTTCTAACAACCTCTGATAATTGTTCACCTATCGTCATTATAGGATTAAGAGCTGTCATAGGGTCTTGGAATATCATTGAAATTCCGTTACCTCTTATTTTCATATTTTGTTTTTCTGTATTTAAAATTACATTTTTACCTTCAAAATTTATTTCACCGTCTACAATAATTCCCGGAGGATTTGGTATAAGCTGCATTATAGAAAGAGCAGTTGTTGTTTTTCCAGCACCAGTTTCTCCTACTAGTCCAAGACTCTCTTTTTCTTCAATTGTAAAGTTTACACCATTAACAGCTTTTGAAGTAGCATCATCTGTAATATAATGCACATGCAAATTTTTTACTTCTAAAATTGTTTCTGCCATTTTACTTTCCTCCTTTATTTAAGCTTTGGATCCAAAGCATCTCTTAATCCATCACCAAAATAGTTAAATGCTAAAACTATAAGAATGATAGCAATACCTGGGAATATAGCTATATATGGGTTAACCTCAAGATAACTACTTCCTGCCTTTAATATGTTACCCCATTCTGGTATATGTGGCTCTACACCTAAACCTAAATAACTTAAACTACTTGTAGAAAGTACCGCTGCACCTATACTTAATGTAGCTCTAACAATTATAGGTGCCAATGAGTTAGGTATTATGTGCTTAAATATTATAAGTGAGTTTTTAGCACCGCAAGCTTTAGCTGCCTCAATAAACTCCTGTCCAGATAGCGTCATAACAGTAGCTCTTACTGTTCTAGCATATGTAGGTATTCCACCTATCGATAATGCCATGATAAGATTAAATGTATTTGCACCAAATGCTGCTATTATTGCAACTGCCAATAAAATCCCTGGAACAGCATATAATATGTCTAATGAACGCATTATAATATTATCTGTTTTACCACCATAATATCCACTATATGCTCCTAAAACACCTCCTATAATTATAGGTACCATTGTAGAAATGAATCCTACTGAAAGAGATATACTTGCACCATATATAATTCTTGTAAATATACATCTACCATAATTATCAGTTCCAAAAGGATACATCAGTGAAGGCTTTTGAAGAAGTGCCTGATAATTATTTAAAGTAGCCATATCATAATCAAATGTGAAATTACTGCATATAGAAACAGCAATCAAGAATGTTATAAAAAACAAACCTATAACGGACATATAATTTTTAAATAATCTTCTTATAACATCAATCCATTCTATTGAAACCTCTTTGTCTTTTCTATATATCTTTGCTATCATTATTATTCCTAACAATAACGCAAATGCATTGCCTATTATTCCTGATACTATTGATAAAATAGCTATTGGAAGCATACTTTTATCAATATTCATGTTATTATTGCAATTCAATTTTTTTGCGATAGTTATCAGTACTATAACATTAAATATAGCCATTATGCATAATCCAGCCATTCCCAAAGGAAAAGTATCAGCAACATAAGGTTTAAATAAATTTACTAGTGACACAACTATAACAAATATTGTTATTAGTAATGAATATACAGAAATTGAATATTCAATTGGTTTATCCTCTTTAACAAGCATAAAACCTGTTATACTAGCAAAAAAATTACCTGTTATGATAAATGGTATTAGTATATATCCAAGTTTTCTAGTGGATTTTGATACTTTACCATCTCTAAATATTTCTTTTTCAACTCTTTTGCAAACATAAAGCTGAAATAATCCCATAACAAGATATATAGCTCCAAAAGAGAGCATTGGATAAGAAACAGTTTTTTCAGCAAAATCAAATGACATAAATGATAATATAACAGCAAAAGCTATACTAATTTGCCATGCAACTTTACCTGTCGAACATTCAAGACTGTTGCTTACTATCCTGGTACGTTGTCTTTGTAAATAAAAATCTTTATTATTCATTTCAGCCTCCATCTAATAGTTTTTCATCTTAGATTTAATTCTAGGATCTAAGAATGCATACAAAATATCTATGGCTAAATTAGCTAAGCTTATTACAACCGATATATATACTACACCCGCTAACACAACAGGAATATCTGGTATAAACTGTCTATCAACTATAAAGCTTCCTAAACCGCTGATATTAAATCCTTTTTCTGTTACAGCACTTCCTCCAAGCATACCACCAAATTGAAGACCGATTACTGTTACTATTGGAATCATTGCATTGCCTAATATATGTTTCATAACAACTTTATATTGACTAAGACCTTTTGCCTTTGCAGTTAAAATATAGTCAGAATTTTTAACTTCAAGCATTGATGAACGTGTCATTCTTGCAACAGTAGCTGACATACCAGTACCTAAAACAAACGCAGGCATTATTACTGACAGCCAATTACCAACAACATAAGTGGCTGGCAAAATTTTCATTTTTATGGAGAATTCCAATATCATCATTAAAGCTAGCCAAAAGTTTGGTATTGAAAGTCCTATTAATGCAATAAACATAAATATATAGTCAAATGATGAATACTGCTTTATAGCGGATATAATTCCTGATGGAATAGCTATACCAATGGCTACCACCAATGACCAAAATGCAATTAATAATGTTACTGGGAACTTATTCATTATTTCTCTAGCAACATCCATATTACCTATGTAAGTATTCCCTAAATCAAATGTTACTAGCTGTTTAAATGTATTTAGCAATCTTACAATATATGATTTGTCCAATCCATATACTGCTTTAAATTCAGCAATTTGCTCTTTAGTTGCCGTCTCACCTAAAATATTTTTAGCTGGATCCATAGGAGAAATATATAATATCGTAAATACTAAGAATGTTACTCCAAAAATAACGAATATCATCATAAGTAATCTTTCAAAAATATATTTTGCAAATGGATTTGAAAAAATTAACATCAAAACATACATTGGTAGGGATACAATAATAGAAAAAATCAAAAATGCTTTATTTGAAATACATTCCTTGTATGTTTGAACGAATTCAATTTTTATGATATTTTTCTTTTGAGACTCTTTAGCAACCATAATCTCAATTAAGTTTTCGTACTTTGCCTTTGAAATTTTATCCGCCTGCTTATTTTCTGTAGCTTCAGATAATGTTTTACCAAAAAACTTACTTTTTTTCTTTACCTGTAAAATAGCGTCCTTTTTTAATTGATCATAAGTATTTTTTTTCTCTAAATCGTTAATTATTCCTTTTTTTAGTTCTAAAAAAGTATTATTTCTTTTTTGTGACATAAATTTAAAGAAAACGAATACTAATGATAAGCATCCCAACAATATAACCCATGGCTTGTATTGTTTGTTTTTATAAATTTTCTCAAAATTTTTTATCAAGCCTGTTGTTTTCATATAACCTCCTATTTTATGTAGTTGTATTTACAGTAAATAAATAGCAAGTATTATGCCAATTATAAAAAACAGCATATTTGTCTAAAATTGCAGATTTTTAGATTTATTTATATAAAATAAACCATGAAAAAAATACACACCCCTGCAAATTTTTCATGGTGTGTATTAAGAAATTTAATATTAATTAACTATGTTCCATTTATCAATACTAAAATAATCACTTATAGAATTGCTTTTTATAACATTTAAATTTTGTGATATAACCCTTTTGTTTTTATACTTAAATAAATATATAATTGGTACATCATCATTTAATATATCATATATTCTATTTAAATCTTGCTCTGATTTAGTTATATAATAAGTATTAACTAACTTTTCAACTACAGAATTAGAATAATTTGAATAGTTTTTGCTTTCTTTTTTATCATAATAACATACATAATCATAAAAACCATAAGTATCGCGCGATATTATACTATACAAAGCTAAATCATATAAATCCATCTTCAATCTTCTATGCAATTCTTTTGAGTTAACTAATACTGCATTTACTTCAATTCCAATACGTTCAAGGTTTTCCCTAATCATAGGATAGCAAAACTTAGATGCCTTATCAGAATTAGTGTACAAGAATTCAAGTTTAACTTGTTCATTATTACAAAACATTTTACCATTAATATATTGCCAACCAACAATTTTTGTTAATATCTCTATAGACTTACTTGGATTGTATTCATAAATATTTAAGCTTTCAGCATAACCTTTGTTATTTATATTAATATTACTACCATCATTTGCATAAGAAAATATATTTAAAAAAATATCTCTTTCCAATGCATACATTAGAGCTTTCCTTACAAATTTATTTGATAAATATTTTGAGCTATTATTTGTAATAACAACTTGGTTTATATAATTATTATTTTCTTCTAAAATTGCATTTTTCTTTAAATAATCAATATTATCTTCATCGTTTAAAATAATATCTGTAATTATGTTCATATCATCGTTTAGAAAACTTTTTTTTGCAAATTCATCATTAGTCGCATGAAAAATGTATTTTGTAATATTTGATATATTTCCATAGTATATTTCATTTCTTATTAATTCCACTGATTGTTCTTCTTCAAATTTACTTACATAATATGGTCCTGTTCCTATAGGTTTTAACCACAATAAATCATAACCTATCGAATTATCCTTTTGAGCACTTGCAATTTGATGTGCTTGCAGTATGTATATTTTAGACAGTTTCTCAAAAAAATCATCATCTTTTTTCTTTATATTTATTTTAAGGCTGTTCTTATTAATTTTTTGGATACCATAAATACTTTCTACTTCTTTCCGAATATACTCATCTACACCAACTATGTTTGATAAGTTATGATAATAGACAATATTATTTGTATATCTAAGTGCAAATTTCATTGTCTGTTCCACGTCATTTGATGTAAATTCTAACGTATTATGCCATTTTACACCCTCTTTTAACTTTATATAATAAGATAATCCGTCATTTGAGACTTCTATATTTTCTATCAAAATAGGTTCTATTTTTCCATCATTATAATGAAAAAGAGGTTCATAAACTATATCGCAAATTGCCTTATCTGTTTCATCTTCTGCAAATAAAGGATTAAATTTACCATTAGATAAGTCATTAACTGCAATATTTACTACTTCATTGTCATATTTTTCCACTTTAATTGCAGACATATTATCACAAGCTACTATACCTAAAAAAGTTAACAGTAGAAAAATACTCAAAAATATTTTTTTTATTGATTTCATATTTTAATTTAATTTTCTCCCAAATAATTTTTCACCTTGTAATGAATGCTTCTTTCACTTATTCCTAAAAGCTTAGCCGCTTTAGCTTTATTACCATTTACATAATTTAATGTACTTAAAATTAATTCTTTTTCAGTATATTCTAAACTGCTTCCAATCTTTATAGAAACATATTCCTTATCATTATAATTTTCATTTTGCTCATATTGTAAGCAATCAACACTTATATATTCATCATCACATAATATACATGCCCTAAAAATTATATTTTCAAGTTCCCTAACATTTCCAACATATTTTCTTTCTTTTAACTTATTTAAAGCTTCATTAGTTATGCCTTGAATATTTGTTCCATATAATTCATTTGCCTTATAAATAAAATTATTAACAAGTAACGGTATATCTTCTACTCTCTCATTCAAAGGGGCAATATTTATAGGAAAAACATTTAACCTATAAAATAAATCCATTCTAAAGTTTGTATTTTTAACTTCTTCACTAAGATCCTTGTTTGTTGCCGCAATGATTCTAACATCAACTTTTCTTGCTATCCCACTACCAACAGGAACAACTTCTTTATTTTGTATAACCCTCAAAACCTTTGCTTGACAATATAAATCCATTTCTCCTATTTCATCAAGAAAAATACTTCCTTTATCAGCTAATTCAAATGCCCCCATTTTTGATTTATCTGCACCTGTAAAAGCGCCTTTTTCATAACCAAATAATTCGCTTTCTATAAGATTTTGAGGTATAGCCGCACAATTAACAACTATAAAAGGCTTATTTTTTCTTACACCCTCATAGTGTATAGCTCTTGCAATTAAATCCTTACCAGTTCCACTTTCTCCACAAATTAATACATTTACATTTACATCCTTTACTCTATTAATCTGAGAATATACTTTTTGTATTTTAGGTGATTGACCAATAATATTAAAGCTTTTCTTTATATTATCAAGTCTTATGGATTTTATTTTTTTGCTTTCTTGATATAATATTGCATCACTAACTAATTTTTTTACTGTATCAGGATCTAATGGTTTTAATATATAATCATATGCTCCTTTTTTAATTGCATCTATTGAAGTATTTATTGTACCGTAAGCAGTCATAATTATTACCACTGCATCTTGATATAAAGATTTTATTTTATCAAGCAGGTCAAGTCCATTAATTTGTCCAAATTTCAAATCTAGCAGTACAACATCAGGAACACTCTTTGCTAAAATACTGTTAAATTCCAACATATTGTTAATTATACTTATATTATATTCATTTTCAAAGGTAAACATCAAAGCATTACATATAGATTTTTCATCATCTATTATAAATAAATTTTTCACTTATTCCTCCATATTCTTTATTTACATACAAAAAATTGTTGAAGAATCGTTTTTTGATTCTTCCATAACGTGAATTGCATTTCACGTTTTACATGGAACAGAAATAATAAATTTGGCACCATTTATATATTTATCATCTACAAATATTTCTGAATTGTTTTCTTTTACAAGCTGAGTTACAATCGACAAACCTAAACCATACCCCTCTTCCTTAGTAGTAAAAAATGGTTCAAAAATATTTCTATATTCTTCTTCAGAGATACCTTTACCATTGTCACAAATCTCTAAACATACATTAGAATCATCTTTATATGCGCTTATTATTATTTGAGGGTTATTTACATTTTTCAGTGCATCAATAGCATTAATAACTATATTTATAATAATTTGTTTGAACTGCTGAGCATCAAAAACAATATCTATGTTTTTATCTATATTAGTAATTAGTTCTATATTATTATCTTTTAACTGACTTCTCAAAAATCTCAAAACAAAACCTAGTTCATCATACAAATTTAATAAAGTTTTATTAGCTTTATTTGGGCTTGCATAATCAAGCAAATTTTTTATAATATTATTAAGCCGTTTTATTTCTTTTGGCATGTCCTCCAAAATTTGTTCTCTAAATATAATATTATCTATTTTTTCAGGCAATAGCTTTATATACATATTTATAGAAGTCAAAGGGTTTCTTATCTCATGTGCAATACCTGCTGTTAATCTTCCGACACTTTCTAATTTATCCTTATTAATTATTTTTTTCATCATGTTTTTCTCTTCAGTTATATCCTTGAAAGATATTGTTAATCCAATAAGTTTGTTATTATCTAAAACAGGAGTGATATTATATTGAATATACTTACTATTTCCATCTCTTGTAAGTTTACTCTCAAGTTGCACAAACTTGATTCTTTTATTTTTTGCTTGTTCAATATGATCACGTTCAAATAATAATGAATTCTTCAAATCAAACAAATTTTTATTTAAAATGCTTGAATCTTCCTCCATGATTTTCAGTGCTGAATAGTTTTCGGAATATATATTATTGTTTAAGTCTATAAATATTAACCCTTCCATTAAGCTATCAATAATTGCTTCTTTTAAATTTTTTTCTTTGTTAATATCATTAGTCCTTTGTTCTACCTCTTTTTTTAAAATTCTATTTATTCTAGCTACAATTCCCATCGCTAAACTAAAAAATACAGAAATTATTAGTAAATATGATATAAATTTTTGAATTTCTATTTTATTCTTAACAGATTGTCCAAACCATTTCCGTTTTACGTAATCTAACGTACCATCTGATGATATTTTTTCAAATCCAGCATTGATAATTTCAACTAATTCTATATCTTGTTTTAGGAAAATCATAGATGACATCCAGTCACAGTCTTCTTCCAAAATTATCTTTATTTTATCACTATATTCATCACTGTTTATATAATCTATTGATACATATTTGTCACCAACATACGCATCTACAATACCATAACTTAACATTTTTAATGATGTATCCACATCGTCAGCTTTAAAAATTCTAGTATTGCCAAAATCCTCTAACTTATTAATATATGGATCTTCTCTTTGCATAGAAATTCTTTTCGATGCTAAATCCTTTATTTCCTTTATATCATAATTATCTTTTTTTACAAATATCGACATTTTAGTGTCAAAAAAAGAAACCGAAGATTCAATATAGTCTTTAGGTATGTATCCATAATCCATACCCAAAACACAATCAACTCTATCAGTAACTAGATAAGTCATAATTTCATGTTCAGGTATAACATAAAACTCAACATTAAAACCATACTTTAATGCAATAGTATTCAAAACATCTATGTTAAATCCTTGGTATGTCTGAGTATCGCTTATGTAGCAGTATGGTTTAAAATTTGGCAAAATTCCTACCCTCAATGTTTTTATTTCATTAGCATCGATATCCTTTTCATATTTAGATGTAACATTAATAGTGTAAGATATTATTAAAATAATTAACAACGCAATTACTAAACTCAAAACATAGTCTTTTTTCAACAAGCAACACCAACTTTTGTTTTTCAAATTTTCAACTCTTTAAAATTCAAATTTTATTATTTAAATTATAGTATATAATAAAAGAATTTTCTACATAATGTTACTCAATAATTAAAATATCCAATTATTAACAATAAATTATTTTAATTTTTATTAATTGCATGTTTTTATATTATAATGATATAAAACATAAAAAAATGTTCCCAATTAGGGAACATTTTTTATAATCCTTGCTTTTTCATCTTTATTAGCTCTGATATTTTAAGAGTTTTACCGTACAATAGCACTCCCATTTGATAAATTTTAGCTGATAGATAGCCTATACCTATAGTTGAAGCTATAAGTATTGTTATTGAAGCTATTATACCTATCATCGGAACTTCTCCCATTGTCATACGTGCAAGCATTGCCATAGGCGAAGTAAATGGTATATAGGATACTATTTTCATCAAGGTACTGTCAATATTTCCACTTGACATTGAAAACATTACTATCATAAATGCAGCTACAAATATCATAGTTACAGGCATAATAGAAACGTTAATATCTTCTGTACGTGTAGCTAATGAGCCTAGTGCACCATATATGAACGAATATAAGAAATATCCTAAAATGAAGAATACTAATGAAAAAATTAATACATCAAGATTGATATCAAACATAGTAGTAATTATATAATTTTCTCCCCAATAGCTCTGATTTAGATTATACAATACAAAGCTTGTGCCAAATATAGCAATCATTTGAGTAAGTCCAGCAAAGCCTGAGCCAAAAACCTTTCCGAATATTAGGTTAACTGGTTTAGCCGAAGTTATAAGCATCTCCATTGCTCTTGTACTTTTTTCTGTGGCCACGTTTGTTGCAACCATTTGACCATACATCATTATGGCCATATATAATATAAATATAATTATATATGTAAACCAAAAGCTTTCTGTTTGATCTTTACCAATTTTAATTATTTCAGACTCTGGACTTGCAGTTAAAATTCTCATGGCATCTGATTCTGATATTCCTAAGCGATTCATTTCATCAAATTTGTATTTCTCCTGCACAATACTATTTATTGTATTTGATGTATAATCATTTATGCTAATATTGTCTATTATATATTTGTATTTCAGCTGTGTATCAATTATTATAGCCCTAGAATATTCACCATTATTGATTGATGATTTTATACTTTCAATATCTTGGTCTACTAACTTAAATTCATAACTAGGCATAGATAAAGCAAAAAACTCTAATGTCATACTAGCATCTGCACCTGAATTATCTTGCAAAGCAATTATGCTTTTTTCTTCATTTGTTGTTGGTGCTCCAGTTTCACTATCTTTTTTATCAAATGTCTCCATTATTCTTGGAAATGATAATACTCCTGCAATAATTAACACTAAGGCTAAGGTAATTCCAATAAATATTTTATTTTTATAATAGTTATATAACTCAAATTTAAATACTGTAAATAATTGTTTCATAATATCCTCCTAAAAATTGATGAAGAATCGTTTTTTGATTCTTCCATAGAGTGAAGAGTGTTTTTTATTCACTCTGTATACTCAACAAAAATATCGCTTAATGATGGCTCATACACATAAAATTTATCAATATCAAAATTCTCCCCAGCAAGTGAATTCATCAGATTATTTTTCATATTAGCATTTATAAGTTCAATTAACAACATATCCTTGTTTATCTGAGTATTTGCTACTATATTATGTAGATTGTTATCAACAAACACTTTAATCTTGTCTATTTGAGTACCTGACACTACAATCCTATTTCTATCATAAGATTTTTTGATTTGATTTATGTTTCCCGCCTTAACTATTTTACCATTGTTAAGAATTGCAATATCATTACAAAATTCCTCTATATAGTTCATTTGATGACTTGAAAATATTACTACCTTTCCTCTAGCTATAAGCTCTTTAACAGTATCCTTTAATAGCATGGCATTAACTGGATCTAACCCTGAAAATGGTTCATCTAATATTACTATATCTGGATCACAGGTTAGTGTTGCTATAAGTTGAATTTTTTGTTGATTACCCTTTGATAATGTATCTAGTCTTTTATTTTCATACTCTGTCATTTCTAGCTTTTCCAACAACTCTTTTGCTGATTTCTTAGCATCGCTAGCCTTTAGGCCTTTAAGTTCAGCTAGGTATATGAGCTGTTCCATTATAATCTTTTTAGGGTATAAGCCTCTTTCCTCTGGTAGATATCCTATCTTAACCTTTTTTCTGTTTATAGGGTTGCCATCTAACAAAATCTCACCACTGTCAGCTGGAAAAACACCCATAATTATACGAATAGTTGTCGTTTTACCAGCACCGTTTCTACCTAGAAGACCTAGTGCCTTACCGCTCTCACAAGATAAAGAAATACCTTCAAGTACTTTTTTATCACCAAATGTTTTGCAAATATTATTTACATTAATCTGCATTTTTTTAATCCTCCCTCTTATTCTCTGTAAGTTTTTTCTTTCTCTAATTTTTCAATTTTTTGTTTTAGTGATTTGTTACCTATAAATAGTATTGCTGCAATAAAAAGATTTAAAATATACATATTATTAATTGGATTACCAGTAAGGCTTAAAATCATATTAGGCAAAGTTACAATTAATTGTAGTATTATCAATGAATTTACAAGATTAATAATCCTTGTGTAGTGTTTAATCTTTGAATCCAAATCTGAATATATTTCAAATGGTCCCTCACTTGCCTTTTTTCTTAGATATACCCAGTTTAAAATGCTACCTACAAATTCAACTCCTGTCTCCTCTAAAAAATCCAAATATTCTTTACTTTTATAATGACTAGGAAAATGTTCAAGCATTTCTAAGCGATATATATATTCACCAGGTATTCCATCCTCAAATACATATCTACAAAATCCAATCCCAGTTAGATTTTCTCCTTTTGCAGCTTTTTCATTTATCCATTTTTCTTCTTCCTCATATTTAAATTCTGAATAAATTTTATACTCAGTATGCTTCACTAATCTCGCCTCCTTACAACGTCATGGCCATTATTCAGTAATTCTTCTAGTCGTTTTATTTCTGCGTCAACAACTACTTTACCTATATCAGTAATCTCATACATTTTCTTTCGAGAATTTTCAGAATCCTCTAGTGCCATTATCCATCCTTTTTCCTGCAGTGTTGTCAATGCTCCATACAAAGTACCAGCAGCAAGATTAACACGTCCATCACTGATTTTCATAATATTTTGCATAATACCATATCCATGCAAAGGAGTATACAAGGAAAGCAAAATATAATAAACAGCCTCTGTAAGTGCTATTTTATCTGTATTTTCTCCCACAAAAACAACCTCCAAACTTTTATCATCGACCGACGATATATCTTTTGACGTTATATCGGTCTTCGATATAGTCATTATATCGTCACCCGATATAATTGTCAATATATTTTTGTAAAAAAAAGAAACATTAAACAAAAAAATAACGGTCGTTTATCCGTTATTTTACATACCATCAGGCTTGTCCGAGAATTTAGTAAATCTATCTATAAATACTAATTCTACTGTACCTATAGGTCCATTTCTATGCTTAGCTATTATTACTTCAGCTATGCCCTTTTTCTCTGATTCTTCCTTATGATAATATTCATCTCTGTAAAGCATCATTACAACGTCGGCATCCTGCTCGATGGCTCCAGACTCTCTTAAGTCTGATAATATCGGTCTATGATCTGGACGTTGTTCAACAGCTCTTGATAGCTGTGATAAGGCAACAACAGGGCAATTCAACTCCCTTGCTAGCTGCTTTAATCCTCTTGAAATACTCGAAATCTCTTGTTGTCTGCTTTCAGACCTACCTCCATATGACATAAGCTGTAAGTAATCTATAATTACTAAGTCAAGTCCCTTATCTATTTTAAGTCTTCTGCACTTTGACATCAAATCAAACAATGAAATCGATGCCGTATCATCAATGTACATATCCGACTCAGAAATGCTATTCATTACATTAGCAAGACTTAACCAGTCATCATCTTCTAGCGCTCCGGTACGAAGCTTTGTACTTTCTACTAAAGATTCCAAGCTTATAAGTCTTTGAACATATTGTTCCTTAGACATCTCGAGACTGAATAGTGCTATTGATGATCCGGACTTTGCAGCATTCATAGCTATATTTAAAGCAAGGGAGGTCTTTCCCATTGCAGGTCTTGCAGCTAAAAGTATCAAATCTGAACGTTGAAGTCCTGCTGTCATACGATTAAGGTCTTTATATCCTGTATTTATACCTGTTATGCTGCCTTTAATCTTAGCTCTTTCCTCAAGTTGATTAAATACTGTTAAAAGTACATCTTTAACCATAGAAAAGTCGTTGGAACCTCTATTTTGTGCCAGTGCAAATATCCTAGATTCTGCTAAGTCTATAAGGTTTTGAACTTCATCACTTTCCTTGTATCCCTTTTCGATAAGCTCATTTGCTACATTGATAAGCTTTCTTAACACTGATTTTTCTTTTATTATATTTAAATAAGCAGAGATATTTTTAGTGGTTACAATATTTTCTGTAAGACCCGCCAAATATTCTAGTCCGCCTACATAATCAATCTTTCCACGCTTTTTTAATTCATCGCTAACAGTTATAATATCAACAGGAATATCAAATTGATAAGTTGTTTTTATTGCATCATAAATTTCACTATTAGCTTCATAATAGAAATCCTCAGCAGTTATTATATTTAAAGTTTTCTCTATGGCAGTACTATCTATCATCAAAGCCCCTAAAACTGTTTGTTCAGCCTCAAGACTATGAGGTGGTACTTTCCCGAAATTAATAATTTCAGACAAAATTACACTTCCCTTTTGCTTGTTATTTTATGCACTAATTCCGATAGGAGTATGTCTCGCTGCGTCTAATTTTAATTAGGAATTAGTTGTTTGTTACTATTACATTTAGCTTTGCAGTAACTTTAGAATGAAGCTTAGCTTTAACTGTGTAGTTTCCTAAAGCTTTAATACTGTCATCTAACTCTAACTTTCTCTTATCAATTTCTATATTATGAGTTTCCTTTAATAATTCAGCTATTTCTTTAGTTGTTATAGATCCAAAAAGCTTTCCATTTTCTCCTGCCTTTGTTTTTATAACAAGAGTGATTTTCATAATTTCTTCTTCTAATTTTTTAGCTTCATCTAAAATTTCTTGCTCTTTTTCAGCTTGAAGTTTTTTCTGATTCTCTAAGACTTTCATATTAGCTGGAGTAGCCTCCACAGCTATTTTTTTAGGAAACAAGAAATTTCTTGCATATCCTTCTTTAGCGTTTACAATATCACCTTTTTTTCCTAATGTTTTATCATCTTGCATTAATATTACTTTCATTCTTTGTGCCTATCCTTTCATTATTCTTAATTTTACTTAACCTTATGTGTTTTTTAACCTTCTTTTCCATCCTCTTTATATTGTTTTATAGCATCATATAACTTTTCTTTCGCTACTTGTATATTGTCTGTTTGTATTTGTGCACCGGCCATTGTTAAATGTCCGCCACCGCCTAATAATTCTAGTATAAGCTGAACACTTATCTGACCCATAGATCTACCGCTTATATGGACATAGCCATTATTTTTCACTAAAACAAAGCTTGCCTTAACATCTTTAACTGTCAATAACTCATCAGCAGCCTTTGCAGCTATAACATTGTTATCTTCAGACTCATCCTCAATATAAGATATAGCTACATCACCAAACTTCATTTCAGCTTTATCAATTATCTCTGTTTTCTTTTTCATTGTGTCAAGCCCTTCACTAAAGAGCTCTTTTACTTCTATTGTATCCGCACCATTACGTCTTAAAAATGATGCTGCTTCAAATGTCCTAACACCAGTTTTAAAAATAAATGAATTGGTATCGACCACAATTCCAGCAAGCATTGCATCTGCCTCAAATTTAGTCAATTTAATATGGTCTTCCATGTATTGTATAAGTTCTGATACTAGTTCACAAGTTGATGATGCATATGGCTCTATGTAGTCAAGCACTGCATTTTCAATATATTCCTCACCACGTCTATGATGATCTATTAATACTATTTTTTCTACTTCTTCTAATACTTCAGGAGCTTCTGTAAAACTACCCTTGTGCGTATCTAAAACTACGCAAACGGATTCCGAGTCAATTAATCTAAGTGCCTGCTCAGTAGTTATTATAGCTTCCATGTAGCTTGGATCTTCCTTTTCCATTCTATCACATAGGTTTTTTAACGCATAATTTACGTTATTTAAAACAATATATGCTTTTTTACCTCTGCTTTTAGCCATACTATATAGTCCAATTGATGAGCCTAAGCTATCCATATCACCAATTCTATGTCCCATAATTATAACATTAGAACTTTGGTCTATAATCTGTCTTAAAGCAAAGGATATAATTCTAGCTTTTACTTTAGTTCTTTTTTCAACAGCCTTACTTTTACCACCATAAAATTTTACTGAGTTTATACGCTTAACTACAGCTTGGTCTCCACCTCTACCCAGTGAAATATCAAGAGCACCCTTTGCATATTCAAATAGTTGTCCTATGGTCTTAGCATATGCACCAACACCTATACTAAGCGTAAAGAAATATTCACCAGAGCTTTTTATTTCTTTTACTTCCTCAAGCATTGCAAATTTTTTACTTTCAAGTGCTTCTAAATATTTGTTTTCTATAAGCATTATAAATCTGTCCGAATCATACTTAAGTACAAAGCCATTCATTTCACTAGCATATTTACTTAATATTTTTTCTATCTCTGCTATCATAGACGCTCTAATAAGTTTATCCATTTTTTCAGAAATTTCACTATAGTTATCTATTTGAATTATAAGTGCAATTGGTCTTTCATCATTATACTTGTTTTTTAAAGTTCTAAATGAGGTATTATCTACCCAATACAATATATATGCTGCATTGTCCACAAACTGCTCTTCATTTAGTTTAGAATATAAGACGTTATATGATTTATTATCATGACTGACTTCAAGATTATTAAGCATACCCTGCAGATTTTCTTCAAGATTTTTAATTGGGAAGCTTGCTACAACATCCTCTATTTTTTCGATTATAGCTTCTTCACCTATTACATCTCTAAATTTTATGTTAAACCAGCAGATTTTTCCATTCTTATCAATAATTAAAACTGGCATCGGAAAATTAAATAATGAGCTGACTGAAAGATTTTCTATGCTATTTGTAAAGTCAATTATATAATTATTCAAATCCTTTTGTCTTTTATTATGCTTACCTATAGTAGCAATAAAGCTAATCAAAAGTATAACTCCTGATAAAGCAGCCACAGTGTACATTTTATTTAATAAAAATATAACTGAAAATGCAGATATTATTACTAAAAAAATATAATTATCATCTCTTAAATATTCAGGTAATTTAAAATCCTTCAAATATTTTCACCTCCACACTTTATCTTCTAACTCTTAGCTTTCTAAAATCAATTATCAAATCTATTACTGCCAACATAGTAACAATATTTGATAATACCGGCATAAATATTATAAACATAAATATAATTACTCTTAAAAAATTATTTATATTATATTTTATCAGATAAAATTTAATTAGTGCAAGTCCTTGAACAATTAAAGCAATCCTACCTATCATCGAGATGTTAATTAAAATTATATCCATATTAGCAAAGTTCATAGTGAATAAAACATAAGTTAAAATCATTAGAAAACCAATTCCGAATATAAAATTTCTCGGTAAATAGAACATGCTTAAGTCCTTTAGTGGTCTAATAACTATTTTAAATCTTAATGCAACTTTTTGCGCAACAAAATAATTTATTACAGACATAAGTGCTGAAAGTGTCATAAGCATTGCTGGCAACAGCATAACAATGTACTCAGAAAGATATTTATATGTATCTGAAATTAACTGTACTTGTTCCTCATTCGCTCCAACAGTTTTCATTATATTTTTTTGCATCTCAAGTGCTTCTGAAAACATGGTCGTAATTTGTTTAGTTACATCAATTCCTGTAAACATATCTATAATATATAAAACAAAGATCAAAGAAATTAACATAACAACTGCCCCGCCAAGTATTACTGTTGATGGCTTTTTATCTTTAACAATTAAATATGTCAAAGCAATAGCAATAGGTGTATACATAAATAGATACATAAACCCTATCGGCAGACCTAAAAGCATCATTATAATAAGTGATGCAGCTACAAGCGATAATGCAGAATATTTGTAACCCCTTCTTTTACCTAAAATTATTGCTGGTAACGGGAGTAAAAAATCAATAAAAGGCAATACATAATAAGAAACCATTGACATAAGTACTATTATACCACATATCATGGCAGCTTCTGTTAAACTTGAAGTTCTAGTATTTCTGCTCATTTTTAACCTCATATTTAAATTTTTATGAAACATATTCTATTTTACCCCAAAATTGATATAAAGTCAAAAACAAGTTTTGCTAAACTTGTTATGATTGTTTATCATAAATAAAAAATCATTTGATATTTACAGTTTAGGAAAAATAGAATATACTTACTTATACATATTATGTAAAAAAGGAAGGTGTCTTATGAAAAAATATTTAAAGAAAATTTCATGTCTAATATTAGCGGTTACTATGCTAGTATCCGCTACATTTAACATATATGCAAGTGAGTTAGACGTTGAAAAATTAGACTCAGATATTGATTTTTTAAAACTAGTTATAGAATTTGTTAATGAGTATTATCAATATGACATAAATCAAGATGATATAATAACAGCTCTATATGATGGTTTTTTTGAAATACTTGATGATTATAGTGTCTATTTCACTAAGGAAGAATATCAAGAGTTCGCAACAGATGTATCAGGTTCCTTCGGTGGTATAGGTGTACAAATCACACAAGATAAAGATAAGCTTATAGTAGCTATTCCTTTACCCGGAACTCCCGCATTAAAGGCTGGTATAAAGACAGGAGATGAAATTATCTCAGTTAATGGACAAAGTATAGTCGGCTTTACTACAGCACAAGCATCAAATCTTATACGAGGTGAAGTTGGAACAGTTGTAAAAATCGGCATTAAACGTGGTAACACTGAATTATTTTTCAATATAAAAAGAGAAGTAGTAGTAGTAAGCTCTGTGGAAAGTAAAATCCTAGATAATAAAATAGGATATTTAAAAATTACTGATTTTAACGAAAATACAACTGAACAAGTGGAAGATGCTTTAAACAGCTTTGACAAAAACAAAGTTTCAAAAGTTATAGTTGATGTTAGAAATAATCCTGGTGGTAGCTTAAGAACTGTTGTTGACATACTAAACTTCTTTGTACCAGAAGGTCCGCTTGTATATGTAAATAGCAAAACTCAAGGTGAAGAGGTTCTTAAAAGTACGTTAGATAAGCAAAAATATAAAGTATGTGTGCTTGTAAACGAAAATAGTGCAAGTGCTTCTGAATTATTTGCAGGAGCTATACAAGACAGAGGCGTTGGAAAAATAATTGGAACAACTACTTATGGAAAAGGTGTTGTGCAATCACTGATTCCGCTAAAGAACGAAGGCGCAGTTAAATTCACCACATCTGAATACTTTACTCCAAACAAAAACAAGGTTCAAGGAGTTGGTATCAAGCCAGACATAGTTATTGAAAACAAAATTGGTCAAGCTAAGGTTGACTTATCTACATATCCAGAATTAAAAAAAGATAGAAAGCCTACTCTTAATACTGTTGGATTAGATGTATTAGGAGCAGAAATGATACTTCAAACTTTAGGTTATAAGGTTAATACACCTGACGGAGTTTTAGACCAAGTAACATTTGAGCAAATAAAATTATTCCAAAAGAATAATCACCTAAATGCATATGGCACTTTAGATTTTGCTACACAGGATGCGCTTACTAGTGCATTAAAATTGTTTGCAGCACCTGAAGTTGAAGATACACAACTTAAAAAAGCGATAGAGATATTAAAATAAGTTCATAAACTGTGAGCAGATAATGTTCACAGTTTTTTAATAAAAACAGTTTATGCGAATTATAAAAAATATATACCAGTTTAATATTCGTATATATACGAACATTTAATATTAAATTCAACAAAATTATAAGAAATTATATTGACAAGCTTTTTTTATTCTGTTATTATTACATTACAACAATAAGTGTTTAAATATAATCTCTCGGAAATGGTGAGAGAGTTTCTACCGAGCACCTTAAATCGACTATTTAAACTGAAATAATTCTTTTCTTTTTTGCATTTCTTTTTTCGTTTTATGGTATAGATTTAACTCGGTTAGCAAACAATTAATTAAATTGCATTATAATTTATGTGAAAATTCCTTAGTCTTAAAAAAAATAAAATAACTGTTTAAAATTATTCTTATAATATAAATGTGAATTTAACAGCTTAATTAAACTTACAACTTAAAATTGTTATAAACTTAATTAATTTGTTAAATAAATAAATAAGGAAGGTTAAATAGATGAACTCAAGCGTAAAAAGAGTATTTGTTGAAAAAAAAGAAGGATTTAATGTTGAAGCTAAAAATCTTTTAAATAATTTGACAGAAAATTTAAATTTAAAAAATCTAACTAGTTTACGAATACTAAATAGATATGATGTATCTCACATTTCTGATGAAGATTTTGAAAAATCAGTTATTAGTATTTTTTCAGAGCCAAATCAAGATATGGTATATAAAAATGAAGCATATCTTAGCAGCAGTGAAAATGTGTTTGCTGTAGAGTACCTACCTGGTCAATATGATCAGCGTGCAGATTCTGCAGCAGAATGTATAATGATATTAACAGGAAAAGAAAAACCTCCTGTTAAATTTGCCCGTGTAATAGCATTAACTGGTGAATTAACAAATGAAGATATTATAAATATAAAAAAATACTATATAAATCCAGTAGATTCTAGAGAAGCTAGTCTTGAAAAGCCTGAAACACTAGATGATAACTATCAAGAGGCTAATGACGTAAAAACAGTTGATGCATTTAATAAGTTAAGCCTAAGTGAGTTAGATAGTTATAAAATTTCAATGGGCTTTGCAATGAGCTTGGAGGATATAAAGCTTTGCCAAGAATACTTTAGAGATACTGAAAAAAGAAATCCTACAATAACAGAATTGAAAGTAATTGACACTTATTGGTCTGACCATTGTAGACATACTACCTTCTCAACAACTCTTGAAAATATTAAGTTTGAAGACAATAATATTGCAAAAGAAATAGAAAAAACCTTTGAGCTATATAAGAAAAGCAGAAAATTTGTTTATGAGGATAGAGATAAAGATATATGTTTAATGGATTTGGCTACTATAGCCGCTAAGGAACTTAGAAAATTAGGTGCACTGAATGATTTAGAAGTTTCAGATGAAATCAATGCATGCAGCATAATAGTTGATGCTAAGATCGATGGAAAAAATGCAGATAGCATTACAGAAGAATGGCTTGTAATGTTTAAGAATGAAACTCATAACCACCCAACAGAAATAGAACCATTTGGAGGTGCGGCGACCTGTCTAGGTGGAGCTATACGAGATCCACTATCAGGGCGTTCCTATGTATATCAAGCCATGAGAATAACAGGTAGTGCTGACCCGAGACAAAAGCTAGAAGATACAATGGCAGGAAAGTTACCTCAAAGAAAAATTACAACTGATGCTGCAAATGGTTACAGCTCATATGGAAATCAAATTGGACTTGCAACTGGCAAAGTTGTAGAAATATATGATGAAGATTATGTAGCTAAAAGAATGGAAATTGGTGCAGTTATAGCTGCCACTCCAAGAGAAAATGTTAGAAGAGAATATCCTAACCCTGGAGATGTTATAATACTTCTTGGTGGTAAAACTGGTCGTGATGGCTGTGGTGGCGCTACTGGCTCATCAAAGGAGCATACAGAAGAATCAATACTTCTATGTGGATCTGAAGTTCAAAAAGGCAATGCGCCTACTGAAAGAAAAATACAAAGATTATTTAGAAATGATAAAGTTAGCAAGCTGATTAAAAAATGTAACGACTTTGGTGCTGGCGGTGTTTCAGTAGCAATTGGAGAGCTTGCAGATGGACTTAATATTAATCTTGATAAAGTAACTAAAAAATATGACGGTCTTGACGGTACTGAGCTTGCTATATCAGAGTCTCAAGAAAGAATGGCTGTAGTTATATCTAAAGAAAATGCAGATGAATTTATAGCGTATGCACACGAAGAAAACCTTGAAGCTACTGTAGTTGCAACTGTAACAGATGACAGAAGACTAAAAATGTACTGGAGAGGCAATGCAATATTAGATATAAAAAGAGACTTTTTAGATACTAACGGCGCTAAACAAAAAGCTGATGTTTTAGTAAAGGTTTGGGATGTATCAAACTTTGAAAACAGTAAAATAAAATCATATAAATCTGATAATTTAAGAGATGCTTGGTTAGAAAACTTAAGAGATTTAAATGTATGCAGTCAAAAAGGACTAGTTGAAAAATTTGACTCGACTGTCGGTGCTTTTACAGTCTTAATGCCTTTTGGCGGTAAAACTCAAATGACTCCGACAGAAGGTATGGTAGCGAAGCTTCCTCTTTTAACTGGTCAAACTGATACTTGCACTATGATGTCACATGGATTTGACCCTAAGTTATCTAAGCTTAGCCCTTATCATGGTGCAATATATGCAGTTCTACACTCTGTAGCTAAAATAGTTGCAATGGGTGGTGATTATTCTAAGGTTAGATTAACACTGCAAGAGTATTTTGAAAAGTTAAATAATGACGAGGAAAAATGGGGTAAGCCTTTTGCAGCACTTTTAGGTGCTTTTAAAATTCAACACGAATTAGGAATACCTGCTATTGGTGGCAAGGACAGCATGTCTGGTACATTTAAAGATATTAACGTACCTCCTACTCTTGTAAGCTTTGCAGTTTGTGTAGAGGATATTAAAAATGTAATATCACCAGAATTTAAAAAGGTTGGAAGTAAAGTAATCTTATTAAAAATTAAAAAGAATGAAAATTACATTCCTGATTTTGAAGATGTAAAAAATAAATATTCAAAAATACATGAATTAGTATTATCTGGCAAAGTGTTAAGTGCTCATACTGTAGGATATGGTGGAGTTGCAGAAGCAATAACTAAAATGACATTTGGCAATAAAATAGGTTTTACAACTATAGGAAGCACAATTTTTGACTCTAATCTATACTTTGCTCCTAAATACGGAGATATAGTTTTAGAGGTTGAAAGCCTTGATAATATAGACATTCCTTATCTATTAATAGGTGAAACAATTGCTCAGAAAAAAATATCTTTAAATAATTCTTACAACATTAGAATTGATGAAATGCTAAATGAATGGATTAAGCCTCTTAACGGAATCTTCCCTGTAAAAAAAGATGTTGAGGGAAAAATAAAGGACTATCAGTATACCGCTGGCAACAAAGTTAAGGCAAAAACAAGCAATACTATAGTAAATGCAACTACTGTTGCATTGCCAAGAGTATTTATACCAGTATTCCCAGGTACAAACTGTGAGTATGATACTAAAAAAGCTTTTGAAAGAGCTGGAGCTATAGCAAATACCTTTGTATTTAAAAATTTATCACCAACGGATATTGAACATTCTATAAAGGAAATGGCACGTCTTATAAATGAATCTCAAATAGTTGCCTTCCCTGGTGGCTTTAGTGCTGGTGATGAGCCAGATGGTTCAGGTAAATTTATAGCTACTACGTTTAGAAATCCACTTCTTAAGGAAGCTATAATGAACCTAATAAAAAACAGAGACGGTTTAATAATTGGTATTTGTAATGGATTTCAAGCACTAATAAAGCTAGGACTTGTGCCATATGGAGAAATAACTGAAATAAGTGAAAATGACCCAACATTAACATATAACACTATTGGCAGACACGTTTCAACATTTGCTATGACTAAGGTAGTGTCTAACCTTTCTCCATGGTTTAATAATTGCAGCATATCAGATGTACATTATATGCCATTATCTCATGGTGAAGGAAGATTTGTAGCAAATGAAGAATGGATTAAGAAGCTTAAAGAAAACGGACAAATAGCTACACAATATGTAGACAGTGATTTTAATCCAACATACGACGGACTATTTAATCCTAATGGCTCAATTGAAGCTATTGAAGGTATAACAAGCCCTGACGGAAGAATTTTAGGTAAAATGGGACACTCAGAAAGACTTGATATTGGAACTTATAAAAACATACCAGGCAACAAAGATCAAAAGTTATTTGAAGCTGGTGTAAATTATTTTAGATAAAAAACGATTTTTTATTAAATAAAGGAGGATATATGAAAATTGCTATTGTAATGGGAAGTGATTCTGATTTTCCAATAATGGAAAAAGGAATACAAATTCTAAAGGATTTTGGTGTAGATTATGAAGTAAGAGTAATATCAGCTCACAGAACACCTGATATTGCAACAAATTTTGCGAAAAATGCTGAAAAAAACGGATTTGAAGCAATAATTGCAGTTGCTGGCAAAGCAGCTCACTTAGGAGGAGTTTTAGCAGGATGCAGTTGTCTACCTGTAATTGGGGTTCCTGTTAAATCATCTGCACTTGAAGGTATTGATGCATTATTATCTATAGTCCAGATGCCTCCTGGAGTACCAGTTGCTACAGTTGCAATAAATGCTGGTGATAATGCAGCGCTTTTAGCAGTTCAAATCTTATCAATAAAATATCCAGAATTAAGACAAAAGTTTCATGATTATAAAAAGCAAATGGCTGACAAAGTAATTGCAGCTGATAAAAAACTACAAGAAAGATTATAAAAAACACTATATAAATATTAAAATTAGGAGGATATTAATATGCAAAAATTAGAACAATTATACGAAGGAAAAGCAAAGAAGGTATTTAGAACAGATAACGAAAAACAATATATAGTAGAATACAAGGATGATGCTACGGCATTTAACGGAGAGAAAAAAGGTACAATCATAGGAAAAGGCGTTGTTAACAACAAAATGACGGCAGCATTATTTGCAATGTTAGAGAGTCATGGAATTCCAACTCATCAAATAGAATTATTAAGTGACAGAGAATGTTTAGTTAAAGCTGTTAAAATACTTCCACTTGAGGTTATAGTTAGAAATGTAGCCGCTGGTTCACTTTCACAAAGACTTGGTATTGAAGAAGGAACAATTATGAATAAAACAGTTTTAGAGTTCTCTTACAAAAATGATGAATTAGGTGATCCTATGATTAACGATTATCATATATTTGCAATGGAATTGGCTACTGAAGAGCAGTTAAACAAAATTAAAGAATATGCTTTAAAAATAAATGAAATACTACAAAAATTCTTCCTTCAAAGGAACATAAAATTAATTGACTTTAAATTAGAGTTTGGTTTGTATGACGGTGAAGTTATACTTGCTGATGAAATATCTCCTGATACTTGTAGATTATGGGATAAAGACACAAATAAAAAACTTGACAAAGATAGATTTAGAAGAGACTTAGGTGGAGTTGAAGAGGTTTATCAGGAAGTTTTATCTAGAATAAATAAATAAGTGAGTGAGGTTTATAAATTGGAATACGAAAAATTATTTGGAGACGATAAGCTACACGAAGAATGCGGTGTAATTGGTCTTTATACAAATAAGCCAGAGCTTGCATCACAGCTAGTGTACTATGGACTATTCGCACTGCAGCATAGGGGCCAAGAAAGTGCTGGTATTGCTATTAGCACTGGCGGTGGACATATAGATCAGCATAAGGGTATGGGATTAGTTGCAGAGATATTTAATAATGTAAATCTAAGAAAATTAAACGGATGTGTTTCTATAGGCCATGTTCGCTACTCTACTACTGGAGGCAGTCAAATAGAAAATGCTCAGCCTCTTGTAGTTAAATATAAAAAAGGTGCATTTGCACTTGCACATAATGGGAATTTAGTTAATGCTGATTCTCTTAGGGAGTTATTAGAAGATTCAGGTGTTATATTCCAAACATCTACAGACACAGAAGTTGTAGCTAATATGATAGCTAGAAATTACAATGGAAATATTGTAAAGTCTATCAAAAATGTTATGGATATTATAAAAGGTGCATTTGCATTCACAATAATGGATGACAAATCACTTATAGGTGTAAGAGACCACTTTGGGCTTAGACCTCTTTGCATAGGAAAAAGACCTGATGGCTATATTCTAGCCTCAGAAAGCTGCGCTGTTACTGCAATGGGCGGAGAATTTATAAGAGATGTTGAACCGGGTGAAATAGTCGTAATAACCGAAGATGGAATTGAAAGTATAAAGAGCAATAAATATGCACAACAAAAATTATGTCTTTTTGAATATGTTTACTTTGCTAGACCGGATAGCACAATAGACGGAGTTAATGTTTATCAAGCTAGATACAATGCAGGTCGTGAACTAGCTAAGGAAGCGCCTGTTAAAGCGGATCTAGTTTTTTCAGTTCCAGACTCTGGTACTCCTGCCGCTATAGGCTATGCACAAGAACTTGGAATACCATTTGGTCTTGGTTTAATAAAAAACAGATATGCTAAAAGAACCTTCCTTGAGCCTACTCAAGAGCTACGTGAGGAAGCTGTAAAAATGAAGCTTAGTGTTTTAAAGGAATTAGTAAAAGATAAAATTGTTGTTATGATTGATGACAGTATAGTTAGGGGTACTACAATCAGAAAGCTTGCTACGATGGTAAAGGAAGCCGGTGCTAAAGAAGTACACGTTAGAGTTGCTTCTCCACCAGTCACACACTCTTGCTTCTTTGGTATTGATACTCCATTTAGGAATTATTTAATTGGAGCAACAAAGACCCTTGATGAAATAAAGGATTTTATATATGCTGACAGCTTATATTTTTTAAGCATACAAGGACTTGTAAAAGCGACTGGAAAAGAAAATGGCTTCTGTCTAGCCTGCCTAAACGGCGATTATCCAATGGAAGTACCAAACTTCAAGTAACGGAGGATTAAAAATGAGTGATAAATTAACATATAAAGAAGCTGGTGTAGATGTACATGCTGGTTATGAAACTGTAAGACTAATTAAGGACAGCGTTAAAAAAACTTATATCAAAGGTGTAATGTCTGATATAGGTGGTTTTGGCGGTATGTTTGCAATGGACAAAAACGAATATGAAGAGCCAATACTTGTATCTGGAACTGATGGTGTTGGTACTAAGCTTATGATAGCATTTATGACAGATAAACATGATACTATAGGTGAAGATGCAGTTGCAATGTGTGTAAATGATGTTATATGTCAAGGTGCAAAACCTCTATTTTTCCTTGATTATATAGCTACAGGTAAATTAGAACCGACTAAGGCAGCTGATATAGTAAAAGGTATAGCTAATGGCTGTGTTAAGTCAGGTTGTGCTCTAATTGGTGGGGAAACAGCTGAGATGCCTGGATTATATAGTGACGGCGAGTATGATGTTGCAGGATTTTGTGTAGGTATAGTTGATAAGAAAAAAATTATAAATGGTAGCACTATTAAAGAAGGAGATATATTAATCGGAATCCCTTCAAGTGGTATTCACAGTAACGGATATTCATTAGTTAGAAAAATATTCTTTGACCATAAAAATTATAATGTTAATGATTATGTAGAAGAATTAGATTGCACATTAGGAGAGGCACTTATAACTCCTACTAGATTATATCCAAAGTTAATTCTTGATCTTATAAGCAAATTTGAAATAAATGGTATGAGCAATATAACTGGCGGTGGCTTCTACGAAAATATTCCTCGTATGTTTCCTGAAGGACTTACAGCAGATATTGAAACAAAAAATATCAACGTTCTACCAATATTTAAACTTATGCAAAAAGAGGGAAATGTCGATATAGATGAGATGTATGGAACATTTAACATGGGTATAGGAATGGTTTTAGCTGTTGACAAAAATAATGCAGATGATATTATATCATATATGGAGTCTATTGACGAAAAACCTGTCAAAATAGGTGTTATGGTTAAAAGAGAAGGCGGATTAAAAATATGCCACAACTAAAAATTGCACCGCATAATATTGCGGTATTGTTATCTGGTGGTGGAACTAATCTTCAATCTATTATAGATAATATAAAGCTTGGCAATATTAACGGAAAAATTGAGGTTGTAATCTCAAATAAAAAAGATGCTTATGGACTTGAAAGAGCAAAACTTAATAATATAGATGCTGTATATGTAAATGCTAAGAATTATGAAAACATAAATGAATTCAATGATAAAATAATTGAAGAATTAACTAAAAGAAATATTGATTTAGTTGTTCTTGCCGGGTACTTAAAAATATTAAGCCCACAATTTATAAAAACTTTTAATAATAGAATTATAAACATACACCCTTCTCTTATACCTTCATTTTGTGGCAAAGGCTACTATGGTATTAAGGTTCATGAAGAGGCTATAAAATACGGTGTTAAGGTAAGTGGTGCTACAGTTCATTTTGTAGATGAAAATGCAGATACAGGTCCAATAATATTCCAAGATGTTGTATTTATTGATGACAATGATACAGCGGAAAGCCTGCAAAAAAAGGTTCTACAAATTGAACATAAAATATTGCCACAGGCTGTAAAGCTATTTTGTGATGGTAAAATACAAATTACAGATAGAAAGGTAACGGTAAAAGAATAAATGAGAGCATTAATAAGTGTTTCTGATAAAAATGGCATAGTTGAATTTGCCAAAAAATTGGATGAATTAGGTGTAGAAATAATATCTACTGGTGGAACTGCTACAGCACTTCAAAATGCTGGCTTAAAAGTAATCGGGATATCTGAAATAACAGGTTTTCCAGAATGCTTAGATGGGAGAGTAAAAACTCTACATCCAAATATTCATGCAGGACTTTTAGCTATGCGTTCTAATCCTGAACATATGAAGCAAATAAAAAATCTAAATGTTGAGCCAATTGATATTGTTGTAGTTAATTTATATCCATTTAAACAAACTATATTAAAGGATGGTGTTACATTGGCTGAAGCTATAGAAAACATAGATATAGGTGGTCCTACAATGCTTAGAGCTGCTTCTAAAAACTATCAAGATGTAGCTGTAGTTATTGATCCTTCTGATTATGACACAATAATTGATGAAATAAAGACTAATGGTCAAGTTTCATTAGACACTAAATTTTATTTATGTGCTAAAGTGTTTGAGCATACTGCACAGTATGATACATTAATCGCAAATTATTTAAGACAGCAAAGAAAAGATGAAAGTCTTCCTAACAACTTCACTATGACATTTGAAAAAGTTCAAGAAATGAGATATGGTGAAAACCCTCACCAACAAGCAGCCTTTTATAAGGAGATTAAAAATACAGAAGGATTCTTACCATCCGCTAATCAATTACATGGGAAAGAATTATCTTACAACAATATAAATGATGCTAACGGCGCATTAGAGCTTCTAAAGGAATTTGATATGCCAGCTGTTGTAGCCTGCAAGCACTCAAATCCTTGTGGAGTTGGTGTTGCAGATAATATACATGATGCATATGTAAAAGCCTATAAAGCTGACCCTGTATCAATATATGGTGGAATCGTTGTTGCTAACAGAGAAATAGACAAACAAACTGCAACAGAAATAAATAAAATATTTGCTGAAATCATTGCTGCTCCTTCATTTACTGATGAAGCTATTGGAATATTAACCGGAAAGAAAAATATTAGAATTTTGGAAATCAAAAACATAACTAAAAAGCAGCCTAAAAATACTTTGGAATGTAAAAAAGTAGCTGGTGGGTTACTTGTACAATCTATAGATTCAGAAACATATTGCGATGAAGAATTAAAGACAATTACTCACAGTTCTCCAAAGGAAAATGAATATAATGACCTTAAAATCGCTTGGAAAATAGTTAAACATGCTAAGTCAAATGCAATAGTTTTAGTTAAAGATGGTCAGTCTATTGGAATCGGCACTGGACAGGTTAGCCGTATCTGGGCTTGCAAGCAAGCTATTGATCATGCTAACGAGCATTTAGGTCCTGAAATACTAAAAGGAGCTTCATTAGCTTCAGATGCATTTTTTCCATTTACTGACTGCATAGAAGAAGCACATAAGGCAGGCATAACTGCAATTATTCAACCAGGCGGCTCGGTGCGTGATGAAGAGGTAATCGACGCTTGTAACAAATATAATCTATCTATGTTATTTACAAACATGAGACATTTTAAACACTAGGAACAAGAGCTACCATTTGTGTGAAATGGTAGCTCTTTTTTTATGCCTAACAAACTTTTTATTCTAAATAGTTTATGTTTAAATATTTCTTCACATTTGCCGATATATCTTACATAGAAGTAATATTAAGGAAAAAGGTGATTAAATGAATATTAATGTGAATTCTAATGTCACAAGTAATAAAAATTATAAAACCAATAATATTCAACCAAATATACCTATTATAAATACAGAAAAAGTTGTAACTATTGAAGATATAGATAATGCATACAATAGTTTTTTAAAGTCAGATAGTTATTCAAATACAACCTCAAGCCTACAAATTAAGAGTTATACTGACTTATTTTCTTTCGTAAAAAAGGTTTTATACAACGAGCAATTTAGAGAAATTGCTATAAATTCAAATCCAATACTAAAAGAAGCCTATGATAATTTTATTAATGCAATAACAATGGATGATTCAAAGCTTGGTGAATATATAAAATCAGTTCTAAATGACTCCAGCAAATTCTCAGGAGAGTTTTTTGATGCGCTTAATAGAATTTTATTAGAATCAAATGATATAAAACTAAAAAATAGTATATGTGAATTTTTGAAAATATTTGATTACTACTTTACTCAAATAGAAAATGCTTCAGGTGTTAATTCAGTATTTAAAGATATACTATCTACCCTGCCTGAAGATATAAAAAATAAGCTTTTCGAATTATTAGCTAATAATTCTGTGAATAAATTAAATATTTTTTTGCTATCTGCTTTTAATTTAAATTTACCAGAAAGAGAAAAATTAAAGGTTATATTATCTTATATGCTTGATTTAGTTGGTACTAAGGATAATTTTAAAAATGATGAACCACTTAATATCTTTATGCCTAAAGAACAAGTATCAGAGGATACAATTGACGTTGTTAATACAATAGTAAAAGCGCTAAAAAACTCAAATGCAGAGCTACCTAAGGATATAAAAGCATTGTTTGATGCCTTAGAGACTGAAATAAAAAATATAAAATCAACGCAAAGTGAAAATGGTTTAGATAAACTTATATGGTCATCTGACACAAGAAAGCAATCAGCTAATATAGAAATGATACTTAAATTAGCACAAAATATTAGTAAAAATGAAAGCAACATCATTGAAAAAGGTGTTGATGA
Source organism: Firmicutes bacterium UBA2058 (assembly GCA_002332905.1). GTDB lineage: Bacteria > Bacillota > Clostridia > Tissierellales > Sedimentibacteraceae > UBA1535. Next base: position 48,915 of record DDAM01000023.1, on the reverse strand, counting down.
TATAGTTAAATTTATCCTAGGACTAAAGGATTCTATTCCTAGATCTATTTCAAATGCTCTTAGCAATATAAATTCTCAAAATGTAACAGATATTTTAATAATTTTTGATAGCATAAAAAAAGAAATTTTAACAAATGATGTATATACAAAGGAAGTAAAAGAGCAAATTGTTTTTTTGTTTGATAAGGTTGCAAATAACATATTAGAAAAGCTTATATATGGTGATGTTTCAAAAAACAAATGCGAACTATTATTAAATTTATATGAAAAAGAAATTATGCCTATTTTGCTTAAGAATAATCCTATTTTGCCTAAAAACACTTTATCAGCTTTAACTCATAATCTTCTAAGGCTTAAACTTGGTACAGCTAGTGAGTTTAATAAACAAGTAATAGAATTTTTTAAACATCTTGAATACAATAAAATTATCGATAATGAACAAGCCTTATATATGAAATATGAATTAGCTAGTAAAATCATATCAAAACAGGAAGCTAACGAAGGTATAACTTCATTTTTAAGACTATTAGATAGTGGAATAAAATTTAGCAGCAATGACTTAAATAAGACAACATTTGAAAACATTCTACTATCATTAATTTCAAAAAATGATGTTAATATTATATACAAGCATCTCTTTATTCCACTTTTATATAATGGAGCTAATATTTTATCAGAGATATTTGTAAGTAAGGAAAAAAAGATAAATGATGATAAAGGAAGTATGATTGAAGAATTTTTAGATACTATACTAAAAGTAACCATAATACTTGATATTGAAGAAAAAGGTATATTTAATACAACTTTATTCTATTCAGATGGACAAGTGTCAGCTAAAATTATTATGCCAGAAAAATACCAATCATCATACGAAGCAGTATCAGAAGATATAAGTAAAATAATACAAAAAAATATGCTTATACCTAAAGGCGTTTTAGTAACTAACGATATTTAGTACAAGATTTATTTAAATAGCAAGAGAGAAATAATTAAATTATTTCTCCCTTCATCATTAGCCTTCTAAAATAGAAATTATATCTGATAGCTTTTCAATGTTATATGTAGAAATTTTGGAATTATTTGCATCCCCTATGGCAATTGTAATCATTTTAGCATTATTTCCTGCAATTATACCTGAAATAGCATCCTCTATCACCATACAATTATTTGGAGGTAAATTAAGCATTTCTGCTGCTTTTAGAAATACTTCTGGATCGGGTTTCGAGTGCGTGATATTTGTACCATCCGATATTGCATCAAACACGTTAAGAAGTTGTGTCTTTTCAAGTATGAGTTTTGCATTTCTACTCGAAGAACCAATTGCTAAGTAATACCCTTTGTCTCTTAGTAAATATAATGTATCATGTACGTCTCTACAAATATCATTAGGAGTCATAGTCATTAGATATTGTCTATAAATTGAATTCTTTTTCTCAGCAATCTGATTTTTTTCATAGTCATTATAGCTTTTGATACTTTTTTCTAAGATAATTTCAAGGCTCTTCATCCTAGAAACACCTCGAAGTCTATTATTAATTTTCTCGTCAAATTCGATATCAAGTTCGTCAGCTACTTTTTTCCATGATAGATAATGATATTTATCTGTGTGACAAATAACACCGTCAAGATCAAAAATAATTCCTTTTATATATTTCAGATTTATGTCCATCTTAATACCCTTTCTACAAATAGATATCATCAGATTTAAATTTTAATTTAATTTTTTCTTTATTTTCTTTTAGTAGTTTAGCACTTATATCTGAATTTGATAAAACTATATCTATAATTGAGCCTCTATAATTTATTTTAAATTCGACATTTTCCCAATGTGGAGGAAGACAAGGATTAAAATTAATTATACCATTTTCATCTATACTCATGCCTGCAAAACCAAATATTACACTTTGCCACGTTCCTCCACAAGAAGCTGCGTGGATTCCTTCTCTAGTGTTATTTTGATTATTATGCAAATCAACTAAGCATGAACGTCTCAAATACTTATATGCCATAGAATCATTACCTACTCTAAGGCCCATAATTGAAAATATACTAGGACTTAGTGATGAACGATGTGAAGTTCTTTTCTCATAATAGTCATAATTTATTTTTTGTATTTCTTTATCAAACTCATTATTTAAAAGAAACATTAACATTACTACATCTGCCTGCTTGTTAATACATGTATTTTTTATACCTACTTCTCTTGCTTTGCTTGGTATAATCGGCATATCGTTTTTATCGTACTCAGTTATAACAAAGTCATGAAGTTTAAAATAGCCATCAAATTGTTCCATTAATTTGTCTTTTTCATTAAAAGGAATATATATTTTTTCACTAACATTTTTCCACTCTCTTAGTTCAGCCTCTTCTAATACTATCTTAGAAATTATATTTTGATAAGAGGATTCATAGCTAGCTTTTAATAAATCTAATATTTCAAATGCCTTTTCTATGTTCCATTTTGCTAAATAATTAGTATAGCAATTATTGTCAACAGGCTCATGCCATTCATCAGGTCCTGTAACTTGTAAAATTTCATATTTGTCAAGTTTTTCGTTATAATTACATCTAGACACCCAAAATCTAGCTGTTTCTAATAATATCTCTGCACCATAATTTATCATAAAATCTACATCATCTGTATATTTATAATAACTATATACTCCATATGCTATATCAGCTGTCACATGATGCTCATAATCAGCCACATAACATCTGTAGCATGAACCATCTGGCTCTATAGTCCATTGAGGGCATTGCTCTTTACCATCATCTGCTGATTCCCAAGGATATTTTGCACCTTTGTATCCTTCACTAATAGCATTTTGTCTTGCTGCGTCTAGTAAATAGTATCTATATTTTAATAAATTTTTAGCTACATCAGGTGCTGTAAATATAAAAAAAGGAAGCATAAATATTTCTGTATCCCAGTAAGCATGTCCACCATATTCTTCTCCATGTAACAATTTAGCTCCAAGGCTTACTTTATCATCATGTTTATTGGCAGTACTCATAAGATGGAATATATTAAATCTAAGCCCTTTATCTATTAAATCATCACCAGATATCTTAATATTTGCATATTGCCACATATCTTCATATATTTTTATATGTTTATATAATTCATGGTCGATACCGTCATTTGAAAAATTTGTAAGTTCATTATCAATAGTTGATTTAATATTTTCTTTTTGTATATCCCTCTCTGTATATACACTTGCCATTTTATCAATTACTATAGTTTCTTTTTCCTTAACATCAAAATCGTTAAACTCCAATGCAACCTCACCAAAAGAGGAGTATCGTTTATTTTTTATAATACTCACATCTTGATTTAATTTAGATACTTTTACTATACAGCCTGTCCCTATATTTGTTTTAAAATCTCTAGTTCTAGTTTCTATATAGCAACCTTTTCTATTTAAATCTGATACTTCTAGAGTTTCAAGGTGCTTAACTCTAAATCTCGGAAAATCTTTAAAATTTAACACTGTTCCATCAATAATATTTTCCATTTCCATTATTCCTGAATAATTCAATGGTGTAACATATAATCTTATAGCAGCTCTATGTAAATTATTTCTACTTATAAATCTATATCCTTCAATTAAAGTTTCTCTATTTTCTGAATCTTTTAGTATGTATCTTTTAAACAAGATTGATTTTTTCATATCAAGAACTCTAATAAATTCAATTATTTTGCATTCTTCTATACCTATTAAGTCTCTCTCATTATATAACTTTAAGCCTAACCAATCTGGAGTATTGGCTAACTCTCTCATAAATGCTTCTGATTTATCAAATATTCCTGCTATAAATGTTGTTGGCAATGATATTTTAGTTCCTTCTTCATATGAAGCTCTAGTACACATATATCCGTTAGTTAAAGCAAAGTTTGTTTCATATACTAAATTATCCTTAGGATTATACTCATCTTGAACAATTAACCATTCATCCTCACTTATTAAATCTTTAATTTTATCCGAAAATTTATCCCTTATCATATAGAAGCACCTCATAAATATACTTTTATCTTATTATAAAGGTATTGGTATTATTTTGCAAGAAAAGTAAAAAGTCATTAAAATGACAATATAAAAAAAGTGAACTACGTTCACTCTATGAGAGAAACATTAATTTTGTTTTTTTTCTTTTATTTTTATAATAATCTTAGTAGCGTTAATTATTAAAATAACAAAGAATGTCAACAAATAAATGATAATGCAGTTAACTATAGCTAATGAAATATTTGTAAAACCATTTGCTATGTAATATTTTATAAGTCTTGCAAAGGCATTTATTGAGTCAGTTATGCTTTTTAATGAAGTGAAATCAACGCCATATGACATTTGTGTATTTAAAAATACAATAGTCAACCATAGTGTTGCAACACCTATTAATATCTGTATAAGCACCTCAAAAAATACCTTCAAAATTAATTTAATATTATTTGGTTTAAATATAAATTCTCTAAGCTCTAAATCATACTTTGATGAACTTTGAAATTCTAACAGTTGCTTAGCACTGTTTTTGGTATAGGCTACTAACTTAATAAATACAATTACTAGTGCCGATATTAACAGTAAAATTAACAGTTTTTGATAGAAATTAATTACATCTGCATAGTAAATGCTTTTTGATACATTTATGCCATAATACTTCAATATGTCAACAGTATTGCTGTAATTTATGGGTAGTTTTTTTTCACTGATAAGCGACAAATATATTTTTTGGCTCTTGACGTCTGTATTTTGCAAAATGTTCAAATCTCTGTAATACACCCTGTCATTATTTTTTATAATACAATTGACATCATACTCACCGAAGGATGATATGTACCTTTCTCCCAGAAGATTATACTTGAACTGTTTTTCAATATACCTGTCTCCCATTATGACCTCATTGTCATTAAAAGTTATACCGTGCTCTTCTATATCTGATTTCTTCAATAAAATATTTATATTACCCGAATATACACTAACATTTTCATCACAGCTAAAAATATCGTAAATATTAAGATAATCATATATCGAAATTTCTTTCATAGCTTTATCTACCTGCTCAGGGTTTGCCACACCATTTAGGCAAAGCTCAGCTATGTCAGTCGGAAAGTTTTTACTGAAAAACAAAAACATAAAAGCGGTAATTACAATAAACACACCTATATAGGTTAATAGCTTTTTCATTTTGTTTTCACTCTCATTCCGTCTTTAAGTGTAGAATCAATATAATTTACTATAAATATGTCTCTATATCCTGTAAAGAAATCTTTGTCAAATTCAATTGATACAGTTTCATCGCCTACGGCTGTTATAGTTACTTTTTTCTCCTCTAAAACATCTATATTTCCTAGTATAGAATCCTCTGTATTAATAATGTATACAAAACCATTTGATCCAACTTCTATTCTGCCAATGGGTACAATTGCAGTCTTAGGTATAACATTTACGCATTTTTCCTCTGCTGTAAAGCTAAAAATTACATTGTCGCTTAGATTTAGCCTACCTATATCAGCCTCTTGATATTTATATGAAAGCTCATAGCTCTTGGAAAATTCCTTAATTCCATCTAGTGCAGCCTTTATATCCATATTTCCTTTATTAGCTCCATAATATATTTTATCACCTATCTGTTTAAGATTTTTATAGGTTTTTGCATCAACGACTGCCTTTATTGATAAGGCATCATTGTTGTATGTATGATACTTTAATATAACATCACCTTTCCTAATTGTTGTATTTTCAGTTATATAGTCTACATATATCTTCTCTGATATTGCGCAATTACCAATATTATCCATAATAAAATTATTATCAGAATTGATGGTGATAATATCTCCATAAAGATTACCTATATCTTTTTTTAGATTAGAGATTAATTTTATCTTATCCTTTATCTTTTTAATACTTGCATTAAGATAACTTACCAAATCCTCGCCGCCTAGTACAGCTATTTTTTGACCCTTTTTTACTGTTTCTCCTTCAATGACATAAACCTTTGTTGCATTAACATCCATATCGGAGTTTGAATAAACCTCCGTAGTTACTGGTGATTGCTCAGCATAAGATTCTACAATTCCCGCATTTGACAAGGTAGCAACTGGTTGGCCATCTCTTTGTGTAGAAACACCTACATTGACTCCTGTAGAAATAAGTCCTGGATTTTTAGCTTCTATAACTCCATTATATATAAATGATACCTTGTCTTTATCTGGTACAGCATTAGGATTAATACTTGTAACTTCAGCTTCATAATATCCCTCATATCCAGCAAAGGTAACTAAAACCCTTTGACCAACAATTATATTAGGATACTCGTTAGCTGTCATTTTAAAAGAAATTTTCAGTATGCTATCATCAATAATATTTGAAATAATATTGTTGTTTACCTTTTTACCCTCCTCTACAGACAGGTTTTTTACCTTTCCATCTGCTGTAGCATAAACTGTTATACCATCATATGGGTTTACATTTTCAATATTATCTATTTCCTTGTTTATCTTTTTTTCAAGGGATTTAATCATTCTATTTAATTCAATATTAGCATCATACAGTTTATCGTTAAAAGCATCTTGTGCATCTGTTTTATCAGATGTAGAACCGCTTATATCCAAGGTAAACAGATTTTCATCCTTTGGAACGATTTGATCTGATTTTATGCTGATATTTGATATATCCATATCTTGAGCAGCCTTTACTTCTATTGTTTTCGAATTTTTAGGTACTACAGTTCCAGTAAAATAATACGTGGTTTTTATTTTGTCTGAAGGAACAACTGGTGTATATTTAACTATTGGTGTAGTATAATTTCTTACACTTAAAAAAACCATACCAAGTATAACAATAAAGCATATAAATGCAAAAAATATCTTAGAGATTTTATCAAAAATTCTCATCATCATTTTATTTCCCTCCTCTTTTCCTTTGATATCATATTTTTAATTCTTTCCTTGCTCTTCATAATCAGATAAATAACAGGGAATATAAACAGTACACTTCCTGCATAGAAAATACTTCTGTCGGTTGCATACAGGGTATTTAAGTATATTGATACCGGATACTTTGATGGCGTATTAACAAAAATAAGTGCCTGCTCAATTATATTCCAGCTTTCAATGAAGTTTAATGCACATAAAGCAAGTATAGCATTTTTTGAATAAGGCAATACAATCTTCACTAATATCTGAAAATTAGATGCTCCGTCAATTCTTGCTATTTCGTATAAATTTTCCGGTATACTTGAAAAAAACTGCTTTAAAAAAAATACTCCCATAGTGCTGAAAATCCCTGGCAAAATTATAGCAAATCGCGTATCAAATATTGTAATTCCAAAATATCTTTCGATTCCGTTGTATAAAAACACATTTGGTATTAATGTTATTTGAAGAGGGAGAAGCATCAAAAATACATACATAAGAAATATTCCATTAGCTATCCTGCTTTTACTTCTTGAAAAGAAATAGGCTGCACCTACAGATATTATAAGCTGCCCAACTATTACACATAAAGATATTACAATCGAATTTATGTACAGCTTAAAAAACTCCATTCTCTGAGTTATCTTCAAATACTGATGTATACTAAACACCCTTGGTAAAAACGATGTAGAATAGCTTTGTATTTGATATTCATCCATAAATGAATGAAGAAGTGTGTATAATATAGGTACTAAAAATAAAATTACGATTAAGGCAGATAAAATTTTAATTAAACTCTTTTTCATAGCTACTACCTCACTTTAAAAGCTTTCTTTTTTGGTACATTCCAAGAGCCAAAATTAGCATTAAAACTATAAATATAAAAACTAAAAATATATCTGCAGATACAATCAAATCCTCCAAGCTTAACTTTTTAAGTTTTAAATAAAGAAAATTTTGCATCATAAACATATCGTAGTTTGGATATTCACCAAATATAGCATATGTTTGCTTAAATATTTTTAAAGAGTTATATATACTTATAACTATTGATAAAACTAGAGCCTCTGAATGTAGAGGTATAATAATTTTAAATAAAGTTCTAAACGTACCAGCTCCGTCTAAATATGCTGCCTCCTCAATAGATTTGTTCCGATTTTTTAAGGATATTAAAAATATCAAATATGTAAATCCAAGACAGCTCCATATGTAAATAAGCCCTACAATAGAAAGTCCGTTAAAAACTTTGCTAAAAACGCTGTAGCTTAAATCTCTAAAAAATCCTGCAACAGATAATATAGGTATAGCTATAGGTAAAATTATTGCGACCTGAACTACAAAAGAAAGCTTCATATATTCAGTTGCATAAGCTAATAAAAATCCTAAAATAACTACTATAGGAACAAATATAACCATGAATACTATTGTGTTTTTAAAGGAAACAGTGAATCCTTGATTGCTGAATATTCCAGTTGAAGGATCTAACAGGCTTAATTCAAAGCTGCCCTGTGCAACAACAAAAGGAATTATATACATTACTGCAACCCCGATAAGGCTCAAAAGTGCATATCTTGTCAACCTTGTCTTTTCCATACATCAAGCTTCCTTTCTGTAACTGTATCAAATATATGAATATCATTTGTTATACAAAATAAAGACAGTCTATCATTTTTAGCTATTTTAATATCATCAAACACTTTTGATATAAGCTTAGCACCATTGAAATTAAAATATACAAGTTGCTCTGCTCCAAGCATTTCAACTGCTTCAACCTCACAGTTTTCAAATATAATGACATCATCAAAGCTTTCATTGCTTCTCTTTATAAATAATTTTTCTGGTCTAATACCTACTGTAATTTGCCTGTTATCATAAAAATCATAGGTATTTTTAAGCTCATAGCTTTTATCAGCTACACAATCAAGCTCTATAAGCATTCTCGCATCATTTTCATTTTTCAACCTTCCACTAATAAAATTCATCTGAGGCAGTCCAATAAAACCAGCAGTAAAAATATTATCAGGATTATTATATAAATTTTCTGGCGTGTCTATCTGCTGAATTTTACCGTCTTTCATAACTACAATTCGTTCACCCATAGTCATAGCCTCTGTTTGGTCATGCGTAACATAGACAAAAGTCGTTTTTAATTGCCTATGTAGTCTTATTAGCTCAATTCTCATTTGAGTTCTAAGTTTTGCATCTATATTAGATAAAGGCTCATCAAATAAAAACACCTCTGGATCTCTTATTATAGCTCGACCAAGTGCAACTCTTTGCTTTTGTCCTCCAGATAATGTTGCAGGCTTCTTATATAGGCACTCTTCAATTTCAAGCTTTTTAGCTACAGCTAAAATTTTTTCCTTTATTTCATCTTTCTTAACTTTTTTTAGCTTCAAGGAAAATGCCATATTTTCATATACATTCATATGAGGATATAAAGCATAATCTTGAAAAACCATAGCTATATTTCTATCCTTAGGAGAAACATCATTAACAACCTTATTACCTATATTAACAGTTCCATCTGCTACACCCTCAAGTCCAGCAATTATTCTTAAGATTGTTGATTTTCCACAACCAGAAGATCCCACAAGCACTAAAAATTCTTTATCCTTTATTTCTAAATCTAAATTTTCAAGTGCTTTAAATTTATTAGGATAAATTTTTGTTACATTTTTTAGTAATATACCAGCCATATTATCATCTCCATTTTTTAATAATAACTAATTATAAATAAGGTTAGTTATTTGTATTCTTAATAATTTCGCTTTTCTCATCTATATATTTTTTTCCCATACTTATCCTCCTAATATGTTAAATACTGAATCTAATTGTAATGCACATTAAAATTAGTTATAAATTCGTCTATTTTATTATCAATCATATTATTTATTTCTTCATTTTTGTAATTGAATTTTTCTGAAGCTATATTGTAAACAGTATTACTTACAAAATCTTTTATTTCATTGCTATAGTTTTTATTATAAAAATAGGAATTTGCAATTTGCACTGATTTATTATCGTTTTTAACTAGCATTTCATATACACTATTTATAAGCTTTACTACTCTTTTATCTACCTCTTGCCCTCTATCTGCATTCATTTTAAATATACCTTTATATTCCCAATTATCATCCAAACTTAATACTTCTCTTGTTTTATCCATATTGAATACTGGTGAATAAAATGGTTTATTTGTTGTTACCATCAGATAAGTTGATTCACTAACTAGATAATTTGCTAAGTCATAAATTTTATCATTTGTTATCTTTTTATACATATAAAAGCATGGCGAATAAAATATTGGTTCAGGATCTATAACAAAAGTCTTTTTAAAGATATCTTCTCTAAATCCTCCAAATAAACCATGTTCCAAAAGACTATAAGCTGACATAATGTCTCCGCTAAGAGTTATCTCACTATTTTCATCATATATATGAAAATTCCCATTTGATTCTTTTTGATCTTCATCATTAATCTCTAACTTGCTATTATTATATAATATAATGTCATTACATACTTCTAATATAGATTTTTTTAACAACTCTTTAAATTTATTATTATCTTTTAAAATTTCACTTTCTTCATCAATAAATAATAATCCATTCATATCAAGGTAATAATCTAATAGCTCATAGTATTCTGTAATATTAAGCTCAAACTTAGCACCTTTTTCTTTCATATTTTGTTTGATTTCCAGATAATCACTATATGTTATAAGAGGTTCTTCTGTATCTATATCATAATAATTTATTGCCTCGTTTTCTATATAGACAGCCCTGTACCCTACACCTAAAGGAATACAAAATCTATCCTTATATGCACTTAGCAGATTATTATAATTATCAAGTTTTGTATAATCTGCATGTTGCTTAGCTATATCATGCATAAATCTAGCATCATCAATAGTAATCATATTACCAGTTGCAGCTGCTGCATTTCTTTTTAATACATAGTCCTCGTGTGATATAGTATTTTCATTATATCCAACTACTTCTAAGGGAATGTTGTTTGTATCACAAAACATTTTAGCTTTTGATATAATTCCATAAACAGCTTCTGAATAATATCCTGCACCATTAAAATCATAATACCATATTTGAATTTTGGCATTATCGTCGTTTGCTTTACCGCATGATGATAATAGAATCATCATTATAATTAAAATAATAGCTATAAATTTCTTTTTCATATTAATAACTCCCTACATAAATTTTATATTAACACTAATTATATACTATTATTTTCCTCTTGTGTTCAAATGTCCATGAAAGCTAAAAAAAGGACATGAATATATATCATGTCCTTGTCACAATCAAATCCTGTATAAAAAAACCATCTATAATTTCAGTCACACAGTTTAACTCTTTATATCTATCTATTAAATCCTTTGCTATAGAAAGCCCAAAACCTCTATTGTAGCCTTTTTTAGAATACCCAACTTGAAATATTTTTTCTTGGAAATTTCTTTCCATATCTAGATGATCATTTGCTATACTATTCATAATTGTTATACTGAGAGACTCTTCAATTTTGACTATGCCTACTGATATAAAAGGCTTTTCAGAATTTGCTGCTGCTTCTATGGCATTGTCTAAAAATATTCCTAATATCTTACATAAATCGTCTGAATCAATTATCAGACTTTCTATCCTTTTATTTACCATTAATTCAAAGCCAATATTTTTGTCTTTTATTTCTGCATACTTAAATAGTAGAAGTGACTTCAAACCACTGTTTTTTATATTTTTAAATAAGGTATTGTCCAAATTTTTGGTTTCTCTTAATGATTTTGATATAAAAACCTCTGCATCTTCATATCTTCTATCTTTTATATAGCCATTTAACACAGTCATTTTATTATTAAATTCATGCACTGTTCTTCTTTGAGCATCAATTAACTCCTGCATGGTTTTATTGTAAAGCTCTAGTTTATTATTGTACTGCTTAGTCAAGTCTAGTGTGTTAGTAGTATCTATAATTATGTTTATAAAATAAAATAACGCCATGCATAATAACATTGAAGCTATGAAGCTTCCTATAGACATTATATATATAAATAAGCTGTCTTCAATTTTATTTATAACTATTAAGTTTGTTAAAATTACAAATAACAAAATAGTAAGTATTATAAGTGAAGCCATTTTAGCTTTGAAATCTAAGGATTTATTAAATATATTATATATTGATTGCGATTTATCTAAATTTATCATAATAGATGTCAATACAAATGACATAAGACTATAAAGACAATATATTAAGCCGCTACTGCCAATATCAGATATGTTTATACCAAAGGCTTTAATAAATATAATATGTGTTATTAGTTCGCTTATAAAATAAAAGGATAAAAATATTGTAGCGTACATCACTCCTTTTAAAGGCTTAATCCTATATATACCGCATATATAATATGTAATTAGAAATATTCCTAGCATTTTTATAATAACAATATTTGAATAGCTAACGATAACCATTAAAATAAGAGAAGGTATAATCGATAAAATAAAGTTTTTTATATTTACATACTTATCTATTTCATTTGTTTTAATTATGACATAAGCAATAAGCGAAACATAGAGTATACTTATAAATACATTAACTATATGAATTTCCAAATTCCATCACCCTCTTGATAGTTTTAGAATCAACATAAAAAACTTCATGATTGTTCATAGTTATAGTACGTTTTTTTACATCAATTGACTGTATATTTTTATAATTAACAATAGTGGATCTATCTATTTTAAAAAATTCTTCTCCTATTCTACTTAAAAAGCTTTCTATCGTTTCAATTGTCTCTACACTACATAACTCAGTAACTATATTTAAGCTCTTTGCACCTTTGTTTTTCATAGCGTATATTATGTCATTTTCCTTCAACTCAATATCTATAGTTCCCATTTTTACTGTAATCTTTTTTCCTTCAGAGGCAAGATTAATTTTGTCTACAGCTTCCCTAAGTGCTTTTTGAAGTAACTCTTTAAAATTATTATCTTTTTTTATAAATGCTACAGGATTTATCTTATAATTCAAAACATTAAAAGCATAATCAACAAAACCTGTTAAAAAAATAATTTCATGGTTTTGACATTTTTCTTTTCTTATTATACTTGCTATTTCAATTCCGTCATACTCATCATTAAGTTCAATGTCTAATACAAAGATATTTTTCTGATTTTTAATACTTTCACATTTTTTAAATTCAGTAAATCTATCATAGCTTTTAATTGCATATTCTAAAACTGCATCAAATGATTGATTTATTATAGATTCAATTATTTCTCTAATTTCTTTATCATCATCAATAATAACAAAATTAAACATCTTAACCCCCATCTATTTATTTACAGTTTCATTAAGATTTTCTGTTTAATTATAACACAAACAAACATATATTGACAAAGATTTTGTAATTTGTACATATCTAATATGATACATAATCATCTTATTAGATTTCTTGACTTATAGAATAAGACTAACTTATAATTATATTATAACAATTTTGAAAAATATTGTTTATATAAAGGAGCGGTAATTATGTTATTAGATTTGATGAAGCAAAGAAGAAGTATACGTAAATATACTGATAAAAAAATTGAAAATGAAAAGGTAGAAGCACTTAAACAAGCAGCTTTACTATCACCTACATCAAAGAATAAGCAAGGTTGGGAATTTATAATTATAGAAAACAAAGACACCCTTGAAAAGCTATCTAAGGTTAAAAATAAAGGTGGTTTTATGGTTAAGGATGCAGCACTAGCTATTGTAGTTACAGTAAAATCAATTGATAATGATGTTTGGATAGAGGATGGAAGTATAGCAGCTACTCATATATATTTAATGGCTGAAGAATTAGGACTTGGATGCTGTTGGGTACAGCTAAGAAATAGATATAATGATGACGAGGGAACTATAAAAGCTACTGATTTAGCACGTGATTTACTATCTATACCAGATGATATGGAAGTTTTATGCTTATTATCTATAGGCTATAAATCAGAAGAGCCTATGCCAACTAATTTAGACGATTTGAAAAATAATAAAATACATAATGAAAAATGGTAGAATTAATTCAAAAAATCCTTAATCAATAAGATAAAGGATTTTTTATTTGAATTTTATTTAGATGAAGAAATATTTTTATTTGATAGTTTAATATTAACTATGATAAAAAGAATTGAAGCAACAAAATAAATCATAATTATTTTAACTATCATAGATGATATTTCTGTAAAACCATTTAAGCAGTAATATTTTAGTAAATCTACAAAAGACGATACTGTATTTATTATACTTTTTATTGATCTAATATCAATACTATATGATACAGGTATACTAATTAATTTTGCAACTAAAAAAATAATAATTATAGCACCAGCTACTTGCATTAATATGTATAATATGTATTTTATTATCGGTTTAAGATTTTCCTTTTTAATTAAAAAATCTCTAAATTCTAAATCATATTTTGTATTCTTGTATGCACTTGCTATTTTTTTATGTGTACTTCCATTTTTTGTATTTAAAATAATTATAATCAGCATAGTGTATACAATTAATAAAAGTACAATTAATTGTTTGAGAAAATTAATGACATCTATATAAGCAATGCTTTTGGCATACAAAATATCGTTATTTTCTAATTCCAATAGCTTATTTTGTGGATTCATAAGTATATTTTTGCTGTTTAACAATGATATATATATCTTTTGATTTTTTACTCTAGAGTTTTCTAAAATTTTTAAATCTTTATAATAAATTCTATCGTTGTTTTCTATTATGCAATTTATATAATATTCTCCATATTCAGACTTGTATTTTCCTCCCAAAGCATCATACTTTAAATGCTCATACATATAATTTTCACCCATAATAACTTCATCATCATTAAATGTCAATTCTAGTCTTTGAATCTTTTTATCATATAAAAATAAATTTATATTTCCGCTATATACACTTATGGCATCTTCTTTTGAAAAAATATCATAAATATTAAAATAATCAAATGAGCCAATTTTTTTAACAACACTATCTACCAGTTCAGGACTGGCATAACTCTTTAGACATACTTCAAGTATATTTTCAGGATAATTTTTAGAGACAAATAAAATTAACATTCCAGTAATTACAATTAATACACTAAAATATATTAGGAGCTTTTTCATTTTATTTTCACTCTCATTCCATCTTTAAGTACCGTATTAATATTGTTTACTACTAGAATTCTATCAAATGAACTCATATCTTCATAAAATCTTATTTGAACGACTTGATTTCCTACGTATCCAATTGATGCCATTTTACGCCTAACAATATCTACATCTTCAAACATAGTTTCTTCCTTATCTAAAACATAAACATAACAACTTTCGCCCGACTTTAATTCACCTAAAGGAATTATAGCTGTCTTTGGCACCACATTAGATAGATATCGCTCTGTAGAAGCATTAAGGGTTACATTATCATTGTAAATATAGTGGTATACACCTTCATTTTTAAGTTCATATAAAATTTCATAATGATCCTCAAATTTCTTCTCATCTAATTTATTTACATTTATAATTGAAGAAGAATTCTTATCTACATACGTTATTTTGGTATTAGTTGAACTAGACATTTTGTTGTACATATCTTTATCTATAGTAGCTTTTATAGCTAATTTTTTTTCATCACATAAACGATATTTAAGGATTACTTCATTTTTACCAACTATAGCTTTATCAGTTACATATTCAATATATACATTTTCAGCTATATAGCAGCTTCCGCTATCATCAATTCTTATTCCATTGTCTACATTGCTACTTATTATGTCTCCATATAAACCTTGTATCTTTTTTTGATTTTTAGATATTAAATCAATTTTATCTTTTATATTTTTTATACTTACTTTTAGCTCTTCAGTTACTGCTTCTCCGCCAAGTCTAGCTATTTGTTGACCCTTTTGAACAAGTTCTCCTTCAGTTACATTTACTTCTATTGGGTATACATCATTAGTTTGAGTTGAATATATAGGTGTTTTAATTTTTACCTGCTCTTTATACGACTCTACTACCGCACCATAGCTTAGGGTTAAAGATGGTTGTTCATTTACCTTTGTGTAGATACCTACATTAACACCCGGTGAAATAAGCCCTGGGTTTTGTGCTTCTATAACCCCAGTATGTATGTATGAGGTCTTATCTTTTCCAGGTACAGAATTTGGATTTATGCTAGTTACCTTTGCCTTATAATACCCCTCATAGCCTGTATATGTAACTAAAATGTCCTGTCCTATAGACATGGAATTATACTCATTTACTGTCATAGTAAAAGGTATAATAAGCACACTATCATCAATTAGATTTGAAATTAATTCGGTTTGAACTCGTTTATCTTTTTCAATATTTAAACCAGTAATTTTACCAGTCGCAGGTGCAGAAATTATTATGCCATCATTTGGATTAAGCTCATTTATGTTTTTTATTTCCCTTCCTACTTTTTTACTTAAATCACTTAGCATAGTATTAATTTCATAATTAATATCATTAATATTATCGTTATATTCCTCTAACACTTCATGATTAACTGAAAAATAGTTATCTGTATTTATAGTAAACAATTTAGCGTCTCCGCCATCTAAAATTTGTCCGTTTTCAATATTAATATCGCTAATAGTCATGTCCCTTCCAGCTCTAATTTCAACATAATTTTGATTTTTTGTTGTTACTTTGCCACCAAAATAAAACCCTTCTTTAATAAAAAATGATTCTTTTACAAGTGTAGTTTCAACCTTAGTTATCATATAGCTTTTAATAGTAGCTAAAATTAAACCTAATGCAACTATAAAGCATAAAAATATAAAAAATATTTTAAAAATTTTAATAAACAATTTTCCCATATTATCCTCCATTATGCCACATAGTGGCATCATAACGTGAAGTGGTTTTTTCACGTTTTTACCTCCCTTGTTCCTTACTTATCATCTTCTTTATAGATTCAATGTTTTTCATTAATAGGCAGATAACAGGAAACAGAAAAACTACATTTCCAGCATAAAATATACTTCTATCTGTTTCGTACATAGTATTTAAGTAAAGTGACAAAGGATATTTTGTTTGCGTATCAATAAAAACTAATGCTTGCTCTACGATATTCCAACTCTCTATAAAATTCAATGCACAAAGTGCTAAAATTGCGTTTTTTGAATATGGTATAACAATGCTTATTAATATTTTAAAATCAGATGCTCCATCAATATTAGCCATCTCATACAATGATTTAGGTATGGTTTCAAAAAACTGTTTTAAGAAGAACACTCCCATCGTGCTAAATATCCCAGGAAGCACTACAGCTAAATATGTATCACGAATTTTTATACCAATATATTTCTCTATACCATTATACAAAAACATATTTGGTATTAGAGTTATTTGAAGTGGTAATAGCATAAGGAATATATACAATATAAATATCGCGTTTGCTAGTTTGCTTTTTTTTCTAGCGAAATAATATGCAGCACCTATAGACACAATAAGTTGTCCAACAATTATCCCTAAGGATATAAATATGGAATTAAAATATAAAGAAAAATACTCTGAATTAAAGGCTATATTAAAATATTGATGTAAACTAAATCCCATATGATTTTCATCTATAAAAGATTGTATAACAGTATACAATATAGGTACTAAGAACATAATGACAATAATGACTGATAATATTTTATATAGAATTTTTTTCACAGTTACCTCCTTGCAATTATTTGCCCTTGCCTCACATTAAAAGCTTTCTTTTTTGTATTTTTCCTAGCAACATTACCCCTACAAGGATAATTAATATAAATATTAAGAACACATCAGCAGAGACTATTAAAGTTTCGATATCCAAACGCTTCAATTTCAAATATAGATAATTTTGCATCATAAACATGTCATATTTTGGGTACTCTCCAAACATCGCATAGGTTTGCTTAAATATTTTCAGGGAATTATATATGCTTATAATTATTGATAAAATCAACGCCTCTATATGTGAAGGTATTATTATTTTAAAAATAGTTCTAAAGGTTCCTGCACCGTCCAAAAAAGCTGCTTCTTCCATTGATTTGCTTCTATTGCTTAAAGAAACTAAAAATATCAAATATGTAAAGCCTAAACAACTCCATAAAAAAACGATCCCTACAGCTAGGGTACCATTAATTGATTCAAAAAAACTATTCATATAATCCCTGAAAAAGCCTGCTACTGATAAAACTGGAATCGTAATTGGTAAAATGATAGATACTTTAACCATCACACCAAACCCTTTAGTATCCGTTAAATAGGCTAACATAAATCCTAAAGCAACTACTATAGGTACAAAAATTACCATAAATAAAATTGTATTTTTAAAGGATATAATAAAGCCCTTATTACTAAATATACCTGATTGTATATTTAGTAAGTCAGCATTGAAATTTAATTGTGCTATGATAAAAGGAATTATATAAATTATAGCTACTCCAATAAGGCTTATCAGAGTATATCTTGTTAGCTTTGTTTTTGCCATACATCTAATTTCCTTTCTGTAGCAGTTTCAAATATATGAATATCCTTGATTTTGCAATATGCAGTTAATTTTTCATTTCTGTCTAGTTTCAGATTTTCAAAATCTTTTATTACTATCTTAGCACCATTAAAGTTTAAATATATCAATTGCTCAGCTCCTAGCTTTTCTACTGCTTCTACCTCACAATTTTCAAAAATTATGTTTTCGTCAACATTTATATTATCATCACGTTTTACAATGAACTTCTCCGGTCTTATACCTATTGTTATTTGAGTATTATCATAAAAATCATTTGTATCTCTAAGCTCAAATGACTTTCCAGTTACAGCATCTATTTCAATAAACATTTTTACATCATTTTCATTTATAAGTTTGCCGTTTATAAAGTTCATTTGTGGCATACCAATAAATCCCGCAGTAAATATATTGCATGGATTATTATATAAATTTTCAGGTGTATCTATTTGCTGTATTTTACCGTCCTTCATGACAACAATTCTTTCTCCCATTGTCATTGCCTCAGTTTGATCGTGAGTTACATATACAAAGGTCGTATTTAACTGTTTATGAAGCCTTATAAGCTCTATTCTCATTTGTGTTCTTAGCTTTGCATCTATGTTTGATAATGGTTCATCAAATAAAAAAACTTCAGGCTCTCTTATTATAGCTCTACCTAGAGCAACTCTTTGCTTTTGTCCACCTGATAAAGTTGCAGGTTTTTTATATAGACATTCTTCTATTTCAAGCTTTTTAGCCACCTCAAATATTTTTTTCTTGATTTCTTCTTTTTTTATCTTCTTTAGCTTTAATGAAAAGGCCATATTTTCATAAACATTCATGTGAGGATACAAAGCATAATCTTGAAAAACCATAGCAATATTTCTATCCTTTGGTGAGACTTCATTTACAATCTTATCCCCAATTTTTATAGAACCATCTTGAACATCCTCTAATCCTGCAATTATTCTTAGTATAGTTGATTTTCCACATCCGGACGAACCAACAAGAACCAGAAATTCTTTATCCTTTATCTCTAGATTTAAATTTTCTAAAGCTTTATACTGGTTCGGATATATCTTATTTATTTTTTTTAATTCAATCCCCGCCATTTTTGACTCCTCTACTATTTGTGATTTTACATAAAGTGTACATAAAAGTTCATTATAAATTCGTTTATTTTTTTATCTAATATTTTATCTACATTTAAATCATTTAAGTCCATATTTTCTGAAATTAGCATTTTCACCAATTCTTGTACCTCTTCTGCTATAGCAAAGTTATAATTTTCATTAGTAAAGTAAAAATCTGCATTTTGCTTAGAGACATTTCCACTTTTGTATAGTAAATTATACATCTCATTTATCCTATTTATAGTTGTTAGGTGTTGTGTAGATCCCATATCAACAGGTATGTAGAATTTACCATTATACTTCCAATTGTCATCTACTTCTGCATATCTTCTTATTTCTGGTGTGTCAATTGTTGGTGAAAAATATGGTGTTTCCACTACCTGACCATCCATAACAATATACACTAAAACTCTATATATTGAGATATCTAAAAGATGATTAACAATATCTAAAACCTTTTCATTTGTAACATTTTTATGAATATAGATACAAGGAGACAAAGCTGTGTATTTAGGCATTAACATATATGTTCTGTTATTATCCTCTTCACTATATGGATAAAATTGATAGTAATTTGTTGCATGTGCAATTATAGTGTTGTTAAATAGTTCTATTTTTGAGTTTACATCATAAGCACTCATTACGGATTGGTCTGAATTTTCTAAAATGCTTTCATCAATATCAAGACCATAATAATTTTTAATGTCATTGTAAACGCCAATTACAGTGTTTTTTACTGCTGTGTGGAAATTTTTTTCGTTATCAATTATTTTGCTTTTACCACTTATATTATATAAACCATTTTTCATAAGATAATAGTCAATTAATTCATCATATTCTAAATTGCTAAATAAAAATTCAGCACCATTATCTTTTATTTTATGCTTAGCATCTAGGTATTCGTCATATGTTATTATACTTTTGCCAAAATCTATACCATAATAATCAAACAATTCATTTGAAAAAGATAAAGTTTTGTAACCCACACCTAAAGGTATACAATATCTATCCTTATATAAATCAATCAGTAAATTATATTTTTCAAGCTTTGAATAATCATAATGCTGGTCAGCAATATCAGCCAATTTACGTGCATCATCCAAAACAATAACATTTTCTGTCATCATTGCAGTGTTTCTTTTTAATTCATAATCCTCATAGGTTATCTTTTTTTCATTATACTTAACTATTTCAACAGGTATATCGTTGATTTTACAATATGCTAATATTTTAGTTGCAACACTAGTTACAGCATCGTTATAGTATTCAGAATCTTTATACTCATACCACCATACTTGTATGGTATCGTTATCACTCGTTGCAGTATTACAAGAAGTTAATAATATAGACATAGTAATTATTAACAATAACATATTTGATAATTTTGTAACAATTGTTAAAAGTTTGTTTTTCATTTACACTACCCTCAATATAAATTTGCTGTGTCTATTAAACACTATCTAGTAGACATACCTTTAAAATTAAACGTATATATAGGGATTTAAAGGTCAGAAATTTGTTTAAATGTTAGTTTTTTTGGATAATAATGGGGAATTATATAGAATTTTGCTTATTTATTATTAGTATTATAATATATATATCTCTATTAGACAATAGGGTTTTTTATTTCTTGAATCTTGACTTAGCTGTTAACCTTACTTTATAATAATATTATATGAAAACACTAAGTAATTTAAAAAGGAGATAAGGGTAAAAGATTTTCTTAATAATTCCCCGACTCTAAAAATTGCATGGAGGTACTAATGAAAGTATTGGTAGTTGGAAATGGTGCACGAGAGCACGCTATATGTTATAAATTAAAACAAAGTAAAATACTTAATAAATTATACTGTGCACCTGGCAATGCTGGTATATCAAGTATAGCTGAATGTGTAGACATAAAAGCTGAGGATATAGAAAAAATAACTGAATTCTCCTATAATAATAAGATTGATTTTGTTGTAGTAGGTCCTGAGGTTCCTCTAGTTGCAGGAATTGTAGATGAACTTGAAAAAAATGGAATAAAAGCATTTGGTCCTAAAAGGTGCGGAGCTATATTTGAAGGTAGTAAATCTTACTCAAAGGACTTTATGGAAAAGTATAATGTCCCTACTGCAAAATATAAAACCTATACAGATTGCACAAATGCACTAGAAGGTGTAAAAGAATTTAGTCTGCCTGTAGTTATAAAGGCTGATGGTTTGGCAGCTGGCAAGGGTGTTTTAATATGCAACACACTTAATGAAGCACAAGATGGTATTAAATCTATACTAGAAGACAAGCAGTTTGGCGATGCAGGTGATAGTCTTGTAATAGAGGAATTTTTAGATGGAACTGAAGCATCTTTACTATGCTTTGTAAATGGTAAAGAGATAATACCAATGGAAAGTGCTAGAGATTATAAAAGAGCCTACGACAATGACTTAGGTCTAAATACCGGTGGTATGGGTTGTTTTTCACCTAATTCAATTTATACTGATGAATTAAAGGCATATATCAAAGATCATGTAATTGATACAACCTTAAAGGGATTTTTAGGTGAAAATATTGATTTTAGAGGTGTATTGTTTATAGGTCTTATGATTAAAGATAATAAGGCAAAGGTACTGGAATATAACACTCGATTTGGAGATCCAGAAACAGAGGTTGTACTACCAAGACTTGAATCAGATTTACTTGAAATTATGGTTAAAACCACAGATGGAACA
Source organism: Firmicutes bacterium UBA2058 (assembly GCA_002332905.1). GTDB lineage: Bacteria > Bacillota > Clostridia > Tissierellales > Sedimentibacteraceae > UBA1535. Next base: position 26,626 of record DDAM01000023.1, on the reverse strand, counting down.
TTAAAGCAATCTGATTTAGTTTGGTCTGATAAAAAATCTGTAACTGTTGTACTTGCTTCTGGCGGATATCCAGAGAGCTATGAAAAAGGTAAAGAGATTTTCGGCATTGATGATGTAGATAGTGATGTAATAGTATTTCATGCTGGTACTAAGTTTAGTGATGGAAAAATCGTAACAAATGGTGGACGTGTGTTAGCTGTAACCTGTCTAGCAGATACAATTGAAAAGGCAAGAGAAAAAGTATATACAAATGTCAAAAAAATTTGCTTTGATAAAATGGAATATAGAACTGATATAGCTTTGCTATAGCAAAGCTACTGCAAAGCTTATTTAAAGATAAAAAATGATATTTTTTGTGCTATGCAAATATATATCTTGTAATTTGCAGATTTTCTGATAAAATAGTTATGTTAAAAGAGTGAAGAAAAAACACTCTAAAGATTTACGACGCTTTAAACGCGCAATGGAGGTAATTATGAGTTTATATAAAGAATGGACTGAAGATTTAGAAAACATAAAAACTCAAGAAGATTATACCGAATTCTGGAAAAAATATATGGTTAAAGAAACTGATATATACAAAAAAATTCTTAGCGAAAATACTCCTGTTATAAGTGGTAGCATAAAAGAACTTTCAGAAAAATTCGGTTCAACAGCAAAGCAATTTGTTGGATTCTTAGACGGAGCAAACACTAGCTTTAAGGAAGAACTAAAGCTTGAAGATGCTACTGAGGAAACTGTAATTAATGCAGAATTTGATTTTGAGAAATTACTTTGGAACATGCATGAAGCTAAAGCTGAATGGCTATATGGCTTAAAGGAGTGGGACAATATCATACCAGAAGAAAGAAGAAAAGAAATTAGAAAAGACTTCAATCGTTCTAAGCAAGTTATCAATGAAAGCAAAGTTGGCAGAAACGATCCATGTCCATGTGGTTCTGGTAAAAAATACAAAAAATGCTGCGGTAATAAATAAAAATTAATATAAAAATAACGCCTAAATCAGGCGTTATTTTTATATTAATTCTATTATTGTAAAGTTTGTAATGTGTTTATTACTTTCATAAAATCAGACATTGTCACATCAGAGTGAGGATTAAAATTACCATTATCATCAAGAGTAAAAAGCTTCAATGAAACAAGTGTTGTAACTGCTTCCTTTGCCCAAGGACTTATACTATCAAAATCCTTTATTCCGTCACTGCTTCCAGCTGATAGCCCCTGTAAGGAACGAGTTAATATAACTGCAAACTCCTCTCTTGTTACCTTATCATTTTCACCATAGTTGCCATTGCCATTACCTTTAATGATTCCCATTGCCTTTGCTTGTTCAAAAGCTCCTTCAGTGCCTCCGAAAATCAATGAAACAAGTTCTGCTCTTGTTAAGGTCTTATCTGAATCTGATGATGAATCTCCAAACGGCATTAAAATGCTGTCAAATAACTCCTTATTTTTTTCAATCATAGATGAGCTTCCAATTGTTGCTCTAATACCATTTTCTGTGTATTCTTTCAATACAGCAGCAAATTCTTTTAAATCCTTAGAGGTAAGTGATTTAATTTCTTTAAGGAGCTGTTTTGTATCTTCTACCGTATAACCACTATACGCATTATAAATAAATGATACTGCACCAGAAAGCTCGCCAAGAGATCTTGTATTGTCACCATAAGAGCTGATAATATAGCTTTCTAGCTCTTTATCTGTTACCTTTGTATTAAGCATAAATTCATCTAGTTCATCATAAACCTTATTAGTTTCAACAATAGACGGATCTCTATAGGAAAGCATTATAAGCCCATTACTAGCAAAGCTAATAATATTGTCATAAGCACCTATTCCATGTCTTATTTTGGGAGTCAAATAAGCATCATATATGTATTTAGTTATTGGTGCAAGTTTTCCTGAATATTTATATCCAAGCTCTTCTAATGAAGAATATAAGATATTATACTGCACTGCAGAATCTATAACTATTGCTTCTCTTCCAGAGGATGTAGGTAAGATAGAATAATCTGCTTTTTTAATTTCATTTTTATCTAATTTATTTACAAAAATGTCTATGCTATTATTGAACTTCTTAATTCCATCTTTATTTCCAGCATATAAAACCAATAAATTAGTACTATTTTTTAATTGCTTAGATATTGAATTTAGCTTTTCTGTTACTTTTTGCGGATCACTTTCAAGCTGTTTTTCAACTTGCTTTAAAAAATCATAGAATTCAAGCCCACTTATGTTAGAGTTGTATTTTATTGCCTCGTTTTCCTGACCACAAGCACGAAGCATTAAATAGTTATATGAATTCATGTTAATGTCTTGCTTTAGATTATTCATTTGTTGCGATACAAAGTTACTAATTTTATCTGTATCTGTAAAATCAGTATTAAATAAGACCTCAAACGCAAGATCTAAGCTTTTATCATAATCGTCCATCAGTCCCATAAAGCTAGTTCTAAACTTAGGATAGAACTGATTTTCTTTATCATACATTATACTAGCAGAAGTAGAAAATCCGTTTAAATAACGCAATATTTCAGTTGTTAACTCATCCTTAGAATAATTTTTCGTATCTAAGCTTCCTAAAAGACTAGTGTATAATGAATAATACTGTACGTCCTCAGGCTTTATAGCAGATGAATCAAATAATATATCTGTTCTTCCAATGTTTCCTACACTTGCTTCTGCGCTCATATAGGTCACTTTATTTTTATCATTTTTATTTACACTATATTCTTTTACCTCTTCCGGTAAATTTTCAGCTGTTACAACCTTTAATTTTTCAAGCAGTTCAGCTGGAGCTTCAACTTCTGACCAAGCCTTCAGCTCAGCAGTTTCCTTAACTAAAGCCTGTATTTGTTCATCAGTCATTGCAGCCTTTTTATCAGCTAATTTTTTTTCAAGCTCAGCGTTTTTTTGCTCTGCTAAGCCTGGTGATGGAACTGTAGCTAATAAAGCTGAATGTTTATTATCAATTAAATATTTCTTTACAATCTTTTCTAAATATCCACCGTCTACCTTTCCACCAATCTTTTTGATTGCATCCATTTCAGCATTCATAGCATTTATATCATTCTTTATTGCCCACTCAGCAGCTATTGATGATGATATCTCAACACCTAAATTGATATTTTCTGTAACAAGCAGGTTATTTAGCTCAACAGTTGATAGAATTGCATCAGTTAGCTCCTTGTCAAATCCGTTTTTAAGTACATCACTTAATGCATCATCTACAACTTTTTTAAACACAGGCTTATCATTTTCATTTAGTCCTTGCGCTCGAAATAAAAGAAAAGGTGTATTGTGCTGATTAACTACAGCGGCAAAAGTTTGAGCCCCTGGAAATAACTTTTCCATATTTTTTTTAAGTTGTGATGATTCCATGTTTAAAACAGCAGTAGCTAAATCAAGTGCAGTATATTCTTCTGTTGTTATTCCATTTAAAGCAAATGCATAGTCAATAATAGAAGATTTTTCAGCAGTTGAGCCTTTTTCCACTTCAAAAAGATATGTTTTATCCTGTGGCTGTGTTAAAGGTTTAATTATACCTGTTTCAATATCCATTTCCGTTATATCATATTTTGAGAAAAATTTTTCATCATAATGCTTTAAAAAGCTTTTATAATCCAAATCTCCATACAAAACTATAAGAGCATTAGACGGATGATAATATTTATCATGAAATTTAATTAAATCATCATAGGTCATGTTAGGTATAAAATCAGGATCTCCTCCTGAGTTGTTGCTCATAATGCTGTTTGGGAATAAAGTTTTTAGAGTGTTGAAATATGCAGCATTTGATATATTATGATTTCCTTTCATTTCATTGTACACAGTACCAGTTATTGTTATAGGAGAATCCTTATCCTCTAATTCATAACGCCAAGCCTCACGCTTATATAAACGTTCTTCAGTAAGCAACAAAGGATTAAATACTCCACCCATATAAAAGTCAGACAAAACAAGTAGCTGCTGCTCAGACATTGATGCCAAAGGATAAGATGTATGAGTTGGCATTGTAAAAGCATTTACAAACGTTGTATAAGTTTGATTTATAACTGGGAAAAATATATTTTGAGATGGATATTCTTGTGAGCCTGATATAGATATGTGCTCAAAAACATGAGGCATACCAGTCTCGTTAATTGCAGGTGTACGGAATGTAATGTTAAATGATCTGTTTTTATCCTCTGTCTGAATATATAGAAGATTAGCACCGGATTTATCATGTTTAAAGAAAGCTGTATCAGCTCCTAAAATATTAACTTTACCTCTTTCGACTGTTGTAAATCCATTAACTTTTTCACCAACTTTAGGAAGCTCTGATAATTTATTTTCAGATACTCCATCCGCATATGCAGGTATCATCATAGCAAATATCATTGATATGACAATAATAAATGTAAAAAATTGTTTAGTTCTTAATTTTAAATTCATAACTATAACCACTCCCCTCTAAGGTATAAATCCTTAATTTAATATATTGTAAATATTTTAACAAATATTCCAATATATTTCAATATATCATTTTTATATTGCTATTCTAGATTCAGTTTTAAAAGTCATAAAAAAAGAGCTATTGATTTAGTTTTCAACAGTCTCTTTATTTATTAACTACTATGATTATTTAGTTAAAACAACAGCCACCACCAAAACAATGGAAAAAATGGTCTATTAAATCCTGGGCCAAATCCTGGACCAAATCCTGGACCGAATCCTGGATGTCTACGTCTTCTCCAATCAGGTCTGTTCCACATTCTTTGAGCTATGTCTTCCGAATAAGGAGTCATTCCTCCATAAAAGTCCCAAGGTTGTTGCATATCCATTTCAAATACATCCCAATTTGGTAAATCAGCTTCTGAAAAATCTTGTGGTACCATGTTGTTTAATTTTAAATACTCAACAAATAATTCTTTATTTGTCATTCTATCCCTCCTTAACATATAGTTTTATAATATGTATATAAGGATAATGTGTGATATTAATAAAACTCTTTTTTATATTAATTATACACAGAGGGATATATTTATTTTATTATCTAATCGGACATATTCCATTATCACATCCATCATTTCCAACATCTATGTCTGATTCGTTTAATTCATACTTATTTAGAAGTGATGGTATAAATGGTTTCATTTCAGATACTCTTTTTAAATATTCTTCTTCAGATATTGCTTCGTATGGCATAAGTTGATAAAAGCTATCGTCTAGTGATAAAAATGATAATGCAACTACATCATCCCAGTTATCCCATACCCATTTTTCGACTTCCTTCCACTCATTATCTCTAACGTGAACTGTTATAGAGCAGTTGTGATCAACGTAGTTTTCCATGAAAAGCTTATAATTTTCAAGCTGTTCAATAGCACTTACATCATATTTTGTTTTGCCATTTGGAGATTTACAAGGGAACTCCACTACCTTTGTGGTACATGTTTTTATATCCTGACCTACCTCTGGATATATTGGATAACCTAATTCCTCACAAACCTTAACTAACGGGTCATGGCTATTTATTCTGACTCTTCTTATATAGTATGGAGAATGTGAATAGTGAACACCACTAGATACAGTAGGCAGCTGGGAAAGAGTACCCTCTGGTTTAACTGTAGTTACTAGAATAGGCGCTTTTTCACCAATTTCCATGGAATATCTTTTAGATTCTTCCTCAGCTACTTTTCTAAGCTTTCTAAGTAAAACAGCTTGCTCATCTCCGTTTAAGCCAACTGCATTAACCATATCTTGCCATCCTGTTAATGAACATCCTGTTAGTTTATCTCTTTGTTGAACGCTGTCCCATTCTGGTAATTCTAATTCAACACATGTCATACGATATGCTGCTCTAACAGATAATCTTTGAGCCTCAAGCAACCCCTGTTCATCTAAAGTATTATCACTGTTAACAAATGCAAATATATTTAAAGTAGTTAAATTACATAATCCTTTTGAGTCAAGCAAAATTTCACCACAAGGATTTACACCATTCATGTTTTCTCTTCTTTTAGCACCTGCTACTTCATTTACCCAACCAGGTTCTCCAGAATACCTCATTTGCTCAATCTGCCAATGCAATTGCTCTTTAGTAGGTTTTTCTTTATAGTATATAGAATTGTTACTCATTTGTCTGTGAATAATATCCTTGTCTACTATCCATTGTCCGTCTATTTGCTTATATAGTTTAGATTTAGCTTCTACACATTCCTTATCATCATAATCTATAAGCATAATTTCAGCAGTTCTTCTTACGCCACCAACAACAACATTTTCACCGATAATATTAGCTATATCTAAACAGTCTATAGGCTTAATTTTAAATCTTTCTTTTCCTTCTATACTAGCTCTTTTCTTTATTACTTTATCTATTTTAGTAAACATATTTTTAAGACTAATATGTCCACTTGCAGTACCTCCAAAGGTTTTTAAAACTTCTCCCTTTGGTCTAACATTATCATAATTTATAATTATTGTAGTTATATTTCTATATTCTGAGCTATATATAAGCTTCAAGAAAAAGTCTAATGCTTGAACCCAACCTTCCTTGCTGTCTCCGACAACTATCATTGCTGTATTGTTTTGATAAAATTCAAGACTAGTATTGTCCTCACGAGCGTCAATATTTATAGGACTATAATCTTCATGTATAATCATATAGTCACTTCTTAGCTTTGATAATTTCTCAACGTCAGATTTTAATACCCTTACTCCAACTCCAGAGCCAATCATAAGTAGATAAAATAAGTCTTTAAATGCATGATAATTATCAATAACCTCAAATGCACAGTTGTAATTTGCCATAGGATAGTTATAGGCTACAGGAGTTCCGCCTACCCAAAATGTTCTTCCAGATAAAAATTGTCTTAAATTAAATATATTATCATATAAAGCCTCAGCTTCTTCTCTAGTTGTAGGTACTAGGCTACAGTTGTATTCTACTGCTCTTCTAACTGTTTCCCACCAATATTCTCTTCTTCTTTCCTCTTCAAGCCATCTTGAATAAGTTCTATAATAAACAAAACTTCCAAGCTGATTCATAGGCGTTTCTCTGTGCTTATACTTACTTATAAACTCTTCGCTTAGTACTTTAAAATCTCTTCTCTTTCTTTGATCTCTTGATTTATCTCTTTCATATCTGTAAAGTATGTATCTTTTTGCCACATCTTTTCGGGTGCTTTCCATAAGCTTATCCTCTACCATATCCTGTACAACCTCAACTGGTATAGGGAATTTCTTATCCTCAAATTCCTTTTCGATAGACTCTGATATTTCTTTTACAATATCTAAATCAACACCCTTTTTAGTTTCTTTCATAGCCTTAACAATGGCGTTTTCAATTTTAGAAATAGTAAAATCAGCTAAAATTCCGGTTCTTTTTAATATTTTTATCATTCTAAACCTCTTTGCAGAGAGAAAAATGCTTTTCGCTTTATGGAAAATACTTTTCACTCTATAAATTTTTTATTATCATGTATACAATATATTGTAGCATTGTTTTCATTAGCTGTCAACTTAACACTACATGTAGTACTTAGCCTTTATATATTATAATTGCTTAAATGTATTGTAAAATAATAATTTCTAATAAAAAAAGAATATGTTAAAAATTTTTAACATATTCTACCCTAACCAATCAATAATATTCATAGTATCCTTAAAACAGTTTGATTTCAAGAAATCATCTTCATATTTTTCGGAGCACATCATTGGATGTCTACTAATATATTTTTTACCACTTATAATATGCTGTGATTTCTCTTCAGCTTGTTTGCCCCACAAAAACCAGTTTATACTTTTATTTGATGATGAAATAAATCTTAAAAGACTTTCACTAAAATCCTCCCATATAGCAATGTGGCTACCTGGTTTTCCTGACTCTACACTTAAATAAGTGTTAAGCATTAAAACCCCTTGTTTTTCCCAAGATTTAAATATTTCATCAGGTTGAAGTATAATAAAATTTTTATTTTTTATTTCTTCTTGTATAGTAGAAAATTTTCTAATTTCATTGTAGTCTTCTATATTATTATAATTTTTATGAATCAATCTAATTATATTTTTAAGGGATACCTGTCTAAACTTATCATTCCAATCACGTAAATCTCCAACCTCGAAAGACCTTCCAGTTGCCCTTCCCTTTTCAGGATATGGGTCCTGTCCCAAAATTACTACTTTTATGCTGCTTAAATCATTGTTTAGAAATCTTAGTACGTTTTCAGGCTCAGGATTTATATTATCGCCTATTTTAGACTCTATATCATGTAATCTATTAATAATTTCTTCATTTAAAAACTCACTCCATGAAGAGTGATAACCATTAAGTAATCTCATCATCTTCTCCTATTACAGCGTCACCAAAATAGGGGTTGTTGAAAAATGAACTTTATATACTATTTATAGTTAAATATTTTAACAAATGCTGCTACATAGTATTATTTTACAACAGCCTCTTTCTTCAGGATTTATTTACTTAAATAGATTAACATATGTATAGCAATAAAACAATATTTAAACAATACTAACTTCAAATAAAAACCTAATTAAGCTTAAAGTATTTGTTAATGATTTTCATAAGCTCACTATCATCTACTAAATAATATGCTCTCTCGCTTGTATTTTTAACACTTACTGGCATAGTGTAAGTATTAATATTATAGGAAGATATATTTTTAATCGATTCCATATCATCAACTAGGTTGCTTACTGGATAATTAGTTGTCAACTCTTTAAATATAATTTCCACTACATTCTTTAGTTTTAAAATGTTATTGAGGTTAAGCTTTTGCTTAATAACTTCTTTAATAAGATTTTGTTGCACCTCAATTCTACTAAAATCGCCTTGTTTGTAGCCTGAGCGATAACGTAACAGCCATTCTGCTTGCTCACCATTTAAGATTTGACGTCCTTTACGTAAGGATATATTCAAGTTTTCATAAGGGTCATTATAGTACATATCAAATGGTACATCATACTCAACCCCGCCTAATGTATCAATGATACTTCTAAAAGCTTCAAAATCAATTCCAACATAATAATTAACTGGTACTCCGAAATCATTTCGGACAGTATCTATCAGATCTTGTTCCGAACCAATTGTTAATAATTCAGAGAATTTGACATTTTGTTCATCTTTAGTCAAAAGAACATCTCTTGGAATAGACAACAATGAAATATCTCCATTTGCTCTATTAAACGAAATAATCATAGAAGAATCAATTCTATTACCGTTATCAGTACAATACAGTAATACATTAGTTTTATTATTAGTAATTTTATCAGTTTCTATATTTGTACTTAACTTATTGGTATCCTCTAAGCTATTGCCCTTTATGATACCACTTGCAAAAGCCATTGTAGTAAATAAAGAAATTGCAAGAATAATTGATGCAATAGAAATAATTCTGCCTGTTTTCTTTGAATTTTTAATCATAGTAAATCTCCTCATTAACATTTTTTTATTACTTGCCATTTGTGTTGTAAGTAATCTTGTTTTAACTTTTGAAGCTGATAACAAATTTAAAATTACTGCCATGTAATTCTTTTGTTCCTGTTCTGTCATATCTGCCACAACAGATAAATCACAAGAAATTTCACATTCTTCATCAATTTGTTTTGAAACTATATATATAAATGGATTAAACCAATGTATGGAGTTTACAAGCATTGCAAACCACTTGTATAAAAGGTCGTTACGTCTGTAATGTGTCATTTCGTGTAATAATATATAGTTTAAATTTTCGCCTGTGATTTCAACATTAGGAAGAAGTAAAACAGGGTGAAATAATCCAATTATCAAGGGCGCCTCAATCATATCTGTAATACGAACAGTTATTTTATCTATATCAATTTTGGTACATTCAGCAACCTGTGAGTTCTGATAAATTGTTTTTAAAAATATAATGTATCTTATTATTTTAAGAGTAAAAAAAAGAACTACTCCAACTATCCAAGATAAACTTGCTACATCTATAACATTAATTGGAATTGAAGGTATATCCGATAATACCAATTGTAATGCTACGGGTGCTTTAGGTGTTACTTGTGCTTGTGCTTTCGGTTGTACATCATTAATAGGTAAATTTGTAATTACTTCATCAGTATTTGTAGTATTTTCAAGCATCTCTGTCGTTTTGTCTGGCAACTTTATTGAAACAGGTAATATCATAACCAATAAGACCGTAAGCCAGATATAGTATTGCCATTTAGGGCTGAAAATCTTTTTCGTAATAGGCTTTATAATAAGCAAAACAACTGTCAAAATGCTTCCTATTGCCGACATTAGGAGTATAACCTTAAAAATATTTGTTATCATAAAGGGTTCTCCTTACAAATCAAACATTTTTCGTATCTCATCAATATCACTGTCTGACATATCCTCACTTTTAAAAAGAGAAACAGCAAGATCCTTTACTGAGCCATTATACAGCTTTGATATAAGATTTTTAGTTTGTGATTTTTTATATTCTTCTTTATTAATAGCAGGAGCAAAATAATTTACTCTATCTTTTTTTTCAGAAGTAACTGCACCTTTTTCTGTCATTCTCATTAATAGAGTACCAACAGTGTTATACTTCCAATTAATACTTTTAAGACCCTCAATAACCTCTTGTATTTTTAAAGGTTTACTTGCCTCCCAAAGAACTTGCATTATCTCCAATTCTGCACCACTAATATTAGGTATTTCTTTCATTTTTAACTCTCTCCTTTCTACTACATTTGTAGGATACAATTATCTTACATTTGTCGGAGTTAATTGTCAAGAGTTTTTTAATTTTTTTGAAAAGAAAAAACACAAAGGTTAAAAATTCAATCCTTTGTGTTTTTGCATTATTTATTCTTATATATTTTATTTACTTGATTTTCTTTGTATTGATTTAATTATTTCTACTATTGGAATTACTGATATTGCTAATCCCATTGAAATAGCATATTCTACTAAGCTTATATGCTCAAGTCCAAATGCATTAGATAAAAACGGCACATATATAACAGCTGTTGTAAGCACTAAGCTGGAAATCATCGCACCATATAAATACATATTACGACTCTTTAGCGAAAATATACTTTTATTAGTGCTTCTCATATTGAATGAGTGGAATATTTCTGCCATATTCATTGTTAAGAACGCCATCGTCATACCATCAGCGCTATTTGTAATTTCCCAAACACCACTTTCTATATAGTGTCCTATAAAGTAAGCAGCAAGTGTTAGTACTGAAACTAATATACCTTGGTATACAACATTAAATCCTAAGCCACCTGAAAAAATACCTTCTGATTTATCTCTTGGTCTTCTATTCATAAGTCCAGGCTCTGCTGGTTCCATGCCAAGGGATAAAGCTGGGAATGTGTCAGTTATTAAGTTAATCCACAACAGATGAACTGGCTTTAATATAGTAAATCCCAAAACAGTTGCTACAAATATACTTACAACCTCACTTAGATTGCTTGCTAGCAAGAATTGAATAGCCTTACGTATGTTGTCATAAATTCTTCTACCTTCTTCAACTGCACCTACTATAGTTGCAAAGTTATCATCTGCTAATACCATATCAGCAACATTTTTTGTAACGTCAGTTCCTGTAATACCCATTCCAACACCAATATCTGCTGTTTTAATACTAGGAGCATCATTTACTCCATCTCCTGTCATTGCTGCTACATATCCTTTATCTTGCCAAGCTTTTACTATTCTAACCTTATGCTCTGGTTGAACACGAGCATAAACACCGTATTTTTCTATTTCTTTCTCTAAAGCAGTATCTGGTATGTCATCCAGCATAGCTCCTGTTATTGCTTGTGATGGATCTGTTATAATGCCTAATTCTGTAGCTATGGCAATTGCAGTATCTCTATGGTCACCTGTAATCATTACAGGACGAATACCTGCATCTTTACATTCCTTAACAGCTGATAACACCTCTGGTCTAATAGGATCTATCATACCAGTTAATCCAATAAATATTAAATCATTTTCTAATGCTTGTGGCTCATAAGAACTTGGCTCATTGTCATAGTTTTTATAAGCTGCACAAAGAACACGCAATGCTTTATCTGCTAAAGCTTTATTTTGTGATAAAATTTTGTTTTTATCGCCTTCTGTTAAAGGTCTTACATTTCCATTTTCAATGATTTTAGTACAGCATTTCAAAACCTCATCAGGTGCACCCTTAGTATATTGAATAATTCCGTTTTTAGTTTTATGAACAGTACTCATCATTTTTCTTGAGCTATCAAAAGGCGCTTCTCCAATACGTGGCTCTTCCTTTTTAAGCTCCGGTTTTTTAAGCTTTAGTTTATTAGCATAATTTACAAGAGCACATTCAGTTGGTTCACCAACAGCATTATCACCTTCAAGCTCAGCATCACTTGCTAATGCCATGGCTTTTGCTAAAAGTATCTCATCATCACTATAATGTTCAACTACAGTCATCTTGTTTTGAGTCAAAGTTCCTGTTTTATCACTACATATTACCTGAGCACATCCTAGAGTTTCAACAGCTGTTAATCTACGGATAACTGCATTACGCTTTGACATATTAGTTACACCAATAGATAAAACAATAGTAACAACTGTTGCCAAACCTTCAGGTATAGCTGCAACAGCCAAACTTACTGCTATCATAAATGTACCCAAAACAACATCACCGTTTAAATTACCTGCTCGTAGCAAGCTAAATACAAAAATGAATGCACATATACCAAGAACTGCATAGCTTAAAACCTTACTTAATTGTGATAGTTTTATTTGTAACGGTGTCTGACCTTCTTCTGCTTTTGCGAGTGCATCTGCTATTTTACCCATTTCAGTGTCCATACCAGTTGCACAAATTACAGCCTTTCCACGTCCGTAAACTACTGTACTTCCCATATAGACCATATTTTTTCTATCACCTAAAGGAACTTCCTTGAAAGAATTCTCTTTGCTATCTCCTATACCAAGAGTTTCTATAATTTTGTTAACAGGTACACTTTCTCCTGTAAGTGCAGCTTCTTCAATTTTCATACTAGCGCTTTCAATGATACGACCATCTGCTGGAATTGCATCACCTGCTTCTAAAATTACAACATCTCCAATTACTATATCTTCACTTTTTAAAGTAACTATTTGACCATCTCTAAGAACCTTACTAGTCGCCGATGCCATTTCCTGCAATGCTTCTATAGCTTTCTCAGCCTTACTTTCTTGATACACTCCTAAAATAGCATTTATAATTACTACTGCTAAAATGATTATAACATCTGCAAGACTTTCACCGGAGTATATTGCAGTTACTCCTGAAACAGCTGCCGCAATCATTAAAATTATAAGCATTGGGTCTTTAAGCTGTTGTATAAAGCGTGTAAAAATACTTACCTTTTCCCCTTCATCCAGCTTGTTTTTACCATTTTCGGTTAAACGCTTTTCTGCTTCGGCATTAGATATACCCTCAACAGAGCTGTTAATTTCTTTTAAGACTTTTTCCAAGTCTTCATTGTAGAACTTCATACTTTTGCTCTCCTTTATAATCTTATGTATAGGCATTTGTTAATGCCTGAAAATATATAAAAAAAGACTTACACACAATACAAATAATAGTATTGTGCGTAAGTCTTGTCTTTTAATTTAAGCCAGATCATAAATGATCATGTATGTTGACTTAAAACGTAATATACGAAAACTACTCCCTCACGCGGAAATTAATTATTTTGTATTATAGCACATGATTTTATATCTTGCAAGTATTATTACCAAAATAATCAACTTTATTTAAATCCGCCTAAGTTACATATTAAATTAAATAAATTATACATACTCAAGTAAATATATTTACCTAGGAAAACATGTTCATAAATATCGTTATTATAGTTGTATTAACAAAATCGATAAATAAGCTACCAACTAGAGGAACAATAAAAAACGCCTTTTTAGAATAACCAAATTTACTTGTCATCGCTTGCATGTTTGCCATGGCATTAGGAGTTGCACCCATTCCAAATCCACAGTTTCCGCAAGCTATAACTGCAGCATCATAGTCTTTACCCATAGCGCTAAATGTTACATAATAAGCAAATATAGCCATTAGTATAGTCTGAGCTCCAAGCATAACTAAAAGAGGTAGAGCAAGGTCAGCTAATTCCCACAGCTTAAGTGTCATAAGTGCCATAGCTAAAAACATACTTAAACAAAAGTTACCTATAGTTTCAATTTTATCAATATGAATATCAAATTTACTGCTTGATTCTGTTGCATTCCTAATTATAGCTGCTGCAAACATTGCACCTAAATACTCTGGAAATGTTTGCCCTGTAACTAAAACCAAAATTTTAGAAATTACTGTTCCAATACCCATAGCTATAATAATTTGATAAGCAGCCTGCGCAAACTTACTATCAGAAGAGTCCTCCTGAGAAGAATCAACTATTACAATTCTTTCTGTATCAGTAGATCTTAAATCATTCTTTTCAACAAGTCTTTTTCCAAGAGGTCCGCCTATCATACTTCCAGCTATAAGTCCAAATGTAGCAGATGCCATAGCTACAGTAACCGCACCAGATGCACCAAGATCTTCAAATACTGGCGCAAATGCTCCTGCAGTACCATGTCCGCCTACCATTGGTACTGACCCTGTTGACAGTCCAATAAGAGGATTAAGTCCAAATAATTTAGCTAATGAAATGCCTAATATATCCTGCAATATTACTAAAACAATAACAACAGCTAAAAATATAAATACTTTTATACCGCCTTCTTTTAAAACCTTTAAGCTGGCGCTAAATCCTATTGTAGTAAAAAACGCTGTCATAAATACACTTTGAAGGGCTGTGTCAAATTCAAAATGGTAGTAATTTGTCATATATCCAATAAGAACAATTATTGAAAATATAATTCCTCCAATTACTGGTGCCGGTATACAAAACCGTTCTAAAAAGTGTATTTTATTTCTTATAAAATTTCCTAAATATAATACCATTACTGCTACTGCAATAGTTTGAATAATATCGAAACTTATTGTCATGATTAGTCCTCCTTCTTGTAACCAATTTTATCAAGTCCATAAAAATATTGTAAACCTGCTTATTACGTAAAAAAGTTGCTAAATAATCAATGTTATTAGCAACTTTTTAATTTTCTTAAATATAATATCATTTAAATATATCTTTTGTCTAGTCTTTCCAACAATTGGCGTAAAAATACAATTATTTTAAAATTATACGGTGGAATACTTTTTTTCCTTTTTTTATCATTAACTTGTCATCATTAAAATCATTTTCGGTTATAGTTTTTGCTAAATCTGAAAATACTTCATCATTAACTCTAACTCCATTTTGCTCAACTAACCTTCTTCCTTCACTCTTAGTTTTAATTAGGTCTGCTTTAATCATTAAGTCTATAATGTTTATACCATCACCTAATTCTTCCTTAGTAATTTCTGTAGAAGGAACGTGATCCATATTAGCTCCGTCGGAGAACAATGCTTTTGCTGCCTCTTGTGCCTTCATTGCTTCTTCTTCGCCATGTACTATCTTAGTTATTTCAAATGCTAAGACTTCTTTTGCATGATTTATTTCAGCACCTTCTAAAGCACCTAATCTTCTAACCTCATCCATAGGCAGGAATGTCAATAATCCCAAACACTCTTCAACCTTAACATCCTCAATATTTCTCCAGTATTGGTAGAACTCGTATGGTGATGTTTTCTCAGGATCTAGCCAAAGAGCACCCTTCATAGTTTTACCCATTTTTATTCCTTCACTTGTAGTTAGAAGCTTGAATGTTAATCCGAATGCAGATTTTTGTTCTTTTCTTCTAATTAACTCAACACCACCTATGATGTTTGACCATTGATCATTTCCACCTAACTGCATTGTACAACCATATAATTTGTTTAACTTCCAGAAATCGTATGATTGCATTAACATGTAGTTAAATTCAAAAAATGTAAGTCCTGTTTCCATTCTTTGTTTGTAGCAATCTGCTGTAAGCATTCTGTTAACTGAAAAATGAACACCTATTTCTCTTAAAAACTCAACATAGTTAAGATCTAATAACCAATCAGCATTATTTGCAATAATAGCATTATCATTGTCAAAATCAATAAATTTTGATAATTGTTGATAGAATCTATTTGCATTGTATGCAATAGTCTCCTTTGTCATAATAGAACGCATATCTGATTTACCAGATGGATCACCTATCATCGTAGTTCCTCCACCAAGTAATGCTATAGGTCTATGTCCAGCTCTTTGCATGTGCATCATAGCCATAACGGTTAAAAAGTGTCCAGCAGTTAAGCTATCAGCTGTAGCATCAAATCCTATATAAAATGTTACTCTTTCCTTGCCTAATGCTTCTCTAATTTCATCTTCATGAGTACATTGTTCAATAAATCCTCTCTCTTTAAGGACATCAAAAACATTTTGTTTTTCCATTTAATTTTCCTCCTAGTTTTTATATTATATTTAATTTTATATCAAAAAATAATAAAGGCTATTTCGCAAAAGGACGAAATAGCCGTGGTACCACCTTAATTTACACTCTAAAGCGTGAAGTTCTTTTTCACGCTAGTGCCTCTAACCAAGTAACATTTGGTTAATTCGCTATAGTTTCCTATAGATACTCCAGAATCGTATTTCATAATATATAACTGTAAGTCTTTCACCAACCGACCTACTCTCTACATAGTCTCTATATTACTACTAATACTAAATATATAATTAGTATTTATTTCTTTCACTGTACTAATAATTTATTTATAATTTTCTTATCTAGCTTACTTATACGATATATTAATATACAAATTTATTAATGTCAAGGTGTATTTTTAAAATTTTTTTAAATTTATTTTCAATTATTATATTCCAGAAATGATTATTGTTAACAAAAATCATTGTATTTGCATTACATTATGTTATATATATAGAAATATATACAATTTTTTTTAACATATATTAATATTTATACTATCATATGCAATATTATTCACACAATTAACAATATAAGAATTTATTATGGGTTTATTTTTTACCTAATAGGCCTGTATAATTAATTCAGACGAGAGAGCTACAGGAAAAGTTCCCTTGCAAACAAAATTTCAAATAAGGAGCGTGATTATATGAAGAATAAAGTTATAGCTTTATCTTTACTAATTACAGTATTGTCTGTAGTACCTGCATTTGCAGATACAAACAGCAATTGCGATAGCATTGATTTGAATAACTCAAACTCAAACAGCTACATTCTGAAGAAAGGAGTAAGCAACTCTAAAGTCTACGATTATTTATTAGATATAACTACTAGAAAACAAAACTTTGAAATAAAAAAACCTAGTGCAGATGCTACTAAGCCAAGTGTAGATAATTCAAAATATGACCAAAACAGTAATCAAAATACTATTAAACTAGATACAACAACTCCTAGTAAAGTAGAAAACAACAACTCAAATTCATCAGTATCTAGTTATGAAAAACAAGTTGTTGAATTAGTTAATGCTGAAAGAGCTAAAAATGGTTTATCTGCATTAACACTTGACAGCTCTGTATCAAATGTAGCAAGAACAAAATCTAAAGATATGGCTACAAATAATTACTTTAGCCATACATCTCCAACTTACGGTGGAGCAGGAAGCATGTTATCACAATTTGGTATTAAATATACTGCATATGGCGAAAATATAGCTTCAGGACAAAAAACTCCACAGGAAGTAGTTACTGCATGGATGAACTCATCAGGACATAGAGCAAATATTCTAGCATCTGATTTCACAAAAATAGGAGTAGGTTACGCTACAAACTCAAGCGGAAAAGCTTATTGGACACAAATGTTTATAAGATAATAAAATGATAATAAAAAAATCGTGCAAATTATGCATGATTTTTTTATTTAATCAACAATTTAAAAAGTTCACAATTAACCTCAATTCGGAAGTTTGACAATTGATAAGTAAAAAAAATCGTGAAAGTCTTTGGAAAGACCTTATTTTTTTGTAAAATTTTAAGAGTACTGCTGAGTTATGTGGTGAGATATTATTATGCAAATTTATTGGTGTCAAGGTGTATTTTATATTTTTTTATCAATTTATATTAAATTATAATATCCCAAAAATGATTATTGTTTACATATTTACTATATTTGCGTTACATATTGTTGTATATAAAGAAATATATGCAAGTTTTTTTAACATAAATTAATATTTATACCACTACATACAATATTATTCACATATTTAGCATTATAAGAATTAATTGCGGGTTTATTTATTTACCCATACCCCTGTATAATCTATTTAGACGAGAGAGCTACATAAAAGTTCCCTTGCTATACAAAATTTCATAAGAAGGAGTGTGATTATATGAAGAATAAAGTTATAGCTTTATCTTTACTAATTACAGCTTTGTCTGTAGTACCTGCATTTGCAGATACAAACAGCAACTGCAATAGCTTTGATTTGAATAACGTAAAATCAAACTGCTACATTCTGAAGAAAGGAGTAAGCAACTCTAAAGTCTACAATTATTTTTCAAACAAAGACTGTAAAATAAAAATATCTGACATAATAAATAATTGTATAAAAAATGGTCAAAGCACTAACAAACCTAACACAAACAAAAACAAACCAAACATAGACGTAAATAAGCCTTGCGTTGACACTAATAAGCCAAACAAGCCTAGTACAGATTCTAATAAGCCAAATCAAGATAAAGGTCAAAACAACAATCAAAACACTAGCAAACCAGAAACAAATAAACCTAGTCAAGAAGAAAACAACAACTCAAATTCATCAGTATCAAGCTACGAAAAACAAGTTGTTGATCTAGTTAACGCTGAAAGAGCTAAAAATGGTTTATCTGCACTAACACTAGATACTTCAGTATCAAATGTTGCAAGAATAAAATCACAAGATATGGCTACTAACAATTATTTTAGCCATGAATCACCAACTTATGGTAGAGCTGGAGACATGTTAAAGCAATTCGGTATTAAATACACTGCATGGGGCGAAAATATAGCTTCAGGACAAAAAACTCCTCAAGAAGTAGTCACTGCATGGATGAACTCATCAGGACATAGAGCAAATATCCTAGCATCTGATTTCACAAAAATAGGTGTAGGATATGCTACAAACTCAAACGGGAAAGCTTATTGGACACAAATTTTTACAAGATAATAAAAAAATCGTGCAAATTGCACGATTTTTTTAGTCATCCCATCTATATCCTTTGAACAATCTCTCTAATAAATCCTCAATATCGTCATCGTCCATACTGCTCTCAAACATGCTTTCAAACATACTTTCAAAGAAATCATCTAATTCTTTTCCGTTTAAATAGCTCCAATCGTGATTATGATACATAATACAATTTAACCATTCCCTTGATTCTGTTTCAACATATAATTTAATCAACAGTCTAAAAAGTTCACAATCTTCTTCATCTATAGGTTCGTTATAATTATCATTTACAATACTTATTTTATGAGCATAAGATTTTGGTGGAGAGCTTAGTATTGCTAAAATTTCATGCTCTACATCTAATAGCATACCCTCCTTTAAGCTGCTTAATGAAATAGATTTTCCTTTTTTATCCAAAATAATTGTATTGCTATCTACAACAAGTATAAGTGTATATTCATAGTACCTAGAACCAACCTTTACTTCATAGCTAACAGTAATGCTGTTATTTTTAACACTTACCTCTTCAATTAATGCATCTTCAATAAAATCTATGTTAAAATCATCAATCACTTCTATAGAATAAGCTACACATTGTGGTGGTAAGCTTTTGCTCATAGCGCTAGAATGTTCAACTTTTATTTTCTGACCTACTATCAAATCTTTAAAGCCAATAGTTTTACCATATTGATTTCTTATTTTTACATTATCAGATAAAACAAATAAAATTTGTTTACTTACATTTTTGGAATCACCAACAAGTACATATAATTTATTTTCTATTACATATTTCTCTAAAATTTTAGATTCCGTAACTTTAACATTTTCAGCATTTTTAATTACACTAATTTTATATGCATAAGCTTGAGGTACATAACTTTTAGTTATCTTGCTTGAATGTTCTACCCTTATAATCATACCTTCTTCTAGATCAAGCTTTGTTATAACATCATTAAATTGATCTACAATAAATGTATCATTATCTACGACTAAATCCATTTCATTTTTAACTACCCTATTATAACTATCTTTTGTTTCATAAACGATTGTTACTAAAAGCTCAGAATTTGAAATATACTTTAAACCTTCTATTGTTGCTTTCTCCTTTACAACGATTCCTAAATCGTCTATTATCTGTACGTTATAAGCTACATATTGAGGAGGTAGGCTTCTAGTCATAGCAATAGAGTGTTCAACCTTAATTTTTTGACCTTTTGCTAAATCTTTCAAAGCTATTGTTTTCTCATATTGATTTTTTATAACAGCATTATCCGCTAAAACAAATAAAATTTGCTTAGCAGTGTTGTTTGAATCTCCAACCAGTATATATGATTTTTGATTACTAGTATAAACATCCAATATTTTGGACTCAGTAATTTGAGTATCTGCTTCACTTTTTATTATACTAATTTTATTAGCATATGCTTGTGGAACTGCACCTTTAGTAATTTTATTTGAATGTTCTACATTAATAATCATGCCTTGTTTTAAGCCTGATACCTTAATATTATCCCCTAATTGATTGTAAATTTTTGTATTTCCATCAACGATTAGGTTCATAATATTTTCAATTATTCTATTTCTACTGTCAACTGTCTCATATATAATTGTAATAACTTTTTCAGATTTAGAATAATCAGCTATTTCATCTATATATGCATTCTTTATTTGTGTAGAATTTTTTATAATTTTAACGCTAATAGCATTATTAACTTTATTTTTTTTATCATTTGATATTTTATTGTAGGTAATCTCTACATTCATACCGTTTTTTAAATCTGAGATTTTTATCTTAGAATCATCTGCATTTAATATTGTAGTTTTATCAGATAACTTAAACATAGATTTATCTGATTTTTCTCCTAATGTTATTATGTTAGATTTTATTTCTGCAATTTCACCTACTCTAACATACTCCTTGCTATCTTTAGAATTAGTCCATTTGTCATTTTTCCCTTTGTAGCTATCAGCAAAAACAGCTATATTTGATAATAGCATAATTGCCACTGTCATAAGTGCCACTGTCTTAAATAAATACTTTCTCATTTTAACCTCCTATTATAATATGGTTATTAACCACATTTTGCACATTGTTATATTTTTATACATAACTAAATTACATCTAATGTATATTAACGTAATTTAAAATTTACATTAATGTATATATTATTTTAGACAGAAAAAATGAGTAAAAAGTTCCATTAGTGTAAAAAAATAATAGTGCTTTTTTCGACACTACTATCTATTTAATAATTTTATAATTATTGATAACAGTATTAAAAATATTGATAACAATATTAAAAATATTGATAACAATATTAAAAATATTGTTAGGAGATTATATTATTAAACTCTACTATATTTTTTCTATACCGTGCCGGTACTTTTTGGAATTGAAGATTTGGATTTTTCCTTTCTTCAATTGCAAGTGTAGTAAAATAGCTCTTCCAAAGCTGATGAACCATAACTTCATCCTTTGTTAAATCATCTATATTAATATAACTAGCATCAATAATTTCCCAACATCCATTAGCGTATATTGAAGCTATTTTTCTTTTCTCGTCGTGAATAATAAATTTTTCATATTTATATCTATCAGCAAAATGCTCTGTTATAAGGGCTGTTATATTGTTATCTGGATTATACTTTGCATATAAAATTCCATCAATGTCTGAAAATCTTAATAAACCTAAAAATCCATGTTCTTCTCTGGAAACCTTTGTATACATTTCTCTTACGGGAAGTACACTATCATGCGAATACATATCAACAGCTATTTTCCCTTTTTTAAAACCAAATTCTATAAAATTAAGAATATAATTTTCTTTCTTATCCTGACAAGACAAAAAAGCATAAAAGATTATATGCATAGCTTCCTTAGATATTTTTTTTTCTATTGCATCATAAACAATACCGGATAAATTCGAGTCTGTATTTACAACTTTATAATTGTCAATAATTGAATGCTGATATGAACTTTCTTCGTATATACCTGTGGCCTTCTCAACTTTATAGCTATAATACACACATGTTAAAAATCCATCAAAGCTACCATCATATAAATAATCCATATACCCTCCACTATAGTAGTTGAAACAAATTTAATTGCTCCTGCAACTCTTTTTGTCTTATCTCATTTTTAATATATTCTGGCTCAACACCTACTCCACCATAATATTTTCCGTTTACAGTTATAAAATATTTTGCTCTATTAAGTGCCGTTCTCATCTTTTTTAAAGAATCATAGGTTAAAAGTGCGCCTCTTCTTTCCTTAATAATTCTATTAACTGTTAATACTCCAAAACCGGGAATCCTTAATAAATCTTCATAGGATGCCTTATTTACCTCAATAGGAAATTTGTCTATATTCCTAAATGCCCAAGTTATTTTTGGATCAAATTCTAAGTCTAAATTTCTTTCTGTATCAGTAAATAATTCTTCACTTTTAAATTGATAAAATCTCATTAGCCAGTCTGCCTGATATAGTCTATGTTCTCTTTTAAGAGGGGGAACTGTACTAAGAGCAGGTAGATTGGGAGAGCTAATAACAGGAATGTAGGCAGAGAAAAACACTCTTTTCATGTTTATCTTATCATATAAAGATTGGGACAAGTTAAGTATAGTACTATCTGAATCATTGGTAGCTCCTATAATAACCTGAGTTGATTGTCCTCCAGGTACAAATTTTTTCACATTCTTATATTTTTTTCTTTCCTCTGAGTTTATTTGAGTTTCTGTTTTTATTTGATTCATAGGCAACAATAATTTTTCTGTCTTTTTTTGTGGTGCTAAAAGCTGTAAACTTTCTGTAGTTGGAAGCTCAATATTGACACTCATTCTGTCAGCCAAAAAGCCTGTTTTTTTAATTATTTCAGGATCTGCGCCTGGTATAATCTTAACATGAATATATCCTCCAAACATGTACTTTGTTCTTAAAAGCAAAAGTGTTTTATATATGTTTTCCATAGTATGATTTGGACTAACATTGACAGCAGAGCTTAAAAATAATCCTTCTATGTAGTTGCGTCTGTAAAATTGAATAGTCAATTCAGCTACTTCCTCTGGTGTAAAAGTAGCTCTTTCTACATTGTTTGTAACTCTATTTAAACAATACATACAATCGTATATACAATCATTAGTAAGCAAAATTTTAAGTAAAGATATACATCTTCCATCAGCAGACCATGTGTGACAAATACCTGATGCTGAAGCATTGCCTATACTGCCTATCTTGTTATTTTTCCTATCCACTCCACTTGAAACACAAGATACATCATACTTAGCTGCATCAGCTAAAATTTTAAGCTTTTCAAATATATTCTCATTCATAATATTCCTCGAACGTTTGTTTGTTTTTAATTATATCATATATATATAGTATGTCAATAAAAATTAAGTTAATTTTTATTCATATAAATTAAGTTAATTCTTATTCATATAAATTAAGTTAATTCTTATTTATGAAAATAATAGCTAAATTGTATTTCAAAATTTCACATGATATAATATTGAAGAAATGGATTAAACTAAGTTTGAGAATATGTTATGAAATTTAAAAATGAGGTGATTGTATTGAAATCTGGGATTTTTAACTGGTTTGGTTATGTACTGCCTATAAAAGAAAGATTGAGATTAATAAAGGAAGCTAATTTTGACAATGTAATGTTATGGTGGGAAGATGAAAGCTTTCCGAAATTTAAAGATAAAAAAAACTTTGTGTCACTAGCAAATGAATTTGGTTTAGAAGTAGATAATATACATCTACCCTATGAGGATTGTAATTTACTTTGGAGTGATACTGTTTCAGACAGAGAAAGATATACAAATGAGCTTTTAAATTGTATAGAGGGATGTAAAGCATCAGGTGCTGACAAGGTTGTTATGCATACTAATCGAGGAAGCATATCTAGCGTATCCAATGGATACGCTGTTGATTTCACTAATGGCTATAAATCTTTCGAAAAAATAGTTCTATTAGCTGAAGATATAAAAATAAAAATTGCTGTAGAAAACACAAAAAAATTTAAATATACAGATTTTGTATTGGCAGAATTTAATTCTGACTATTTGGGATTTTGCTATGATTCATCTCACGATTTTATAAATGGAGAAAGCAAGGGAGAAATTCTAAAAAAATGGAAGAATAGACTATTTTGCGTGCACCTATCTGATAATGACGGACTAGATGACAGACACTGGCTCCCAACAAAAGGAATCGTTGATTTTAAATCTATTGTAGATATAATAAAAGATACAACTTGCGACAGTTTATCAATGGAAGTCTACCCCTACAACGAAGAAAAACAACTGACACCAATAGAGTTTTTAAAGCTTGCTTATAATAAGAATAAGAATTTATCATAGTTATAATTAATGTATTGGCGAGTGAAATCTTAGTAGAGTGTTATTACTTCGATATACTATTAAGGTAAATTTAAAGTAAGCAATAAATATAAAAATAGTTTCTGTCTCCGCAACGAGATTTACCTTGATTTTTATAAGGATGGTAAATCTCGTTGAAGTCGCATAAACTTTTTTTATATTTATTGCTTTCATAGCACCGAAAATCAAAGAAAAATAAAAAAGCATTTCTCTTTGATTTTCTACTGTATTGGCGTGTTCTTCTACTAAGTTTTTATGAATACATAGTTACCTGAAAAGTCTGAGAAATGTTTACGGAGCGATAACCACCTAAGAACAATGAAGGCATAATAGAGTTTTACTTTTACTGTGCTAGTGTACTTTCATGACCTAATCCAACTAACAAGCTTAGTAAACAGCTCTGCCAAAAACGCAGATAACCAAAGAAAAATCCTTTTATTTTTCTTTGGTTATCGTTTGCTATGAATAGCGAAGTAGATAAAAAATGTTTATGTGACTTAATGAGGCTTTCCCTTCCTTATTAATATCAAGGGAAACCGAATTACGGAAACAGAAACATTTTCTATCTGCTTTGCTTTCCTTAGATTCGTGACAAAACTGTATCGAAGTAATAATATGTCTACTAACTTATTAAGCTAAATTTTTAATCCTCTATATATCCTATTGCAATAGCATTAGGACCTACGTGTGTGCCTATTACACTTCCTATTTCACCTATGAATATTTCTTTTTCGTTGTACTTTTCTTCTAATGTATTTTTTAGACTTATAGCCAATTCTTCATTTACCGAATGATAAATCGCTACTGTTCTATTTTCTATATTTACATTGCTATCTATGAAATCTTCAAGCCATTTTAATATTTTATTTTTTCCTCTAACCTTGTCTATTGATTCTATGGTACTGTTTTTTACCTTCAATATTGGCTTTATGTTTAATAAAGTACCAACAGTTGCAGCACCTTTTGATAATCTTCCACCTTTTTCAAGATATTTTAGTGTATCAACCCCTGCATATATTGATACTCTATGTTTTATTTCTTCTAATTTTTCAACTATTTCTTTGATATCAAGTCCTTTGTTAACTAGTTTAACTGCTTCAAGAATTAGTAAGCAAGCACCTAAGCAGGCAGTTTGTGAATCAATTATGTGGATTTTATCACTGCCAACCATATTCTTAGCCATTCTAGCAGATTCGCAAGTTCCGCTAAATTTAGTACTTATAAAAATTCCTAATATTTCATGCCCCTCTTCTAATGCTTTTTCAAATACTTCTACAAATGCTCCCGGTGAAGCTTGAGAAGTAGTTGGAAGTTTTTCTGACTCTGCAAGTTTATTAAAAAATTCCTGAGATGTAATTTCAATTTTATCTAAGTAACACTTATCCTCAAAATTTACTGTAAGTGGTACAACCTCTATTCCGTGTTTTTCAATTAAATCTGCTGGAATATCTGAAGTTGAATCTACAATTATTTTTATTGCCATACATATCTCCTATAGTTTGATTTTCAAAATATTTGAATATAAAAGCTTATTTGAAAAAATATATCGTCACATAGTACGACATATTTATTTTATTTTGTTTTTAAAGTGTCTATCTATATTAGTTAGGACGTCTATTAACAATAGCTGCTGTTTTTCGTCCAAATCTTGTATAGCGCTAAAAACAAGATCTACATGAAAGTTTTCATGAAATCTGTAAGCTTCAACACCTTTTTCTGTAAGCTTAATATAAACTACTCTTCTATCTTCCTCAGAGCGTTGTCTCTCTACATAACCTTTTTTGATAAGATTATTAATAGCAATGGTCAATGTTCCAGAGGTAATGCGCAAATCTTTGGCTGTATCAGACATGGTTCTTTCTCTATCAACGCCGATATTTTCAATAATATGCATCTCAGTAATCGATAAATCTTTAAAGTCTCCCCTGCATACACAGTTTTCTTCAATATCTAGTATATTATTAAACATACTAACTAAAATATTATTTATTGATTTATGGTTACTCACTTTCTCACCTCAAATACTTTGATAATCAAATTATATGTTTATATAAAGAAATTGTCAATAAAATCTTTTTAGATAGAGTAGGAGAGAAATA
>DDAM01000018.1 GCA_002332905.1 Firmicutes bacterium UBA2058 | reverse complement strand
AACTTGTGCAATTAGCGAACTTGATTAAATAGAGATATATTAAACTGTATTTAATCTTTGACGCTGCTATTTTCAAACTATTAATTGACAGATTCAATAAAAAAGTTTAAAATAGAATAGGATTATTTAGATGTTACTAATAAACTGGATAATTTGTAATAAAAATGCATATAAAAATTAGTACATAATATAGTAAATTAGAATAAACAGCTAATATGCTGGTTATAATACACAAAAAGGAGGATGCAGTTAGTGATTTCAGCAAGTGATTTTAAAAAAGGTGCCACTATGGTGTGGAACGATGGACTATGGCAAATAGCAGATTTTCAACATGTTAAGCCTGGAAAGGGTGCAGCTTTTGTTAGAACAACATTAAAGAATATTAAAACAGGAGCTACAAGAATAGAAACTTTCAACCCAACTGACAAGTTTCCAAAGGCACACATTGAAACTAAAGAAATGCAGTATTTATATAGTGATGGTGAACTATATTACTTTATGGATCTTGAATCTTATGAGCAAATTCCGCTTAACCATGATCAGGTTGAAGATGCAATAATCTATATAAAAGAAAATGAAAATGCAGTTATGAGGTTTTATGAAGGGAAGCCTTTTGAAGTGCAGGCACCAAATTTCGTTGAACTTGAAGTTGTTGAAACTGAACCAGGCTTTAAAGGTGATACAGCAACAGGAGCCAATAAGCCTGCTAAATTAGAAACAGGGGCTGTAGTAAACGTTCCATTGTTTGTAGAAATAGGCGATAAATTAAAAATAGACACAAGAACTGGTGAATACCTATCAAGAGTATAAAGAGAGAAGAAAAAACACTCTTCTCTCGAGTGCAAAAATATTTCACACTAATAATATATAAGCCCATGATGGCGTAATGGAGGTTAATTATGGATTTTTTATTTGAAAAAATTGCTTACTTAAAAGGTTTAGCAGATGGCTTAGATGTAACTGAAGATTCAAAAGAAGGAAAATTATTTTCAGCTTTAATCGATGTTATAGAAGAAATAGCTGAAAGCATGGAAGAAATAGTAGAAGAGCAAGATGAAGTAAATGAATACTTAGATCTTTTAGATGAAGATTTATCAAAAGTAGAAGAAGAAATCTTTGGTGAATTTGAATTTGATGATGAAGATGATTTCGAATTTGATGAAGATGATTTACTTGACGATTGCGAATGTGGATGCAGCTGTAATTGCGAAGACTAAAAATAAATTAATTAAAAATCTCAATTTTTATATTAAAAATTGAGATTTTTTTATTTTGGACCGTAAATTTGACAAAATATTCATTATGCTTGATTTATAATACTCTAAGTAGCAGCAATTCTTCATTCGGGGGTGAAACTTGGAGTACTATATAGAATTTATTATATTTCAAGAATTTGTTGTTGATTTTATATTGCTATATATTACAGGTTCTTTATTATATAAAAAAATAGTTTTTAAAAGACTAATAATAGCATCTATTATAGGTGTATTGTACACAATAGCCGTATATAGTATTGATAGAGAGTTTTTAAATTACTTTATTATAAAGTTTTTAGTTTCTGTATTCATGCTAACAATATCATATG
The DNA here is from genome assembly GCA_002332905.1 of Firmicutes bacterium UBA2058. Taxonomy (GTDB): domain Bacteria; phylum Bacillota; class Clostridia; order Tissierellales; family Sedimentibacteraceae; genus UBA1535. The sequence goes on along the minus strand of DDAM01000018.1, from coordinate 8,107 downwards.
CGCCAAAAGGAATTATAGAATATGCTAAAGTTATATTATGCTTTTATATTTTATCAATATTAATAATGGGAATAATAATTTTATCATATTTTATATTTAATAGTAGATTAACTATTATTTTATTATTTTGCGCCATGTTTGCAGTATACATGCTGTTTAAGATATTATTCTACGAGATTAGAAGAGACAAGGACTATAAAGACTATTTAAGAGATGTAAGTATATATCTTAATGGAAATAGTATCGAGGTTATTGGATTTATAGATACTGGAAATGAACTAATTGATACATTAAGCAATAAACCTGTAGTCATTGTTGATATAAATTATATAAAAGACTTATTTAGCGATGATACTTTTTATGAAATAAAAAAGGCCTATGATAATGGTAATGATTATTTGGTTGACTTAATGCTCAAAAAATTAAACAACTACAATTTTAGATTATTAAAATACGAAACTATTAGCAGTTGTGATGATTATATGATAGGAATAGTTCCAAGTAAAACAATTATAAAATATAGGGGAAATCAACTTTGTATAGATTGTGTCATTGGTATATATCCAAAAGCATTAAGCAACGATAATAAATATCAAGCATTACTTTACAAAAAAATACTTAATTGGGAGGGTGAAAGTGTGGATGCAAATGAATATTATTAAAAAGATTTACATAAGATTATATACTATAATTATAAAAAAACTAAAGATTAAGAAAAAGATATTATATATTGGAGGAAATGATTCCTTACCTCCACCTTTATCTATAGATGAGGAAAAAGAGTTACTATCACGAAAAAACGATTGCCCAACTGCAAAATCAAAATTAATTGAGCATAATTTAAGATTAGTTGTGTACATAGCCAAAAAATTTGAATCATCAGGTATTAATGTAGAAGATCTAATTTCTATTGGCACAATTGGGCTTATAAAGGCTGTAAACACATTTAAAATCGAAAAAAATATAAAGCTAGCTACTTATGCTTCTAAGTGCATTGAAAACGAAATTTTAATGTATTTAAGAAGAATATGTAAAATGAAAACAGAGATATCGTTGGATGAGCCATTAAATATTGATTGGGATGGAAATGAACTATTACTATCAGATATTTTGGGAACAGATGAGGATGTTATATTTAAAGATATGGAAAGTGAAATAGACTTAAATTTATTGGATGATTCCATAAAAAAACTTAGTAAAAGAGAATTTTCAATCATGAAATTAAGATTTGGATTAATGGGGAGCAAGAGTTTTACACAAAAAGAAGTAGCCGATATGCTTGGAATATCACAATCTTACATATCAAGGCTTGAAAAGAAAATACTAAAAAGACTAAAAAAGGAAATAAGTAAAGTGGTGTAAAAGCTCGTTTTTGTGAATAAAAACACTTTACAAGGTAATAATTTACATGGGGGATAATTTAATTTAAAGGGGTAAAACAATGATTATTAACAAAGTAGAAATTTGTGGCATTAATACATCACAATTGCCTAAAATTAAATCTTCTGATATGAGAGAAATGATTAGAAAGATACAAGAAGGCAATGCAGCAATAAGAGATGAATTTATTTACGGTAACTTAAGACTTGTTTTAAGTGTAATTCAGAGGTTTAACTCCAGAAACGAGTCTGTTGATGATTTGTTTCAAATTGGCTGTGTAGGGCTTATAAAGGCAATTGATAATTTTGATTTATCATTGGATGTGAAGTTCTCTACATATGCAGTTCCCATGATAATAGGTGAAATCAGAAGATACTTAAGAGACAATAACTCTATTAGAGTTAGTAGATCTATGAAGGATACTGCTTATAAGGCTCTTCAAATTCGTGAAAAATTAACATCGTTAAAATCTTGTGAGCCTACAATAGAGGAAATCGCAAAAGAATTAAATGTAGACAAGGAAGATATAATCTTTGCTCTTGAATCTATACAAGAGCCTGTTTCATTATTTGAACCTATATATAACGATGGTGGTGATGCTTTATATATTGTTGACCAAATAAAGGACGAAAGAAACCTAGATGAAAAATGGGTTGAAAAGATGACATTGGAAGAAAGTATTAGTGAACTTACAGAACGTGAAAAACAAATTGTAGATATGAGATTTTATAAGGGAAAAACTCAAATGGAAGTAGCTGATGAAATTGGAATATCACAAGCACAAGTATCAAGATTGGAAAAATCAGCTCTTTCTCAGATACGTAAAAAGTTTTAATTAGGGGGAGTATAATGATTAGCTATTTAGAATTGATTGATAAAGACATAATTAATATAAAAAACGGTGAAAACATAGGAAGATTTACTGATGTTGAAATCGACGCAAAAAAAGGAAGAGTAACTGCATTATATATAGAGGAAAATAACAAATTATTAAACTTCTTTAATAAAAATAAAGCTATTTTAATTAAATGGGAAGAAATAGTTAAGGTAGGTTTAGATGTTATTGTAGTTGATTATGAAGATAATAATGTAAAAATAGCTAAAGAAATTGTAAATGAAAATTAATATAAAAAAGGAATTTTGTGTAAGCAAAATTTCTTTTTTTTTGTTAGAATTTAAACTGATTTTATGATATAATAATACCATTATATTATATATATAATACAAATGTTTTAAAGGAAAGGGTGAAAGAAATCAAATAATTGCATGGAGGAAATTATGGAAAAAATTCTTTCAAAAAAAATAAAAGAAATAATTAGCGATTATGATGAAATTAGATATATAAATAATGTTAAAAGCAGTTTGTATTTAATTTCAGAGCTTATATATATAAATAAATTTATATATAAAGTTGGCTTTGTTGAGTTTATAGACTATTATTCAGAAAACATGAAACTTTTTGATATTAAATCAGTCCTTATATTTAAGGAGTATTATGAGTTTAATTTTTTTGATAAAAGTTACGATATAAGAATAGTAGAAATGTTAAAAAATTTAAAAGAGAATATTGATATAAAAAGCTTAAGCATATCTAAGTTATATGAAAATCTTATGTCAGATAAGGAAAGAAAAATATTAGGACAAGTATATACTCCAAATGATGTAATAGAAAATATGATTGAATTAGTTTTTGAAAATACACAAATTAGTCTTAATACAACAATCTTAGATCCAACCTGTGGTGGAGGGTATTTTTTATTACAAATATTTAAAAAAATTAAAGAATATATAAATAAAAACAAAATAAATTATAATGGTTGTGTTGAAAAACACATACTTGAGAATATGATTTATGGAGTTGACATAGATAAATTCTCGGTATTTTTAACTAAAATTTCATTAATATTTGAAGCAAATATCATAGATATTAAATTTAATATTTATGAAAAAGATTTTTTGTTAGATTTTATTCCTGACTGTAAATTTGACATTATAATAGGTAATCCTCCATACATTGGTCATAAAAACATAAGAAAGGAATATAGTTGTGTTTTAAAGGATAATTATAGTGAAGTATTTTATGATAAATCTGATATTTCATATTGTTTTTTTAAAGCAAGCCATATTTTATTAAAAGAAAAAGGCGTGATTTGCTTCATAACATCAAGATATTTTTTGGAAGCAAAATATGCAGATAAATTAAGAAGCTATATAAATGATAATTTAACAATACTAAAAATATTAGATTATAATGGAGAGAGAGTTTTTAAAAATGCAATAATCAGTCCAATGATAATATTGCTTACCTATAAGAACTACCATCAAGAAGATGTTAAGATTGAGAAATATAATCAAAATGAAGATAAATTTATGTCCTTTAGTATTAAACAGAGTGAGCTTAGTAGAAGCGGTTGGATGTTGTTAAATACAAAGGAACAAAGACTTTATGAAAAAATCAACGAAAAATGCAATTATAAATTAAGTGATATAGGCAATATAAAACAAGGCATAATTACTGGATATGATAAAGCTTTTATTGTAACAGATGAAGAAATACTTAAATATAATCTTGAAAAAAAATTGCTAAAAAAATGGATTAAAAATAGCAATATAAACAATGATGGCATAAGATATGGTGGTCTATATATCTTATACACTAATCTAATTGATGATGAAAACAAATATCCAAATACCATTTCATATTTACAAAAACATAAGGATAGATTGTTAAAGAGACGTGAATGTAAAAATGGTGTAAGAAAGTGGTATGAGCTGCAATGGGGCAGAGATTTAAATTTATTTGAGAATAATAAAATAGTATTTCCATATAAGGCTAAAAGCAATATTTTTTATTATGATACCGATAAATATTTATGCAGTGCAGATATTTATTCATTAATAATCAATGAAGAATTAACTTCTTATAATTATATAGTAAATTATTTAAATTCAAGTATTTTTGAATTCTTATTTAAAAGCAATGCTAAAAAGGTTGGAGCGAAATTATACGAATACTATCCTAATAAACTTGAAAACATGCGCATATTTATTCCGAAAGATAAAAATGATAAAATCTTAACAATTAACAATAAAATTTATATTGAAAATTATTTAGAAAAGATGTTTAATATAACAGTGGAAGACAAATATATAATAAAACAATGCGTTAAAATATAAAATCTAAGGGTGAATCAACAATGAAAAAAATTTTTGCATTTATTTTAATACTAACTTTATTTTTTACGCAACCTGCCTTTGCAGAAATATATTATAGCGATGTATTTAATCATTGGAGCAGGAATGATGTAAACTATGCAACTAATGTACTCAAGGTTTTTAATGGATATAACGATATGACTTTTAGGCCAGATAATGACATATCAAGAAGTGAGTTCATTACAATACTTGTTCGTACTGGATATAAGCTAGGTGTAATAAACGAGGCATATGAATCATCTATGAATTATCTAGATATGAATGTGAAACAGTGGTCTTATACCTATGTAATATCTTTTTATGAACATATGAAAAAAAGCTTTAAGGAATATACTTTTGAAAATATATTTGGTGGCACTAAATTTGAACCCAATAAGCCAATTACAAGAGAAGAAGCAGTAGCACTAATAGGTGTGCTGTGCAAAGTCTCAATATACGATAATGAAATTGGATTTACAGATGTTAATGAAAACCACGAGTATTATAAGCAAATAAAAAATCTGTACAACAGTGATATATTAACAGGATATAGTGATAATACTTTAAGATTAAATAATAATATTAGCAGAGCAGAATCTGCGGCATTAATTAAAAGAGTCTATGAAAATGTTAAGCAGTTAAACGGAAACTATATGGCTAATATTAAATATATGCCAGTAAAAGGCGAAGACGTACTTTCATTCTTTGGCAATTATAATGTTAATACTCAGAACGAGAATGAAAAGAAATATATTAAAGCTAAAAACACTTTAGAATATCTAGATTTTGGTGGATATATATTTCCAGAAGATAAGCACTTATATGACGCAGATCCTATAGGCACTATGAAAGCCTTAAGAAATGCAGGTTTCTCTAATAAAGCTGGAGTTAATTTTTACCTGTTGAAATTTGGTAAACTTTCAAATGCTGATAATGTTGCATTATCAAATGAAATACTAAGAGATATCGCAAATAGAAATGATTTGACAGATGCACCTTTAATGCAGTTATTTACTCAAGTTAGTAAATATAATACTACTGAAGCGTTATATATGGATGCACTTAAGAAGTGGTATGATACTACAACTAATAATAATGTTAAGTTTAACATTAAAGCATTTAGATACTCATACTATATAAAAAATGGAAATAAAACCTTTGTAAAAGCTATGATGTATGAAGACTTACAAGCTGGAACAAATTTTGCTAAGATCTTAAATGTAAATTGGAATGTTAAAACAGATACAATTTTTAATTTTCTAGATATGTCGCAGGTGAAGATGTATTTTTCCGTATATAATACTATAACATATAATCCAGCCGTAGATAATATATCTAATGCTAATGCTACCATATTAAAAAATATTGTTATAGTTGAAAATAATGAGCCAGTTAATTTGTCAAGTATTAAAAGTGAAGATATGTACTACAAGTATTCATTAAATAAAGCATATATACTAAAATATATAGGTGAAAAAGAAAGAGCCTTTGCTGATTTAATGAACGACTATAAAATAATAAAAAATATGAATATATACAAAAATAATAAGTCTGAAATTGATGATAATTATAATGGTATATTAAAATATTATAAAAGATAATAAGAAAATCTTGTTATCTTATAGTGTACAAAATAAAAAAGTAGTAGCATATTAATTTGCTACTACTTTATTTTAATTCCATATATATTTTTTTATGAGCAACAACCACGTCTATTGTTGTTTGATTCTCTATCTCCTCTTTCACCAGCTACTGAATTTTCATCAATCTGTCTAGGGAATAGTGCTGGGAAAGTAGGGCATATAGCTCCAACTTCAGGTGCTAGTTGCGTAAATCCTGTAGATAGTACACAAAGCTGAGCTGGCATTACTATTTTCTTTTCACAGGTTACACATATAGAAATAAGAATATTAGCTTCTACAGTTCCGTCAGGACACACAAATACATCTCTTGTTAGATTATTTGTCAATAATCTTCCTATGAATGATGCGTTGCAGATTTCTGTAAAGCGAGGTAAAAATGCTCCTTCAAATACTGATGGTAAACAAAGCTCAAAGAAGTTAGTTAATACTAATTCTCCGCCATTGCCAGGAGCAGTAATTGGGAAGAATGCTGTTAATATTTGAGTATTAGGGCAACCTCCGCAGCAACCTTCATCCATAAATCTAACTTCCATTTCGATTCTTACCAAGCCTTTAATTACTACATTTTGACTACCAAATATTGGAGTTCCTCTTCCGATAGAGTCACAACATGATGTGTCTATGAAAATAATTTTTTCTGAGAATTTTCCATCAGGACCTACAACTTTTTCGTCTTCTCCGCCACATTGTACAAATTGAGCTCCTTGAAGTGTAGTTTCAGGTTTTATTCTAAAGTTATCTGGTGATCTGCTATCTGTAGGATCAAAGAATTTTGTAACGTTGATAAAGTTAATTCCTACAATAATTGCACCTTCTGGTAATCTAGGTGAGAATCTTAAGTTGTGTGCAAATGAAATACCTTGTAAATTAAATAAAGCTGCATCATATATTTTTTGTACATATACTGGCTCTAGTACTACATCGTCTAAATTACCGTCCCAGAAGCAGCCTGATTGACCTATACAACATTTTTCTCTAATAATTCTTTCAGGGCTGACATTATTATTGTTGTTGTTATTATCATTATTACAACTGCTATTGCAATTGTTATTATTGTTTGCGCTTGTCATGCAAATAAACCTCCTCTAAGTTTAATTTACTTTAATATATTCGTCTATGAAAATCTTGTTACTAATTGTTATAAAACATTTGATATAAATATCATATATATAAAATAATATTTATATTGAATTTTTTCTATCAATAAGTTAAAGTATTATTATATAAATTTTTTGGAGGAAAGCATGAAATTACCTATTGTTACATTTGAATTTGAAAATGGAGATATAATAAAAGCTGAACTTTACCCGGAATTAGCTAATAACACTGTAAGAAACTTTATATCTTTAATAAATAAAGGTTTTTATGACGGTAAAATATTTCATAGAGTTATAAAAGATTTTATGTTACAAGGTGGTTGCCCTAACGGAACAGGAATGGGCGGACCAGGATATAGTATTAAGGGCGAATTTGCATTAAATGGCTTTAAAAATGATTTAAAACACACAGAAGATGTTTTATCTATGGCTAGAGCTATGAATCCTAATTCAGCTGGTTCACAGTTTTTTATAATGCATAAAAATTCTCCTCATCTAGATGGCCAATATGCTGCATTTGGAAAAGTTATAGAGGGTATGGATGTGGTTAATAAAATAGCTGACTGTAAAACAGATAGAACAGATAGACCAAAAGATGAAGTTAAATTAAATAAAGTTACAGTTGATACTTTTGGAGAAAGTTACGAAGAGCCTGAAACTTTATAATCAATAAATTAATTAAGAAATTACATTATAAGTAATACAAGAAAGTTAGATTTCTTGTATTACTTTTTTGTTATAAACCTTTTTATAAATCGGTGTAATGAAATAAGTCAGTATTAAAGAATAAAT
>DDAM01000051.1 GCA_002332905.1 Firmicutes bacterium UBA2058 | reverse complement strand
CCGACCTCCTACTTGTTAGATTGTTAGGTCTAACTTTTGGGGGTCGGTACAGGGAGGGTTCTTTTTAAAAGAACTCTCCCTATTTCTTAGCATCATAAAACAAAAAAATAATTGATGTTTCCATAGATTATCTTTTCTGTTTACTTTTCAATTTAAATAACTTCTGTATATTGAGTGTTTATTATTATCTCTGCACCATAATCTAAAAGTCTCATAAAGCTAATATTCAAATCAGTTGTAATCTATTTCCTACTTGACATTCCTACAAAGACCCTTGCGTGAACATGTCGTAATATTAGAGTGAGTACAATACACTAAAGCTTTCTAGCAATAATTAATCCATGTTCACTAGAACCTAGTATAGTTCTATCTTCACATGATGATAGGTGAAATTTCATCCATTTCTTAAATCCATCTTCATCTAACTCGTTTATAACATCTCCAATAATAAACTTCATTCCATCTGTAGCTATATGATGTATAATTTCTAAATCAAAATTTAATAATTCATCTTCTATTAATTTTGGAGTTGTACAATAGAATACTTCATTCTTTGAGTGATAACCTTTATTTATATATTCTTGTAATAATTCAAAATCTTCTAAAAACATTTCTCTAAATTTAATAACATTTGAATATCTATTGACATATGCAATTGCATATATTCCACCTTTTTTTAGAACTCTCAAACTTTCTTCTAAAGATTTTTTTCGTTTATCTTTATCTATCAAATGATAATATGACCCTAAGTTTAAAACCATATCATATGTTTCATCGTCATATCTATGTAAATCAAGAATGCTACCTACAAAAACATCACTTAATTTCAAGTGTTCTTTTTGCTCCTTTTTAATATCTTCTACATTTTTTTCTACTAAATCTCCTGCATAAACTTGATGGCCATTATCTGAAAAATAAAAAGAGTAAATTCCTCCACCAGCACACGCATCTAATATTTTTGAATGAGGTTTTAAAAATTTATTTAAATATTCTACTGTAGTTAAAAATTCAATCTTATTTGAATTCTTCCTCTTTAATCTAATATTTTCTTCTATCGAGCCATAAAACTCTTCTATTGATTTGTTTTTTATTTCCATCTTCTCACCTACTTTTTATTAGCATTTCATATAACGTCCGGTGTTCACGACGTCGCTGAACCGGACAGTAAGAGCTAGACCGTCTTAACGGTGGTAACATGTTGTTATACTTTACCCGTTAATCAGCGTTAAAACACGATGAAATTTCTCTAATAGCAATTATCTCTATTTCAGAACTTATTCTGCATCAGGGTTGTTTATAAAAAACTCATTAATGGACATATCTTTTTCTAGCTTTTCATTTACATGAATATATTGACTAATATCATTTTCTAAAATATGTAATAATTCTTCTAATTCACGTATTTTATCATCATTAACATTCGTGTTTTGATTAATCAATTCACTTCAGATTCAAATTTCATTAATAGATTTTCCCACAAAATCATATCTTGTTCTTCTTGAGGTGGAAACTTTGTTAAATATTTATAATATAATTCTTTTAATTCATAAGCATCATTTGCTTTTGCTTTTCTAATAATCATTTCTAAAAAATATATATCGTATAGTTTTTATAAATAATTCTACATCAAAAGTGTTATTTGATAAGTCATTACATAAATCAAAACAATTCTGAGAAGTTTATGTTGAAAATTTACAATGTCTGGTATCCATTCATGTAAATCAATATCAACTTCTATATCAATATTCAACTCCTTAGATAATATACCTATCAACGTTCCCCTAAGAAACTTGCGTGAACATGTTGTTATCTGTTGGAATGATATAAGCAACTTGACTTATCTTCACTGAATACAATAAAAATTAAACTAATCGAAAAACTTCCCCTTGTAAAAATTTTCATTACCAAGTTTCTTTGCCGTCAGCCTAAACATAACGCAACCATCTGGACATACAATATCTTTGCTATATTTGCTAGTTCCGCCTATATTCTCTAAATCTCCACCACTTCTCACAGCCTCCATGATTGGAAACATAATCATCATTGCTTTAGAACAAATACCCTGTCCATCTGTATTTACAGGACAGCCATAGGTGCAGGTATACTTATCTCCGACTTCTTCGCCATTTCGGCAATACCGCTCTGTGTGGTCACCACGCAGAAACCCTATTACTTCAATTTCCCATTCATACTCCTCATCATACCATTTTTTCATGATAAACCTCCAACTTCAAATTCGTCTTCTCATTATTTATAAATTAATATAGGCTCTCTTAAAATACTTGTCAATAAAACTTTCTTAATCCAATTTCTATTAATATTTATACAATCAAAAAAAACAATCTATATATAGTATTATGCTCGTAATTTTTGCAAAAGCTCTAAAGCTCTTTTGTAAAGAGGATCATATTCGCATCCACAGCTACCACATTGTTCATCGGCTTGTTTGATAGCTTCAATCAATACTGTTTTGTTATCAACTCCGCAAAGACACTCTTTTGCAGAAGCGTCAATTAAATCCCAACCAGACTCTGCAAACTTAGTCAATATTATTATTAATTCTTCGTTCATTAATCACACCTCCTTAATTAAATTGAATAACCACTGTTGATATCAAACGGCATAATTAGTAATTTCATAATCGCTTTTGAGTAATTATCAAAAAACCAACCACTCGCTTTCCCACAGTTTTCAATGGTGTCAAATTCTAAGAATGAATAGTACTTTACACATTTTACAATTTTGGTAAGTTCTCTCGGAGGCTCGCCATTTTCAACACCGTCAAAAGTATAAAAGCGTTTCATATACTTAACACTGATACATCCAGGTTGTTTTTCTTGCTCTGTTTTAATTAACCTAATTAGTGTTTCAAAATCATCCAATTTTTCAGGTTTTACTTGAAATAATTTTATTTCTGAAAATGAATTTCTCATGTATTATCTCCTTCACAAAATATAATAATCTTCAATATTTAAATATTAATTTTAAAAATTAAAGGTTTAAAATTAAATTGACATACGAACTTGTCTCTGAAATGACAATACTCTTTCATCGTCACCATAGAGCCGACGGTTGCCCGTCGCCCCTGGCACAGCTCCCGGCGTACGGATTTCCCGTTAATACCATTTGTTGGTTTTGTGTTTCTATAAATGGCTTTTGTATTTTATAATATCCTCTTAGTTTTACATTTAGCAAATCTATGATTTTCCTTATCCTATTATTTATGTTTTCTTTTATCCATTTCTTAAGTTTTTGTTCTGATGTATTGAATTTCTTTTTGCTTGTTGTATGGCTAATTATACCTTTTCCTTCTCTAGATGCAATCCATCTATATGTGAAGCCAAAAACCGGACCCACTTGACTTTCCCTCTAAGACCCGAAGCATGAACATGTTGTTATCTGTAGGAGCAATATAACCTATATGACTTTCCAATACGACTATTTTATCAATCTTTTAATACCTTAATATTTTGTTACTTTTGCTTTTTTACCCAATATTCATCATTATGAGAAACTTTATAACCTATTGATGTGTAAAAATCAGATGAACCACCTGTTATATACTTTGCACCAAGTGGTAAAACTCTTTTAATCATTTCAGAAATAATTGCTGCTGCAATTCCCATTTTTCTATACTTAGGTTGAGTACACAATGGTTCCAAGTAGGCATATTCACATTCTTTTTCAACAAATGCATTTGCATATCCGACATATTCACCATTACTTTCATCAATTACTATTACCGGTAATAGAGGGTTATAATTTGGAGTAACATGCATGTGTATACGAAAATCCGTATCTCCGTCAGGCTCGTCATCATGATTAAATCCATAATGTAAACAAGTATCCAATTTTACATAGTCGATAGTCTCGCAATTATTATCAAAAAACCTAAAACCTTCAGGTAATTTGTAATCAAGAGTCCCATTTTCAAATCTAAATATCTTTTCTGGATACTCGGAACGCTTAATAAATCCCAATTTTTCAGCGGTATCTCTCATAACTGTTTGTTTGCTGGAAAAGCATAAATCCAAATTACCTTCTTCATCTTTGAATTCTTTTTCAGCATAATTAATTAGTTCCTCTGATAAAAACAAATAATCAGGGTCAACTGTAAAATAGGTCTCTCCAAGTGATATTTCATATGTTGCAACAGCAACAAGTTTACCATTGTCCTCCCACAAACCGATTCTATGAGAGTATTCATATTTGAATGCCCCAAAGATTTGTGCATATTCCCAAAATGAAGCTGACATGCCGTTTGATTCATGTATGTTGCCACATCTGGCACATAAAGCATATACTTTTTGAAAATCAGTTACCATACAGTATCTTCTAAATTTTACTTTATGGTTGTTCATAAATAATCATCCTATGGTATACTTTTGATAATACAGTATAAGATTAAATAAATAATCCTCATTTATTTTTAATAACGTTAATTATAATTTTTGACCCAAAGTTATTCTCTGAAATTATATTGCTCTTTCAGATAACGCCTCTGTGTTCACGACGTCGCTGAACCAGACCCATATTACTAGACCGTCTTGGCGGTGGTAACACCCGGTGAAGTGATGTAGTCTGACTTGCTTACTGCATGACTTTCCCTCTATGACATTCCTACTCGCTGACGTTCCAACTTGACCCGAAGCGTAAACATGTTGTTATGTGTAGAGCTAATGTAAGCTACTTGGCTATATAGTTATTATACAATGATAATAACTTCATATTATGCTCATTTTACGTGGCTATTCAAATCTTAGCATAAGTGAATCACAAATAGCATTATATCCGATTTTTTGATAAATACTATTGGATGTTGGATTCAATAAATCTGTGTATAATACGCACTTGGTAAAACCTTTATCTAACGCTATTTGACTTATTTGTGCAACGCATGATGAGGCATATCCTTCGCCACGATAATAAGGAGGAGTATACACAAATGCTACACCAATGGCTGTCTGCATTTCTCTCGTAAATCCAGCCATGGAAACAGGTGCACCATCGATTTCTAAAACATAGAGTTTTTTTGAAGACAATCTATAACGATATGTTTCTGTATTTTGCGGAATATACATTTTTGTATTTCCATAAATGCCAGCCGCATTAAACGCTTCGAACCAATATGGGAAAAAATGCATATCTTTTTCTTCAAATAAACGAACAATACCAAATTGCTTAACATCAGGGTTTACGGTAGTAAGCTGATATATTCGCTGACTCATTGTTGTCTTAAATGTTAATCCCTTACGAGTTGTGTACTCTTTGGCAAACAGCACCGCTAAAGTTTTTTCAGTTGTCACACCCGGTATTTCGTATTCTGCCAACCCATCTATTAGACAGTTTATAGCTTGGTGATTGATAATATTCTCTGTCGCATAAAGCGTGATATTATGTGGCGGCGTCATTAAAGCAGTAAGTTGAATACCGTTCGTATCAGAAACAGTAGCCATTACCCAATTGGCAGGGTCACGCCAATCTGTTTTATCTTCTCCTTTGTTGCCAATTATGATATTTCCATGGAGAACCATATTTTGCGCCTCATGTTGCATTAGCACATTATAGGTATCCTTGTAAAACTCATGCACATCTGTATAAAGCTTGAATTGCATTTTAGTTCACCCTTTCCCTCGCTAAATGTAAATAATTTTTGCTAACTTAATATATATTTTATATACTTTATATTATATTTAATTTATCCCCAAAAATACACTCTGAAATTACATTAGTCTTTCATCTAACGTCTCTGGTATAATAAA
>DDAM01000015.1 GCA_002332905.1 Firmicutes bacterium UBA2058 | reverse complement strand
AACATTCATGCGTTTGTCGTGTTGATGATGAAAATACTATTGACAAGCTTATGAACCATGGTTTAGATAGATTTGAAGCTGAATCATATTGTAAAAGAGAACATAAAATAAGCAATTTTGTATACGAAAATATGGATAATTTAAATATAGTAAGATTAAGAGGAATACTAATATCCTTTGGAGTTAAGAATTAGCTACTTATGTAAATAAGGAGATGAAAACATATGGAAACTGGAAGAAATATTATAAAGGAATTAATAAATATTCGATTGGCTACTGAAAAGGATAAACTTGAAATTGTTAAATTATCAAAAGAATGGGAGAATGAAAAAAGTACATATGGTTTTTTTGCTGATGAATTAGATTACATAAATAAAAATAGATGTTTTGTTGCTTATATTGACGATACTGTAATCGGCTATTTATTTGGTAAAGTATTTGAATCAAAGCAAATGAAAAGCATCATGCCAGAAGGTACACCGTATTTTGAGGTGGAAGAAATATATGTCACACCTAAATATAGAAGTTGTGGTGTTGGTTCAATGCTATTTGACTATTTAGAAAATATGCTTAAAAATGAAAAAATAACACAAATGGTATTAAGTACAGCAACAAAAGATTATGAAAGTGTTTTTAATTTTTATATTAAGCATAAAGGAATGTCATTTTGGAGTGCAAGATTATTTAAAGAAATTAAATAGTTAATTATAAGGATAATAAAAGTATGAAGATTTTATACGGAACAAAAAATGAAGCTAAGCTTGCTTCTATGAGAAGAACTCTTTCTTCACTTAACATTGAAATTATAGGATTGAACGATTTAAATAAAAAAGTACCGGATGTTGAGGAAATTGGCAATAGTCCGTTAGAAAATGCACGTATCAAAGCTAAGTCTTATTATAACGAATTTCATATGCCTGTTTTTTCGTGTGATTCTGGATTGTATTTTGAAGGATTATCATATGAGCTGCAACCTGGAGTACATGTAAGAACTATAAATGGTATATATCTATCAGATGATGAACTAATTGATTATTACAGCAATTTGGCAAAAAAGTACGGTGATATTACAGCAAGATATAAAAATGCTATTTGTTTAGTAATTAACGATAATGCTATTTACGATTCTATGGCAGACAATTTATCTGGCGAACCTTTTATTATCACTTCAGTTCCACATATAAAAAGAGTTAAAGGTTTCCCGTTAGATAGTTTATCTATACATATTCCAACAGGTAAATATTATTATGATTTCGATAATTATGAGGTTGACGGCGTTGCATTAGACAATGGTTTTATTGAATTTTTCAATAAGATACTCTTAATTTAATTATAAAATATACAACAATATAGCAAACAGCGAATATCTTATTTATATTATACTATAAAAAAGGAGAAGTTTTTATGTACAGACATGTGCTCTTCAGGCCATACTCTATGCAAAGCCAATTGATTAGTTAGCGACATTGCATAGAGTAGATTTAGTCGCTGACATTTAGCTGGCTTTTTATTATAAATAAAAAATAAAAGGAGTCAGTAATATGGAATCTACGAACATATGTAAAACAGAATTTGATTTACTTAAAAAAATTAATCAGCAATATGGAATACAAGGTGAAAACATACATTTGCACAGAACATCAGGTGGACGTGTATATTATATTTATTGTCCCGATAGTCATAAAGTGTTAAAACTATATCATCCAATGCATACAGAAGCTGCTATACAATCTACACGCATTATCACATATTTAGATAATTGTGATTTTCCGATTGTTCAAATTATTCCTTCATTGTCTGGAGAAAAATTTGTTACACTAAACATGCCAGAGGGAAATTGTATCGGTATTTTGTTCGATTATGCTAAAGGAAACTGTATTGGATTTTTGCACAGATGGCGAGATAACATACATCCCCTTATACATCCTAAGGTAAAAGAATTTGGCAAACAGGTTGGCCTAATGCATCGGCTGATGGATAGTTATGATGGCATTATCATTAATAAAGGCAGGGAACGTTATATTGATGACTTAGTATGGCTTTTACAAAGAGATGGATACGATGACATAAAAATCCGTGATTTTGAGGATTATGGCAATGAATTATGGGAAATGGTTAAAAAGCTTCCCAAAGGGTTCTGTCATGGTGATATGCATACTGGAAACACCGTATATCATGATAATCGTTTTATATGGATGGACTTTGACCGTGCAGCGATTTCGCATCCTATTATTGATGTTAGTTGGCTTACTGACGGCTCAGATTTTAATACCTTTGACAACGATGCATTAGAACGTTCACGTAGGCTGTTTGATAAGTTATATGAGGGTTACAGCATGGAAAGAACTTTAACACAATCAGAAATTGCTGCTGTGTTTCACTGTATTGCTATTATACATTATGACCTTATCTCATCTATTACTATTAAAAACAATGAGACCGTTAGTTGTGCACTTATTGATGAACAGCATAACTGGCTTATGCGCTGGAGAGATTTATGTAATAAAATGTAAAAATATAGTTTATTTGGTAATCTAAGTTAAGTGTTCAACAGAGCTGCCCTATTGGGTAGCTCTAAAAAAGAAAGGGTAATTAAATGGTAATTTTATGATAGAAAACAAGGAATTAATATTGCTTAGACCTAGTAAAGATTTAGAGAATCAATTAATGGAATATAGGCAAGAATTTATGCAGTACAATGAAAAAATTAAAAAGGATAAAAACAACATTAATGGCAGCTGTAGCTTACATAGATTTGATTTATTTGATGAGTGGCTGGATAGAGTAAATATTTGTGCTACAGATGAAAGCCTGTCACCATATAAAACAATTGCGTCTACCTTTATCGCTGTCAGAAAAAGCGATAATAAAATTGTAGGAACAATACAGCTTAGACACACTCTTACAAAAGAGCTTAGAGATGATGGCGGGAATATAGGATATGCGGTAAGACCCAGTGAAAGAAGGAAGGGTTATGCAACTCAAATGCTTTACTTGGTACTTGAATTTTGTAAAGAATTAGGCCTAGATAAAGTTCTTTTAGACTGTGATGAAACAAATATAGCTTCAGAAAAAACAATGATAAAATGTGGTGGTATTTTTGATAGAAAACAGCCTATTTATCACTCAAACGGAGAAGTTGAAATAGTACATCAGTATTGGATTTATTTATAGATCATTAAAGTAAGGAGACAAACTATGATTTATTTAAAAAGCTTTGGACTTCCTAGCATTAGTATGGAAGAGAGTGATGAACATTTAAAATGCAGAGTATATCCCTATGGTATTTTTCCTTTTAAGGAACTTAGAACTATCGAATTTTCTAACATAACTATGTTTTACGGTGGTAATGGTTCCGGTAAATCAACTCTTCTAAATTTAATTGCAGAAAAGCTAAATTTGCCAAGAGAAACGCCTTTTAATTCAAGTGATAGATTTAGTGAATATGTAAACAAGATGTGTTCGTATGAAAATTCTATTGATGAAGATGGTCATATGATTGATATACCAAAAGGTAGTAAGATTATAACCAGTGATGATATATTTAATCATGTAATAAAACTTAGATATGATAATATTAAAATTGATAAGAAAAAAGAGGCTGCTAAAAACACTTTTATGGATGCAAAATTTGGTAGTGTAAAGTTTGATTCATTAGACAAATATGAAGCACTTAAATTACAAAATGATACTAGACAAAAGACTATGACAACCTTTGTAAGAGAACGGGGTGGAAGTAATATTAAAATGAACTCTAATGGCGAGTCTGCATTATCATATTTTGACAAACAGTTTCAATCGGGTAAGTTATATTTATTAGATGAACCAGAAAACAGCTTATCTCCAATGTTTCAAATTAGGCTTATTAAGCTAATACTTGAGTGTAGTTATTATTGTGATTGTCAATTTATTATCGCCACACATTCACCATTTTTATTGTCAATAGATGATGCTAAAATCTATGACTTAGATAGTATACCAGTAATAGTAAAAAAATGGTTTGAATTAGAAAATGTTAAAATTTATTATGAATTTTTTAAGGATAATGAAAAATTATTTAAATAGCAATAATGCTCCTTATATAAAGTACACTTAATATAAGGAGCATTTTGTTAAATCATATTAAATTTTTGCTTTGTTTGATCTATTTTTTGCTGTTCAGCTTGTTGAGTAGGATACCAGCCTTTTTGAGACATTAGATTATATATGTCATTTTGTATTTGTAATGCATCATTTAATGATGACTTAAAGACATCGTGTACATTTGGTGTTGTTGATTCTATTGTTCCATGTAACAATAGATCGCAGTCACCTTTGATTACAGATAATAAATTATCCATTATTACTCGTTCTTCCATGCTTTCCTCCAATAACTATTTTATAATAACCCATAAAACTTACTGTAACATTGTTGTTTTTTATTAACAATGCTTTGCACAAATGTTTTTAACTGCTGATCTTGTAATTGATTAATAAGATCTGTACATAATGTTTTTGCTTGCTTTTCATGACTTAAAACATCTTCAATATAAAGTAATTCTTTTGGTGACAAATTCAATACCTCCATATAATTTTATTGTAATTAAATTACACTATTATTATTTATTATTTATTAAGTTATATGACTGACAAAATTTGTTTGTTTTACTATTTAATGAATCAAAGAATAGTTTACTAAAATAATATTATGTAAATAAATTGTTATAAATTTATGTATATATTGATAACATATATTTATCATATTTAGTAATATCATACATATATATATATTGGTGATGTAAATGAAATTAAGTGAAATGTATAATAAAGAAATTATAAACATTGATACTGGTGAAAATTTAGGGATTTTTGGAGATTGCGATTTGATAATTAATGAAAAAACAGGCGAGATAGTAAGCTTTGTATCTGGTCAATCTTCTAATTTCAGCTTTTTCAAAGAGCAAAAGAAAAAAGAAGTAAGTTGGAAAAACATTAAAAAAATAGGAAGCGATATGATAATTATCGAAGAAATTTAAAACTTTATAATTGTTCATGAATAAAAAAATGAAACCTTCAAAAAATAATCAGTAATGTCTGATTATTTTTATTTTAGGAGGTAATAAATAATGGAGCAATTTAATAATAGCAATAGCAATAGCAATAGCAATAACAATAATAATAGTAACAATAATAACAATAGTAATACAGAAACTAATACGGAAAATATTAAGGAAATGGGAACTGTTAGTGAACCAAATCCTAATAAGGAGATTTGCTTTTTAAGCATAATTGGAGAAATAGAAGGACATAATGTACTTCCTCCAAATAGTAAGGCTACAAAATACGAACATATAATACCGCAAATTATCGGCGCAGAATTAGATCCAGAAGTAAAAGGCATAATGCTACTTATTAATACAGTAGGTGGTGATGTTGAAGCAGGACTGGCAATTTCAGAGCTTATCAGAAGTATATCAAAGCCAACAGCTTCAATTGTTTTAGGTGGTGGGCATAGCATAGGCAATGCCTTAGCAGTATCAACTAAATATTCATTTATTACTCCTACTGGAACAATGACTATACATCCAATTAGAACTACAGGTTTTGTGATTGGAGTACCTCAAACCTTTAGATATTTTCAGAAGATGCAGGAGAGAATTACAAAATTTGTTGTTGACAATTCAAATGTAGATGAAAAGGTGCTTTTAAAATATATGTATGATACAGATGAAATAGCAAATGATGTAGGTACAGTATTAAATAGTGACGAAGTAGTAAAAATAGGTTTAATTGATAAAATAGGTGGGTTTAAAGAGGCTTTAGCCAAATTAAGACAAATGATTAATGATAAAGAATAACAATTTAGCGCAAATGCGCTAAATTGTTTTTTATTTATATTTGCAGTTTAAACCATTTTTGTGCTATAATATGCGTAGCATATTTAAAAATGCCAAATGTCTCAAACGAAGTTTGAGACTATGCGTAGCTGAAACTATGCTATAATATAATGTATGCAATTATATTATCAGAGAGTAAAAGTGTGAGATTAAAATATTTCACACTAAATTTATTATAATGCCGTGAAACAGGGTAATGGAGGTTATTATGGCAAATGCAAAGGAAAAAGCGGTAAGCAATAGTGTTAATAGTGCGGCTAAAAACAAACCACGAAAAAATAATAGACCAAGTAAAAAAATGCAAGAAAAGAAAGTTAATGAAAAAGTAAATGTATTAAAAAAAGAAATATTAGGAGTAATAATTATTGCTTTTGCTTCTTTCTTGATTTTTGTTGTTAATCAAACAGGTCAAATCGGAATAGTTGGGGATTGGATAAAAATTTTTTTAGTCGCTATATTCGGTAAAGGAATGTACGTTCTGCCTTTTGTAATTATGCTAATGGGAGTACTGCAGCTTTTAAATATTTTGATATATAGTGAAAAGAAACAAATCATTGCAATTTCTGGACTTTTTTTATGTATATTAATGATTATAGCAATTAGAGACTGCACTATACAAAATTTCTTTCCGCTAGATAAATCAATTGTTGAAGTATTTAAAATATCTATAGATTATAATCAATTGGTTATATTAGGTGGTGGATTATTAGGAAATATAACAAGCTACATATTCATAAAATTACTTGGCATAACTGGTACTTATATATTAATTAGTGCGTTTATTTTGGTATTTACAATTATTTTTACAAATCAAAGCTTAATAAGCTTCTTTAAGATAATTATTAATTTCATCAAGAAAACATTAAGTACTATTTATGATTTTGTTTATATTGAAGTAGAAAATGATGAGGATTTAACTGAAGAAACTGAAGAAAATAAGAAGAAAAACAAAAAAGAAAAACATAAATCTAGTATAGAGAAAATTGATACTCAAAATCAAAATATTCAAATTTTTGATTATAACAGTGATCACCCAGAAGTTAGATCTTTACAAAATAAGAGTATTACGCAATTGAAAATTGAAGATATAAAGATTACAAAGGATATTGAAGAAGAAAAACAGCATGTGAAAAAAGAATCTGAGATTAAGCCTAAAGAAGAAGTAGAGATATCAAGTACTAAAGAAAATAAACTCGATGATATAAAAATAGTTGATAATTCTCATGATTTTAAATCTAATCCTGTTGTTGAATATAAGCTTCCTGATATATCTCTATTAAATAATCCAAAACAAAAGACTATGAATGTGAAAGAAGATTTAAAAAGAGAAGCAGAAAAACTAATTGAAACTCTACAAAGCTTTAATATTCAATGTAATATAACACAGATTAGCAAGGGACCATCAATTACTAGATATGAGCTTCAACCTGCACCTGGGATTAAGGTTAGCAGAATAACAAGTTTACAAAATGATATAGCACTTAACTTAGCTACTTCAGATATAAGAATTGAAGCACCAATACCTGGTAAATCTGCTGTAGGTATTGAGGTGCCAAACAAGGAAAAAACAGATGTTCTGTTTAAAAGTCTTGTTGATTCTAAGGAATTTAAAGAATTAAAATCTAAAATTCCATTTGCTTTAGGAAAAGACATAGCTGGCAAAAATATTGTTGGTAGTATTGAAAAAATGCCTCATTTATTGGTTGCTGGCGCTACTGGCTCTGGAAAGAGTGTATGCATTAATACTTTAATAATGAGTATATTATATAAAGCTAGACCTGATGAGGTAAAGCTAATACTAATAGATCCTAAGGTAGTTGAGCTTAATATATATAATGGTATACCACACCTTTTAATACCAGTAGTTACTGACCCTCGAAAAGCTTCAAATGCACTTAATTGGGCTGTTTCAGAAATGACAACTAGATATAAGATATTTGCTCAAAATAGTGTTAGAGATATATTCTCATTTAATGATAAAATGCTAAAAGAGAATAGATTAGAAGAAAAAATGCCTCAAATTGTTATAATAATAGATGAGCTTGCAGACCTAATGCAGGTTGCACCAGGTGAGGTTGAAGAATGTATTACAAGAATCGCTCAGCTTGCAAGAGCATGTGGAATACATCTTGTAATAGCAACACAAAGACCTTCTGTTGATGTAATAACTGGTACTATAAAGGCAAATATTCCATCAAGAATTGCTTTTGCTGTTTCTTCTTATATTGACTCAAGAACAATATTAGATGCAAGTGGAGCAGAAAAATTACTTGGAAAGGGAGATATGCTTTATCATCCTATGGGTATGCCAAAACCAATAAGAATTCAAGGTACTTTTATATCAGATGATGAAATTAAAAGAGTAGTTGAACAAATTGTTGAGCAAAAAATACAACAAAAGGTTAACAATATTAATGCAGAAATAGAAAAAGCTCCAGCTGCTAATGAAAAGGTGGATGACTTATTAGAACAGGTTATAGAATTAGTTGTTGAAGAAGGGCAAGCCTCTGCTTCCTATTTACAAAGAAGATTTTCTATAGGTTATAACAGAGCTGCTAGACTTATTGATGCGCTAGAGGAAAGAGGAATTATAAGTGGTTATGAGGGAAGTAAGCCACGAAAAGTACTTGTAACTAAGGAAGAATTAGAGGAAATGAAGGAGTAATTTAATGAGCAAAATTTATTTACAATCACTTGGATGTTCTAAAAATCTAGTAGATTCAGAAAATATGCTTGGATTATTAAAGAACAAAGGTTATGAAATAGTAGAATTTGCAGATATAGCAGATTATATAATTATCAATACTTGTTCGTTTATAAATGATGCAAAGGAAGAATCTATTAATTCAATTATAGAAGCGGTGGAATTAAAAGGGAGTAATGATATTACAATAATTGTAACCGGTTGTTTAGCGCAAAGATATAGTGATGATTTACTTAAAGAAATACCAGAAATAGATATTTTAATTGGAACACATGGTTACGAAAAAATTGATAAGCTTATAGAAGAGTACGAAAAAGAAAAGCAAAAAGTAATAAATGTAGAAATAGATGAAAAGATTGTTGAAGATTTACCTAGAGAATTGCTAACACCTAAATACTATGCGTTTATAAAAATATCTGAAGGTTGCAGCAATCATTGTACTTACTGCGTTATCCCTAAGATAAGAGGTAAATATAGAAGTAGAAAAATAGAGGATATTGTCAATGAAGCGCGTATATTATCTAAACAGGGTGTTAAGGAACTTATAGTTATAGCACAAGATACTAGCAAATATGGTGTAGATTTATATGGTGAAAGACAGCTTCATAAATTGATTGGAGGGTTATCCAAAATTGAAGGTATAGAATGGATAAGAGTACATTATTTATATCCTGAGGATTTATATGATGAGCTAATAATGGAGTTTAAAGCTAATGATAAGCTTTTAAAATACTTTGATATACCTTTACAGCACATCAGTGATGATGTTCTAAAAAGAATGAATAGAAAGACAAATAAAGAGCAGATAACAAATTTAATTAAAAAAATTAGAAAAGAAATACCTGAAGCGATAATTAGAACTTCTTTAATAACAGGTTTCCCAGGTGAAACAGAAGAAGACCATGAGATGTTAAAAGAGTTCTTAAAGGAATATAAATTAGATAGAGTAGGTGTATTTAAGTATTCAAGAGAAGAAAATACTGCTGCCTACAAGCTTAAAAATCAAATTAAAGAAGAAATAAAAGAAGCTAGACAAGAAGAATTAATGAAAATCCAACAAGAGATATCATTTAGTAATAACGCAGCTAAAATAGGTAAGACCTATGATGTGATTATAGATGAAGATTCAGGGGATAATGAGTATTTAGGACGTACTTATATGGATTCTCCAGAAATAGATGGATGTGTTTTTGTAAATTCTAATATAAAGTTAAATGTTGGAGAAATTTATAAAGTAAGTATTGTAGATGCATTGGAATATGATTTAATAGGAGATATTGAAGGTTAAAAATTTACAAAAAATTATAGAATGTGAGGCATAGACAAAAATATGAAAATGAATTTACCTAATAAGTTAACAGTTTTAAGAATGTGTTTAGTACCAGTTTTTGTTTTAATTTTATTGTTAAGTGATAATACAGATATAACTTTATTTAGAATATTACCACTAATAATATTTGTTGGAGCTGCAATAACTGATACTTTAGATGGTCAAATAGCAAGAAAGCATAATCTAATAACAGATTTCGGAAAGTTTATGGATCCATTAGCAGATAAGCTTTTGGTATGCTCTGCGCTTATTTGCTTTGTAGAAATAAATTATATAAGCTCATGGATTGTTATACTTATAATTGCAAGAGAATTTATAATCTCAGGATTTAGAATGCTTGCAGCATCAAAAGGAATAACAATAGCTGCCAATGTGTGGGGTAAGTTTAAGACAGTTATACAAATGCTATTAGTTATAGTAATCTTATGTGATTTTGCCGGTATATTTGGATTTTTAAGCATATTAATAATACCACTTATTATTTTAACTATATTATTAACTGTTATATCAGCGGCAACATATATTTATGATAATAAAAAAGTAATTAAGAGTATGTAATTAATCTTATTTTTTGAAAATGTTTTTTATTTTCGAAAATGTTTTTTATTTTCTGTTGACAAATATGAAATTACTAGGTATAATAAAACAAACGAATGTTCGATAAGGAGTGTTGTAAATGGAAAAAGAAAAAGCTCTTGAATTAGCCTTAGCTGGAATTGAAAAGCAATTTGGTAAAGGCTCAATAATGAAATTGGGAGAAGATGCAAAGCTAAATATTGAAGCTATATCTACTGGTGCATTAACGTTAGATTTAGCAATGGGTATTGGCGGAGTTCCTAAAGGAAGAATAGTAGAAATATATGGACCAGAATCATCAGGTAAAACAACTGTTGCTTTACATATAATAGCTGAATCACAAAAAAATGGTGGTATAGCTGCATTTATAGATGCAGAACATGCATTAGATCCAACCTATGCTAAAAGCTTGGGTGTAGATATAGGTAACTTAATAGTATCACAGCCAGATACAGGAGAGCAAGCTCTTGAAATAGCAGAGGCACTAGTTAGAAGTGGTGCTGTAGATGTTATAGTTATTGACTCAGTTGCTGCGTTAGTACCTAAGGCAGAAATTGAAGGTGAAATGGGAGATTCATTCATTGGATTACAGGCAAGACTTATGTCTCAAGCATTAAGAAAGCTTGCTGGAGCTATTAATAAATCTAATTCTACTGCGATATTTATCAACCAATTAAGAGAAAAGGTTGGAGTTATGTTTGGAAGCCCAGAAACAACTACTGGTGGTCGTGCACTTAAATTCTATGCATCTATAAGACTTGATGTTAGAAAAGTAGAGGCTTTGAAAAAAGGTGATGACATTTATGGTAATAGAACTAAGGTTAAAGTTGTTAAAAACAAAGTAGCACCTCCATTTAAGACAGCAGAGTTTGATATTATATATGGCAAGGGCATATCTAAAGAAGGATGTGTGCTTGATATGGCAGTTGAATCAGATATAGTAAACAAATCTGGTGCATGGTATTCTTACGGTTCTACCAGAATTGGACAAGGTAGAGAAAATGCAAAGGAATATTTGACTGCTAATCCAGAACTGCTAATAGAAATTGATAAATTAGTACGAGAAAAATATAGCTTAAATACTGGGTCAATACTTAAATCAGAAAGCTCAGATGAAATAGAGTAGATTATTTATAAATAAGTCATAATATTTATATTATGGCTTATTATTTTTTATCTAATAGGAAAGTTCTCTTTCCTATTAGAGAGTGAACGTAGCTCACTTTTTTTATAATTTATTTAATATAAATCATTCATTTCTTGACAATTTGAAGAAAAAATAATAAAATATTAATATGCTTATATAATGATAAATAATTAATTAATGTGTTTTATTTAAAAATATATTACGCAGCTTGAAAAATTAATAGGGAGGTGTTGAATTGTTCATTGAAATACTTATTGGCATTGGCGGTATTAGTGCAGGAACTGTTATTGGTATTCTTGCGCGTAAAAATATATCTGAGAAGAAAATCGGCAGTGCTGAAATAGAAGCTAAAAGAATTATGGAAGAATCCGTAAAAGAAGCTGAAACAAAAAAGAAAGAAATTTTACTTGAAGCAAAAGATGAATCACATAAGCTAAGAAATGAGCTTGAAAGAGAAACGAGAGAGAGAAGAGCTGAACTTCAAAAAACCGAAAAAAGGTTATTCAAAAAAGAAGAAACTCTTGATGCAAAGAGTTTAAATATGGAGAAGAAAGAAGAAAGCTTACAAAAGAAACTTAAAGAATTAGAATTAAAGCAAACAAGACTTACTGCTATTCATGATAAACAAAATGAAGAGCTAGAAAGAATATCTGGTTTAACAGCTGAAGAAGCAAAAGAAATTTTAGTTGATAATATCAAAAGAGAAGCTGAACAAGAAGCAGCATTGATAGTTAAAGAAATTGAAAGAGATGCTAAAGAAAATGCTGAAAGAAAAGCAAGAGAGATTATAACATATGCAGTTCAAAAATGTTCCGCAGACCATGTTGCTGAAACAACAGTATCTGTAGTTGATTTGCCAAATGACGAAATGAAAGGTAGAATAATTGGTAGAGAAGGTAGGAACATTAGAGCTCTTGAGACTCTAACTGGTATTGATTTAATTATAGATGATACACCAGAAGCAGTAGTTATTTCAGGATTTGATCCAATAAGACGTGAAGTTGCGAGACTTGCATTAGAAAAACTAATATCAGATGGAAGAATACATCCAGCTAGAATAGAAGAAATGGTTGAAAAATCTAAAAAAGAAATTGAACAAAAAATTAAAGATGATGGTGAACAGGCTGCATTTGAAACAGGAGTACACGGACTACATCCAGAACTTATAAAATTATTAGGTAGATTAAGATTTAGAACTAGTTACGGTCAAAATGTTTTAAAACACTCAATTGAGGTTGCTCATTTAGCAGGTATTATGGCTTCTGAGTTAGGTGCTGATGTTAAAATAGCTAAAAGAGCAGGTTTATTGCATGATATAGGTAAGGCAGTAGATCATGAAGTTGAAGGACCTCACGTAGTAATCGGTGAAGACTTAGCTAGAAAATACAAAGAAAATAAAGCAGTATTACATGCAATCGGTGCACATCATGGAGATGTAGAACCACAAACAATAGAAGCTGTATTGGTACAAGCGGCAGATGCAATATCAGCAGCAAGACCGGGAGCTAGAAGAGAAACACTTGAGACATATATTAAGAGATTAGAAAAATTAGAAGAAATATCAAATTCATTTGAAGGTGTTGAAAAATCATTTGCTATACAAGCTGGTAGAGAAATAAGAATTATGGTTAAACCAGAAGTTGTAAATGACAGCTCTATAATATTAATTGCTAAAGATATAGTTAAGAAAATTGAAGATGAATTAGAATATCCAGGACAAATTAAAGTTAATGTTATAAGAGAAACTAGAGCAATTGAATACGCAAAATAAAATAATATATATAGAGAAGTAAACAAAACTGTTTACTTCTTTTATTTTTTTTAAAAACACTTTACAATTACAATGAAATATTATATATTTACATGAGGAAATATTATATATTTGCTTTAGGAAGAACTAGATTTAAATATTATATAGGAGAACACATATGAGTAGAGATATTTATGAAAATCCATTAATAACACGTTATGCAAGTAAAGAAATGAGTTATGTTTTTTCTGACAATAAAAAATTTAGTACATGGAGAAAGCTTTGGGTTGCTTTAGCTGAAGCAGAACAGGAGTTAGGATTAAATATAACTGAAGAGCAAATAAATGAAATGAAAAGTAATTTACATAATATAGATTATGTACTAGCTGCTCAAAAAGAAAAGGAATTTAGGCATGATGTTATGGCGCACGTTCATACCTTTGGAACAGCTTGCCCTAAGGCGATGCCTATAATTCATTTAGGAGCAACAAGTGCTTATGTAGGTGATAATACAGATGTAATTATAATGAGAGAAGCATTATTAATTATTAAAAATAAGTTATTGAATCTAATGAATGTATTATCTCAATTTTGCTTAAAATACAAAGATATTCCAACCCTTGGATTTACACATTTTCAACCGGCTCAGTTAACTACAGTAGGTAAAAGAGCGAGCCTTTGGTTACAAGACTTATATATGGATTATGAACAATTAGAGTTTTGTATTAGTAAATTGAAGCTTAGAGGTGCTAAAGGAACTACAGGAACACAAGCAAGTTTTATGAGTTTATTTGATAACGACAATGAAAAGGTAAAAAGAATTGATAAATTGATAGCTGAAAAAATAGGATTTGAAAGCTCATTTTATTTAACTGGTCAAACTTATTCAAGAAAGCTAGATACAATGGTTGCTAACGTACTATCTGGTATAGCACAAAGCTTACACAAAGCAACAAACGATATAAGAATACTTCAAAGCTTAAAAGAAATAGAAGAACCATTTGAAAAGAGTCAAATAGGTTCATCTGCCATGGCATACAAAAGAAACCCTATGAGAAGTGAAAGAATTGCTTCCTTAGCAAGATTTATAATATCTAACACTGCAAATATGGAAAATACTGCTGCAACACAATGGTTAGAAAGAACACTTGATGATTCTGCAAACAGAAGATTAAGTATACCACAGGGATTTTTAGCTTGTGATGCTATCTTAGGTATTGCTATAAATATATTTAATGGAATGGTAGTAAATGAAAAGGTTATTGAAAAGCACATAAAAGAAGAATTACCATTTATGGCTACAGAAAATGTTATAATGGAATGTGTAAAACGTGGCGGAGATAGACAAGAGCTTCATGAGGAGATAAGAACTTTATCTATGCAAGCAGGGGAGCAGGTTAAAAAATTTGGTAATCAAAATGATTTATTAGAAAGAATGACTAACAGCAAAGTTATAAATTTATCTTCAGGTGAAATAAATTTAATTGTTAATCCTAAAAACTTCGTAGGAAGAGCTCCTGAGCAGGTTGTAGATTTTTATGAAGAAGTTATAAAAGATATATTAGAAGAAAACAAATCAGAATTAGGAATTGAAATTGAATTAAATGTATAAAAAATATGATTTTTTGATGGACAAATTTAATTTATAATTGTATAATTAAAATATCTCATAAACATATACTAAACTTTATGGGATATTTTTAGAAATATATACTTTGTCGCAAAATTATTATTTTGCGACAAATATATCATATAAAATCGAAAATGCAAGGCTTAATTTTGGCTTTTAAGCCAGCTTTTGTTGTTTTGATGACTTATTGTATCAAAATTAAATAAAATTTGTTTAAACTTGATTTATTTCCCTTGAAATCATTTCCGCATATTTTTGCTTCATATCTAAAAATTTTGGCTTAATTAATTACATTACTTTATATCTTTGATATAATTTATTTTAACAATATCACTTATATATTGTTATCAAATTTAATTAGTTATATATTTTTTACTATAGAAATAAGAAAATTAAAATATTTAGGAGAATTTTTATGGAATACAATTATTTTGAGTTAGCGCCCTCCCCTATGTGTGATTTTTTGGAATATCTTATATCTATTAAAGGTAAATCACCACGAACTGTTCATGAGTATTTTTTAGATTTAAGAACTTTTCATAGATTTTTGTGCCTTAGATATAAGCTTGTGCCATCTGATACTGTTTTTGAAGAAATTGACTTTTTTCTTATAGATTTAAATACCATTAAGAAAGTTAATTTATTTGATTTACATGCCTTTGTATCATTTATTGATAAAGAGCGTGATAATACTAATAGAACAAAAGCTAGAAAAGTTGCATGTTTGAAATCCTTTTATAGATATTTACATAATGTAATGAATATTGTTAATGAAGATCCTGCTGCTAAACTAGAAACTCCAAAGGCTAGTAAAAGATTACCAATACATCTATCCCTAGAACAATCAAAGGCTTTATTAGAAGCTATTGATGGTCAAAATAAAGAAAGAAATTTTGCTATAATAATGATATTTTTAAATTGTGGTGTTCGATTATCTGAAATTGTCAGTATAGATATAAATAATTATAAAGATGAAACATTAACTGTTATAGGTAAAGGAAACAAAGAAAGAACAATTTACCTAAACTCTGCCTGTATTGTATCTATAGATGAATATCTAAAAGTAAGACCTGAACCGATACTTGGCCATGAGAGCGCTATGTTTTTAAGCAATCGCAGAACAAGAATATCACAAAGAGCTATACAGCACCTTGTTGAAAAGTATTTAGTTGCAGCAGGTCTTGGCGATAATAAATTTTCACCACATAAGCTTAGACATACTGCAGCTACACTAATGTATCAGTATGGTAATGTAGATATTGTAGCACTTCAGGATATATTAGGACATGAAAGTGTTGCTACAACGCAAATATACACTCATATCAATAATGAAAGACTTAAACAAGCTATTAAAAGTAACCCTCTTAGTACATATATGGACGATAAAAACGATAATAACAGAGATGACAAAAATGATGATAATATATAGCATGCTTTAAATCGAACTAAGTTCGAGTGTATGTAAATTAAATGAAAAGTAGCAGATTATTTAGTTTGCTACTTTAATTCATACTATAAAAATCCGTTACATTTTAACCTTTAAATGCTATTGCATCAATTTGAAATTGAAGTCCTTCCTCCCCACCACGATGAGCAAATTCTGTTTGAATTGACTTTCTTGCTGGATAATTTCCATTACATCTTTCAATTAGAACTTTTTCTAATAGAGGAATATTCCAGATATCTCTGAACATACAGTCAATCTTTACTACTGATTCTAAAGTTAATCCAATTGATTTAAGTCTTTCAATTAAATGGTCAAAAGCACCATTTATTTGATTTTCAACCGACTGACCAATATTCCCTACACAATAGTTTATAAACACAAAATCTCCAGCTTCAACAATACCAGAATGAGCCCATTCACAATTTACATCACTTCTTACAATCTCTCTCATAACAATTCTCCCTATTATATATAATTACAATGTTAATCCTAAATTCTAATTTAATTATTAAACCTATATAAAAATTGTTTAAAAATGGTCAAATAAAACCAATAGAAAAAGGCCTCACTCTTCTCTATTGGTTTTATTTTCTTTAGTATATAGGGATCAATAATGTATCTCCGGGATATATTTTACCATTTTCAATATTATTTAACTTCTCTATCTTATATATAAATTCATCAATTCTAAGACGATTATCATAGCTAGATGCAATTTGCCATAATGTATCGCCTGATTCTACATAAACTCTATCATATGTAATAATATTTGTTGAGTAAACTTTTGTAAATGATGATAGTATCAAAAATAAAATAAAGCTAATTGTTAATACTGACAAAAATATAAATGTTTTAAATTTTTTCATATTTGTAATTCTATATCTATTTAATATAATCATTTGTTATCTCCTTAATCGAATGTATGTTTGGTTTAATTAAATATTAGCAGAACATACGTTCTTTGTCAATACATATTTTCAATTTTTTCCAAACATTTGTTTATATTATTTGCATCTACTGCAAACAAATGTTTGATTTTTTTAATTTACTATGATATAATGTGCATAGACTCAAGCTTATCTTGAATCTGTGCACATTTAAAATGGCTCGGCGTAGTCGAGACTATGATATAATAATAAAAACGCTCATTGTGGAGGTAATTTTTATGGCTTACGAAGATTTAAGCGAAATTCAAATTAAAATATTAACATACATAAAACAAGAGCTTTCTTTAAGAGGCTATCCCCCATCGGTTAGAGAAATGTGTAAAGCAACAGGACTTAACTCTACTTCATCTGTTCATGCACATTTAACAACTCTTGAAAAAAAAGGATACATAGTTAAGGGTAATAATAAAATGCGTGCTATAGAAATTGTAGACGTTGACAATCAGTATGCCGATTTACCTAAAAAAGAAATAATTCATCTACCTGTTTTAGGCAATGTTGCTGCTGGTTCACCTATTTTGGCTGTTGAAAATGTAGAAGATTTACTACCTGTACCAGTAGATTTTATTGGCAACAATGAATCTTACGTATTAAAGGTTAAAGGTGATAGTATGATTGAAGCTGGAATATTAAACGGAGATTTTATTATAGTAAATAAGCAAAATACTGCTAAAAACGGTGATATTGTTGTAGCTTTAATAGATGATTCTGCTACAGTTAAAACATTCTATAAAGAAAAGGATTATATAAGACTACAACCGGAAAACAGTACAATGGAACCTATTCTAGTTAAGGATCCATATATATTAGGTGTTGTTAAAGGTGTTATTAGAAAATATTAATAATAATAAAAAAACGCATATTTTATGCGTTTTTTATCTTGATAATTAATTTTTATAGTGATATTATTACTTTGATATTTATTTTTGGAGATATATATGGAAAAGATACTACTTGTTAGTGAAATTGATCACATAAAAAATTATATTGATAAATATAGTATGGATCACATAATTAATGGTCAAATTGATAAGTTTGAAAGTCACGCAAGATTTAATTTACTATCCTTTGATTGGCATGATATTGATGCTCCTCAAGAATTTCCATCACAAATTATTATTCATTTTAGTGAAAAGAACATATTCTTTATTTGTGAAGATGAACGAAGTTTAAAAAAAGTCCACAAATTGTTTAAAAATGATGATTCCATTGAAAAAATGATATATAACTTTTTTGCTGAGTTAATAAAGGAAGATACAAATTATTTAGAAGCCTTGGAAGAAGAAATAACTGAAACAGAAGATGATTTACTAACCTCTTCAAAAAAAGAATGTGCTAAAGAGATAATTGCATATAGACGTGAATTATTGCAGCTAAAAAAATACTATGAGCAGCTAAACAGGATTTTTGAGGGACTTGTTCAAAACGAAAATAATTTAATATCTGAGGATAGTCTTAGATATTTTAATATATTAGATAGTAGAATTGATAGACTGTTTTCTAACGTATTAAATATTAGAGATTATGTGACACAAGTTCGTGAAGCATATCAAGCACAAATAGACATTGAACAAAATAACTTAATGCGTGTATTTACCGTTATAACTTCAATCTTTTTACCTCTAACCTTGATTGTTGGCTGGTATGGAATGAATCTTCAAATGCCTGAGTTTTCATGGAAATATGGTTATGCTTTTGTTATCGGATTGAGCTTACTAATAAGTGCAATATGTTTATTAATATTTAAACGTAAAAAGTGGTTTTAAAATTTAATATAGAAAAGGCATTTCAACAGAAATGCCTTTTCTACTAAATATTACTTTTAACGTTCCATTTAACCGAATAGCTACCTTTATGATTCTTTGCTTCAATACTTATTTTGTATTTTCCAGATTCTTTTAAGTTTACTGTGAAATTAGATGTTTGTATATCATGTCCTTCATAAGCTATATTTCCACTCTCATCTTTTATCAATAAATCAATTTTACCTTCATCTGTTTTTATATCTACATAAACCTCACAAGTTTCACCGTCTTTTACAGTGACGCTTTTATTTTTGTCACCAGAAAATTTATTATATTTCATTGACATTGAAGTTAAAGTATTGTTTTCAAATGAACCAATTGTAAATGTACTTCCATATGTACAGCCAGTAAAACCAATGGCTAATAATACTATTAAACACATTAAAATATTTTTTTTCATTTTCTGCTCTCCTTAAGTGTAAACCACTTTATTCATTTATTTTATTAAGTTTTTTATATTTACTTATTTTTAACGTATATCTACATAATTGTATGACTAGAAAAATTGTTATGAATAATAACAAAATTATTACAAATACATTATATGAATGAATACAAATAAAAGTTAGTATTAGTAAATTAATTATCAGAAAAGATAAACATATATTTCTAAATGGTTTATAATAATTAATTAGGTCTTCATAATTACTATAAATATTAAATGGCTTACCATCTCTCTTCTTTTCAATTATTAGTATCTCTTTATTAAAATTACCCGGAGATGTAGCAATTTGTCCCAATCCGCTACCATATGGACGCCAACGGATTTTTCCTATTGAATAATTTAGGTTAATATTTTTTGTAAAAACATTATAGCCCATTTGTTCTAGGAATAATTTATATTCGTTTATTTCTTTGATAGATTTATTTCCTACAAATTCTAAACAATATTCATATTGATTATTATTACATACTTCAAATTTATATTTCAATTTTGTTGTATCTATTAATCTATATCCACGACTTGCCATATGATTTAGCCACTTTTCTTGAGCACCTATAAAACTAAAGAAGTATTTATATTTCATTATCGTCATTTAAATTTCCTCCTATTATTTTATTGGCGATACTATATATTTGTTTAAGCCTTATTAACTCAATTTCTGAAATATTTTTACCTTCTTCTGTTATTAAGTATTCTTTTTTTCTATTATCATCTTCACTATATAGCTTAATCCATCCTTTTTTTAGTAAAGTATTTAAAGCTCCATATAGTGTTCCTGCTCCTAATGAAAGTCTTCCATCTGTTTCATTTTCAATAAATTGCATTATACCATACCCATGATTTGGTTTATACAATGATAACAAAATAAAAAAAGTTGTTTCGGTTAATGCTCCACCCTTAATATTATCCCTCATGTGTATCCTCCACTATTACAGTATACTTTATAACGTTTACTGTAATAAAACTATATCACTAAACAAAATAGTTGTCAATAAAAAATTCTGACAATATTTTTATCAGAATTTTTTAGTTATTTTTTATAAATTTTTAAGCTTATTATTAATTATATCAAATTCTCCATCAGAAAGTAATGCACCTTTTGTTTCGACAACAGTTGATGAAACTAAATTGGCAATTTTAATTGATTTTTCTATATTATATTTTTTATAGTAGCAAGCTATGATTGAGCCTATATGTGCATCTCCAGCACCAATTGTATCTATTTGTTCAACTTTAAACGCATCAATATGGTTTAACTTTTCATTCTCATAATAACAAGCTCCGTTGCTTCCGCAAGTTACTATAACTGTATTATTAGTTAATTTATTTAATGATTTTACTGCTTCAATTAACTTATCTTTCTTTGTAAACTGATATGCTTCATCATCATTTAAGTGTAATATTGGTGATAATTTAAATATTCTATCCAATAATTCCATAGATATAGCATTGATTCTTGGACCAGGTGCAAAAAATACTGGTATATCATTATACTTTTCTAAAAAGTCAACTATTATAGGACCTGTAGTCTCCTCTATTTCAAGCCCACAGATATATATAGCCTCTATTTGTGACATATCTATTGTTTCAAGCCATTCTTTATATATTAAATATTCTGCACCGTGGTTAGATATAAAGGTTCTTTCTCCGGAGGACTCAACAAAGCAATAACAACAGCCATTGTCCATATTAGGTGTTGGGACTGGTGTAGAAATATTTCTTGCTTTTAATTCTTTTCTAACAAAGTCACCATATATCCCAGTCCCTACTGGTGAAAATAAGATATATGGAACATTAAAATGTCTTATTATATCTGATACGTTATACGCACAACCACCAAGAGACATTTCTTGAGATATAACATGAACATCTTGTCCAGTCTTAGGTAAAAAGTCTACATTTATTATAATATCAACAACTGTTGAGCCTATTACTAATATTTTTTTCATTATAACCTCCATGCTCCAATGCACAAATTTTGTGTATGGAGGTCGTGATTTATTTTATTATTATTCATACTTATTTTCACACTTAAACTCCAATGTTATTTTCTATGTCTACTTATTATTATTTATTTTACTTTCTATACCATCATATTCAAGCATTTTTTGAAGAGAAATCATAACTCCGAGCTTTGCATGATCATAAAACAATCCGCCCTGAATATATGCTATGTATGGTTCTCTAATTGGTGCATCTGCACTTAATTCTATTGATGAACCAGATACAAAAGCACCAGAAGCCATAATTACTTCATTTGTATAACCAGGCATGTCCCACGGAACTGGTGTAACATGGGCATCAACAGGTGATGCTGCTTGTATAGCTTCACAAATTTTTATAACTAAATCTGGATTGTTAAATTTAATTGCTTGAATTATATCACTTCTTTTATCGTCTAACTTTGGTGTTATTTCATATCCAAGAGAATTGAACACTCCACCAAATAATAAAGCACCTTTTAAAGCTTCACTTGCAATATGTGGAGCAAAAAATAAGCCTTGAAGAGTATTTCTTGTAGTTCCAAAAGTTAATCCGATTTCCTTGCCTACTCCGGGAGCTGTTAATCTGTTTGCTATTCTGTCAATTATAGCTTTTTTACCTGCTATATATCCACCAGATAAGGCAATTCCACCACCAGGATTTTTAATTAATGAGCCTACTGTCACATCAGCTCCAACATCTGATGGCTCTAATGTATTTATAAATTCTCCGTAACAGTTATCTACCATTATGTATATATCAGGATAAATTTCTCTTATCTTGTTTATTGCTTCTTTTATTTTTTCCATTGTAAATGCTGGTCTGAAGCTATAACCAGTTGAACGCTGGAACATTAGTAACTTTGTTTTTTCTGTTATAGAATTAATAACTGTTTCAATATCTATACTATAATCTTCTTTTAATGCTACTTCTTTGTAAATAATACCAGCCTCTTTTAAATTACACGGCTCATTATTTTCTTCTCCAAGAACTGTTAAAAGTGTATCATAAGGCTTACCTGTTACTGCAATTGCCTCATCTCCATATTGTAATATACCTGATAATGTTAAATACAAAGCGTGTGTTCCTGAAGCAATTGAAGGTCTAACCAATGCATCCTCTGTATGAAATACCGAAGCAAAAATACTTTCAACCTTTTCTCTTCCTATATCACCATATCCATAACCAGTATTCCAATAAAAATGTGTGTAATCAAGTCTATTTTCTTGCATTGCTGAAATGACCTTATATTGATTACATTCTCTTATTTTATCAATACTATCAAAATATTTTCCTTTAATATCTGATTCTATTTTAGTTACATAGTTATAAACATTTTTATTTATACCAAATTGTTTACATAATATTTCTTCTGTCAACATAATTACTCCATCTCTAATTCATTATTAAATAGTTTTACATTTTTTGAAGGTACAATTGATGAGATAGAATGTTTATATATCAACATTTGACCTTTATCTGTTTCCAAACATATAACATAGTTATCAAAACCCTTTACTAATCCTAACACTTTGAATCCATTTAAAAAATAAATTGTAATTTTAACTTTTTCTTTCCTAACATTATTTAAAAATGCATCTTGTAGATTTATATTATTCATTAGAAAGCCCTCCTAAGGTATATTCATATATACTGCCTATCACTTTATCTATTTCATTTAAATTTGTTAAATCAAACCACTTTATATTTGAATCAGCTTTAAACCAAGTAAATTGCCTTTTGGCAAATCTTCTTGTATTTGTTTTAAGAATATCTATTGCATCTTGTTTAGTTGTTTTTTCTTCTAAATAATCTATAATCTCTTTATATCCAATAGCTTGTAATGAAACTAAATTTCTGTCATAACCTTTATCAAGTAAGGATTTAACCTCTTCTATGAGGCCATTTTCAACCATTATATCTACTCGCTTATTTATCCTTTGATAAAGAATATCTCTATCCATTTCTAGTCCTATGATGATGCAATTGTATTTCTCACTAGGCTTTCTAATATTTGTATTCATTTCGGAAAACTTATTTCCAGTTATATGACATACCTCTAAGGCTCTTATTACTCTTTTAACATTGTTTTTGTGTATTTTAGCTGCTGCTTCAGAATCAATGTTCACCAAAAGTTCATGAAGTTTTTCTGTACCGTGCTCATTATAAAAATCAGTATAGTATTTTTTTACCTTTTCATCGGATTTAACCTTTCCAAAGTCTAAATCGTAGAGTAAAGAATTTACATATAGTCCACTTCCCCCAATAACTATAGGAAGTTTATCATCATCGATAAGGTTATCAATGTGTTTTTCAGCTATTTTTTGAAATTCTGAAACTGAAAATTCTTCGTTAGGATATACAAGGTCTAACATATGATGTTTTATACCACAAGCTTCTTCTTCAGTGACCTTAGCGGTTCCAATATCCATATACTTATATACTTGCATTGAATCGGCAGATATGATTTCAGTATTAAATTTTTTTGCTAGCTCTATAGAAACATAAGTTTTACCTACTGCTGTAGGCCCAACTATTACTAAAATTTTTTTGTTCATTCTACACCTGTATTCTTTCAAACATTCTCTCTACTTCATATTTTGTCATTTTTATAATTGTAGGTCTTCCGTGCGGACATGTATAAGGACTTTTTGTATTAGCTAAATCCTCAATAAGCCTTTTAATTTCCATAGCATGTAAATTATCTCCAGCCTTTACTGATTTGACACATGCATTTTTTATAATCTTGCTCATTTCTAAATCTAAACTGCTATTTTTCTTAACTTCCTTCATTGAATCTAATATAGTAAAAAATAGCTCTCTGACATTAACATCAATAAATATTAGAGGAATACTATTGATTAATATATCATTTATTCCAAAGCTTTCAATAGGTAATCCAATTTTTTCAAAGAAGTCTTTGTTATTTATAGCTAAATAATAATCCTCATAAGATAAATTGATAACCTCAGGAATTAGCAGTTCCTGTAGTATTATAGTTCTATTTTCTATCTGACTTAAATACTTTTCATAGTTAATACGCTCATGAGCTGCATGCTGGTCTATAATATAAAGCTCATTTGTCAAGCTACTCTCACAAAGAATGTAAGTATTAAACAACATTCCGATTACGTTTAACTGAGAAATTGTAGTCTTATCTACATGATTGATGGAGGTTTCATCATAACATTCAATAACCTCGACACTATTAGTTTCAAAGCCTAATTGCTCTACAATTTTGGTATTATCTATATTATTTTCAATATTTGTAAAATTATTATCAAATAGGGTGAAGAGTGTTTTTTCTTCACTTTTTTCCTCTATTATATAATTTTGATTGTCCTCTTTTAATATATCGGCTTCTTGATAAAATTCTATATTATTTATTTCATTTTCTTCACTTCTTATATTTTCAATAATTGATCCATTTATTGAGTTATCAAACTTTTTAAGAGTTAAGTCACTAAATAAGTCTTCATTAAATTTATGATCTTTATACTCAACATTTTTATCAGGTTTAATAAATATCTCTTCAAGAGAGATTGAGCTTTTATGCTCATTTTGTTGAAAAGGCTTTTTAACAATAGTTTCGCTTTTAATTTCTTTTACTAAATTAATTTGTTTTAATGTTTTATATATAGCACTTTTAAGCTCATTTAAAAACTTTTCTTCATCCTTTAATCTAATTTCAGTTTTTGCCGGATGAACATTTACATCAATTAAGTTAGCATCAATATCTATTTTTAAAAAGCAAGCTGGATGCTTATCCTTTGGTAAAAGAGTGTTATAAGCAGCCTCAATAAAGAAATTAGCCCTTTTATGTTTGATAAATCTATCATTTACAAATAAAAGCTGATATTTTCTATTTCCTCTGTAGTAGTTTAAATTTGTTGTGTAGCCTGTTATTTTAACATAATCACTTTCATAATTAACCTCTATTAAAGAGCTAACCATATCTCTATCATAGAGGCTTGAAAGTGCATTAATCATATTTATAGATTTAGGTGTTTTAAAAACTGTGCTGTTATTATTTATATATTTAAACGATACATTCTTGGCACACAAAGACAAGCATACAACTATTTCATTAATATTTGTGCTTTCTGAAACATCACTTTTTAAAAACTTAAGACGTGCTGGCACATTGTAAAATAAATCTGTTATGATTATTGTAGTACCTATTGGGCACCCAACATCTTCTTTAAGTATTGTTTTGCCACCCTCAATAACAAGCTTGGTACCAGAAATGTCAACAGCAGTTCTAGATATAATTTCAACCTTAGCAACAGCTGCAATACTAGCTAAAGCTTCCCCTCTAAATCCAAGAGTGTGGAGACTATCTAAATCATCAGCTGTGTTTATTTTACTTGTATAGTGACGTTTAAAGGCATCTTCAATCTCATCTTTTTTTATACCAACACCGTTGTCTGTTATTCTAATAAACTTTTTACCACCGTTTTTAATTTCAATGATTACTTCATCAGCCTTAGCATCAATTGAGTTTTCAACAAGCTCCTTTACTATTGATTTAGGGCTTTCAATAACCTCACCAGCTGCAATTTTATTTATTGTATTATTATCTAATTGCTTAATTGTACCACTCATTAAAATCACCCGATTGTTTTAGATTTTCTAACTAATTCATTTA
Organism: Firmicutes bacterium UBA2058; assembly: GCA_002332905.1. Lineage (GTDB taxonomy): Bacteria > Bacillota > Clostridia > Tissierellales > Sedimentibacteraceae > UBA1535. The sequence continues at coordinate 28,592 of DDAM01000015.1, read as the reverse complement.
ATAAATTCATTGCGTCCATTGGGGTTAATGAATTTATATCTATTTTCTTAACATTTTCCTCTATGAAAGTTTTGTATTTATCATCTACCTCTGTAGTGTTTAATCCACCAAATAACGACAGTTGGAACTTATCGCTTACTAACTCTTTTTTCTTATTAGAAGTAAATGGCTTGTTTATATCATTTTCCTCAAGCTGTGCTATAATTTCCTTTGCTCGATTAATAACCTCAACAGGAAGTCCAGCTAAATTAGCAACCTGAATACCATAGCTTTTATCTACACTACCTTCTACAATTTTTCTAAGGAATATTATTTTATCTCCTGATTCCTTAATCAATATTCTAAAGTTTTTAATAGAGTCTAATTTATCCTCTAATTCTGAAAGCTCATGATAATGCGTAGCAAACAGTGTTTTTGCCTTTATTTTTTTAGTTATATACTCAACAACTGACCAAGCAATACTAAGTCCGTCATAGGTGCTTGTACCTCTTCCAATCTCATCTAAAATAAGCAAGCTGTTTTCAGTTGCATTTTTTAGTATGTTTGAAACCTCAGACATTTCAACCATAAATGTACTTTGTCCCTGAGCTAAATCATCACTTGCACCAACACGAGTAAATATCTTGTCTACTATACAAATATCTGCTTCTTTTGCTGGAATAAAGCTACCAACATGTGCTAGTAATGTAATTAACGCAACTTGCCTCATATATGTTGATTTACCTGCCATATTCGGACCAGTTATAATAGACATTCTTAGCTTTTTGTTATCTATTATTGTGTCATTAGGTACAAACATTTCATTTTTTATTAGCTTTTCAATAACTGGATGTCTGCCTTCAATTATATGTATGTGATTCCCAATGTTTATATTAGGTCTTATGTAGTTATTCTTAACTGCTGCTATTGCTAATGAATTGATAGTATCAATTATAGCTATATCATGAGCAGTATTTTGAATACGTGTAATTTGTTCCTTTATATATTGTCTAATCTCTAAGAATAAATTATGCTCAAGCTTCATAATTTGCTCATCAGCATTGAGAATTTTAGACTCCATTTCTTTAAGCTCCGGAGTAACAAATCTTTCGCAGTTTGCTAGAGTTTGCTTTCTAGTATAATAATCTGGAGCATTTTTAACGTTTGACTGTGTAATTTCAATGAAATACCCAAATATTTTGTTGTAGCCTATTTTTAGATTCTTAATGCCAGTTTTCTCACGCTCTGTGTTTTGTAAGTTGAAAATCCATTCCTTGCCATGAACTGATATTTCTTTAATTTCATCAAGCTCAGCGTTAAAGCCTGACTTTATAACTCCACCCTCTTTAACAGATACAGGTGGCTCCTCTACAATTGATTTATTCAATAGTTCAAAAACATCTGATAGTATATCAAATCTTTCATAAATTTCTTTTATTAATTCTACATTAGTAAAAGATAGCTCAGATTTAAAATCAGGTAAGTTTGATATAGATTGCTTCAAGGCAATTAAATCTCTTCCATTGCAATTACCATATACTATTCTACCTATAAGTCTTTCAATATCATAGATTTTCTTCATATACTCCTTGATGTTGTTAGAAACCATTACGTTATCATATAGCTCTGATACAGCATCAAGCCTTTGGTTTATTAAACTTTGTGACCTTAAAGGCTCCTCTATCCATTTTTTTAGAAGCCTTCCACCCATTGCAGTCATGGTATAGTCAATAACATGATATAGGGTGCCTTGTCCCTTTTTACCACGCATTGTTTCAGTTAGCTCTAGATTTTTTCTTGTACTGCTGTCTAGTTGTACATAATCTCCAATTTTATAGCTCCCAATTTTATTAATATGCTCTAATGATATTTTTTGAGTTTCATACAAGTATTCTAAAAGCATACCTAGAGACATAATTGCATTAATATTTTCTGTTGCACCATAGTCTCGACTACGTCGATCCATTTGTGTCTCGTTTTGCGAGACACTATCAAGAGAGATTACATTAAAATGCCTTAATATAATCTCCTTGTACTCTTCTATTGTATTAATCTTATCTAGGCAATTAATTTTTGAATCAATAATATCATTATTAATAATCGAATTTGCAATAATTTCAGATGGATTTATCTTTATAATCTCACCAACCATTGCATCATTTAAAACATTATTGTTATAAGATTCATATTCTGTTACTAATAAATCACCAGTAGATACATCAACATAGGACATACCAAATCCACTATTTGTAAGATATAAACTGCATAAATAGTTGTTTGCTTTATCATCAAGCATATTCTGGTCAATTATAGTACCAGGTGTAATAACTCTTACTACATCTCTTTTTACTATCCCCTTAGCAGTTGCAGGATCCTCCATTTGCTCACAAATAGCGACCTTTAAACCATTTTCTATAAGTTTAGGAATGTAATTGTCTATTGCATGATGAGGAACTCCACACATTGGGGCTCTTTCCTCAAGACCGCAGTCTCTACCTGTCAGTGCTATTTCAAGAACCTTCGATGCAACTATAGCATCGTCAAAGAACATTTCGTAAAAGTCACCAAGTCTATATAAAACAATACAATCCTTGTAATTTTCCTTTAAATCTAAATACTGCTGCATCATAGGTGTTAATTTACCCATGTGTTTACCTCCAAAAGTTAATAGATTATTTATCTACAATTGTTCCTTCTAGGAAGAAGGTTTTAGCACTATCTATTTTAACATTTACTATTTTACCAAGTAAGCTATTATCTCCTATAAAATGAACTAATCTAAAATGCTCTGTTCTTCCGGTTAAAAACTCATCAGAGCTTTTGCTTATTTCATCAACTAATATTCTATATGTTTTTCCAATACATTTTTCATTTTTATCTAATACTATTGGATACAATTGATCTAATAAATAATTAAATCTTTTATGCTTTTCATCTTCTGGCACTTGATTTTCCATAGTAGCAGCCTTTGTTCCCTCGCGTGGTGAATAAAGGAATGTAAAAGCTGATTCATATTCAACCTTTTTAACTAGATCAACTGTTTCCATGAAATCATCTTCAGTTTCTCCAGGAAAACCTACGATAATATCAGTTGTTATTGCTACATCAGGTATTTCACAACGAATTTTCTCAGCTAACTCAAGATAGTGTTCTTTTGTATATTTTCTGTTCATTTCCTTTAAAACTTTGGTACTTCCTGACTGAACTGGCAAATGAACATGATTACATACTTTGTCAGACTCCTTAATCACTTTAATCAAGTCATCCGACAAATCCTTTGGATGAGATGTCATAAATCTAATAAATTCTATTCCATCAATTTCACTAACGGCCCTTAATAAATCAGCAAAAGTATATTCTCTAGATAGATTTTTACCATAAGAGTTTACATTTTGACCAAGAAGAGTTACTTCTTTACAGCCATTTTTAGCTAAATCTCTGATTTCATCTAAAATATCCTCTGGCTCTCTGCTTTTTTCTCTACCTCTTGTATAAGGAACTACACAGTAGGTACAGAAATTGTTACAACCATAAGTTATATTTACAAGCGCCTTATGAGAATATTTTCTAGCCTTAGGCATATCCTCATGTATTTCTTCTGTATTTTCTATTATGCTAACTGCCTTCAGCTTTTCAACTTGAGCTTTTCTAATCAAATCAGGAAGCTCATGTATGTTGTTTGTACCAAAAACAATATCAACAAAAGGACATCTTTTTAAAGTCTGCTTTCTAACCTCTTCCTTTTGCATCATACATCCACAAACTGCAATAAGCATATTTGGATTTTTTCTTTTAAGTCCTTTTAATGCTCCAAGTTTACCAAATACTTTTTGTGCTGCATTTTCTCTAATTAAACATGTATTTAAAATTACTAAATCTGCTGAACGAACTTTTTCTCGTTTACTGTTATCTATTTCTTCGTATCCTATTGAATTTAACATACCACCTATTTTTTCAGAATCATGCTCATTCATCTGACATCCGTATGTTAATATATGAAAAGTTTTACTCATTAATTTCCTCCATTACAATAATCGACATAAAATCTCAATCATAATATTATATCATTATTAGTATGTGTTTTCAACAAAAAAACTATCTTTAAATTCTATAGACAGTTTAAAAATATTTCAAAATTATATAATTCTTATTAATGTGATGCTAATTTCCCTATTGAACTTCTTTTAGGTTATTTTTCGTAAACATGTTGTTAGAAGATACAACCATATTTTTATTAATAATATTAGAATAATTTTATTAATTATAATCTTCTATCGAGTATTTAAATCATTATAAAATAATCTTCTGAAAATACGCATATAGTTTTAAAATACAAGTATTTAATTTTATCAAGTTGAATTTCTTTATCTAAATTTTTGAATTCTAAGTTATTAAATCTTCATATTTAAATATTATTGGTCTCCACAAACCAAGTCCTAAGTTTAGAAAAATATAATTATAACCTAATTCTAAATTTTCTTCGTCATAGTTATCATAATTCAATAAAAATTTAACTAATAATGTGGTATGACTTTCTCCTTTAATTTTCCCTCCAAGACCCGGAGCATGAACATATTATTAGAAATTGAAATGATATAAGCTACTTGACTATCATTCTAATTTTATATTTTATAAAATCTATTAAAATCATATTATACTCATAGGTTCTTCAAATAAATATTAGGGACAATATTGTTGCTTAATACTTATAACAATATCGTTTTTTATCTCAATCCAATAAGGAGTGAAAAAATTAATATCTTTTATATTCTCATCTTCCAATAAAGGTTTAATAAATTTATTAAAAAATCGATTGTGATGAGCTATAAATTCATCATAAGTTGACTTTTTAATTGAAAAATTTTTATTTTCATCAAGAAACTCAAATGTTGCATCTTTACTAAGTTTATAAGTAACATTATCAATTGAAAAATTATATATATAAAATCCATTTGGAAAGTCTGTGTCATTATTAAGCTTCAAATCCTCTACCCTTTTAATATCATTTTTTCTAACCCATTCGATTTCATCAAAATCAAATTGCATATTTTCTTTACTAATATTTGAAATATATCCTATTTTCGTTATGGTTTTTGGCGTGTTACATCCTACTATTATAAAAAGTATCAACAAAAGCAGATATGCAATTCCTTTTTTTTTATTCAAAATAAACACCTCACAGCTTTACTGACTTAACAACTTTTTTAATAACCCTAAACTACATTCAACTTGACCCAAAAGATACACTCTGAAATTCTTTTTATCAAAATTTATATGTTTCATCTAATTGTATTAGTATATATAACTACATAGTAAGCCAATGTTTTTTCAAAATTTCATTTTTTTCAAAATTGTTCTTTACTACATACTCAAATAGTTTATATGAGGGATATATTCAAACTATTTTACTTCTGGTTCTTGGCAATGTAAATCACCGCTTTTTTTATGTTTCCTTTTTTTTTTAAAAATCCAGAATCTAATGTTGTAACCGATTTATTTTCGTATCTTCTGGTTCTACTTTAACATTTTATGTTTAATACATCAATCTCCATATTTTATCTTCATATGTGTATCTAACTAACTCACAATTTGAATATATGGGAGCTTTTGCAATCGTTGATATTGTTTTATCAATAGTACATGCGTATAATACCCGCAACACATAACCATGTGTCATTACAAAAATTTTGTTATGTTTTTTCTTTATGATGTCATTAAGAAAAGAGTTTACTCTTTCTATCATATTATTTAAGTTTTCACCATTAGGCGGAGGTATGTAAGATTTAGGATCTGACATTAATGTGCTAGATTTGGGATATTTTTTAGACGCATCATCACGCGTCAACCCTCCCATAGCACCGAGGTTAATTTCGGTTAAACGTTCATCAATCACAATTTTATATCTGTTACCAAGAGCTATATTAACTGTATCAATCGCCCGATTTAATGGACTGCTATATACTGCATCAAAAATTAAACCATCAAGAGACACTCCTAATAACTTTGCTTGTTCAATCCCATTTTCTGAAAGAGGTGAATCTTCTTCGCTTCCATAATGTCGTTTTTCTGCATTCGATAGTGTTTGACCGTGTCTTGCTAAACATAACTCCATATTATCTCCACCTGTAGTTTTTCATAGACTATTTTACATTAACTTGCATAATTTCATATACTCTTCAAACTACATCATTTATAATCTTTTTTTCAAAATTGTTCTTTACTACATACTCAATAAATCTATTGTTATTGTAACGATATTTATTTATCATATAGTACTTTTACTACTATAAATCTTCGTTCTTATGTTTAAATTTACACAATCTATAACAATAATATCCAAATAATGAACCTAGAACATTTAGTATAATATCATCTATATCACTTACACCACTGTTAAACAAAAATTGAAACAATTCTATTGTAAAAGAAAATATGCATGATAATATTAATATTTTTTTTATTTCATTAAACTTTTTACTTACAATTGGACTTAAAAATCCAAGAGGGACAAACCAAAACATATTTCCAATAACGTGATATATAAATGAACCTATTCCCATGTAAAGTACTAATTTAGTAGTCGTTAATGGTATATATTGGACTGTTTTTATAGAGTAACTAATATCTGAAATACTAATAAAATTTTTCCAATCTCTAATTATTGTAATTTGTATAAGTGCTGAAAGATAACATACATATATAAGTTGTACGAAAAAAGATTTTGTTTTAAATGAGGATTTAGTTATCTTTAACTTAGTAATATAATATAAACTAAAAATAATTCCAATTACTATTGAAAAGCTAATTGCTCTTTTACTAAAATATAAAATATTAATTATATTCATTTTTCTCATCCTAATCATATATATATCTTTAAAATATAACTCATATTACTTCGTAAACTAACATTATTTATACTAACAAAGATTGTCCACGTAATCTTGATGACACATAACGTCTTTCATCATATATCTTAGAAAGAATTTATTTATTTCAATTTTATTATTCAGCTACATACGGTTCTTCAAAAAATCTAGGTAAAAATATTCCTGTATTATAGTAATCAATTAAATTTTTATTAATGTGAGGTAATATATTTAAAGAACTCAAATCTTTTATCTTAACCCATTTTGGTGATGCTACAAGTGTTGTATTTATTGGATCGATATCAGGTAGTGTTGGAGTTTGTAAAGTATCATTACCCGTCAACTCACAGCGAAAGAAAAAACTGATATGATGACAATCTCCATATATTTGTTTACCTGTCTTGGGTTCATATTCTAAAGAGAAAACCATTTCCGTTACAGAAACATTTAATCCAGTTTCTTCTTTAACTTCTCTCACTACAGCCTGTAATGCATTTTCTTCTTTTTCAATTCCTCCACCTGGAAAATTATAATATTTTCCATTTCCAAAACAGTTTAATAATACTTTACCTTGATTAAAAATTATTGCTCTCGAACTTACTCTAACTTTATATTTATTTTCAAACATTTCTCTCTCCTATATAGTCTTTTATACTTATAAGAAATTTCTAAAGACTATTAAATTTAATGTTTACATAACACTTTTATAATGCGTATCGTAGAAATAACACAAACATATTTTTTGACCTAAAAATTTGCTCTGAAATGAATATACAATGTTATATAACGTCTCTGTATTCACGACGTCGCTGAACCGGGACTAATAGCTAGACTGTCTTGGTGGTGGTCACACCCGGTGAAGTGATGTGGTCTGAATTTCTTCCTTGAACGTTCTCTCTAAGACCCGAAGCGTGAACATATTGTTATCTGTAGGAGCAATATAATCTTTCATGACTTTCTATGAATAGGAGCATTTTCAACCACCGCTTTTACAAGTTTTGAAGCACATTCAGGATTTAACGCTGCTACACGTCCATAATATTTGTAATACTCTAGCATTGCCCAATGCACTTCATATCCGCCTTTGTTATATTCCTTCTCAGTTGGAAAATACGATGTACAGCCATTAGTATATCCACCAAAATAGAACATGTTATTTCCTAATTGCTCACTTGCCTGCAAGGCAAATTCACACATAATTTCATTTGGAACACCGCATATACACCCATTACTTATAGAAAAATATTGTATTTCAATTTCGTCTATCTGAGTGTAGATACCCTCATTTAAAAGTCTTTCAACTTCTGAAAGCCACGCCGAACCATCTATACCAACAGCTGCCTTTGCTTCTGTTACAATTTCAACTGCACGATCATATTTTGGTACATCAGCTTCCAATTGTTGATAGATGGAATACATTCTTATATACTCAACGTTACATGAATTTATATCTGATATAATTTTGTCTATTTGTTGGAAAACTTCATTTGCCATATCTTCAAGTGCAGTATCAGAGCGAACATATCGCTTTGGGTCTGATGCGTCAAAAGGGGTAATTTCTGATTTAAAATATTTTGGAGCTATATTTCCAGCTGCACCTTGCGTAACCATTACATAACATTTATATTTTTCTTGCAACAAATCCCGTATTGATCCAAAATAATCGGAAGATATTAAATAATTGTCTCTTTTTAAAACATTTGCATGAGCAGTTAAACGTAATAATAACAACTTTAATGCACCAGTATCAGCATCAAGTATTTTTAAAACACCTATACGTTTATCTATATCTCCTTGTTCGGAGCGTCTGTTGACACCAATATCACCAAAAGTATTTCCCCATGCCGCTAAAATAGGTGTCATGTTATTGTTAGCTTCAATAACACCTTCTTTAATTTGATCACAAAGAAACAGAAAATAATCCTTTTCTAAGTCATCATTTGGAGCAGAATGTGTATGAGAAAAACATATCATGACTTGGCTTTTCGCAATATTAAGTATATAGCTAACTTCATTTCGCAACTGTTCAGTATGCAGTTTAGAAAATCCTATATTGTCTATCGTTATAATAACCATTTTTGTTATTTCAAACTTCCAAACACTAATTTGTCCAACTAATTTACTTAATACACCACGTGATAATTGGTCTTCACGTCCAAAACCTATTGTCTGAACAGGAATTGTTGGTGTAATATCTATTTCACAAAATCCTAACATTGCTGTTGCCATAAAATCCTCCCATTATTATTAAGGTTTTATTTATAAACTTTACTTACTAATTTATTGACCCTAAAGGTAATCTCTGAAATTACATTAGTCTTTGACATAACGTCTCTGTGTTCACGACGTCACTGAACCGGACCCCATTGATAGACCGTCTTGGCGGTGCTTGCACCCGGTGAAGTGATGTGGTCTGACTTGCCCGCTTGACGTTCCTCTAAGACCCTTGCGTGAACATATTGTTAGGTGTTGAAGTAATATCACACTCCATTGACTATCTATAACTTATATTTTTAAAAATCTTTTTATCACCTTTTTTTAGTTAAGCTCAAATATTCTTTAAATAAATTAAACAATTAATAAATATAGTTACTATATTGCATGATATTCTCATTTTATCACACAATATTTTCTCCTAAAATAATCTTTGGCATTGTAGTTAAGCACCTATTCCAACGTTTATAAAAATGTTCAAGTCCTAATTTTGATACTCTAGCATGTGTTTCTTCATCTCTAACAGTCCAGTGTAAAGCATATGTTACTTTTCCAACAAATCTTGTAAGAGCTATTGGTAATTCGCCCTGTTTTACAGCATTAAAATCAGCTTGTCTATGTGTTCTTTTAATATATTTCACATCAATAACGCCATCTTGTTCCATATAAAATTCTGCTACTTCTTTCATAAGATCTTCTATTTCATTTTGTTTTTCAATTTTCGCTTCATATATACAAATCTCATTAAACATCTATTTCCTCCATTAAAATTAATATAAATATCTTCAGTACCTAAAAAACTTTTAAACTTGATTTAACACTGTGAATACATATATATTGACCACAAAGTTTCTCTTTGAAATGATATTACTTTTTCACCTAACTACTCCTTTCATCTCCCAATGGTTCGCTAAAGTGATTAATTTAGTGTTTATTACGTATGAAAGTTTCGTATTTTATATTTTTATATTTATTTCTTTTGTAATCCTATTAGTAGGACTTATTATTCTTTTATAAAATTAAAATTATTTAATTTATCTAAATATTTGTTTTATTTTACCATATGTTTAATTTAGTGGCAATATAAATAACTATCTTGCATTTATTAACATTAAGCTATATTAATTGAATTACCCCTTCTTTCAAACTATCATCTTGTTAACATACTTCACAAATTTCACAGTAAGGTTTTAGTCAGTTAATTTCCATTGTCAATACAATATTTAGCCGGTAATTGATAATTCGTAAATACCCATTTATTATTATCTAATTTTTCATAAACGTAATTATAGCTTATGCTTTTTTCCGGGCTAGCTATAATACCTTTGCATTTTATATCTACAGTGATTGTATATTTGCTATCATTATCTTTTATAATTTTAAATTCTTTTTTTGCATCAGCATAATTAATTTGAGCTACATACCCTCCAAAGCAATACAATTTTCCCTCAAAATCAATGAAAAGATTATATTTTTCATCTATTTTTGTGTTAATTAATTCATCTACTGTTTTTTCATCAAAATAGATACTTATATAGTCTTTTAAATCGTTCTTTGTTACAATATTATCATGTTCTACTTCATAATACGTGTTGGTATTAATTTTAATACTCTTATTGTTTAAACCTATCTCACCATATCCAGTAAACCATGAATACGCTAATTCTGCTTCACTAAATGATTTAAGTATAGCTTCATCATTAATCATATTATCTTCAGAAAATGTTTCATTAATATAAATGTCATAAATCTCAGCCGCTTTTTTCACTAATTCAATAAATTCAATTTTATAATTGTCATCATTAACTACTTCCTTATCCAATAGCTCTAAAACATTGTTGAAATTAGAATCTCCTATATATTTGCTTTCTCTTAAGATCATACCAAATTCAGCAACTGCAGCAGCAAATTTAAGATTATTTGGTAGTTCTTCTTTATAGTCATTTTTATTAACTACCATTGTCATAAGATCACTAGTGTTACTGTCTGGCTTTTTATACCTTATATTTACAGTAAGTAACTCATCAACATTATCTTTGTTTGTATTTTCATTTGATTGATATTTTAAAGCAGTTGATGGTATCTCCATTTTAGAATCATTCATAATTACTTCATAAAGTGCTGTAACACTGTGCCCTGCTCCTATTTCACCAGCATCTTTTTTATCATCATTAAAGTCCTTTGATGATAGTAATCTATTTTCATAGCCTATTAATCTATATCCTTTTACATTGGCTGGATTAAATTCTACTTGTAGCTTAACATCTTTTGCAACTGTTACCAAAGTTGCTCCCATTTCATCTACCAAAACTTTTTTAGCTTCATAAATAGAATCAATGTAAGAATAATTTCCATTTCCTTTGTCTGCTAAAACTTCCATCTTATTATCTTTTATGTTTCCAGTTCCAAAGCCTAAAACAGATAAGAATACACCGTTTTCTTTTTTCTCTGTTATAAGCTTTTCAAGTTCACTTTCGCTAGTTAAACCAACATTTAAATCTCCATCTGTTGCTAAAATAACTCTATTATTTCCATTCTTAATAAAATATTTCCCAGCTAGTTCATATGCTGTTTCAATACCCTTACTGCCATGTGTACTTCCACCAGCTTCAAGGCTATCTAATGCTTCATTTATAGTTTCACTATCATTTCCATTAATACCTTCAATAACTATTCTATCGTTTGATGCATATGTAACTATAGATATTTTATCTTTTTCTGTTAGCTCAGATGTAAGCATTTTAAATGCCTTTTGCATTAATGGTAATTTATCATAATCCTGCATAGATCCAGATACATCAAGTAAAAATACTAAGTTCGAGCTTGGACTTTCTGAAAAGTCAATATCTTTAGTTTTTAAGCCTATTAACATTAATTTAGCATCTTTATTCCAAGGGCATTCAGATAGTTCTGTTGTTACTGAAAAAGGCTCATTTTCTTTAGGGGTAGGATAATCATATTTAAAATAATTTATCATTTCTTCTATCCTAACAGCTCCAGTATCAACAATCTGTCCATCATTTATTAATCTTCTGACATTACTATAAGAGGCAGTATCAACATCAATTGAAAATGTTGATAAAGGATAATCAGCAACAGATTTATAAGCATTTTCGGTAATAGAATTATATTCTTCTGTATTATGTTCTACTTTAAATCCTTCGTATTCTTGTAACATCGAAGAATCAGATTTTGTAGCATTTACATTCATCATAGAATCAGTTGCATTTTCAGAAGCAGAACAGCTAACTAAATTCAACGTCATTACAATTATAACTACTATAATTATTAATCTTTTAGATATTTTTTTCATAATATCCTCCCATATAATTGATTTTAACAACATTTTTACTATAATCTGTATAATAAAATGTTAAAATTTAGTAATATATATTTTTATAGACAGAAAAATTCACAAAATGTTCCAATAATTTAAAAATTTAATATTTTATTTGAGTGTTTACATATATTTACATTACTCTATGTTTATAGTATAATAAAATTTGATTGAAAAGTAAAAAAATTATTTTTATACAAAAATTAAGATGTTTGATTATCAGAATATACGAGGTGAATAATGAATATTAGTTATTTATTAGGCTTTAGTATAGCTCTAGTTTTAATGCTAATTACTACTCCTAAAATGATTGAATTTGCGAAGAAAATTAATTTTGTTGAACAGCCTAATATATTGGCTAGAAAAATTCATACTGAACCTAAGCCATACTTGGCATCAGTATTGATTTATTCAATATTTTGGATTGTATTTATGGCTTTATCAAGAGATTTTTCAATGAAAGTACTATTAATTTTTATTAGTTCGTTTTTAATATTTTCTATAGGCTTAGTTGACGATTGGTATAAAATCAATAGAAAAGATTTAAGTGCGTTGCCAAAGCTGTTAGTTCAAATATTTGCTTGTTCATTAGTTTTTTTTGCAGACATAAGATTTGAGGGCTTTTATTTGCCAATATATAATACATATGTCGCTTTACCAATATGGCTACAATTTGTATTTACTATTGTATGGCTGTTTGGTGTAACTACTGTTATTAATTTTACAGATGGTTTGGATGGACTTGCTGGCAGTATCTCTTGTATTTCTGCAAGTACATTATTTATTGTTGCACAGTTAAAAGGACATTACTCATATGCACTTATTTCTATAATTCTTGTTGGAATATGTATTGGATATTTAAAATATAATAAATATCCATCAAAAATACTTATGGGAGATTCAGGTGCAACCTTTTTAGGTTTTATGCTTGGAATTATATCTCTTGGAGGTGTTATGAAGCAAGCAACTATTTTATCAACACTTATTCCAATAATAGCACTCGGTGTACCTATATTTGATAATATTTATGTTGTATTTAAAAGGATTAAAGAGAAAAAGCCTATATATGTTGGAGACAATAGTCAGGCTCATTATAGATTAATGAAAAAAGGTTTAAACCAAATGCAAGCAGTTATGTTTTTATGCTTGATTTCTATTAGCTTAGGGTTATTTTCTATTATTATTGCTTTGTTAAATTATTAAATGGCTCGTGTAGCGAGATTATGCTACTATAATATTATATTTTAAAATAAAAGTCCTGTGGTTTTTTCATTTTGAAAAATCACAGGACTAAAAATTACCCTTTTGTTTTTATGTATCAATTCTAGTTAGCTCTTTTAGGTTTTATTACAATAGATTAAATCATTTCTAACTATAAATCCACGATTTTCCCAAAAAGCGTTACCAATTTCAAGTTATAATTCAATAAAAATAACTGGGTAATCTGATACCTTCTCAAATCCGCAAGATATTGCTGTATTAGATGATGGTATATTGTTTTTCCAACATTCCCAATATACTGTAAGATTCTTTTTATAAGCCTCATTTAATAGCATTTTAGTCATAGTCTTTGCTATGCCTTGCTTTTGATATTCTTTTAATACCTCTATACCAATGGCTAATTCAGTTTTAGTTGGGTATTCACTTGTGCAAAATCCACATACTTTATTATTAAAAACAGGTGTATATCCAATTCCTCTATCTACAAAATCATTCATATCATTATATGTATTTGTTCCTATAACTTCATTAACTATCATACTTTTATTATCAATATTTGAACTTAAAAGTTCACTAGTAATTTTTAGTATATTAGATTGACTATTATTAGAAATATCATATAAATATGTTGGTTTTATTCGATATAAACTTCTTTCATATATATTATACTTATTAGGAAATAAATTAGTTATTGCATTTTTCCAATCCTCATTTGGATAGAATACAATAATAATTTCTAACTCCTTCCTTGCTTTGTCCGTTAGTATTTGATTAGTCAAGTAATTTATAGCTTCGTTAGTGATTTCTCCTGCTACAAATAAGTAAATTCCAAGCAGAACAAAGCATGTATTCTCTGTTTCGTCGACATATAATTTAGCCAGTTTAGGATTTTCCTCTATAGAATCTATCATATACTGTAAAGGTGTGAAACTAAGTAAATCTCTCATGTTTTTATTTATTTTTAATATATTTTTCATATTTTCCTCCATTACACCGCTTTATTGATTTTTAATTTTATTTATTAATTTTTCTTTTTTTGTGTAAGCCGATTTTTGCTTTCCAAAAATATTTTCATTTGTAAGCTGTAAATATCTTTTCCATCTATCCTCATCAAGCTCACCTGTTTTTAAAGCGTGTTTAATTGCACAACCCGGTTCACTTTTGTGAGCACAATCTGAAAATTTACACTGATCTATCAATTCCTCTATTTCAGAAAATGTCTTTTTAATTCCATCTTCTGCATTCCACATGCCAAGCTCTCTCATACCAGGAGTATCTATTATTATAGTTTTAGAAGGAAGCAAAATCAACTGCCTATGAGTAGTAGTATGTCTACCCTTCGAGTCATCTTCTCTTATACTGTTTACCTTCATAATTTCTTCACTCGCTATAGCATTGACAAGACTTGATTTCCCAACTCCTGAGGAACCTAAAAATATTAGAGTTTTTCCTTTGTTTAGGTATTTTTCTAGCAAATCTAAACCAAAGCCAGTTTTTGAGCTGATAGCAATAACATCTATATTAATATACTGTGATTTTAATTTGTTGACGTATTTTTCATAATCACTATTTAAATCGACCTTAGTAAGTATAATTACCGGTTCAGCACCACTTTGTATTGTAGCGCCAATATATCTTTCAATTCTATTCATGTTAAAATCATGGTTCAATGAAACTACAATAAACACATAATCAAAGTTAGCTGCAACTACCTGCTCATGTATTGTTTTAACATAGCCAACAGCGTGACCAGAAAAATCTGTTCTTGAAAATTTACTTTTTCTTTTACATAATTTTGCAATTAATGAATCGCCATATTGATTATATTGTAAATACACAAAATCACCAACTACAGGGATATCATCATCAAATTTAATTTCTTTATAAAAAGTTCCTTTTAGTTTTGCATTAATTTCTCCGTATTCACAGATAACCTTATATAGCTCTCTATGAACCTCCACGATTCTTGCTGGGACTAAATTTTGTTTTACATCCTCCGCATAATCTATATTCCATCCATATTCGTTTAAATTAATCATTATTCCTCCAATTTTTGCACAAAAAAACTTGCCCATGAGCAAGTTCTGTTTTTTATATTTATACAGTATTACAAAAGGGTATTAAAACAATGCTTTTTAAGCATTGTTTGGGTACACAAAAATCAACCTTTGACTTTGCACCCACATTATTAAATTATTTTAGGAACTTGTTAATACAAGTTTTCATCACCATATTAATATTTGCTGCCATAATTTAATCACTCCCTTGTAAATAAAATTGGAAAAACAATTCCATAACTATTATAAACCATTATTCCAAATATTTCAATAGAATTAATGAAAATTGAAACATTATTTTATCCATTTGTCAAACACTAATTTAATATTCTAATGTTGTTAATAAATTTCTATTGATATATAATACTAATATGTAAATTCATAAAGGAGAACTAAACATGGAGTTATTTGCAAAACCAGGAGTTGGTGGAATAATTGAAAAACATATAGATGGTATTGATTATATATTAATCCAAGAAAGATGCAAAAATGATGCTAAATCAGAGTCAGGTTTAATTGAAATACCAGCAGGAAAAATCAGAGAATTTGAAAATATATTTGATTGCTTAAGAAGAGAAATTAATGAAGAGACTGGCTTAATCGTTGTAAATATAGAAGGTGAAAATGAAGCTACATATTATGAAAGTAATAGTTATAAGGTTATAAATTATACACCATTTTCAAGTAGTCAAAACATAATAGGTTCATATCCAATTATGGTACAAGTATTTATTTGTACTGCTAGAGGTGAATTAGTACAGCAGTCAAACGAATCTAAAAATATAAGGTGGATTTCTATATATGAATTAAAGGATATGTTGGAAAATAAAATTAATTCATTCTACCCTATGCATGTTATGACATTAAAAAAATATTTAAAATATAAATTGGATAAATAATTTTAATAACAGTAGTTCCTCCTACGTTTTTATAGTGCTGGAGTCACTACTGTTATTTATTTCGCAGATTGCTTAATTTAGCTTAACAGGTGCTATTTTATCAATTCTATTAAATAGAATATCTATTCTAGGAATTATATATCCTATATCAATATAGTGAGTTTTCCACTCATCACTTATATTTAGCCAATTACATACCTTTTCAGAAGAAAATGGAATAAATGGTTTTAATAATACTGTTAAGTTAGCAATAATTTGTGTACAATTATACAGAGTATTTTTACATTCATCTAAGTCGTCAGTTCTTGTTATCCATGGCTGTTGTGTATCAAAATATTTATTTGAATATCTAACAAATTCAAATATCTTATCTAAAGCATCCTTTAGGTAGGCTTTTTCAATATAAAATCCACAAATTTCATATAATTCATTTATTTTAGAACTAATTTCATCATCTAAAATTCCTTCAGGTATCTTGCTATCAAAATATTTTTCAATAAAAATTAAAGTTCTATTTACAAAATTGCCATATGCACCTAAAAGTTCTCCATTATGGCTGTTAATAAACTCATTCCAAGTAAAATCCGCATCTCTTTTTTCCGGTCCATTTGAAATTAAAAAATACCTTATTGAATCTGAATCATATTTCTCAATTATATCCTTAATCCATATAGCATGATTTCTACTTGTAGAAATTTTACTACCCTCTAATGTTAAATACTCACTGGATATAATTTCATCGGGCAAATGGTATCCGCTGTCATTACAAATTAGTAATGCAGGTAATATAATTGTATGAAATGGTATATTATCTTTTCCATGAAATAATAATGTCTTGCATTTTCTCCCCACAGTTCTTCAAAGCTTTCATCCTTACTATCAGCCAATACTTTACTTGCTGATAAGTACCCTAAAATATTTTCAGCCCAAATATATATTTTTTTATCTTTATAATTCTTTTTTGGTACATCAATACCCCATTTAAGATCTCTTGTTATTGCTCTATCTTTAAGTCCCTCATCTATATATCTATTTGAAAATGAAATAGCATTTTTTCTCCAGTTTGTATGGCTATTAATGTAATCCTTTAATTGTTTTTCAAGCTTTGATATTGCAATATATAAATGTGTTGAATCTTTAAATTCAATATAGCTTCCACATATAGCACACTTAGGTTGTATTAGATTTTCAGGTTCTAATACAAAACCACATGTATCACATTGCTCTCCTCTTGTTTCAGATAAACAAGAGGGACATTTACCAAGAACAAATCTATCAGTTATAAAGCTGTTACATTTATTACAATACGCTTGTGGGGAAGATTTTTCATAAATATATTTGCTTAAATATAACTTCTCATGAAACTCCTCTACGAACTTCTTATGCTCATTTGTAGAAGTTTTTGTATATAAATCATAGCTAAAGCCTAATTTATTAAAGCAATAAATAAACTCATTGTGAAAAAAATTGCTTATTTGTTCAGGAGTTTTATTTTCTTGATTTGCTCTAATTACTACAGGAGTACCATGGCAATCACTACCTGATACATAATAAACTGTGTCACCTTTTGCCCTAAAATATCTTGCAATAACATCCGCTGGAAGTAATCCAGCAATATGACCTATATGCAATGAGCCATTAGCATAAGGCCATGCACTACCAATCAAAATTTTCATATTATCCCTCATTTCTATTTAATTTGTTGTGATAAAAATTACTTTTAAAAAAATAAGCCCTCCTCTCCGAAAAATTTCTTTTTCGGGGACGAGAGCATAAACTTCGTGTTACCACCCCAAATTTACTTGCATTTCACAATGCAAGCCTCATGTACTACGGATGAGAAATGATTCATCGATAGTATTACACTATAACGGGTGTTCCCGTCGTAGCCTAAACATATTTAATGTTTTTGGTACGCTGCTCCAAGACCATTTTCTGTAATATATGTATATACCCATTCTCACCAATTAGGGTTCTCTGTAATAACAAAATACTACATACTTTTCTTTTCATAGCTTTATTATTAATTTTGTTTATAATATATTATTTGCAATAAAATAAAATGTCAAATATTTTTATTTATAAAAAAATTATATTAAATAATAATAATATTAAATAATAATATTAAGTTAATTATCTTTATCAAGCTCAAAAAACCTTATTATGCTGCCATCTATTGTAGTAACATCACATTCTCTAGCTCCCCATGGCTGTATTTTGATATCTGTAATTTTATTCCAGCCATTTTTCTTTACAAACTCATATAAACTATTTAAACCATCTACACACATAAAAGCAACTGTTCTTTCTGAAGGTTCTCCGAAAAACATATGTATACCATTAAATGTTGTTATTTTAAGATTAACAAGCTCACCAGGTACAGGCATTAGACATCCATATGTGCCATCGCCCTTATCATTTCTTTCGTCAATTCCGCAATACCAGCCTAAAACATCTTCAAACCATTTCACTGTTTTATCCATATTAATTGTGTAATAAATTGGACCGTTCTCCTTTACAGAATAACCTCTTTGTTTTAAATTTTCCATGCTCATTTTCCCTTCTAAAATAGATTTAATGGAAATTTTAGCGAATGAATTTATATCACCATGACTGCGCGCTGTCATTGGCGAAATGTTATGAAAACGTGTAAAGGCTCGTGAAAAACTTTCAGGTGTTTCATATCCATATTTATAAGCAATATCAATAATTTTCATATTAGAAGATTTTAGCTCTAATCCTGCAAGTGTCAGTCTTCTATTACGAATATATTCTCCGAGTGTTATGTCACAAACAATGGAAAATATTCGTTGAAAGTGGTAACTTGACATATAAGCTTGGCTTGCAATAACATCAAATCTCAAATCTTCTAATATATTATCCTCTATAAAATCTATAGCCTTTTGAATTCTCATAATAGTATCCATTCAATCACCTCCATCTATTTAGATTATACGTATATATTTTTTTAATTTCATGATATTTTATGCTTGTTGGTGTACATTAATTTAATGTTAGTTAAAACAATTATTTTAATAATTCATTCATTGTTACTAATTCTCATATTGCATCAACTGTATTTAAAGATAACATAACAAAAAGAGGTAGTTTAAAACCTATATTATACGCAATTGTAATATCAATAATACTTTTTATTGATATTAAGTGGCCACTATTCTTTTTTCAACTAAATCATTTTCTTGATGTGAAAAATCCAAAACCTACGGATTATTTTTTGGCAACTCAAAAATTTTCGCGGTATATTGGAGGGATTGCTATTATAATACTATTAGTAGCAGGCTTAATGATGTAAAAACTAAATATATTTATCTAAAAACTCTTTTATCTTTTGACTATATTTATCTTTTGCAACCCAAGATGACATTATATGTTTTGCACCTTCAACCGCTCAATATTCCTTTTCGCTTGAACAAACATTATAAAGTTTTTTACCCATTTCAAAAGGTACGAATCTATCCTCAGTACCATGGATTATAAAAATAGGTGTTTTAGATTTTTTAATTTGTGATATGGGTGAACAATTATTAAAAGAAAATCCACATAGTAATGTACACCACATTTCAACCATTTTCGTTAGGAAAGTGCTAAAAATTTTAGGAATTTTATCAATAAAATTAGGTATCAAATCTTGTACTGATGAAAAAGCACAATCACTAATTATTGCTTTAACATATTTAGTAGCTTCTACGTCTCCGCTTAATGCTAAAACAGTGGCTCCACCCATTGATATGCCATCTAATATAAAATCTTTATCATTTCCATATTTATCTCTTAAATAATCTATCCACCTAAATATATCCTTACGTTCAGCACATCCCATGCCTATATATTTACCATCGCTTTTACCATGACCTCTTAAATCAGGCAAAAATACGTTATATCCATTCTCTATATATCTAAAGGCATCTGCCATTCTTTCCTCTGCATTACCCTTCCAGCCATGTAGTAATATTGCCGTTTTTTCGCTGTTATTAGAAAGATAATAACCTACTAAATTGTATTTACCACTTTTTGTATAAACTTCCTCATAAGGTAAGTTCAAAAATTTATTTTTTCCGATTAGATAAGCATTTGTTCTTTCTCTTATCGCTTCTGGTGTTTTACTATAATCCTTTTTAATTCTCTCGTTAACAAAAAAAGATCTAAACAATTTTAATGATGCTAATATTAAAAATACTATAAATAATGCTACTAAAGTTATTATAACTTTCAATGCCATAATGACTCCTTTAATTTTATTCTAGAAAAATTACTAATTATAGTTATCTCCAATACTTATAAATTAATATAACCAAAAAATACTTTCTTTTGAAATTTCTAGCCCTAATTTATTTTGCAAATTTAAAGATTTATCATTTTCAATAAATACTTGTCCAAATGGTATCCACTCTTTTTTTAGCATATAATCAATTAAGTAGTTTTGAAGTGCCTGAGCCACACCCTTATTTCTATGTTCAGGTAGTACTTCTAAAAGTCCCATACTACCCTCACTATGTACTCCTATAAAACCCATTAAAGTATCTTTGTCAAAAGCACCCCACATACACTTTTCGTCAATAAGAAATGAGGTATAATCAAATCCTTCATCCATAGATTTATAATTTTCTTTAACTAAATCTTTATTCTTATCTTCTAGTAGTCTTATTTCAATCTCATAATCTAACTTTGGAGGAGTGTTCTTTAAATATGCTGTTTGCTTGCACTCAAAATAATTTTTATAGCCAAACCTATCTTTGACTAAGTCAAACATCTCATTTTGATGAATAACAAACAAGTCCTTTTTAGGAAGATTCTCTATTAATTTTTTAGCTAAATCCACACTTTCAGTTGTTAGCATATAAGAATTGCTATTTTTTTCATGTATAAGTACTCCATCACTATTAGCATACAATATATCACATGTATTTCTTCTTTTGGCTCAATCATATCAATGTGTAAAAGCTTATTTTTCTCCAAATAACCTAAGGCAATTTTAATTATATTCATAATTTATGCGTATGTCCCCTTTCAATTTATATTAAAAAATTACTTAACCTCACAAATTAATTTTTCCCATTCACTTTTTAATAGTCTATATTCTACTCTTGTTTTAGCCTTTCCGTCGTGCCATTCATAATCTATGTGTTCAGCTTCTTTAGTAAAGCCACATTTTTGCATAACTCTTTCTGAACCTATATTTTCCAAAAGGCACCCTGTAGTTATTCGGTAAACATTATTTTCTTCAAAGGCGAATCTAATAACCTCTTTCATTGCTTCAGTAACATAACCATTTCCCCAAAATTTATCATAAGTAAAATATCCTAAATGAACAAATTTTCCAATGGGTGTAGAATCAGTCACCGTATATCCAATATCTCCAATATGGTTTAAGTTATTTTTTTCAATGGTTTTAAAAAAGTAAAACTTTCGTTGCTCTGACTCGCTATCTCTAATGGAAGATAACAAATTTTCCTCTGATTCTTCCAAGGAATTAGTTTTTATATCCTGTAAGTAATACATTACTTTATCATTGGATAACAATTTATGATGCGATTCTAGATCGTCAATTCTAGGATCTCGTATAATTAATCTTTTAGTTTCTAATTTTATCATTTTATAACCTCGTTAAATTTTTTAAAACAATTCATCTAATAATATGTAATATTTTATCTTATCGTTATCTCTTTTTATATCTAATTCTTCAAACAACAAATCTATATAATTTTCATTACCTAAATTATGTTTTAAAGATCTAACACACAAAGCTATATCCTGCCACTTATCTGCAATACCACAGTTACTTAAATCAATAAATCCGCTTACATTATGATTATTAAAAAAAATATTTGGTAAGCAATAATCACCATGAGAAAATACTAACTCCTGATTAGGCTTATTTTCAACTAAGAATTTATAAAGTTCCTCTACGTCATTAAAGCCATTTTTTGAAAAAGTTTCTGGCTCGCAATCATCAATATCAATTAAATTGTTATCTATTCTTATTCTAGCTAATTTAAGCTTATTTTCCACATCATTTACATGGGGGCATCCATCAATATTAATATTCCATAACATTTTTAATCCTTCAGCTAGTAAATGTACTAATTCATTAGGATTATTCAAATAATATTCGTCACATGACATAAACCCATCAATCTTGGACATAAGTAGATAACTATATCCATTAGAATTACAAAACTCTATTATCTTTGGAACAGGTAACTTACTTTGAAGCCATTTCATCATTGTATACTCCATTTCAGATGAATGACATGAAGATTCTATCTTAAGTATCATATTATTATCAAAGCATAATATATTAGAATTTGAACATCCTATATCATTAATATTATATGAAATATTTTCAATATGCTTCCTTATATTATTAGGTAATTTTGTAAATATTTCTTCCATGATAACCTCCTAATAAGTAACAATTAATTATTTATAGTTAGATATTCTGAAGATACAATCATTCAACATCTAGTAAACTATCAAGTCTATCCATAATTTTGCTAGCAAGTTTTGCTTGATCTTCAGCTGACATTTTATCTGGAAGTGTTTCATACTCATAAAACAATTCCTTAGCTTTTTGTTCTCCTAGTTCCTCTTTTATACAACAAAAAATTTGATAAAACTTAAAAATTGCCATCCTCTATTCCTCACTTTCAATATATATTATTTATAACTTAAAAGAAAATTGATGCTTTACCATAATTGCTGAATTCAATTAAATAAGCAGTCATATTGTTTTTTCCACAATACTCTTTTACCTCATTTAACAAAAGCACTCAAGACAACTTTACTCATATAAATATCCTTTCTTAAATATGTAAATATTTAACAACAATTATATCAAAATATTATGATATAAACAATAAAAAACTAAAAAGTATGGCTTATTATGCAGTTTAAATAGTTATGATTAAAAAACCTACAGTACACTGTAGGTCACACACTTTATTCAGTTGCTTTTTCAACTTTTCTTTGTTTATAAATATATACAAATGTTAAAATTACAATAGCTACAAATGTAATAAATAATATTAATGGTATTTCTATTTCAAAGTTTGTTAGTTTACTACTTACATTTATAAACGGAAATAATAATAATATAAATATTAGGTTCAGATATATATCTAGATTTTTAACTAATTTATTATTTTTAGCAGCAACTTTTACTATATTAAGTCTTACAATACTCCATAATAATGCATACGTTAAGGCTACCACTTCTAATACTCCAAAGCTAAAATTATTTACAAAATCACCTGGATATAGCCTTATACTTTTTACAAACATTAATGTTAATATTAGGGTTGCATAAATAGCCGAGGTGTGTATCACCTCTATAAGTCTTGCATTAGGTGCTTGATTTAATTTTATATATTTATCACAATACTCTTTTATGTTTTTTCCTATAACCATCGATATAGGTTTATATGTGCTTTGAGCTGACATTATTTCGCCTAATATTTGATAAATACATTTTTCTTCTGATTCATTACTTCCGCTAAAACAAACCTTTATATACCCCTCAATTTTGTTATAACAATCCTTATACTCATCAGACAAGTTTTCTATGTACTTTTTATACTCTACTTTATCATATACTCTCATTTATTTGCTCCTACATTATTTTTATGTTAATTTATATTTTAACATAAAACTATTAACTATTACAATATTATTAAAAATAAACTAATAGATATTTTATTTGTAATTTAAATATGTTATAATTATTTATATATAGTTATGCAAATAATTAAATGGAGGAATCTATGGTTAAACTAAGAATAATTCTTTAATATTAATTAAAATTAAAATAAATATTAAAGGAGAAAATAAATGAATAATATTATATTAAAAAATAATGAAATTCCTGATATTAAGGAACTTTATATTATATACAATGATGCTGGATGGACTAACTATACTAATGATTTAGATAATTTATTAAAGGCTTATTATAGTTCTTTATCAGTTATAACTGCTTGGAAAGATAATGAATTAGTAGGCATTCTTCGCGCTGTTGGCGATGGATGTACAATTATATACATACAAGACATAATAGTTAAAGAAAGCTTTCATAGAAAAGGAATTGGGAAACTTTTAATAAATGAATTAATGAATGAATATAAAAATGTTAGGCAAAAGGTATTGCTAACTGAAAATCAACCTAACACGCTAGCCTTTTATAAAAGCTGTGGTTTTTTACCCGTTGAAAAATATGATCATGTTTCATTTATAAATTATAATTTTGAATAAAATAAACCCTTAGGGCTTTATAATAGCTCTAGGGGTTTATTTTTTTAATCATTAATTTTTACATATTCGCTCTATATGTTGTAATCAAATTATTGTTATTAATATATAGATGAAAATACAATTATAAATAATAATTGTATTGTTAGATAATATGCTTTAAAATTATTAATATAATTTAGCAATATAAGTCAAGAAATTATATTATGTTTTGGATAAACTGTTCATATAAGGAAGTGATAAAATGAATGAGGTAGAAGCAATAAAGGCAGTACAAAATATGCAGGATTATATTGAAATAAATTTGTGCAATAGCATTACACTTAAGCAACTGTCTAATGCAGCAGGATACTCGCCATGGCATGCTGCTAGATTATTTAAGGAGGTTACAGGAAAAACTCCTTTTGATTATATTAGATCTTTAAGGTTAAGTAAAGCTGCACTAATACTGCGTGATAAAGACGAAAAAATACTTGATGTGGCACTTGATTTTGTATTCGATTCACATGAAGGATTTACTAGAGCGTTTTCAAAAGAATTTGGTATGACACCTAGAAAATACATCAAAAATACTCCACCTATAAATTTGTTTATACCTTATAAAGTATTTAACACTTACCAATCACTAAAAAAAGGAGATAATGATATGAATAATAATCAAAAAACAAAATCTGTATTTGTGCAAATTATAGAACGCCCTGCCAGAAAAGTTTTACTAAAAAGAGGAATCAAGGCTACTCACTATTTTGAGTATTGTGAAGAAGTTGGCTGTGATATTTGGTCTATCCTTACAAGTGTAAAAGAAGCATTATATGAACCAATTGGAATGTGGATGCCTAAGCATCTTATAAGAAAAGGAACATCAGAATATGTTCAAGGTGTTGAAGTACCACTTAACTACTCAAATATAGTTCCAGATGGATTTGAGATAATTGAACTTCCACCTTGTAAAATGATGGTTTTCCAAGGAGAACCTTATGATGATGAAAAATTTATGGATGCTATTGACGAAGTATGGAATCATATTGATAAATTTGATCCAACTATTTATGGATATAATTGGGCTCCAGATACTGCACCAAGATTTCAGCTTGCTCCTATGGGATATAGAGGATATATAGAAGCTAGACCTGTTGAAAAAGCTAACTAAATTATTAAAAAGCTCAGATTTAAAACTGAGCTTTCTTTAGTTTTATTCGCTACTAGTTTCTATAAATAGTTGATACATCATAATGACATGGTTTTCCGTTATAAATTCTTCTGTTATTATTGACACAAGTCGCTACACTGCTAAAAGGCTGAGTTCTATTTGAATCTGGAAAAACATCATAGCTATGTTTATAACGCTCAACAATAGTAAGAGGTGTATGTATAGTCATCCAGTAAATTAAATTTGAAAGCTGACATAGTCCTCCTCCTACTCCAGTACCAACTCTGCCACAATACAAAATCATCCCATCCGTATAGCCTTTTTTATAGGTTGGCTTACCTAAAAGTCTCCAATATGAAAATGTTTCTTTTGGATTTATTAGTATTTATTTAGTCGTGAAATTGCAATTTTTAAGTTGTCTTAATAATGGTGTTTTATGAGTAAAATATAAATAGGGTAAAGGTATCGTTTAAAAGTATAATATGATTTGCCTATAAAAATTCTTAAACTACTTCTTTTTATTGGTTTCATACTATTTATATTTATTCTTTTCTTCTCTAATTTCATCGATTTCTAATTCAATTAATCTTTTATATACGGATTTACCAGTAGGGACTGTTATTGCCTTGCTTAAATATAGTATAGAATCATTGTAACTGCCTAGTTTTCTCGCTAATGTACCTAAAATCATTAAGGCTACTTGTTTAGCTTCTGGTGAAAGATCACATTCACTGTAATAAATGTCTGTATATTCTAACGCCTTTTCTACAGCAAACCTCTCCATTTCAACATCATTAACATCGCTATACAGCCAAGACATAGACAGCCATAGTTTTGCATCTATTTGCTTTTTCTTTTCATATCCATTTGAACAAATCAATGCAAGATAATGAGATGCAAATACCTGTTCAATATCTCTAGGTTCTTCCAGATTAAGATTTAATTCCAATTTAATTAAATCAAGCTGGTCTGCAATTAATTCCTTTTTTAATTTTTCTTCTGAATTTAAGCTACTTTCTAATGCACTGAAATAACAGTGTGGACATGTTAAAACTTCATACCAAATTGGATCAAAAGATTGATAAATTCTTCTCATATTGCATGATAAATCACCTTTTAAAACTAATTTAGAGCTTAAAGGTGTAAAACCTTGGAAGGTTTGATTACAATATGGGCAGGTATAAGTTTGTGGATATATGTAATTTTCAAATTCTTCAGGACGAATTATTGAATATGTAACATGATCTTTTGGAAAAAGCAGTGATTTATAAAAAGCATTTTCATCAATATTGTACTCTTTAAATATTCTTATTTTTTCAGAGTTAATTAGCTTAAAATTATTTTGAGCTTTTACAACACGTTCACTAAGTATTTCCATTAATTGAATAAATAAATCATTATTTTTCTTTGCAATATTAAAATAGTTTTTCTTTGTAATTGATGCAACAGTAGTATCTTCTATTGCAATCACTGTAATATCACTAGGACCTTCACAAAAAAAATTCATTTCACCAAAGATATTTCCAGGAGTTATTGTTTCGAGAGTAACCTCGTTTGGTAAATTATAGTTTTTTATAATGTTGACCTTGCCTATAAGTAAAATAAACATTTCATCATAATCTTTACCATTCTCGTCTATTATTATTGAACCAGAATCGTATTTTTTTATATTAGACTTATTAGCAAGAAGTTGTATATCTATCATGCTTCACACCTTCAATCTGTTATTTTATAATAATATACCATAACTTCACATAAAAAGCATACTATATTTAATTTTTTTTATATTTATACCCATGAACCAATTGAACATCTTTCAACCTTATCCTATTAATACATCTATAAACAGCATAACTATAAAACCAATTAATAATGAATATGTTGCCATTCTTTCATACCCATGGCTATGTGTTTCAGGAATCATTTCATCACTAATTACATATAGCATAGTTCCTCCTGCAAATGCTAAAGCAAATGGTAAAACTGCTGAAGAAATGGTTGCTGCAAAATATCCAATAAAAGTACCTACTACTTCAATTAGTCCAGTAAATGCAGCTATTAAAAATGTCCTTTTTTTACTAACTCCACTTAATATCATCGGAGAGATAATAATCATACCTTCTGGTATGTTTTGTAAAGCTATACCTATTGCAACAGTCATTGCATTTCCTATATCACCTGAACCAAAGCCCACTCCAGCAGCTAAACCCTCTGGTAAATTGTGTATTGCAATTGCAAATACAAATAGCATTACTTTATTTAGAGAAGCATTGTTTTCATGCTTTTCCATTCCTACACCTGTTAAATGGTGTAAATGTGGTGTTAGTTTATCAACTACATTTAAAAAGAAAGCACCTGCAAGAATTCCAAGCGCAGTTACCCATAATCTACTCTTGCCTACAGCTTCAACTGATGGCAAAATTAGACCTAGTATTGCTGCTGCTAACATTATTCCTGCTGCAAATCCCAAAACGGCATCATTCCATTTGTGAGGTATATTTTTAAAACAAAATCCAATTAATGCCCCTACAACTGTAGCACCTCCAACACCTAATGCTGTTATAACAACTAAATTCATATATGTTCTTGTATGATGTATTTATA
>DDAM01000025.1 GCA_002332905.1 Firmicutes bacterium UBA2058 | reverse complement strand
TATTATTCTAAGGCTTTTTTTGATGAATTAAAAAATGAAATAAGCATACACGAAAAATCAGCTATGTTAAATGATTCTATTAAATTGCTTAGAGACTACAAAAAAACTAGTTTTATTTTTCATGAATTAGAAAAATATTTTAATTTGAATCAAGAATATTATCCAGATATTGTAAATTTCAAAGAGGCTGTTAGAGCTTTATATTATCAAGGTGTAATAGGCAATGTATGGACTAAGCTTACTACTAACTCAAATGGAAAGGTTTGTACTAAATCCTTTGTTTCATGGTCCTATCGTAATGACTCAGACCCTGAGCCTAATTTCACTAATAAATTTATAGTTAATAAAGCACTTATTATAAGCTTATCAATTAAATAATTCGCATATAAAAAGAGGCTTTACGCCTCTTTTTTTTCCAGGCCCTTTATGTCCTGTGTTATATTAATTATTACTATAAGCTTTTGTAGTTTAATACAATTTTATATACAGTAATACTCAATATTGTAAATAGTATCCACTATTTACTATTATATTATTCAAGTTTTAAAACATTGTCAATTATTTTTTTACAAATTCTTACTTAAAATTTATTATGATTTTAAACTTTATTTTAAATGATAATATTTGGCTATAGTATTCCTCCACCAATAAACTCTTTAAGTATTGATGTGTTTGGTATCATATTTTCATTTTCTATTGTTCTAAAATAGCTTAAGAATTTTAATAATCTTTGCTTTTCTGAGTAAAAATCGCTATTTTCTTCTACAGCATCTATTAGTGGAACTGCATATTTTTTTAAAATCCCTAGTTCATATGTTAACGAAGAATTAAACATAACATCGGCATTTTCTTGGAATGGGAATATGTATTTTTCTTCTCCTTTTCTTACATTATCCCATAATTCCATAGTTTTTTGAGCATTATGCCCTCTAAATTGATTGTCTCTTACTATTCTTCTTATCAGTCTTGTATCCGATGTTGATATTCTATTATGATTATCAATATTTAACTGGGTTAATGCACTTATGTATATCTTAAATTTATTTTTCTTTTCTATATGTGATGTTAGCTTATCATTTAACCCATGTATTCCTTCAACTACTATTATATGATCTTTAGTAAGCTTTACTGGCTGCTTATTGAACATTCTCTTACCAGTTTTAAATTCAAAAGTAGGTATTTGTACCTCTTCACATTTCATAAGCTTAATTAGATGATCATTAAACAACTCTATATCAAGTGCATCTATTGTATCGAAATCATATTTTCCATTTTCATCAAGAGGTGTTTTTTCTCTGTCAACAAAGTAATCATCTAAAGAAATAGCATAGGTTTTTTTGCCATTTACTCTTAATTGAATAGATAATCTTTGAGCAAAGGTAGTTTTGCCAGAAGATGAAGGTCCAGCAATTAAAACTATTTTTATCTTCTCATCAGCTGAGATTTCATCAGCAATATATGCTATTTTCTTCTCATGGAGTGCTTCATTTACTAGTATTATATCATTAATTTTATTATTTAATATAGTTTCATTTAATGCGCCTACATGGCCTACCTCCATAATATCGCCCCAATCCTCAGTTTCTTTGAATATCTTAGCAAGCTTTATATGCTCAGCATATTCAGGAAGCTCATTTATGTTCTCCCTTGACGGGTAGCGAAGTATAAGACCTGTTCCGAATAACTTTAAGTCAAAATTATATATAACATTGGTATTTGGTGCAACATAACCATAAAAAGTATCATAATAGCCATCAAGCTCATATACTCTAACATTTTCAGTATTCCAATTTGATAATAGTGATACCTTATCAAACATATTTTGCTCAATGAATATTTTCTTAGCATCATCTATTGATAACATTTGTTTATTAATAAAAATATTTTTATCAATAATTTCCTGCATCTTTATTTTAATTTCGAATATATCTTCTTCTGTTAATTTCCTGTTTAGCTTTATTTCAGTAAATAGTCCTTTATTTAAAGAATGTTCAATAGACACTGGAATGTTATTATACAATTCTCTACATGCCTTTATGTAAATTAAGCAAAGGGTTCTAACATATACTCTCATTCCATCAGGATTTTTAATATCTAAAAATTCAACTTCATCATTTTCAGAAAGCTCGTTATAGCTAAGTTCCTTTAACATCTTGTTAACCTTAACTGTTAAATATTTGTTGTATTCGTCATTATATAGTTGCTTTAGTAGTTCATAACAGCTTAGCTTTTGACTAATATCAATGTTTCCAATACCTTTAACCATTATATTCATAATTACCTCCATTACGCTGTTTCACGGCGTCACAAAATTTGATGAATAATCTTTTTTTGATTCTTCCATAGTGTGAAATGCTTTTCTTCACACTTTTTAGCCTCCACTTGATAATATTTTGTATTTTTGGAACTTTTACATATTTGTTGCGTCTAAAAAGTTAGTTTATAAAAACTAACTTTGATAGTTTAATTAAACTAGTTTTTCCACTCTCAAAGGTAGCGTATCAACTATGGATATGCTACTTTTATATTATACTAATTTTATTATGACATAGTCTTAATTTTTGTTTAAGCAATTTAAAATATCATAGTCTCAAAATATGTTTAAGCCATTTAAAATATTATACCATATTCTGAAGCAAAGCTTAAATAAATTTGCTAAAATTGTTGAATAAACTGTTATTTTGTGTTATTATATTTTAAAAATATCGATTATCCGGAGGACAAAAGTGAAAAAAATTATTAACTGGTTTAAAGATTTAATTTATAATTTTACTGATTATGCGATTATTCTTTGTGTTATAGCGGGTGTAGCCGCAATACTAATATGGAGATTTAATGTATTATTTGATTTAAAAATAGATAAGGATACAATAAAACCTGTTACTCCACCTATTGAAATATCTGACAATGAAAATGATGATACAAATAAAAATGACGACGAAAACAAAGATAATACAGATGATAATACAGATGTAAGTGGTAACGATACTGATTCTAATACATCTGATAACAATCAAAATAATCAAACGGATAATACTGATAACAACAAAGATGATGAAACCAATGATGATGATTCTACTAATGTTGCTACAGGAACTGAAATAACATTTAATATACCTGCTGGTACTTTTCCATCTAAAATAGCAGATATTTTATTAGCGAACGGCTTAATAGATGATAAGCAAGTATTTTTAACTAGATGTGTAGAGTTAAAACTAGATACTAAATTAAAACCTGGAGATTTTACAATAAAAAAAGGAACGTCTTTAGATGAAATAATTAAAACAATAGCTAAATAATATCCATTTTTTACCAAAATGTTCCTAAATAAAATTTAGTATAATTAAAAAGTTTAGTATAATTAAAATTAGTTTATACATAGTATAAGCTAATTTTTTTATATGATAAATTACAAAAACTTTTTTTTCAAAAGCTAATATAACCATTGACAAATTTTAGCTCTAACAATACAATAGAAATTAAGAGAACTAAAGGAGGATTTATATAATGAAAATATTAATGACTGGTAATGAAGCTATAGCACGTGGTGCTTATGAAGCTGGAGTTACTGTTGCTTCTGCTTATCCAGGTACACCTAGTACAGAAATTATGGAAAATTTCTCACAATATGAAGGCGTACATTCTGAATGGGCAGTAAATGAAAAGGTTGCATGTGAGGTAGCAGCTGGTGCATCTATTCGTGGAGCACGTACTTTTGCAGCTATGAAACATGTTGGTTTAAACGTTGCCGCTGATGGATTTATGTCATATGCATATCATGTAACTAATGGAGGTTTTGTATTAATTACTGCCGATGAGCCAAATATGCACTCATCTCAAAATGAGCAAGATAACAGATATTTTGCACTTTTTGGAAAAACAGCACTTATAGAGCCTTCAGATTCTCAAGAATGTCTTGATTTTATGAAGGAAGCTTTTGAAATCAGTGAAAAATATGAGACTCCCGTTTTATACAGAGTAACTACTCGTACTTGTCACTCTAAGTCAATCGTTTCCATTGGTGAAAGAATTGTTCCACCAATTAAAAATTATGTTAAGGATCCTAGAAAGAATCTTATGGTTCCAGCAAATTCAAGAGCTAGACACCCTGAGATTGAAGATATAAGACTTGCAGGATTAAGAGAATATTCTAATAACTGTGCTTTAAATAGAATTGAATATAATAATAAAGCGTTAGATAACGCTCCGTCTATTGGTATCATCACAAGTGGTATTGCTTATCAATATGCAAAGGAAGTTATGGGAGACAATGCTTCTTACTTAAAAATAGGTTTTGTTAATCCACTTCCTGATAAAATGATAAGAGAGTTTGCTTCAAAAGTAGATAAATTATATATAATAGAAGAAAATGATCCTTTTATTGAAACTCAAATTAAAGCAATGGGAATTGAATGTATCGGTAAAGAAGTATTCCCAATTTGCGGAGAATATTCACCAGAATTATTAAGAGAAGTATTATTGGGTGTTAAACCATCTTGCACTTATGAAACTAAACTGCAAGCTCCTGCAAGACCTCCAGTATTATGTGCTGGATGTCCTCACAGAGGATTGTTCTTTGAGCTTGGAAAGTACAAGAATAAAGCATACTTAAGTGGAGATATAGGATGCTATACTCTAGGAGCTATGAATCCATTAAATGCTCTTGACTCTACAATATGTATGGGTGGTGCTATAACTGGTGCTCATGGATTTGAGAAAGCTAATGAAATAGCAAATGATAAATCGATGAAATGTTTTGCTTTAATTGGAGATTCAACATTCTTCCATTCAGGTATAACTGGATTAATAAACAGCACATACAATAATTCAGCTATAACTACTATTATATTAGATAACAGTATAACTGGTATGACTGGACACCAAGAAAACCCTGGTACAGGAAAAACTGTAAACGGTCAACCAGCACCAGTAGTTGATATTATATCTTTATGCCACGCTTGTGGTATTAAAAAAGAAAACTTATTAGTTGTTGACCCATATGATATCAAGGCGACTAGAGAAGCATTGAAAAAAGGTTATGAAGCTACAGAACCATTTGTTATAGTAACAAAACGTGAATGTGCTTTGTTAAAACCAATTATTAAAAAACGTGCAAATATGAAATCAATAGTTGATCCTGAAAAGTGTAGATCTTGTAAAGCATGCTTAAGATGTGGTTGCCCTGCATTAATGTTTGAAGGAAAAACTAGAATTGACAACGATGCATGTAATGGATGCGGCGTTTGTGTACAAATTTGTCCATTTGACGCAATAGAGAAGGTAGGTGAATAATATGTCAGATGTTAAAAATATACTTTTAGTTGGAGTTGGTGGTCAAGGAACTATTCTTACATCAAAAATACTATCAAAAGGCTTTGTTGAAAATGGTTATGATGTAAAAATGGCTGAAATACACGGTATGAGCCAACGTGGTGGTAGTGTAACAACTCAAATAAGATATGGAGAAAAAGTTTACTCACCTGTTATAGAAAAAGGATGTGCAGATATAATTGTTGCATTTGAAAAATGTGAAGCTTTAAGATTTTTAGATTATCTAAAAAAAGATGGTATTTTAGTTGTTAACAGCTATGAATTATATCCTGTAACTGTAAATATAGGCGCTTCAATATATCCTTCAGGAATTACTGAAGAGTATGAAAATATTGTAGGAAAAGAAAATGTTCATGTAATTAATGCACATAGCATAGCTGAAGAACTTGGCAATACTAAATGTATGAACATAGTTTTATTAGGAGCTTTAGTAAAAATGTTCAAACTTGATAACATTAATTGGAAACAATTAATCAAAGATTCAGTTCCTGAAAAAGCTATTGATATGAACATTAAAGCATTTGAAAAAGGATACGAGATTTAATTATTTTATACCAAAAAAGAGCCTTTTTGACTGTTTTTCAGTCTTTACGGCTCTTTTTTTCGAACTTTTTGCTACAGCTGGTTAAATTATAGCTACTTGATACAACAAAGTATAAAATATCCTGATTTTTTATATAGGATTTCACAGTTGCCAAAAAGCGTTGTTAACTTATCTATGGAACTTTTTGCACCTTGTTTTTTTTGTATGACTACATATAGTTTCCCACCATCATTTAAATGTTCATAAGCTCCGTCAAAAAAAGTATAGACCGTTTCTTTACCTGCTCTTATTGGTGGATTAGTCAAAATTCTATCAAAGCTTTCCTCTACACTTTCAAAAATGTTTGATTGAAAAATCTTTAGCTTATCTGATACTTTGTTATCCTCACCATTTAAGGCTGATAGTTTCACTGCCCTTTCATTGATGTCAACCATAGTAATTTTTACATCACCCATAGTCTTAGCAAGTATTACACCAACCGGTCCATAGCCACAACCTAAATCAAGTATGCTACCTATAAATCCATCTTCATTTGCAACAAAGGTTTCAAGCATCACCATTGTTCCAAAGTCTACAGCTGTTTTTGAAAAAACGCTATTGCTAGTATTAAAGACAAATTCTTTGCCTAATGCATTCCAATTAAATTTAAATATCTCATCTTTAGTTGTAGGATTTTGAGTAAAATATTGCTCCATATACTCCTCCATTGATTACTGAAATTTACATTATTAGTATGTTAAAATTATTTTTATATATTACACCTTTTAACCTAAAATTTAAATCTATCTTTTATATATTTTATTAAGCTGTCACTATCAAAACCGTATTTTTTATATAAATCATTTGGATTTCCATGCCTAATAAATATATCTGGAAATGTTTTTACTAAAACATCAATATTTTTAGGTAATAAACCATTTATTTTATTAAATATGCCAGCGTCATTCGAGGTTTCTTCAATTATTAAAATCTTATTTGTTTTATTAGCTGACTTTAATAAAAGTTCATCATCAAGAGGCTTTAAAAATCTTAAATTTATTACTTCTACGCTAATATTTTCTTTTTTTAATTTTTCTGCAATATCTACAGCTACTTCAACCATATGACTATAAGTGATAATTGTTAAATCATCTCCCTCATTAACAATTAATCCTTTACCTATTTCAATTTCTTTATTTGAATTTGATATAGCCATTGAGCTAGAACCCCTAGGATAACGTAAAGCTATAGGTCCATTAAAATTATTGACTGCAAACTCTAGCATAGAGTTTAATTCATTGTAGTCAGCTGGTGCCATAACTGTCATATTAGGCAATTGAGTTAAAAAACCGGTATCAAATACACCCTGATGAGTTTCTCCATCATTTCCTACAATTCCTGCTCTATCTACTGCAAAAACAACATGGAGATTCTGAGTTGCCACATCATGTACAATTTGGTCGTAAGCTCTTTGCAAAAATGATGAATACAGTGCAACTACTGGCACCATTTGATTTACTGCAAACCCAGCTGCCATTGTGACTGCATGTTGTTCAGCGATGCCAACATCAAATATTTTACTTGGATATTTTTTTAGAAATTCGCATAATCCAGTTCCATCTATCATAGCTGCTGAAATAGCTACAACTTTATCATTATTCTCTGCAATTTCACAAAGCTTATTGCCAAATACATCGGAATAAGTTGGTATAGTTACCTTTTTTAGTGATTGTCCAGTTTCTATGTTAAATGCTGATACACCATGATAGTCATTAGGTCTTTCCTCAGCATATTCATATCCCCTACCCTTTTTAGTACAAACATGTATAAGAACTGGTTCATTAATATGCTTAGCTCTTTCAAATACATCAACCAACTCAGCTATATTATGACCATCTATTGGCCCTAAATAAGTAAGTCCTATTTCTTCAAAAATCATACTTGGTAATATCATCTTCTTAACGCCTTCTTTTATAGTGCGTAAAAAATTCTTTATAGCCTTACCTGCTCCAGGTATTTTTACTAAGAAATTATCTAGGTCTTGTTTTGTATTTAAATATCTTGTCGCAGTTCTTGCTTTACTTAAATGTGTTGATAAACCACCAACATTTTCAGAAATAGACATTTCGTTATCATTTAACACAACTATAAGCTTAGTGTTATTTTTTCCAATGTCATTTAGAGCTTCAAATGACATACCACCTGTTAACGCTCCATCACCTATAACAGCTAGAACGTTATAGTCTTCTTTTTTTAAGTCTCTTGCTCTAGCAATTCCAACTGCTGCTGATATAGATGTACTGCTGTGTCCTGTATCAAAAGTATCGTAATTACTTTCTTCTCTTTTAGGAAATCCACTTAATCCATCCATTTGCCTTATAGTACATAATTTATCTTTTCTACCAGTTAAAATTTTATGAACATAGGATTGATGGCCAACATCCCAAATCAACTTATCTTTACTTAAATCAAAGGCATAATGCAAAGCTATAGTTAACTCCACAACTCCAAGATTTGAGGCTAAATGTCCTCCTGTTTTTGAAATTGTATCTATTAAAAATTCTCTAATTTCTTCTGATAATAGCTTCATATCTTTAAAGGTAAATTGGTGTAAATCTTCTGGCCAATTAACCTTAGATAATAAATCTTTCATAATTACCCCCATGCCTCAAGTGCACAAGAATGTTAACCCTTTTTCAAAAAGAGCTTAAAGATTTGTGCATGGGCTGTGACTTATTTTATTAACATTTATATTTCTGTTCATACTTTTTCCACATATATAATATTATTACATGTATTTTATTTGTGTTTTTGTATCAATCTATTGTATTATATATTTTTTCATCATAACTGTAAAGTGTTAGTTTGGTAACTTAATTCTCATAAAAAATATCTGTACTTTTTGTTAAATGTGTTATATTATATAGTTACATTAGCGATATGTGTTATATTATATAGTAAAAGAGGTGTTTATTTGGATAAAACATACATTTATGTAATTTCTGATTCTCTTGGTGAAACAGGTGAATTGCTTGGCAAAGCAGCTGCAATCCAGTTTAACTCATCTATAGGTGATATTTATAAGTTTCCTTTTACTTTTGAAAAAATTCAAATTGATAATATTATTGAACAGGCTTCAAGGGAAAAAAGCTTAATACTTTATACTTTAGTATTACCTAATTTAAGAGATTATTTATGTAAAAAAGCGTTAGAAAAAAATATAACTGCAATAGATGTAATTGGCCCTGTGATTGAATCACTAACTCAGTTAACTGGTAGAGAACCAAGACGAGAGGTTGGGCTTAATAGAAAACTTAATGCTGAATATTTTAAAAAAGTTGAAGCTGTTGAGTTTGCTGTTAAATATGATGATGGAAAGGATCCACGCGGTATACTAAAGGCTGACATAGTATTAATCGGAATTTCTCGTACTTCAAAGACACCGCTAAGTATGTATTTAGCTTATAGAAACTTTAAGGTAGCTAATATACCTTTAGTTCCAGAAGTTGAACCACCAAAGGAACTATTTGATATATCTCCTAGGAAAATCATTGGTTTAACTAATGATCCTGACAAATTAAATAGTATAAGAATAGAAAGATTAAAGGATATGGGTGTGAAATCATCATCAAACTATGCGCAAATGGATAGAATTTTAAAAGAGCTTGAATTTGCAGACAATTTGTTTTCAAAGCTTAGATGTCCAGTAATAAATGTTTCTTCTAAAGCAATAGAAGAAACTGCAAGTATAATTTTATCAATAATTTAAATAAAAAAAGTGAACTACGTTCACTCTATATATTCTTCATCAATATTTTTGGAGGTAATAATGAATAAAAAATGGGTTTATTTATTTAAAGAAGGCAGTGCACAAAAAAAATCATTATTAGGTGGAAAAGGAGCAAATTTGGCTGAAATGACTAATATAGGTCTACCAGTTCCATGTGGCATTACTATTACAACAGAAGTGTGTATAGAATTTTACAAACAAAACAAATGTCTTTCAAGTGAAATAATAGAACAAATAAATGAATATATAAAAAAGCTAGAAGAAGAAACTGGAAAATTATTTGGAGATGTTGAAAATCCTCTACTTGTTTCAGTTCGTTCTGGTGCTGCTGTTTCAATGCCAGGTATGATGGATACCATATTAAACCTTGGATTAAATGACAAGGCAGTAGTAGGTTTAGCAAAGAAAACTGAAAATGAGAGATTTGCATATGATAGCTACAGAAGATTTATACAAATGTTTGGTGATGTTGTTTTGTCAATACCAAAATACAAATTTGATTATGCTCTTGATGATATAAAAGAAAAAAATAATTACAAAAATGATACTGAGCTAACAGCTGAAAACCTTAAAGAGCTTGTTGAGACATTTAAATCAATATACCTAGATGTAACAGGTACATCTTTTCCACAGGAGCCACAAAAGCAATTATTAATGGCTGTGGAAGCAGTATTTAAATCATGGAATAATCCACGCGCTATAACCTATAGAAATTTATATGATATTCCTCACGATATTGGAACTGCAGTAAATGTTCAATCTATGGTATTTGGCAACATGGGAGAAACATCTGGTACTGGTGTTGCATTTACGAGAAATCCTTCTACTGGTGAAAAAAATATATTTGGTGAGTTTTTAATGAATGCTCAAGGAGAAGATGTAGTAGCTGGAATTAGAACACCACTTGTTATAACAGAGCTAAAAAATATCATGCCTAGTATATATGATGAATTTATAACAATTGCTAATAAGTTAGAAAATCATTATAGAGACATGCAAGATATTGAATTTACTATAGAACAAGGTAAATTATATTTCTTACAAACACGTAATGGAAAAAGAACTGCAGAGTCAGCATTAAGAGTAGCGGTAGAAATGGTAGGCGAAGGACTTATAACTAAGGAAGAAGCAATAATGCGTATAGACCCTAAATCCTTAGATCAATTACTACACCCTACTTTCGATCCTGAAACACAAAAAGAAGCAATACCTTTGGCACAAGGTCTTCCAGCATCTCCTGGAGCGGCTACTGGTAAGATTTATTTTACAGCTGAAGATGCTGTAAAGGCTTATGAAAATGGAGATAAAGTCATATTGGTTAGAAAAGAAACTTCTCCAGAGGATATAGAAGGAATGACAAAGTCTCAAGGCATCTTGACCTCACGTGGCGGTATGACATCACATGCTGCTGTTGTTGCAAGAGGTATGGGGAAATGCTGTGTTGCAGGCTGTGAAGATATATATGTAGATGAAGAACTTAAAATATTTATAGCTAATAACGAAAAATTCCACGAAGGTGATTATATCTCTCTAGATGGAAGCACAGGAAAGGTATATAAAGGCAGCATTAAAACTATTGAGCCTGCTATATCAGGAAACTTTGAAGCACTTATGAAGTGGGCTGATGAAATAAGAACGCTTGGAGTTAGAACAAATGCTGATACCCCTAAAGATTCTCAAACTGCTATTAAATTTGGAGCTGAGGGTATAGGTTTATGTAGAACTGAGCATATGTTCTTTGAAGAATCAAGAATATTCTCAGTTAGAAAAATGATTGTTTCAGAAACTGTTGCGCAAAGAGAAAAAGCCTTAGCAGAGATTTTACCTATGCAAAAGAAAGACTTCAAGGCAATTTACAAAATCATGGGACCTAGACCTGTTACAATAAGACTTCTTGATCCACCTCTTCATGAGTTTTTGCCACATGATGACAAAGATATAATTGAATTAGCAAAAGATATGGATATGGAATTTACAGCTTTAAAAGAAATAGTGAACAGCTTACATGAATTTAATCCAATGCTTGGTCACAGAGGATGCAGACTTGCCGTAACATATCCTGAAATAGCTAGAATGCAGACTAGAGCAATAATTGAAGCTGCTATCGAAATTAGTAAAGAAGAAAATATTAATATAGTACCTGAAATCATGGTTCCATTAGTTGGTAAAAAATCAGAATTAAGTATAGTAAAAAACATAATAGTTAAAACAGCAGAAACTGTAAAAAAAGAAATGTCTTCTAATTTAAAATATATGATTGGAACAATGATAGAAATTCCTAGAGCATGCGTAACATCAAATGAAATTGCTGAAGAAGCTGAGTTCTTCTCCTTTGGTACAAATGACTTAACACAAATGACATTTGGATTCTCAAGAGATGATGCTGGAAAATTTATATCTGATTATAAAGAACAAGGAATTCTAGAAACTGATCCATTCCAATCAATTGATATAGTTGGTGTTGGAAGTTTAGTAGAAACTAGTGTAAGACTTGGAAAAAGCACAAATGATAAGCTTAAGATTGGAGTTTGTGGAGAGCATGGTGGAGATCCAGCTTCAATTAATTTCTTCCATAAGGTTGGATTAAATTATGTTTCATGTTCACCATACAGAGTACCTGTAGCAAGATTGGCAGCTGCACAGGCGGCTATAAAAGAAAAATAAACATATCTAATACCAATGCTCATAAAACATTTTTATAATCTGGATAAGTATAAAATAATATGTAGAGCATTTGATAAAAAGAAGATGCAACTCAAATTGGGTTTCATCTTCTTTTTTTAGTAACTACACATTATACTCTTATAATGACTGAAAACCTATTTAAAATAAGTTACATCAAAATTATCAGAATCGAAATAAACAACTTCTTTATCTTCAAATACCTTTATGCAACGTACTGTATTTATTTGATTTATCCCATTTTTCATAATATAATTTTCATACTCACAGCGCCAACCGATTGGTGTCAATGTACCATTTATATTTTCAATTTGTCGTTCTTCACTATAGAATTCTGTTATAGCACCTTCCTCATTAATCGTAAATATTCCTGAACCTGAAACCCCATTATATGTAACAGTAGCTTTCACATGCATATCATCTATAACCTCATAAGTAACATATGGAGATAATATCATCGAAGGATTAAATGCTATAGATTCAGCTAACCACGATATTAATGCAGCCTTATATCCATGACTATCATATATATCAAAAATCTGAATTGCTTTTCCTAATATGCCTTTCATTCCCCCTTGATTATCATCAGTACAGTAGTCTATGCCATCAAATGGAACAAAGTACATAGAGGAAGTGCAATAAGCAGAACGATAAAGTTTATCATTAAATAGCCATAAATCATAATCCATATCCAAAGTTTTGCCTGACTGTGCATCAAAAATAAATTTAGTTTTTTTAAATATTATACGAGCAGCTTGATATTTAGGAAAGTTCTCTAAACCAATATACTCACAATATCTTTGCATAGGTTCTGGCAAACCAGCAATTTCTTCTGATGTACATACATCATCATTTTTTGTTATATCATCTAATCTATTTTCCATTTTCTTAATAAAATCAGCTTTATATGGTGAATAAGAAATATTCCAGTAAATTAATATTCCACCTACTAACAATAAAATAAAACCAACAAATATCATAATTCTATTTCTCACTTTCATATACACTTCCTATTTCCTTATACATTTTTCGATTTAATTTCATTCTATAATACCTCCCATATTCTTATCCATCTTTATTAATGTATTTAATGTAGTTTTTAAATCTTCTTGTGAGATATTTTTATACAATTTCGACATGAATTCAATAGTTTTTTCTTTTTGAATATCAGCTATTTTTTCTAATTTTCCAGTAGATATCAACAGTAATTTTCTTTTATCTGCGCTATCTTGTACTATATTTAAGTAATGGTTTTTTTGCAGATGTTCTGCCATCCTTTTTACATTTTGATAAGAACATCCAATAAGATCTCCCATCTCTTTTAAAGTTGGTGGTTGTTTAAACATTCCTAATGCAATCATCATAAAATGCTGTTTCAT
Source organism: Firmicutes bacterium UBA2058 (assembly GCA_002332905.1). Lineage (GTDB taxonomy): Bacteria > Bacillota > Clostridia > Tissierellales > Sedimentibacteraceae > UBA1535. Next base: position 14,576 of record DDAM01000025.1, on the reverse strand, counting down.
TGTAATATCTTCAAATTCTTTATCACCTATTGTCTGAATTCTATTACTTAGAGAAAATAGCATTCCATATATTCCATATTCTTCATTAACACTATTTATATTCATAATTCCTCCATTACATAACATGTTATGTATTTCTTGAATAATATATAACATGTTATGTAATTTGTCAAGAAGAATAAAATGAAAATCAAAAAAGACATTGCAACTCAATCTTAGATGCAATGTCTTTTTTTCTTTGTACTTTATATTATAATTATTTGATTTAGTCATATTTCTTTATAGGTACATATATTTCCATAACAGTATCCTTTAGTCCATGACAGCGTTCATCATAAAACTCAAAATCAAGTTTGCTCTCATCATAACAATAACCGCTTTGTGGTAACCACTGCTCAAAAATATATTTCCATGTTTCTTTTACTGCAATGGCAAGTGGATCTTTATCATAGGTTGAAGCAGTTTCACTAGTGTCAACAGGTAATGTTGTAAAAACTGCGTATTCCGCTTCAGGCAACTCTACTGTCAGCATATTTGGTGTAACTTTCATAAAATCCTCAACTATAACACCAAATAGATATGTTACATTACCGTTATCAGATGAAGGAACGCATAAGCCTACCTCCCCGTGCTTTGGTGGGTTAAGTTGTGTATACATTTTACTTTCAAGGTTTTCACCTTTATAGGTATCCCAATAAGCTGCAATATCCTTCATGTAACCGCTTGAAATGTTAGTTTTAATACCATAACCTGCAACCTTAAATGCAGGCATTTTTTTAATAATAGGATTCATTATAAAACCTCCGATTGTTTTTGTAATTTGAATTCCATCCCAATCGCTCATACGAGCAATAAATGTGGTTGGACTGTATCCGAATTCTTTACGAAATGCTTTTGAGAATCCGCTTGCTGTTTCAAAGCCGTAATCAATGGCGATATCAATAATCTTTTTTCCGCTAAGCAGTTCTATTCTTGCTAATGACAACCGGCGTAAGCGAACATAATCCATTACTGTCACCCCTTGTATAGCATTGAATATTCTACAGAAATGGTATACAGAATATCCAGCCTCACGGGCAATTTGCTCTGCAGTTAAATCCTCTTTAATATGCGTTTCAATAAATTGAATAGTTTTAGATATAGTGTCACTGTAATTCAAATATTCACCAACCTTTCACCGTATACGATAATATCATTCTAACAATAGTTCGAAAGTTTTGCTGTTCCTATTTTGCTAAGGTTATATTATACTTTTTAATATATTAATTCTTCTTTAGATATAGTTAATTCTTCATTTAATATCAAAACCATTATTCATAAATGGCATTATATAATTCATTTATGGCTAAAGGTATATCTCTAATATCAATTTTACTGAATCCTAACATAATTTGATTTTGAGGAAAATCATTTTTGTTAATCCAATAAATATCAGTTGGATATACTTGAACGCTGCAGTTAGCAGCTTTTTCTATTATTTCTGTCTGATTATAATCACACTCAAGGCTAAGCAGTAAATGTAATCCAGCATCGCTCCCTTGTATGACTGCCTTTTTACCAAAAGTTTTTTTAATAGAACTGCATAATATATCATACTTCTTCTTATAATGCGTCTTTAATATGTTGATATGCCTTTCAAAATTACCACTTTCGAAAAACTCCGATAGTGCAATTTGCAATATTTTAGGAACAGTACATTGAATTTGCTTATATAGTTCATAATATTTTTGCAATATAGGATTAGGTAATATGATATATGAAATCCTTAAATCAGGTGATAAAGATTTTGAAAAAGTACCTAAATATACTGTGCGTTCATTATTATCCAGTGATTGCAATGATGGTATTGGTAACATATTATACCTCAATTCGCTGTCATAATCATCTTCTATTATATAGCAATCATTTTTACTTGCCCAATCTAAAATGAATAAACGTTTAACGATTGAAAGGATACACCCAGTTGGGAATTGATGTGAGGGCGTAATATAAAGTAAAGTATTATTTATGTCAGACAGCCTATTTGTATCAATACCGTCATCTTCAAGCAAAATCGTATTAATTTCATAGTTATTCATTTCAAATATAGTCCTTGTACCATCATAGCCGGGTTCTTCTAAAGAAATTGAATAATTATTTTTGGGGAACAGCTTTGTTAGTATTTCAAGTGAATGTTGATGTCCACTTGTCATTACAATTTGTTCAGGAGTGCAACGTACACCTCTTGCTTGGTATAAATAATTTGCAATTGAAGTCCTTAGTCTGATTTCTCCTTGTTTATCCATATACGATAGGTTTTCTTGATTTAACATAGTATCAAATGCGGCAACTATACATTTACGCCAAGAATTTGCAGGAAAAATATTTGTATCAACACTTCCATATTGAAAATCATATTGACACGCCTTCTTATCATTACCTTTTAAGGTGTTATGAGTTTTTGGAATTTCTAAATTGGAACTGTGTAATAAGTCCAACTTTAATAATGGGTTTACATAAAAACCAGAACCTGTGACAGACCGAAGATAACCTTCAATTTCAAGTTGATTATATGCGGACACTACCGTATTTCTACTTATTCCTAATTCGTTGGCTAATGTACGAGTTGCAGTAAGTCTGCTGTTAGGCAGAACAATTCCTTTTAATATGTCATCTTTTAATTGCAAATATAATTGCTCATACAAGGTTAGATGAGATGTGCGACTAATATTTATCATTGTTTTTCCTCCATAACGAAACTGGAACTATTAAATATATGGTTATTGGTACTTTATAAAAGTCCAATTCCATTATACAATGTAATCATACAAGTGTAAACACCAAACACTGGTAAAAAAGTGAACTACGTTCACTCTATCTAGTAGAAAAGAGAACTTTCCTTTAGATAAATGAATTTTCAACTGAAAAATAGGAGGAACAGTAATGCAACATAGAATGCGAACACACCAATTGAACAAAGAACAAATTGAAACTCTTTTGTATAAAGTACAAACAGCAAGTCTTGCAACAATTAATTTTGATGGTACTCCGTATAGTACGCCTGTACATTTTCTATATTTAGATAACTTTGTTTATATTCACGGTTTACCTGCCGGTCAAAAAATAGACAATATTAAAACAAATCCTAATGTTAGTTTTTCTGCATATGAAATGGATTGCTTATTGCTTGACCCAAATGAAAACCCTTGCGATACAAATACAAAATATGAAAGTGTTATTATAAGTGGAACGGCTGCATTAGTGACAGATATTGAAATCAAAAGAGATGTTTTGAATAATATCGTGAAGAAATATACCCCTCATCTTGCAGACAAAATGCTGCCAGAAAATATGGTTAAAGGAACAGCAGTAATTCAAATAAGTATCAACGACATAACGGGAAAGTATTATTCCTAAAAAATGAAATTTATTTGTACTATCTGTTAATTGTGTTAATATAATATATATGATAAAATTAAATTATTAACATGAATTATGTGAGGTAATAGGTAGTATGAAGCGTAAAATTTTCTTTTGCAGTGTATTAATAATTTTTGCAGCTCAATTTAATATTAATTTATATAACAGTGACTTCATGATTGCAGTTGCAGTAATTTTATTTTCTTTATTCGCCTTTATTCTAGGAAGATATCCTATAATTCCAATAACACTTATTGTTGCTCCCGGAGTTTTTCTATCAAGAGCTTTGTTTTATTTTGTACGAACCGGCACTATGCAAGGAAGTGTAATTTCATATGGACCAGAGATAGTTTTTTATCTTATGTATGGAATTTGTATATATCTATATTTTAATAAAATTAATTTTAAATTAACAAAATCTTACATGCTTATACCTATTGTTGCAATTGATTATATAGCAAATTTATCTGAGTTATTGCTAAGAAACGGAATATACACCTTTACTCTTCAGCTGCAAATTATACTACTTATTGTAGCAATTCTTAGAACAATATTAATAGGCGGCTTTTGGGTAGGATTAGAATATCAAAACTTTTCTTTACTTAAACATGAGCATGCACAAAGATATAAAAAATTGCTTATACTAATCTCAAGATTAAAAAGTGAAGTAATATGGATGGATAAAAACAGTTCCTTAATTGAAAATACAATGAATACATCATATAAACTTTATGAACAGCTTAAAGAAAGAGATAATTTAACTGCTCTATCTGAAGAAGCATTGTCTGTGGCAAAGGATATTCATGAAATCAAAAAAGAATACAACCTAATTATTAGAGGCATATCTGAAGCATTAAACAGCAGTTTAAAAGATGAAGGCATGAATATCAGTAAAATAATTCAAATGCTACAAGAAATCATAGATTTGGATGCAAAAGGAAGTAATAAAGAAATATATTGGGAGATAATAATCGACTATGATTTTTATACAAACAAGCAATATTATCTGCTATCCATATTTAGAAATTTATTTAATAATGCTTTAGAAGCCTCAAAAGATGGGGTTTTAAATATAAAATTTACTTCAAAAAATCAAGAAGATGATATAATATTATATATAACTGATAATGGTAGCGGAATATCAGATGAATATATGGAGTATATTTTTAACCCTGGTTTTTCAACAAAAATTAATTACTCAACAGGTGAAGTTAAAAGAGGACTAGGATTAAGCCTTGTGCGCGACTTAGTAGAAAAAGAATTATCGGGTAAAATGAGTGTAACATCCGACTCAACAGGTACTACTTTTAAAATTATATTACCTAAGAAAACGCTGGAGGTTTAAATATGCAAATATACTTAGTAGATGATGATATTAATATAATAAGCGTTCTGAAAATTATAATAAAAAACCGTAACTTAGGAGAAATATGCGGTATAGCATCTAATGGTGAAGATGCATTAGATGATTTTAAGGAATTAAAGCCAGATATTATAATTGTTGATTTATTAATGCCTATAATGGACGGGATAACATTTGTAAAAAAAGCCAAGAGTCTGTCTTCAAATTCTGCTTTTATAATGCTTTCACAGGTATCCTCTAAAGATATGATTGCCTCTGCTTATGAAAGTGGAATCGAATATTTTTTGCAAAAACCTATTAATAGTATAGAGGTTGAGAATGTTATATCAAAAGTTACTAAAAATCTTACACTCCAAAGAACTATTGAAAAAATGCAGAATCTGTTTGAAATTGAATTAAAGTCTACTGTAAATATAAGTAAAAACAAAACATCTCAAGATAATAGCTATATTAAAAATTTACATAGTATATTGCAAAGGCTTGGTATAATTGGAGATTTAGGAAGTAAAGATATTATTGAGGTTGTTAGCTATTTAATTGATAATAATGAAACTATTCATGACTCCTCTTTAAGTACCATGTTAAGTCAATTGTCAGATTCACCTAAATCATTAGAGCAAAGAATCAGAAGAGCTGCAACGGCTGGACTTGTTAATTTAGCAAATTTAGGTATTGAGGACTATGGCAATGAAATATTTCTTGATTACTCTAACACTTTATACAATTTTGAGCAGGTAAAAAGAGAAATGGACTATATAAGAGGTAAATCTACTACTCATGGTAAGGTACAAATTAAAAATTTTCTTAATTCACTTGTATTTTATAGTCTGAAGAAATAGATTAATTTTATTAAGTTGAATATATAATTAACCTTTAAAAATACGTTTGTTAAATTTTAAGCAAACGTATTTTTATATTTTTTGAAACCATTTGTTACTTATTGAAACTACGTAATTATTATGTCAAAAATCTGATTTAACAAATGGTGAGGTGTATAATATGTTTACTTTATTATCAGGCGTAGGTCTATTGCTACTAACTTTGGCAGCGTTTTCACTCTTTAGTATGAAAATGCCTAAAGGTAAGGAAGCAATGTCTGGAATGGCTAATGCCGCTATAGCTAGTTTTTTAATTGAGGCGGTACACAAATATATATTAGGTGATTTATTAAACGTTGAATTTTTTAAGATTTTAGGTACGACATCTGGAAGTTTGGGTGGTGTCGCTGCAGCTATAATGGTTCCTATTAGTATGGGAGTTAATCCTGTTTTTGCTGTTGTTGCAGGTTTAGCTGTTGGTGGATACGGTATTCTACCTGGATTTTTTGCAGGATATTTAATTTCTCTTATTGCTCCTTTAATTGAGAAAAAACTTCCAGAGGGCTTAAATATTATTTTAGGTTCAATAATTATTGCTCCACTTGCTCGTATAATAGCAATTGGCGTAGATCCAGTTGTAAATGCAACACTACTAAAGATTGGTGAAACTATCACATTAGCTGCAAATCAATCCCCAATAACTATGGGATTTTTATTAGGTGGTATAATGAAAATGATTTGTACTTCTCCACTTAGTTCTATGGCATTAACTGCAATGCTAGGATTAAATGGACTTGCTATGGGAATAGCTGCTATTGCATGTGTTGGTGGTTCATTTACAAATGGTATTATATTCAATAGACTGAAGCTTGGTAATAAAAGTAACATAATTGCTGTTATGCTTGAACCATTAACTCAAGCGGAAATTATTACTGCAAATCCGATACCAATATATTGCTCTAATTTTCTTGGTGGCGGACTAGCAGGAATAGCGGCGGCTTCATTTAATATAATAAATAATGCACCAGGTACTGCTTCTCCAATACCAGGATTATTAGCACCTTTTGCATTCAATTCACCTGTTTCAGTAATATCCGCTATAGTATTAGCAATAATTGGTGGTACAATAGCTGGATTAATAGGTAGTGCTGTATTTAAAAATATTGCATTAGAAAATGTTAAACCAAAATTTGCATCAAAGATTTCTCAAAACAAAAAGGTATTGGCTAATAAATAGCTAATACCTTTTTGTTTTTTATACTCCATAAACCTCTTTATATCTTTTGTTTACGTGTTCTATCCATAATTCACGAAGTTTTTCTAGACTTTTGTTATATATTTTTTCATATTGTAAATTAACATTTTCTGAAAAATATAATTCTAAATATTTATCTAAACCATATTCATCAATTAAATATCTAGAAAACGAACGACTAAATATGTATAAAGCGTACATCTGTCTATTTAAATAAGGCTCCCCATCTTCATCAGTTCTGATATAATCTCCATTTTGACCTACATACTGCAGCATAACGCTATTTTCTTCATTCATATCTATCTTAGAACGACATATTATATCTTGTTGTATACTTTTAAGACGTATGGCTTTATCAGCATACTGTTCTATATAAAAATACAGACCCTCTGTTAAACTAGCGGAATTACTATATCCAATAAGCAATTCTGCTACTTCTCTTGTTATAGATGCCTTGTCTAAAGTATTTAGAAAATAGTAATTTGAATACTTTATTATGTTATTTTCCACATCTACACTGCCATATCCTTCAGTATCTAGAGTAAATGTAATAAGATTATCACCCAGATTATTAACACCTATGTATTCACTTATTGTATCAACATGTACATCAACAAAATGTAAAAATTCACTTACTTCAGTGTAACCACTATATCTTAAATAAAGATTATCCCATTCTTCTACATTAAACCTACAGTGTTCTGAGCTATACCACCCATCTTTTTCAGTGACAGGATACTTATATTCTATATTTCTTTTGGCTCTTTGCTTTTCAAATTCTTTAAAATTCTCACCAAAAATCGGAATAATAAATACTGCAACTAAAAAAAGTACAACTAAAGCGTACACAAATTTATCGATATTAAACTTTTTTCTCATTTATATCCCTCAATTTCTTTATTTTTACACAGTAATTTACTTTATTATAAATATAACAAAAAAATAGAATTAAAAAACGTTTTCTACCGGGAAAACGTTTTTAAGTTCCTTTAATCATATAATTTTTTATTTTAAAAATTTTTCTCTCATTTCTAATATTTTACCACATGACATTTTACCCTCTGGGCATGAGCCTGCAACACATGATGGACCAGCATTTTTAAATATATTTGGTGCTACAGCTTTAACTTCTTTAAGCATTAACTCTGCCATTTCTCTTATTTCCCATTGAGCTCTTGTACAGCATCTTACATTAAAGAAATGCATTAATGTTCTTGCATTCATAGTTATTATAATTTTAGTTTCACATGCATTAGGCAGTACATATCTTGCATCTTCTATTGCTCTCTTTTCAGCAGCTGAACTTGCCTTTTTTTCTGACATTCCCTCGTTAATATATTCTGAAACATATTGAGATTTAAGAATATTCGCTATTTCGTCATACACCTTTTGGTCATTTTCCATAGCCTCTATATATAGTTTCCTTGCTCTCTCATTATCATTTATTGCTGGTGGAACAATATATTGAAATTGACCTTCTGTTACATATCTTTGAGACCTTTGCATGTAGCTAGCAATTCTATGTCGAACTAATTGATGTGTTAATGTCCTTGAAACTCCTTCAACAGCAAACGAAAAACTGCAATGCTCTATAGGAGATTCATGTCCAAGATCCATAAGCATATTTAAAAACTTTTCAATTTGTTCCTCAGATAGATTGTCCATTAATTCTTCAGCACCTAATTGTGAATAACATAGTTTAGCTGTTGCAGCAACTAGTTTTTCAGGCTCCTGCGTATATGCTACTAATTTAACTTTTAATTTAGCTTCCATAATAACCTCCATATCTTATTTTCTTATTTAACTACTGATTTATTTTTCCATCTTCCAGTCATATAATAACTAGTAGAAATTATTAATCCAACTATCCAACCTATAGCAAAGCAATAAAATAGATTATCTCTTCCATAGTTATTAGCTATATAATAAGCACATGGAATTCTAGCAAGCCATAATGATATAGTTGTAGATATCATTGGTATAATTGCCTCGCCAGCCCCACGCATTGTGCTGTTTAATACAAACATAACTGCTAGAATTACAAAGAAAGGTAATACTCTAGACAAATATGCCATTCCAGCGTCTATAACAGCCGGTTCTTGATTAAATAATTTTAAAAGTGTTGGACCTAATGGTAAAACTATAAGAATCATTATTCCGCTTAAAGCAAGCGACATTATAATTGTTGAAATAACTCCCTTATGTACTCTATCATATCTATTTGCGCCAATATTTTGCCCTACATAAGTTGTAACAGCAGTTGCAAAGCTTTGTACCGGCATAAAAGCAAATGTGTCTATTTTATTTGCAGCATTAAAGCCTGCTATAAAATCTGAACCATATGAATTTATCAATGACTGCAAATTTAAAATTCCAAATGAAAATATTGTTTGCTGAATACCTGTTGGCAAGCCTAACTTAAATATTTTTTTAAATAATTCCTTATCAAATCCGAATTTTAAAATAGGAAATCTTAAAAACTCATATTTTTTGAAAATATAAGCTATTCCAAGCAACCATGAAATAATTTGTGCTATAATTGTTGCAAATGCAACGCCAGCTACACCCATATGAAACACTAATACAAATACAAGGTCTAAAATGATATTTATAACACATGAAATTGCTAAAAATATAAGAGATGATTTACTATCACCTAAGCCCTGCAATATACCAGCATTTATATTATATCCCATGGTTCCTATCATACCTGCAAAAATTATCTTCATATATATATTAGCTAACTCGAATGTATCTGCTGGAACATTAACAATTCTTAAGATTGTACCGCTTAAACATATTCCTATGATTGTCAGCGGAACTGATAAAAATATAAATGATGTATAAATTGTTTGAGAAGTTTTTCTTACATTTTCATAGTCATTGGCACCATAAAACTGTGCTATAAGTATTGTAGCTCCTATACCTAATCCCATAAAAAATGAAATTAGCATAAATACTATTGGAAAGCTTGTCCCAACTGCAGCTAAAGCAATTTTACCAACATAATTTCCTACAACTATACTATCAACCATATTATATAATTGCTGAAATATATTTCCAATCAACAGTGGTATAGAAAACTTAATTATCAGTTTGGCAGGATTTCCAACAGTCATATTACCTAATGTTTTATTTTCATTTAATTTCATAAATGTCTCCCTAAAATATGCTACGAATATTATATCATAAAAAAACTTTAAATAAAATAAGAATTTAGCCAAGCTAAATTCTTATTTAAACAGATTATATTTGTTAATATAGTCAATAATCTGTGCTTTGTCTGTATAGGTTGTAATCTGCATGCTATGAGATTTCTCATTATCAAAATTTTTTAAGTATACGTTCATTTTTTCATCTTTTACATCATCGTATCTTATGCATCTAAAACCCTGTTCGTAAAGTCTTTGTAGTTTTTCAAAACTATCATCATTTCTCATAATTATGCCCATGCACCGATTTCACAACAAACCCACTGTCTTGAACTACGTTCAATACGTTTAAATATTTGTGCATGGGCTCGGCGCCTATCCTTTCATTATTTTTTATTTTTTTCAACCTTTCCTCCAAAAAAATACACTAAGTTATAATCTTAGTGTATAAATATACTAAGAACTAGTCTTAGTATATCCCATTTATTTTGGAATATTAATTTTAGGCTCTTTTGCTTTTCTATAAATTGTAAACTTACTACCTATACTTTGTACAAATTCTGCCTTCAATACTTTTGCAACATCATTTGCTACTTCTTTGGCATCTAAGCTGCTATTATCCAATAATTTTATTTTAATCAGTTCTCTTGCCTCTAAAGCGTCATCTAATTGTTTTATAACATTGTCTGTTACTCCGTTTTTACCAATTATAAGAATTGGCTCTAAAGTATTTGATAACGACTTCAAATAACTTCTTTCTTTACCTTTAAGCACACTTACCTCCATTACTCAACAAAATCAAATTCAATTCCGCAAACACTTATCTCATCGCCTTCTTTTGCTCCAAGCTCTCTAAGTCTATCAATAACTCCCTTATCTATAAGTACCTTTTGGAAATTGCTCAATGATTCGTAATCGTCGAAATTTGTAAAGTTTACTAAACGCTCTAAGAAATCTCCCTCAGCAATGTAAAGATTATTTTCTCTTCTAACTACTATAGTATCTTTTTCTTTCTTATCAAAGAATCTTTCTACTTCACTTTTATCAACAAATTCTATTTCATCTTCTACCTTAATTAACTGCTCATAGGCTACTTTTTTAACTAAATCTAAGCCTTCGCCTGTAGCAGCTGAAACCTCATAAATATCATATTTATCAGCAAATTCTTTTCTTATTCTTTCTGCATTTTCCTGTGAGCTAGGTAAATCCATTTTGTTAAGTATAATTATTTGCTTTTTATATGATAATTTTTCACTGTATTTATTTAATTCATCATTAATTTTATAAAAATCATCTATTGGATCTCTTCCTTCTTGTCCTGAAGCATCAAGTACATGCAATAAAAGCTTAGTTCTTTCAACATGTCTTAAAAACTCATGACCTAAACCAGCTCCAGAAGATGCTCCCTCTATAAGTCCAGGTATATCAGCTATAACATAGCTTTGTCCTGGTCCTACATTTACAACACCTAAATTAGGCTTTAAGGTTGTAAAATGATAATTAGCAATTTTAGGCTTAGCACTAGTTATAATTGAAAGAATAGTTGATTTTCCTACATTAGGAAAACCTGCTAATCCAACATCAGCAATTAATTTCAATTCAAGTACTATATTTCTTTCTTCACCCTTAGTTCCTGGCTCTGCAAAATGAGGTGCACGTCTGATTGAGTTTTTAAACTTAACATTTCCTCTTCCGCCTCTTCCGCCCTTAGCAACTACAAAGGTTTGTTTGTTTTCTTTTAAGTCAGCTAATACAATGCCTGTTTCTTCGTCCTTAACTAAAGTTCCAACAGGAACTCTTAAAAACATATCCTCTCCATCAGAACCATACTGCTTCTTTTTTCTGCCATCTTCACCGGATTTCGCTTTATAATGTCTTTGATATCTAAAGTCCATTAATGTTCTAAGTCCTTCATCTGCGACTAAAATTATACTTCCGCCATCTCCGCCATCTCCACCGGCAGGTCCGCCCATTGGCTCAAATTTTTCTCTTCTGAAGGCCATAGAGCCATTTCCGCCATTTCCTGCTTTTACATATATATTGGCTATATCTATAAACACATTTCTCACGCCCTTTATATTTAATTCAAAAAAAACCTACCTTAATAAGGTAGGTTATTATTATTGTGCCTCGTTTGCAAATGGATATACACTAACTTGTTTTCTTGTTTTGTCTTTTCTTTCGAACTTAACAACACCATCAACTTTTGTGTATAATGTATCATCACTACCGATTCCTACGTTTACACCTGGGTGAATTTTAGTTCCTCTTTGTCTTACAAGTATATTTCCTGCTACAACGTGTTGTCCATCTCCTTTTTTAACACCAAGTCTTTTAGACTCACTGTCACGGCCGTTTTTAGAGCTACCAACACCTTTTTTATGTGCAAATAACTGCAAATTTAATTTTAATAACATTCTTTTACACCTCCTCGGTTATGAGTGTAATATAATCACTGTAATCTTCAATCAATAGTTGTACTCCAACTAAAAAACTATTATATATTACATCAGATTTATCATTTATATTATTTTTTGTTTCAACTTTTAAATAGCCTAATTCTTCATTGATTTCATAATTTATATCATCTGCATCAATTTTAGCAACTATATTAAGCGAATTAATAACTGTATAAGCTAAAAGCGATAACGAAGCACAAACTATATCTTCTCCTGAATTAGCAAATCCTGTATGACCATCAATAATAAAACCAACTATTCTTCCGCCTGTTTTATGTATTGTAACTTTTGTCATAAGATTAACCTACTATTTTTTCAATTTTTACTTGTGTATAAGGTTGACGATGACCTTTTTTGTTTCTATAATCTTTCTTAGCCTTATATTTGAATATAATTACTTTTTTGTTTTTGCCTTGTTTTTCAACTGTAGCTTCAACAACAGCTCCGTCTACATATGGTTTTCCAACGTTTAAGTTTGAATCGTTAGCTACTAATAAAACTTTGTCAAATTTTATAGCTTCGCCATCAGCAAAGTTAAGTTTTTCAACTCTAATGATGTCACCTTCCTGAACTCTGTACTGTTTTCCACCTGTTTCGATTATTGCGTACATAGTGCACCTCCTCTTTTTGAGTCTCGCCATTGCAGGTACATTCTAAAAATGTTTAAATAAAACCTGATTCGAGCGGTTTCTTACAAAGATAGATTGTATCAAAAAACAATAACAATGTCAACATTTGTTTTACTTTTTTTGAAATAAATATGTTTTATTTTTGAAAATAAAACAACTTTTTAATAGTATTAATAATAAATATTATTATTGTTTAAGTGAACATTTTTTTGTTTTAAATCTATAATTATATTATACATATTTCTGGGAGGTTTGTACATATGAATTTAGTAAAGGAAGCATATAAAATTCAAGCTAACACCATAATTAAAAATCTAGAAAAAAGATTTATGGAAGGTTACTACTGTGATACCAAAGAAGAAGCAGTTGAAAAAATATTATCGCTTATAGAAGATGGTTCATCTGTTTCATGGGGAGGTTCAAAAACATTAGATGAAATAGGTATTAAAGAACAATTAAGCAGTAAAAATCTTACAGTAATAGATAGAGATACTGGAAAAACTCCTGAAGAAAGAACCAAGCTAATGAAGGATGCATTAACTTGCAATTATTTCTTAACAAGTACTAATGCTATAACTATGGATGGAGAGCTAGTAAATATTGATGGAAATGGCAACAGAGTTGCCGCAATATGTTTTGGGCCTGATAATGTAATAGTTGTAACTGGTATGAATAAGGTAACTGCAAATATTGATTCTGCTATAGATAGAGTTAGAATAAATGCTTGTACTCCAAATTGTATAAGATTTAATCTGCAAAATCCATGCTCTGTAACTGGAAAATGCGGAGATTGCCTAAATACATCCATATGTGGGCAAGTTTTAGTAACAAGATTATCAAAAGTAAAAAATAGAATAAAGGTTATTCTCGTAGGAGAAAACTTAGGGTTTTAATATCAACAAGTATAAAAAAGACTGTTGTCTAGCTATTTATTTAACTATACAACAGCCTTTTACAACTAATACGACCAAGAAATTGTAGATTTTCCAGTCATTTGTTGTCCTGACCAATTTCTTAAATATATTCTATATGTACCTTTTTCTAAATTGCTAAATGTACTAGTAGAATTATAAACAGAAGAAACATTATTACCAGTTACACCACTCCATACACCTAATAATCCTTTTTTTTGTAAGTATACGTCTATATTATGATCGTTATAGCCTTTTGTAGGTATTAAATTAACTACTATTTTACCATTATTACCATCGATGAGTATATCCTGACTATATACACCACCCGTCATATCATACGAAGAATTATAAGAACCAGATGCTGCAAAAACTACCACTGTTGACAAAACAATCAAAGTTAATGTAAATAATATTATTAATGCTTTTTTCATAATTTCACCCCCTTTGTATATATTTTAACATATTTTTACATATATGTCAATATTTTATACTATTGAACAGCGTCAAAGATTAAATATAGTTTAATATATCTCTATTTAATCAAGTTCGCTAATTGCACAAGTTTAAAATAGTTAAAATTTACCAAT
>DDAM01000003.1 GCA_002332905.1 Firmicutes bacterium UBA2058 | reverse complement strand
ATGTGGTCTGACTTGCTTACTTGATCGTTCTCTCTAAGACCCGTAGCGTAAACATATTGTTATGTGTAGGACTAATGTAATCTTCTCGACTATCTGTTATAATTTTATTTTTAATTTTTGCAATCTTATATTATGCTCATATACTTCAACTACAAACTCTAACTATGTAATCAATTTATATTAAAAATAAATCTACCTATGATGTAACATAAAATGTTTTAGGATTAACTCTTTCTTTACCATTCCTCATTATTTCTATCTCATGAACACAAAACTCAGCACATTTTTCTATATAATTTATAATAACATCCCAACTATATAATTCCAAATCACTCTTTTCACATTCTTCGGCATTAAAATGACATAGAAAAGAATTCATCATAGGTTGAATCATATCTTCTCTAATTTCTTCTATAGAAATCTTATGCGCTGAAAAAGAAGGCACTGTAAGGTTATACCTTTTTTGTAAAAGAAAATTTAATCTTACATAATCCCTATATCCCTTCTGATAATATGTATTTCGTATACTCCTAGGGTATATACGAACATACTTATCAACCACGTTATGAAACCAAATTGCATCTTCAACCAAGTGACACCAATATCCCAAATAAATAGAATCAATGTTAAATAAGTTAATATACTTTTGTTCAAATTCATTCCAATCAATTCCCTTAAGTGAATTATCTTCCAAATATCCATGAAAATGTGATTTATCATACGAACCATCATTATGAGTTGACATATCTGGAACAATTGAAGCACCTAAATAAAATCTTTCTATATCTCCCACGTCAATTTGTTCAGCTATTCTTTTTGAAATAGCATAATGAATCATATTAGAAGCCATACTTTCTCCTTTGTAAACATTGCAAATATAAATAATCTTTACTAACTTAATAGTAACTTTTAATACTATATATTATATTTAACTTGTCCCTAAAAATACACTTTGAAATTACATTAGTCTTTCACATAACGTCTCTGTGTTCACGANNCTTGCTTACTGCGTGACTATCATACTTGACTTTCCTACTCGCTGACGTTCCCTCTTGACCCAAAGCGTGAACATATTGTTATGTGTAGAGCTAATGTAAGCTACTTGACTATCTATCATAATTTTAATTTCTAATGATTTTAGCAACTACATATTATGCTCATAATCTTTGTAATAACAATCCAATACCAAACGACAGTGTATTAACGCACAGTGCAAACCTCCATGGTTTTTTATAATAGTCTTTATAAAAATATCCCTCAACGATAATAGCTGCAATTTCTAGAACAATAACAACCCATATAATCGGAAGTTGATAATATTTTGCCCAATGATAAAGAATAACCACTGTAGGATTTGTAATTAAATTTACAGAAAAAGCAACTTTAAAAGGTATTTTTCGCATATATGCGATAGGTACTTCTATTGCAAAAGTTAACAAAAGAGAGATAAGTAGTGAAATAAAAATCACTTATATCCCTCCTTTCGCACGCCTAAAACAAAGAGCACTAGCGAAACAATAATGAAAACAGAAAGTGGAATTGTGCATTTTAAATTCAATAAACTCGGCAAACTACCTATAAATAACCCAAATGTCAAAAGTCCAAAGGCAAATCCTTTTGTTGTCATTTTTGATAACATCCAAAGGGTGATGGGCATTGTGAGTTGAAAAGAAAATATTCCAACTAGTCCAAAAATGGGTTTTGTGGGAAATGCAAAACAAATGGCAGCTACCAACAAACTGACGATACCTGTGTGAAAGGCACCGAAATAATCAGATAAATATCCACCTATCATCTTCCCCAAAATCACTACAAGAATAAATACAATAGACCATTGTTCTTTCCATGGAAAAACATGTGCTATGCCAGAAAAACCTCTAAGCACTATCACAAAAAACAATGCCACAAATGCTAACTTTGTACCCTGAAATATTTCCGTTTCCATTTTAATATTTTCACTTGTTTTAGGCGTTTGCCACAGTAGAATTGCAAGGAACAAAACTCCTATGAGTGTTGGCAGTACCCATAGTTTCCCTATAAAAGCGCCAAGATAAATTCCAGCAGCACCTGGGCCAATAAACACACCTAGTGGTGCGGCATTTGTGTTTTTTTTCATAACAGACAATCCACCACCTAAATGAAACAATGCATTCCCAGTACCTGCTATGACAAGTGCCAATATAGGTATATTTAAAAATATCCAGCTAAGAAGTATCATTCCCATGCCAACAGACGCTACTTTAAGAGGTGGAAATTTATCCTCAATTACAACACCCAAAGGCATATCAAGAGCAAAGGCGCAAAAATTATATAAAATCAGCAGCAAAAGCATATCATTGCTTGCTACATTGGCAACCAACAATGCACACGATAAATCTACAATAAAATGAGAAAAACTTAATATTACCATAGGCTTATCTTTTCTTTTTTCTTAGCAGTAAAAAAGCAGTAATTGCTACAACTGCAACCACTAAACCTGTTGCAATAGGTAAATAATCTTTCGGAGCCTCCTCCACAACAGCATCAGAACTACGCAGTTGAGACACACTTTTTCCTACAGGTACCGCACCACTCTTGAGGGATGTATTAATAGGATCATCAATACAAACCCAACCACTTTGTTGCATATAGTATCCAATGTATCCCCACTTTAGTCCTGCATCATCAATATATAATTTGCTAAAACTATCACCAATGGTTGAATATTTTTTTTCCTCTGTCATTTTATAACATTCACCACTATTAGGGTATGTATACATTTGCACAGAAGAAACAGAATAGCTTTCATCCTTATAATCGGTCGTTTCATGGTCCTTTAAGAAAGATATGCTATCGTATTTTAGCGACACATCATCACTATGTACCCATCCCTTATTACAATAAAGCCAGTCATTCCACTGCCAACTAATATATATTTCCTCACCATTTGGAACTTCATTTACAACCTTTCCGTTTTCTGGCGACATATAAACCTTTGTATATTCATTGGCACTACCGGCAATATAGTAACGCTCAACATATTCACATTCTTCTTTATGCGTAGTATAAAAGTCATCGTTTGGCTCAAAAATAACATCTGCAAATACTGTTGTGCTCATGGATACTATGATGCAAACTATCAACATAAGTGATAGACCAATTTTTTTCATTTTATTACCTCCATAAAATATAAAATAATCTTTACTATCTTAAAGTAATTTTAAAATACTCAAAACTATATTTAATTTTCGTCCCTAAAAATACACCCTGATATTACATTAGCTTTTCACATAACGTCTCCGTGTTCACGACGTCGCTGAATCGGACCCACCTGACTTTCCGTCTTGGCGGTGGTCACACCCGGTGAAGTGATGTGGTCTGACTTGCCCTATCAACGTTCCCTCTAAGACCCGAAGCGTGAACATATTGTTAGAAGTTGGTATCATATCACCTACAAAGACTGTCTTAACTACTTTTCTATTCAAGGCTCAATTGGTTCTCCTAGGTATGGGGAAAATGAAATAGTTCCTTGTACCTCTTCAGGTAGACTATTATACCATTCTAGCCATTTTAAATTTTCTTCTGATATTTTTGATTTAATATAAGTATTATTATTATATCTAACTAAATCCCATCTCTTTTCCAATTTCATTTACTACAACTATTTTACTTACGGAATCATTATATAACTCATAAGGTGTTTTTAGACCTTCTCCATACGTTATATTTCTAAAATTATCATTCCACCATATAATATTTGTATTGTTACCATTAAATGCAATCTCTCTGATGATTTCATTATTATAATAAAGTACATATCTACTACTAAAACAATCACTAACATCACCTGCTGCTATTTCTTTACCAATAACACCACTGTTAAACGTATCTATAAAACTATTTATTTCTTTAACATTTGTTATTACTTTACTATCTGCACCATACGCTGGATTTCCCATTGCAGTAATTATTTGAATTTTATCTATTTGTCTATATTCAAAATCTGATAGTTTTTCAGATTTTAATATCGTTTCAGCTTTTGAATTGCAAGATAAAAAAATATTATACTATATAGGATCAATATTACTATTAATATAATTCTTTTCATTTTTACCCACGAATAAAATATAATCTTGCACCCGGTGAAGTGATGTGGTCTGACTCTCCCTCTTGATGTTCCCTCTAAGACCCTTGCGTGAACATATTGTTAGCTGTTAGAGAAATATCACACTACAAGAACCACTTTCAAAATTTTTATAAAATTTTTTCCACCATCTTTTTTTTTGCTCAAACTCTTTATAATAATTATAAGATGAATAAAGTATATTATATATAATAAGTTTAGTATACATAATGTACAAATTTTAAACATATCTTTATTTTGTTAATTTAAACTCTGATCCATCTATAACTTGTACACCTATTCTTTTATCTATCAAACCTACAGAATCTGATTTATCCTCAATAAAAATAAGACTTTCTCCATCTATTTTAAAACTATATGTATATTTTTTATCACCAGTAGTTAATATTAAAATTTCATCAGTTATTTTATAAGTGCCAATATTCATATAACTACTTAATAAATCATAAATAAAAGTAAATTGTTTATCAGTTAAGGTAATACTAGGCAACATAACATCTGGATTATCATTATTTTCTTGCAACACTAAAGTATATCTTCCCATTTTTAGTTCTGTTGTTTTGTTAATACAGGCTGTAAATAAAGATAAAGTTAAAGTTAAGATTATAAGAAAAACAAATATTTTTTTCATAAGTCCACATCCTTTCAAATTTAAATATATCTTTTATAACTTAATATAGATTCTTAAGTTACTATAAACTTTGTTAATATAGACCCTAAAAATATTCCCTGATATGATATTTCTATTTCAGCTAACGTCCCTTGTTCACGACGTCGCTGAACCGGACATCCTTGACTTTCCGTCTTGGCGGTGGTCACACCCGGTGAAGTGATGTGGTCTGACTTGCCCTCTTGACGTTCCCGCTATGACCCGAAGCGTGAACATGTTGTTAGATGTTGGACTAATGTAAGCTTCTTGGCTATCTATCATTTTTTAAATTATTTTATAATTTTTTCTTTTTCATATAAATCAAGTAAATCTACTGTTCTTTTATATGCCCTTTGCAAAAATTCTAGTGGAGTTAAATTAGGATAAGCATCACTAACAACTTCAAGGCACAATGCACCATCATAATTTGACCTCTTTATATTCCATTATATTATTCCAATCAATCGTTCCATCAAAAGGAAGTTTATGTTCATCTTCTAATCCGTTGTTATCATGCAAGTGTAGTGCAATCAATTTATCTTTAAAATCCACCAAAAAATCTTCACTTGGTGTTTTACAATTTCTACGTCCACTATCATAGCAAAACTTCACTCTTTCAGATATTACATTAGAAAAAATATATCTAAGATGATCTGTATTTCTCATGTTTTCAAAAGCAAGATTTACTTCATAATTTTCAGCTTTATAAATTAATTTCTTTAATCTTTCTATTCCAATGTTACTTATTGGTGGTGGTGTTAAACCTTGATTAATGTGTAACACCATGGCTGGTATATTATGATTTTTACAATCTTCAAGACATATCATTTGAGTTTTAAAATATTCATCACCATCTATGTTATCTAACCAAAAATTATTAACTCCAATGTAAGAGGTATGTATATTCTCAATATGCAATCCATTTTTTCTAGCTAATTCTGGATTAAGATGTTTTGTCTCATGTGGATTGTCCGCAAATCCAGCCCAACCAAGCATAACTGCATTAAATCCTACTTTATACATTAGCTCATATCGTTCAGTCATTGGTATTTCATAACCAAAATAATCAAAAATTCCAACTCTTGTCATATCAAAACCATCCTACTTATATTTTACTAAAAAACTTACTCTGAAATTACATTAGTCTTTCATCTAACGCCTGGTGTTCACGACGTCGCTGAACCGGACCCACTTGACTTTCCGTCTTGGCTGGTGGTCACACCCAGTGAAGTGATGTGGTCTGACTAGTCCCTCTGCGTGACTTTCTTACTCGCTGACGTTACCTCAAAGACCCGAAGCGTGAACATGTTGTTATACGTAATTGGCTTATTCAGCTTCGTAGCAATTGCACAATTTTATTAATATAATTTATTTGTTTTTAAAAATAGTTACATCTCCAAATGTTAAAAGATTTTCACCATCTATAACAATTCCTCCTCTATCCCCTATAGCGTAAATAGTATCGGTTTGTTCTTCTAAAGCTATTTTAATACAATTGTTATGAATTTCAGTATCCTCATAATGAACTACAATATAAAAATCTGTGTTTATTAATCCAAGTCCTTTAAAATACATTAACTCTGAAACATCTTCATTCGGAACTATGAAATAATTAACTAGCTGCATTAAAGCACCTGCACTTGCACCTATAACTACTCTACATTTTTTAATATAATTCAGCAAACCTTTTTCTACTACTCGTTCAATTGCTTTATCGGTAAATCCGCCAGTAAAAAACACAATATTGCTACTTTCAAATTTTCTTCTAATTTCTTCATCTGTATCTTCAAAGTAATTCAACCATATAATATTATTCTCATCAATATCATACTCTAAAAATGGTTCAACTACTTCCCTATAATCAACACTCTCTTTGTTATAAACACTTTTCCATTCACTCGTATTACTTATCTTGTCCTCATCGAAAGAAAATGGAACTATCACAACTTTATCATTTTTATCTATATAATTTTTTAATGTATCTTGTGCCCAATTTTCGTGAAAATAATAGTAACTCAATAATATGTTTATCATAAATACTCTCCATTTTTATTTCGTTATTCTCAATTATTTGTTACAGCTTAAAAAAATTCATAATACTGTGTTCACTAAATCTTTTTCCCCAGAGAATTACCACGTAATGAATAAGCCTGTTTCGTATAACGTCTCTGGTATAATA
>DDAM01000024.1 GCA_002332905.1 Firmicutes bacterium UBA2058 | reverse complement strand
AATGAACCGCCGTATACCGAATGGTACGTACGGTGGTGTGAGAGGTCGAGAAATAAATTAATTATTTCTCTCCTACTCTATTTATTATTAATTTATTAAAATATTCCAAAAAATCCTGCTGCTAAAACTATAATTGCAAATATCATTCTGTATATTGCAAATACCTTCATAGGCTTTTTCTTTAAGTATGATATAAATTTATTTATAACCATAACAGCTACTATGAATGAAACAATAAATCCTACAGCTAATGATATAACTTCAATTCCAGTTAAAGCTGTAAGTCCGCCAATTTTTAAAATTTTCAAAAAGCTCATGCCAACCATAACAGGCATAGCTAAGAAAAATGAAAATTCTGCCGCTGCTACTGTTGATAGGCCAGCAATCCAACCACCTATTATTGTAGATGCTGATCTAGACATACCTGGAATAATAGCTAAACATTGAAATGCTCCTATAATCCAAGCTTGCTTCATAGATATTTTTAAGTCCTTATTGCCTAATTTATTAGGTCTAAATCTTTTCTCAGCATAAAGAATCCAAATTGCACCTACAAATAATGTTACTGCTACCGTAACAGAATTAAATAAGTATTTGTCAGCTAAATCGTCTAATAATATACCTAATACACCACCAGGTATACATGCTATAAATATCATAAACCAAAATTTAAAGCCTGAATTTTCATAACCAACTTTTTTAGGAAAAAAGTTTTTTAACGTACCCATAATTTTTTTCCAGTATAATACTACGACTGCAAGAATTGCACCTAATTGAATTACATATGTATACATTTCAACGTAGTTTTTACTTGTACTTGTAAATCCTAAAAGATTTTGAAATATAATTAAGTGTCCTGTTGAAGATACAGGCAAAAATTCGGTTATCCCTTCTACAATACCCAGAATTATGGATTTAATAATAAATAAAATACTTTCCATAAAAAAATAGCCTCCACTAAGTTAGAATTATTATAAAAAAATTTGTGCATTTGTTTATTATAAAATATTCAAGAATAAAAGACAATATGATTAACTTACATTAAGCTTACATTATTGTAAGTGTATAAATTATTTTGTAAATTCCATTAATTTTTTTCTATCTTTAATTTCTATGTTGCCTCTTGATACACTGACTAAACCAGAATTCTGAAAATATTTTAACATCCTGGTAACAACTTCTCTTGCACTACCAAGGTTTTTGGCAATAGTGTCATGAGTTATTGTCAGTACATCAGAATTTTCAATTGCAGATTGCTCAAGTAAAAAAATAGCCAATCGTTTATCAAAACTCATAAAGACAATTTGCTCCATAACCCACATTACATCAGAAAATCTTGATGAAACCAATTGATTTGTAAAATCCTGAATAAGAATATTTGACATGCTAAGATTTTTATATATTTTCACTGGAATTAAAATTATTTCACAGTCTCTCTCAACTTCAATTATTACATCAAAGGTAATATTTTTTAATAAACAAGCAGCGGTCATTATACATGAATCATTTTCAAACAACCTATACATTGTAATCTCTTTTCCAACATCTGACAACATATATGTACGTAAATTTCCGCTTTTAATAATTGCTAATCCTTTACAATCATCATGGTTGCTGTAAACAACATAACCTTTCTGATACTTTAAATTAACAGCATTATCTAGGATTATTTTTTGTTCTTCTTTACTTATTTGTTCCCAAAATGGCAAATTTCGCTTAACAAATTCTATGTCATTATTTAACATATTTTACCTCACTTATTTATTGAATTATTCAAATATAGCTTAGTATATATTATATTATAAAATAAAATATTAATATATATCTTTTTTAAATAAAGAAAATTTTTTAATATATAATACATACTTTTTGGTGATAATATCACTGTGAAGTAATTTAATTATTTGTATAATACATTTAAAATAAAGAAAAAAAAAGAAAGTGGTAGAAATTATGATAATAAATTTAACAGATAAAGCAAAAGAAAAAATATTAGAGTATAATAAAAATAATATTCCTGTAAAGGTAAAAATAACTGGATATAGCTGATGTGGCGCCAGATTTGGCGTTGTTTCGGAGAAACAAGAACATAATGACAAATCATATAATGTTGAAGGAGCAGATGTAATAGTATCTGAAGAATTAGAGGGTGCTATGAAGGGTATGAAAATAAATTATTCAACTAACTGGTTAAATAAAGGCTTCGAAGTTCTTCCAGAGTTTTAAATATAATTTAATAAAAAATGGATGTTCTGAAAAGCATCCATTTTTTATCTAAAGGAAAGTTCTCTTTTTATTATATAGAGTGAACGTAGTTCACTTTTTTTATGTGCTTAGTTAAACTTTATCTATTATTCCTCCACCCAAAACTTCATTATCGCTGTAAAAAACTGCTGATTGGCCTATAGCTGGTGCTCTTTCGAGCTTGTTAAATTTCACCAAGGCATATCCGTTTTTTTGATTTAATATCTCACATGGTATATAATATCCCCATTGGCAGAGCTTAACTGTTGCATTAATTTTTTCTTTTTTATAATTTTCTTTATTGATATAATTAATATCTTTAACAAATATTTCTTTTTTATATAAATCAAATTCATTATCAGTCAAAACTATTTCATTTGTGTTAGCTTTAATTTCTAAAACAAAATATGTTTTTTCAATATTTAAATTTAAGCCTCTCTTTTGACCTATTGTGTAATTAAATATCCCCTTATGCTTGCCTAAAAACCTTCCGTTTTTGTCTACAAAATTACCTACACAATTAATGATATTTCGCTTATTTTTTATATAACTAAATAAGGACTTCCCATTTGTGAAGCAAATGTCTGTACTATCTTTTTTTCTAGAAATCGAAGGTATAATTGTTGATATATGCTCCCTAACTTCATCTTTATTTTTAAAATTATTAAGGGGTAATAATATATGCTTTAATTTATCCTGAGTTAAATGATACAAATAATATGATTGGTCTTTTCTATTAACATCTGATTTAGTTAACCTATATAAATCATCTTTTTTATCATAAACAATTTTAGCATAATGTCCTAATGCCATATAATTTGCACCCAGTTTAATAGCTTCTTCTAAAAGCAATCCATATTTGACCTTTATATTGCAGAGGATACATGGATTTGGAGTAAAGCCATTTAAATATATATCTATAAACGTATTAATGACTTCTTCTTCAAAATATTTTGAAAAATCAATAATATGGTGCCTAATTCCAAGTTTTTTTGCTACCAGTACAGCATCTTCGCAATTTTGATTTTCAAAAAGCTTCATTGTCAAACCAAATACTTCATAACCCTGCTGTTTTAATATATATGCGCTAGTAGCACTATCTACGCCGCCACTAAGTGCAACTGCAACAATGTTTTTTTTCATTATCAAAGATTCCTTCATCCTTTATTTATTGAGATTAGTATTTGTCTATTATACTAATTAATTTATAAAAAATAAAGTTATAGTTTTCCTACGTAAGACTATGTTCATTGTACAAATTATCATGAAATATTTGTTTATGAGTTTATGATTTAATTATCACTATTTAAACATATTTTTATACTTGTCTCATATATATTTTAATATATATCAATTTAATACTAATCCCTTATTAAAAGCCTTACAAAGCGTGTACCACGCTCTAAAGTTTTTATAATTGGGATAAGTATAGGTATTATCAATGTTTCGAACAAAATTTGAGACTATGCGGAGGGAAAAAATGTCTATTGAAGTAAAACAGATAAAGAATTTTAATGGCCTTAGTGATGAAGAGGTAAAAAAATCGAGATTAAAGTATGGAAGCAATCAAATTACAAGAAAAAAAAGCAAATCTTTTTTAAAACAATATCTTGAAAGCTTTGGAGATCCAACTATAAAAATACTTTTGGTGGCGCTATTTTTAAATGTTATAATTTTCATTAAAAATTTTAATTGGTTTGAATCAATTGGTATTGCAGTTTCAATAATTTTAGCTACATTTGTGTCAACAATTTCTGAATATGGGAGTCAATTGGCGTTTGAGAGGCTGATGGAAGATGCTAAAAAAACAAAATGTAAGGTTTTGAGAAATAATGATTTAGTTGAAATAACTGTTGAAGAATTAGTTGTTGGTGATTATGTAGAACTTCAACCAGGAGATAAGGTTCCAGCAGATGGTGTTCTAATACAAGGCTATATTGACATAGATCAATCTGCATTAAATGGTGAATCAGAAGAAGTTCATAAGGTGCCAGTACCTGATACAAATAATTTAACTACTAATAACAAAAGCTTGTTAAATCCTAATATGCTATTTAGCGGAAGCATAGTATGTCAAGGAGAAGGAATTTTACTAATACAGTCTATTGGAGACAATACCTTTTACGGAAATTTAGCTAAAGAATTACAGGAGGAAAAACAAGATAGTCCATTAAAAAAGAGATTGACAGACTTGGCGACTACTATAAGTAGATTTGGTTATATTGGTGCTGTGCTTGTGTTTTTAGCAACATTGTTTAACTCTATACTATTTGAAAATGGGTTTAATATATATAATATAATGCAATATATATTTACTCCTTATGCTCTTATAAAGGATATCATAAGAGCAGTTATTTTTGCTGTTACTGTTATTGTTGTCGCAGTTCCAGAAGGGCTTCCACTAATGATTACAGTTGTTTTATCCTCAAATATGAAAAGAATGATAAAGGATAATGTTTTAGTTAGAAAGCTAGTAGGTATAGAAACTGCTGGTAGCGTAAATGTTTTATTTACAGATAAAACTGGTACTTTAACTACAGGACAGCTAAGGCTAAACAGCTTTATAACAGGTGATAACAATGAGTTTGATAGCTCATATTTGTTAAAACAAAAAAGTGAACTATGGAAGATTTTTTTTATTTCATCAGTTTATAATAATAGTGCTCAAATAGGCCATGAGGATGGAAAAAAAATAATAGTAGGCGGTAATTCAACAGATAAAGCAATTTTTGAGTTTGCTATGAGACATTCTTTAGATAATTTAAATATAAAGAAAATATATAGCATACCATTTAAAAGTGAAAATAAATACGCTGTAACTCATATTGCAGGAGATTTAAACTTATCACTTATAAAGGGAGCACCAGAAAAAATATTGCCTTATTGTACTTCATGCTATGATGAGGATGGAAACAAAAAAGAATTTAATAATATTTTTATCATTAATCAACGAATTAAAGCACTTTCCTCAAAGGGTATAAGAGTCCTAGTTTTTGCTACTTCCAACACACCAATTAAAGAAGGTCAGCGATTTTCTGAATTAACACTTGTCGGAGTAATTGCTATTAAAGATGAAGTTAGATTAAGTGCTAAGGACAGTATCATTATGGCAAAAAAAGCAGGTGTTCAAGTTATAATGATAACTGGAGATGCCAAAGATACAGCTACAGCTATTGCTTTAGAACTTGGATTAGCAGATGAAAATGATAAAGACAGTATTATAACCTCAGAAGAATTAAATAAAATGGGCAATGAAAAAGTAAAAAAACTACTACCTTCATTAAAGGTGGTAGCTCGTGCACTTCCTAGTGATAAAAGTCGATTAGTTAGATTATCGCAGGATTTAGGGTTAGTTGTCGGTATGACAGGAGATGGAGTTAATGATGCACCAGCATTAAAAAAGGCTGATGTTGGTTTTGCAATGGGAAGTGGCACTGAAATTGCTAAAGAAGCAAGTGATATAATTGTATTAGATGATAATTTCTTATCTATAACAAAAGCTATTCTATATGGTAGAACAATATTTAAAAGTATACGAAAGTTTATTATATTTCAATTATCTATAAATGTGTGTGCGGTTGGAATATCCGTTATTGGTCAATTTATTGGAATAGAAGCTCCAATTACAGTTGTTCAAATGCTTTGGATAAATATGGTTATGGATACATTGGCTGGTCTTGCCTTTTCTGGTGAAGCTCCGTTACCAGAGTATATGGAAGAGGTTCCGAAAAAAAGAGATGAAAAAATAATAAATAAATATATGGCTAGTCAAATATTTTTTTCAGGATTATATACTACAATTATGAGCATAGCTTTTTTAAAGTGTCCAGCGATTAAGGATTTGTTTAGAAGTGCTCCAGATGATAGATATTTATTAACAGGTTTCTTTGCATTTTTTATGTTCTCTGCCGTATTTAATAGCCTAAATGCTAGAACTCAAAGGTTAAATCTATTTTCTCATATTATGAGAAATAAAGCATTTGTAATTATTATGACAATGGTATTTATTACTCAAACCTTCTTAATTTATAATGGCGGCAGTGTTTTTAGAGCATTTGGACTTACATTTACAGAATTTAGAATCGCGTTTTTGTTTGCCTTCATTGTTATACCTATAGATTTGATGAGAAAATCATTTTTAAGAATTAGGGCAACAAAAGAAGAGATTGGTAAATTTTTATAATTTAAAAATGTTTATTTATAATAAACCTATTTAAAAAATTATTTTGAAAAAAGTATTGACATTGGTACCGTACTATAGTTTAGAATTATAAACAGAGGTGATATCAATGAAAAAAACTTTTTTAAAGTATGTGGTGCCTTCAGTAGCAGCAATGTGGGTGTATTCTTTATACACTATGGCCGATGGTATATTTGTTGCTAAGGGCGTTGGTGAGTATGCATTAGCAGCAGTTAATTTATCAATGCCAATGATTAATACAATATTTGCGGTTTCAATATTATTTGCTATTGGAACTTCAACAGTAACATCAATTTTTCTCGGTAAAGGTGATTTGAAAAAAGCAAAAGAAACTTTCACCATGAACATGGGTACATTATTTGCCACATGAACTGCATTTGTTGTTATATGTTTTCTTAATATAGACAGAATTGTAAGCTTTTTAGGAGCTACAGAATACACTGCCACTTATATTAAGGATTATTTAACAATAATACTAGGATTTAGTTGCTTTCCAATGTTATCTTATTACATGGAGGTTTTGGTAAAGGTTGATGGGTTTCCAAAGCTTGCAACAATAGGAGTTTGTACAGCAGCTGTTTGTAACATAGTACTTGACTACATTTTTGTTATAAAATTAGGTTTTGGAGTAAAAGGTGCAGCCTATGCAACGGGCTTATCACAAATGTTTTCTGCAACTCTATTCTTTATTCACTTTTTAGGTAAAAAATCAAAGCTTGGATTTGTAAAATTCAAAGTAGACTTTTCTACAATTAAAAGAGCATTTTTAGTAGGAATTCCAGATTTTATTACAGAATTGTCAACAGGTATAACAATTTTTATGTTTAACAGAACTATACTTTTATTAATAGGTGAAATAGGAGTAGTTACTTATACAGTAATTTCGTATGTCAATACAATGATATTAATGACTATGATTGCTGTTTCTCAAGGTATGCAACCACTTGTAAGCTATAACTATGGTAAGGGTGATAAGGCTTCATTTACTTATTATTTCAAATTAGCAGTAAAAACTATAGGTATATTATCATTAGCGGCATATGCAGTAAGTATAATATTTGCAGAGCCAATAAGTAGATTCTTTATAGATAAGGAAGAAGTTGAATTATTAAGCTATTCTGTTAAATCGTTAAGAATATATGCACCTGCATTTTTAATTCTAGGATTTAATATTGTTTTATCAGGTTTTTATTCAGCAGTTGAAAAACCTAAATATGCTATGATTATCTCTTTAGGAAGAGGACTTATAATTATTGCAGCTTCGTTATTTACTATGGTCAATATTTTCGGAGATACAGGTATTTGGATTTCAACAACAGTATCAGAAATTATTTGCTTAGTAGTCAGCGTAACAATATTTATGAAATATTTTTTCAAGGATTTGTTTTTAAATAATAAACTGTCGGCGAATACAAAAATGAAAATTATAGAAGATATAGAAGATTAAAAAAGGCTAATAAACCACAAAAAGAATGTATGAAAAACTTTACCACAAAAGTATTTTCATACATTTTTCTTTTTCTGCATAAAAAAATATTTTTACAATATATTTTATTAGGGGAAAAAAGCGTTTTTTCTCAAATTTTATGGAGGTAATTATGAAGATTTCTTATTTACTTAAATATTCAGTAGTTTTAATAGCTCTTATTCTTATATTGTTTTTAGTTATGTCACTTTTTACATACTTTTTTAGCTATAACAAAATACTAAACTATGGATATAGTTTTATTGCACCATTAAGCATTTTTTTAGTATCAATTTTATATGCCAGAAAAACCAAAGAAAAGGGACTTTTGAGAGGGTTAGAGGTTTGGGCTGTATATTTTTTAATTGTAAGTATACTTAAATATACACTGTTGCAAGGTACTGATATTAATATAATCAAGCATCTAATTTTTATCCCAGTTGCAATAATGGGAGGTATATTGGGAGTTAATATAAAATAAACAGTATTTCAAAGCTATTGTTAAACAATATTGTTTATAAAAAAAGTTCTTTATATTTTGTAAATTGCATGTTATAATCTATAGGTTGATAAAGTTGTCTTAGGAGGATAGTGTGAAAAAAACACTTCACACTATAGAAAAATCAAAAAAACGATTTTTCATTTACATTTATAATGCCACTACGTGGCACAATGGGAGGATATTATGAAACACATTAAAACATTAAACAAGACTAAACTTACAGATAATATAAACCACAAAGGCTGCGGTGAATGTCAAACATCTTGTCAGTCAGCATGTAAGACATCTTGTACTGTAGGTAATCAAAAGTGCGAAAACAAATAAATTTGTAGTGGTTATCTGCCACTACTTTTTATTTTGGTTAACTAATAAATTTTGGAGGATAATAAATTAATGGTACATTTATTTAAAATTGATAATGTATACTCTTGTGTAGATACAAACAGTGGATGCATACATATACTTGATGAAATAACGTATAAATTATTGGAAAATGATAGCTTTAAGGATGAGACTTGTTTAAATAAATTATATGTGGAATTCGGTAAGGACAGTGTAGATGAAGCATTAGTTGAGATTAATGAGCTTATAGAAAATAAAATGCTTTATACTGACAATATAGAAGTTAATAAAAATATGAAAACAGCAGTAAAGGCAATGTGCTTAAATATAGCACATGACTGCAACCTTAAATGTGAATATTGCTTTGCATCTCAAGGAAATTTTAAAGGTGCTAAAAACATGATGAGTCTTGAGGTTGGTAAAAAGGCATTTGACTATCTTGTGAAAAATTCAGGTAACAGAGTTAATCTTGAGGTTGACTTCTTTGGTGGTGAGCCACTTATGAACTTTGATGTTGTAAAAGAACTTGTAGCATATGGAAAAAGTCTTGAAAAAGAATACAACAAGCATTTTAGATTTACAATTACAACAAATGGCGTGCTTTTAGATGATGAAAAGATAGATTTTATTAATGAAAATATGGACAATGTAGTTTTAAGTATTGACGGAAGAAAAGAAATTAATGATAAAATGCGTAAAACCGTAAATGATAAGGGTAGCTACGATGTGATAGTGAATAATTTCAAAAATCTAGTTAGTAAGAGAAAAGGTAAAGGCTATTTTGTAAGAGGTACATTCACTTCTAACAATCTTGATTTTTCAGAAGATGTTAAGCATTTACACGGATTAGGCTTTAATAGTATTTCTGTGGAGCCAGTTGTAGCAAGTCCTAAAGAATCTTATGCTTTAACAGAAAATCACGTTGATGTGTTAAAAAATGAATATGAAAAATTAGCAAGATATTATATTACAGCTAACAAAAACAAGGATAATGGCTTTGACTTTTTCCACTTTAATATAGACTTAGATAATGGTCCATGTATTTTCAAACGTTCTATAGGCTGTGGAGCAGGTGTTGAATACTTAGCTGTTACTCCAGAAGGACATTTTTATCCATGTCATCAGTTTGTTGGTGATGAAAGATTTATAATCGGAAATGTTGATGAAGGTGTAGTTAGAACTGATATAGTTGATGATTTTAAATCTGTAACTGTTAACAATAAAGAAAAATGTAAAGAATGTTGGGCAAAGTACTATTGCAGTGGTGGATGCCATGCTAACGCATTTAACTTTAATAATAATATTAAAGAACCTTATACTGTAGGCTGTGAGCTTGAGAAAAAAAGAGTAGAGTGTTCAATTTTTATTAAATCTCAAATGTTATAATTAAATATATACTTTATAATTCAAACTATTTTATTATTTTAATAGTTTGAATTTTTTTTATAATTATATTTTTCATATAAATTAATGATATTGAACAATATTATAAAATAATATTGAAATGTATCGCTGTAGTATAGTATAATACACATGATTAAATAAAATTTTATAAATTTAGAGAGGAGATAAATATGCAATTTGGATTTATTCTTGCATTAATTATTTCATTATTAATTGCTATATTTGCAATACAAAATGGAAGTGTAGTAACAATTGATTTATTTTTTGCGAGCTTTCAAGTGTCACAAGCTATTGTAATAATAATTTCTACAGTAGTAGGAGCTATAGTTGCAGCTATACTAGGCAGTATTAGGCAATTTAAACATTTCTCAATCACTAAAGAACTGAAGAACAAAATTAAGCTTATTGAGTCGGAAAATATGGATATGCATAAAAGTGTATCAAGCTACGAAAATGAAATTCAGATACTAACTGATGAAAGAAATGAAATGAAATTAGAGCTAACAAAATTAAAAGAAGAATATGATAAAAAATGTAAAGAGACAGAAAAAAGTATTGTTAATAAAACTGAAATAAATGATACTGATTATGCATATTTAGAAGAAAATAATGAAAAAGGTCAAGCTGAAAGTTAATAGTTTTACTGATGAAAAAATTAAGCTTATAAGCAGCACTTTTGGCTTAACTGAAATATCTGCTAAGATACTATTAAATAGAGGTTTGTGTACAGTAGAAGATATTAATAATTTCTTAGATCCTGAGTTTAAATATTTAGAAAACACAGATAATTTTAAAGATGTAGATAAGGGATGTAAAAGAATATTGCATGCATTAGAAAAAAAAGAGAATATATTAGTTTATGGGGATTATGATGTTGACGGAACAACTTCAATAAGTCAATTCATATTATATCTAAATAAAGCTGGTGCAAATGTAAATTATTATGTTCCTGAAAGGGAAACTGAAGGCTATGGCATAAGTGAGGATTTTTTAAATAAAGTCGATAGTATGAACATCGATTTACTAATAACAGTAGATTGCGGTATATCAGAGGTCGATTCTATTGATAGAATTAACTCATGCGGTATTGATACAATATTAATAGATCATCATCAATGCGGTGAAGTTATACCTAGAGCATATGCAGTAATAAATCCGAAGCAAAGCGATTGTCCTTCGAAAAATAAAAATCTTTGTGCTTCAGGATTAAGCTATAAATTTTTATTACATTTAAATAGGTATTTAAAAATTAATGATATAGAAGATATCTTGCTTGAACTTGCCTGTCTAGGAACTATAGCTGATATAGTTGATTTAATTGAAGATAATAGAATTATTACATTTAATGGTCTTAAAAACATCAATAAATCAAAGTTAATTGGAGTTAAAAAACTTATTGAAAAAGCAGGCATTGGTGATAGAGTTATTGAAGCTTTTCATATAGGTTATATTTTGGCTCCTAGAATTAATGCAGCAGGTAGAATGGATAATGCTAAAAAAGCAATTGAATTATTATTATCTAAAGATGAAGCAGAAGCTGAGCGTTTGGCAGATGAATTAGAAAATTTTAATACATTCCGCAAGCAAACTGAACAAGCAATATTTAATGAAGCTGTTGGAAAAATTGAAAAGGACTTTTTATATAAAAAGCATGTCATAGTAGTAAGTGGAAACGACTGGCATGAAGGAGTCCTAGGGATAGTAGCTTCTAGATTAACTGAAAAATATGACAAGCCTTCTATAGTAATTTCTGTTAAAGATGATATGGGTAAAGCATCTGCTAGAAGTCTTGAATACCTAAATATTTTTGAGGCATTAAGGAGTGTTAGCCATCTTTTAGTTAAATTTGGTGGGCATAAGCTAGCGGCTGGTCTTACTTTAAAAAAATCATCAATTAACGAATTATCAGTTGAGTTAAATAAATATGTTGATAAAATAATAGATAAAAAAGAGATTCAAAAAATTGTAAATGTCGATTCTTATATTAATATTGGCGAGATAAATGAATGCTTATATAAAGAAATATGCAAGTTTGAACCATTTGGACATGGTAATCCTAAACCAACCTTTGCAATTATTGATTTTAGTATATCTGATATTAAAAGAGTTGGTAAGGATAAAAAACATATAAGCTTTTCAATTAAAAATGAGAATGTTTCAATAAAAGTAATTGGTTTTGATAAAATTAGGCTTTTAGAAAAAATTCTTCTAAACCCCGAAGCCTTAGTTGTTAACATTACAGAAAATGAATTTAGAGGCAATGTAGATTTGCAGCTGATTCTCCAAGATATAGAAGATTTTGTTTTTGAAAAACAAATTATTGACGATAATAAGTCAAAAATAGTATATTCAATAATAAATAAAACTAAATCAAAAATTATCAAAACTGATATATTTGATTTTGCTGATAGTATAAGTAGGCTTTACAATATTGATTTTACAGCAAGCGATATAGCATGTATTTTAAAAAATGAAAATAAAATAGAATATATATTAAAAAATGATATACTTTATATTAAAAAGTAAATTCTTTACTTTTTTAAAGTAGTGGAGGGAAAAATGAGCTTAAAGGATAAAATAAGAGTAATTGATGATTTTCCAGCTAAAGGAATTAGTTTTAAAGATATAACAACCATGCTTAAGGATGGGGAAAGTTTCAAAGAATGTATTGATGAATTAGTAGAAAAATTTAAAGACTGTAAAATTGATATAGTTGTTGGTCCTGAATCAAGAGGATTTATATTTGCTACTCCTATAGCTTATATATTAGGTGCTGGATTTGTTCCAGTTAGAAAACCAGGAAAATTACCTGCAGAAACGCTTAGATTTACCTATAATTTAGAGTATGGTACTGACTCTTTAGAGATACATAAGGATTCTATTAAAGAAGGTCAAAATGTATTGATTGTTGATGATTTGTTAGCAACAGGTGGTACTATGAGTGCAACTGCTAAGCTTGTTAAGGAGTTAGGTGGAAATGTAGTTGGATTAGGATTTTTAATTGAGCTTGAAGATTTAAATGGTAGAGAAAAACTTTCAGAATATAAGGTTGAATCATTGATAAAATATTAAAGGTTGGTTAATCCAACCTTTAAACATAACGTGATTTAAGGGTGAACTTTTATGATAGAGAATATTATTAACAGAATTGAATCATATAATCCTTCGGCTGATATTGGTGTAGTAGTTAAAGCATATACTTATGCTGAAATGGCTCACTCAACAGCACCAATGCGTTTATCTGGTGAAAGATATTTCGTACATCCGTATAGCGTAGCTATTACACTTTGCGATATGCATATGGATGTACAGACTATTGCAGCAGGGCTTTTGCATGACGTTGTTGAGGATACCGGTAAAACTTATGATGATATTCAAAGAGAATTTGGCACTGAGATAGCTGATATGGTTGATGGTGTTACTAAGTTAAGCAAGGTGAAATATAGGACTAAAGAAGAGCGTCAAGCTGAAAGCTTAAGAAAAATGATTATCGCAATGTCTAAGGATATAAGAATAGTCATTATTAAGCTTGCCGATAGATTGCATAATATAAGAACTCTTGAATATATGCCTTTAGAAAAGCAAAAGCAAAAGGCTATGGAAACATTAGAAATTTATGCTCCTATAGCTAATAGACTTGGTATGGCATCAATTAAATGGGAATTAGAAGATACATCCTTAAAATATATTGATAGAGAAGGCTATGACGATTTAGTTAAAAAAGTAAGCGAAAAAAATGAAGAAAGAAAAGAGTTTATTAAAAGTATAGTTGATATAATCAAGCAAAAACTAGTAGAAGCCCATCTTGAAAACATAGAGGTTACAGGTAGACCAAAAAGCTTGTACAGCATTTATAAAAAAATGTATTATAAAAATAAACCCTTTGAACAAATTTATGATATTACAGCTGTAAGGATTATTGTTGATTCTGTAAGAGATTGCTATGGAGCTTTAGGTATAGTTCATACTATGTGGAAGCCAATCCCAGGCAGATTTAAAGATTATATTGCTATGCCTAAGCCTAATATGTATCAATCCCTTCATACTACAGTTATAGGACCAGATGGAGAACCATTTGAAATACAAATTAGAACTCTTGAAATGCACAGAACAGCTGAGTTTGGTATTGCAGCACACTGGAAATATAAAGAGGGAATTGATGAAGAGAGTAATTTTGATGAAAAATTAAACTGGCTTAGACAAATGCTAGAGTGGCAGCAAGAAACTAATGATCCTGAAGAATTTATGGAAAATTTAAAGGTTGACCTATATTCTGATGAGGTGTTTGTTTTTACGCCAAAAGGAGAAGTAATTAATCTTCCTACTGGCTCTACCCCAGTTGATTTTGCTTATAGAGTACACAGTGCTGTAGGGAATAAATGCGTTGGAGCAAAAATTAACGGAAGAATAGTGCCTCTTGATTATAAGCTAAAAACTGGAGATAAGATTGAGATATTAACATCTGCAAACAGTAATGGACCAAGCAGAGATTGGCTAAAAATTGTTGCTAGTAGTCAAGCTAAGGCTAAAATTAAAAAATATTTTAAAGAAAAAGACAAAGAATTTAATGTTGAAAAGGGTAGAGAGCTTCTAGAAAGAGAAATTAAAAAACAAGGTTTTGCAATTAATGATATTCTTAAGGATGAATGGATAAAACAGTGTGCTGATAAATATAATTTATATACTGTTGAAAATTTATATGCAGCTATTTCAACTGGTTCAATTACTGAAAATCAAATATTTACAAGGCTAAAATCAATTTATGTAGAGAAAAATAAAGATAAAATTGATTTGGATAAACTAAACAAAAAAGATTCTATATTAGATAAATCTACTCAAATGAGAAGTGAGAAGCATGCATCAGGTGTAATTATTAGAGGTATTGACAATGTAAAGGTTAGATTGTCAAGATGCTGTAATCCAGTGCCGGGTGATGCGATAGTTGGCTTTATAACGAGAGGAAGAGGTGTTTCTGTTCATAGAGCCGATTGCACAAATATTCATGATTTAAATGATACTGAGGATGAAAGATTTATTGAGGTTGAGTGGGATAACGGTAAGAAGGGTACTTTCCTAAGTGAAATACAAATAAAGGCTATTGATAGACCTAAGCTATTACAAGATATTACTGGCTTATATAATGATGCGCGTCTTAATGCGACCTCGTTGAATTTAAGAATTAATAAGGATAAAGTAGCTGTAATTGATATCACATTTGAAATTAATGAAACTAAGCAATTACACGATTTAATTAAAAAAATTAAAAAGGTTGAAGGTGTTCTTGACATCTATAGAACTACTAAGTAGCCTATATATTTATAGTTGAGACTATAATATAATATGCGTAGCATATTTTAAATGGCTCGCGTAGCGAGACTATGGTATAATGAGAGGTTAATATGAGAGCAGTTATACAAAGGGTAAAATGCGCCAGTGTTAAAATTGATAACGAAATTGTAGGTCAAATAGATAAAGGAATTTTAATTTTATTAGGTGTAGCAGAGGAAGATAAGGACACTGATTTAGATTATATATTTGATAAAACTATAGGACTTAGGATTTTTGAAGATGAGGAAGGCAAGATGAATAAATCTTTATCTGATGTTGATGGAAGTATTTTGGTTGTTTCTCAATTTACTTTACAGGGTGATGCGCGACGAGGAAGACGACCAAGCTTTACTGGTGCTGCTAGACCAGAAAAAGCAATATCTTACTATGAAGAATTTATAAAAAGATGTAAGGATTTAAAGATTTACACTCAATCAGGTGTTTTTGGTGCAGATATGCAGGTAGAACTATGCAATGATGGACCAGTTACTATATTGTTAGATAGCACAAAATTATTTTAAGGAGTTTGACATGATTTTTGAAAGATTAGAAGTTACTTCATTTTTAATGAATTGTTATATTATAGGTTGTGAAAAAACAAGGGCTTGCGCAATAATAGATCCAGGTGGAAGCTTTTCTTTTATAGATGAAAAAATTATTGATTTAAGACTTGAACCAAAGATGATTTTATTAACACATGGTCATTCTGATCATATAGGAGCAGTAAAGGAGCTAAAGGATAAGTACAATATACCAGTGTATATACATGAATTAGATGCTGAATTTATAAAGAATCCAGATCTTAATCATTCATATGATTTGTTTAGAAAAATTATATCTTTAGATTATGATAATCTTTTAAAGGATGGACAAATTATTGAACTTGGTGAGTTGAAAATTGAAGTTATACACACACCAGGACATACACCAGGTGGAGTATGCTTTAAGATTGATAATATAATTTTAACTGGTGATACTTTATTTGATCATTCTATAGGAAGAACTGATTTAGAAGGTGGTTCTATGGATGATATAATAAGCTCAATTATAAATAAAATACTCATATACGATGATGAAGTGAAGCTATATCCTGGACATAACTCATCAACAAGCATAGGAGTTGAAAAGAAGGAAAATATGTTTGTTAGAAAATACTACAAATAAAAGGAAACTGATATGGTAAGTTTTTATTTAGTAGGACATGAATACGAATTTGAAATAAGAAATATTTTTAAAATATTTGATTTAAACAGTGAAATTAAAATTTATTATGACAATAATATAAATTTTGATTCCTCAAATCTGATAGTTTTATCGGAAATTATAGAGTCCTTAGATAACTATTCATGTAAAACTACGTTGTATTTAAATAGAAAAGAAATTAATCATAATACAGTAAGCAGTAAGGATATAGAACTTGAAAAAAATGATGAAAAAAAACTTAGAAAAACAGTTGTTAAGAAATCATTATATAATTCTTTTTCTTTATACTTCAATGAAAAAGCTGAATATGGCTTTTTAACTGGAATTCGTCCAAATAAAATATTAGCTATGGCTCTTAAAAATGGTATGTCTAGAGAACATGCTAATTTAATATTGAAAAAAACCTATGAAATGTCAGATAGTAAAATAGAACTTTTAAATGACATATATGATAAGCAAATTAAATATATGCACGAAGAGGAAAATAATGGAAATTACAATCTGTATATCCATGTACCATTTTGCCCTTCAAAATGTGTTTATTGTTCATTTGTTTCATTTTCAAACTATGATCAAAGCATCATAGACGAGTATGTAAAAAACTTAACATATGAAATAGAGGAAACTATAAAATTAGCCATCAGCAATAGATTAAAGCTTAATACTATTTATTTTGGTGGTGGAACACCTTCTGTTTTAAGTACAAAAAATATAGATGATATTTTTATGGTCATTAAAAAGTACTATAGTTTAAATGATGTAAAAGAAATAACCTTTGAAGCTGGACGTCCAGATACAATTAATGAAGAAATGCTTAAATGCTTAAAAGATAATTATGTTGGTAGAATTAGTATTAATCCTCAAACAATGAATGAAAACACATTAAAAAGAATTTCTCGTAATCATACCGTTGATGATATAGAAAAAATATATTATTTAGCTAAAAATATCGGTTTTGATTCTATTAATATGGATTTAATAATAGGTTTACCTGATGAAACACCCGAAGATGTATTAAATTCAGTTAGAAAAGTGGTAGCTTTAAAACCAGATAATATTACTGTACATGCCTTGTCATATAAAAAAGGCTCTAAGTTATTAAATGATGTTAAAACATTATCAAAAGATACTGACACAGTAGAAAAAATGTATCATATCACAAAAGAAATTTGTGCTGAGAATGGATATAAACCATACTATATGTATAGGCAAAAAAATATTAAAGGCAATTTGGAAAATGTAGGATATGCCTTAGAAAGCAAAGAGAGTATTTATAATATAGTAATTATAGAAGAAGTAGAAACGATATTAGCTTGTGGAATGGGTGCTGTAAGTAAGATTTTAAAGGGTAATAACAGACATGAGAGAGTACAAAATTATAAAGATTTAAGAGAATATAATAATAATTTTCGAAAAAACATAGAAGATAAATATAATATTTTAGATAGGAGGTATTAATTTGATAAAAAATTATATGGAAGTATTAGTAGAACAAATTCTTACAGATCTTCTAGAGAACAATGAAGACTATTCAAATGTTTGTAGATGCGAAAGTTGCAGAGATGATATTATGGCTAAAGCTCTAAATAATATTCAGCCATTTTACGTAACTGGAAAAAAAGGTGAAATATATGGCGAATACTTTATACGAGAGTATCAAAATAACACAAACATTATAATGGAAGTTGCAAAAGCTATTGAGTGTGTAAATTCTAATAAAAACCATACTGATTCAATCGCTTAACAATGAGTTTTTAAAAAAAAATCTTGATTTTATATAATTTTACTGTATACTAAATGATGTAAGAGGGAGTAGCTTGCATTTAATAATGTAGCATGATGTCGTCAATCCGATTATAAAATCCGTATCATGCATTTAAAAAGCCAGACTTTTATTGTAATTTTTATTATAATGAGGTCTTTTTTTGTATAATAATAGCTTAATATTTTATAAAAGGCTTTGGTGAAAATTTAATATTCTAAAATATAATAATAATTATATATTGTATATATTATTAATTTGCGGATATTAATTGCGATTAGAAAATCATTAATACTCTCAATATGCTTATACTTATCTCGATTATAAGGTTCTAAGGAGGGATTAGTATTATGTACAAGCATATAAAAATAGGACATAGATCCAGTATAAAATTATTTATTTAGGAGAGGAAATGGAAGCATTATTTGGAAATTTAACTAATTTAACTATTCAACAAGTTATAATGTGGATAATAGGTATAGTTCTAATTTATCTTGCAATTGCAAAAGACATGGAACCAACTCTATTATTACCAATGGGTTTTGGAGCAATTCTAGTAAATCTGCCTTTATCAGGAGCAATAACTCAAACTATTGAGGGTGTAACAGAAATCGGTATAATCGACGAGTTATTTGCCATGGGTATTGCTAATGAAATGTT
Source organism: Firmicutes bacterium UBA2058 (assembly GCA_002332905.1). Taxonomy (GTDB): domain Bacteria; phylum Bacillota; class Clostridia; order Tissierellales; family Sedimentibacteraceae; genus UBA1535. The sequence goes on along the minus strand of DDAM01000024.1, from coordinate 36,835 downwards.
CCCGCTATTATTATTTATAGGTATAGGAGCTATGATAGACTTCGGTCCATTACTATCAAATCCAAAAATGTTGTTGTTTGGAGCTGCAGCTCAATTCGGTATATTTTTTACATTAAGTGTAGCAGCATTATTAGGCTTCGGATTAAAGGATGCAGCATCAATTGCTATAATAGGTGCAGCTGATGGTCCAACATCTATATTTGTAGCAAACTATTTTAAAAGTAATTATATAGGTGCTATAATAGTAGCAGCATATTCTTATATGGCCTTGGTACCGATAGTCCAACCTCCTGTTATAAGACTTGTTACTACTAAAAAAGAAAGATTAATAAAGATGCCATATAAACCAGCCAATGTTTCAAAGAAAGCAAGAATAATATTCCCAATAGCAGTTACTATTATAGCTGGTCTTATTTCACCAAAGTCAGTTGCTCTTATTGCATTTTTAATGTTTGGTAACTTAATACGTGAATGTGGAGTTTTAAATAATCTTTCAGGAAGTGCACAAAAGGAATTAGCAAATCTTATCACATTATTGTTAGGTATTACAGTTGCTTCTAAAATGAGAGCAGATCTATTCTTAACACCAGCAACATTTATGATAATCGGTTTAGGTTTGGTTGCATTTGTATTTGATACAATTGGTGGAGTTTTATTTGCAAAGGTACTAAATTTATTCTTAAAAGAAAAAGTAAACCCAATGATTGGAGCAGCTGGTATATCTGCTTTCCCAATGTCAGCTAGAGTTATACATAAAATGGGATTGAAAGAGGATCCACAAAACTTTTTATTAATGCATGCAGTTGGTGCTAACGTATCTGGACAAATTGCATCTGTAATAGCTGGTGGTTTAATAATTAATCTAGTATCTAAGATGTTGTAAAGGAGCGTAAATTATGATACAGTTACAAGCTTTTTTAAATACACTACCTATTATGTTATATGGAATGGTAGGAATATTTGTAGTAATTATTATAATATATTTACTAATATTAGGATTGAATAAGGCATTTAATAATTAACAATATTAAAATAATATTATTAATGTGACATATAAAAATACACCCTAAATGTTTATTTATATATTCATTTAGGGTGTATTTTTGCTTATTTTCTTAAAATTTGTATTGTATATTTGAGATTTGTGGTATATAATCTAAAATCAGTAAATTATTTAGGATTGCGAAAAATTGCAAGGAGGTAATTATGGCAAATTTAAAATATGGTATTATGGGTGGAACTTTTAATCCTATACATTATGCTCATTTATTTATAGCAGATGAAGTAAAGGATTTATTTAATTTAGATAAAATTATTTTTATGCCTACAGGTACACCACCACATAAAAATAATTTAAACATAGATGCTTTTCATAGATATACAATGACTAAGCTAGCAGTTGCTAATAATAATAAATTTACTGTTACTGATATTGAAGTTTTAAACCAAGATATTAGTTATACGGTAGATACAATGAAAAAATTAACATCGCTTCATCCTGATATAGATTTTTATTTTATAACAGGAACTGACGCAATATTAGAGCTTCCAAGTTGGAAAGACCCTAAAACATTATTAACCTTATGTAAATTTGTATCAGTTAACAGACCAAATTTTGCTGATGATACATTAACGGATAAAATTAAAGATATTACAGATAAATTTGGAGGAGAAATATTTTTAGTTAATGGACCAGAACTTAATATTTCTTCAACTCAAATAAGAGAGAGAGTAAAAGAAGGAAAAACTATTAGATATTTAGTACCTAATGAAGTAAATGATTATATACTTAAAAATAAATTATATACAATCTAAGATCATAGCGTGAAAAAGCATGGGAGGTCTTTATGAAAAATATTGAATATATAAAAGAAGACTTAAAAAAATCAATTGGTGAAAAATTATATATTCATAGTATAAATGTTATGAATACTGCTGTAGATTTGGCATCTTATTATAATATATCGACTGAAAAAGCAAAAATAGCAGGGCTTTTGCATGATTCTGGAAAGCTTCTAAACCAAAATGTTGGAAATTTGGAGCATGCTGTTTATGGTAGTAAAATAGTAGCAAATAAGTATGAAATTAATGATACTGATGTGATTAATGCTATATTATACCATACTACTGGTAGAGAAAATATGACAATGCTAGATAAAATAATTTATATAGCAGATAAAATTGAGCCAAATAGAAAATATGATGGTGTGGAGTTATTAAGAGAATTAGCTTATTCAAATATAGATAAGGCAATAATTAAATCGTTAGAAAGTACTTTTGAATATTTAAAATCAAAAAATATAGAAATTGATAGTAAATCTATAACTACATATGAATTTCTTAAAAATAACATTAGATAAATATTTTATATAGAGCGTATTATAATATACGTTCTTTTTATCTAATAGGAAAGTTCTCTTTCCTATTAGATAAATGAAGAATCGGAACGATTCTTCCATAGAGTGAACGTAGTTCACTTTTTTATAAAAACTTGTAACAAAATTGATTTTATAGACACTAATGTTATGAAAGGAGGATTTTAATGTTTAAAATAGAAAAATTATATATGCAATATAAAAAGGATATTTATATATACCTTATGAGTTTAACACATAATCCCCTTCTTTCAGAAGATTTGTTATCTGAAACGTTTTTAGGTGCTATAAAATCATTGCCTGCGTTTAAAGGAAACTCAGATATTAAAACATGGCTTTTTTCCATTGCCAGATATAAGTGGTTTGAGTATTTAAGAAAAGATAAAAAAGATGTATCCTTTGATGATTTAGCAATGCTGTATATCACAGAGGGAGTTGATGATAAAATTGTAGAAAAAAAGGCAGTTAGTCGAATAATAGAGCTTTTAGACTGCGAGGAAAAAAATCTAAAGATATTGTATTAATGCGAATAAATGGTTATTCTTATTATGACATTGCTTTAAAATATCAAATTTCTGAAGGCTCGGCGAGAGTCATTGATTTTAGAACTAAAAGACGTATCAAGGAAATACTTATTAAGGAGGAATGGAACAATGAATAAAATTTCTTGTGATGTTTGTATGGATTTAATGCCGCTTGTGAAAGATTGTGTAGCAAGTGAGGAAAGTATTAAATTAGTAGAAAAACACATTAAAGAATGCGAATGCTGCAGAAATGAATATGATAATGTGACTGCTATAAAAAATACTGATGTCAACGATAAAAAAATAGTGCGACAAATTAAGAGAAATTTGATTTTTCTTCTTATAGGAATCTTGTTAATCGGAAGTATCTTAGGTATTGCCCTTTCGTATAGCTTCGGAATGTTTTATAATTTTATTTTAATGCCTGTATTAGGTGGTGTAGGATATTTAGTCCTGTCTAAAAGGTGGTACTATATACCGCTATGGATTTTTATATTGTCCTATATTTGGTTGTTTATTTCCGGTTTCATAGAGGGTATGCAGTATTACACTTCACCAATATTTTTTATCATTTCTCCTTTGTTTTTATCATTTATATATACAGGATTATCAATTATAGGAATTATTATAACTAGATTATTAAAATTTGCATTTAAGAAAGAGGTCTAAGAGTGAAGAAAAAACACTCTTCACAGAGTGAAATGAATTTCACTCTATGGAAGAATCAAAAAACGATTCTTCATCGGATTTTGTAACACCGCAAAGCGGTGTAATGGAGGAAATTATGAAAAAGAAGGTTTTAAAAATAATAGCCGGTATGGTGGCATTACTACTTATAGCATTAATATTGTATGTTACAAATTCATTTGTTGGAAATCCGATTTCAAAAATACTTGTAAAACATTCAGTTGATAAATATGTTACGGAGAATTATTCTGACCTTGATTTAGAGCTTAATAAACCGCAATATAATTTTAAGGATGGAGGATATTATGTTCAGGCAAAGTCCAAAACAAGTATAGATACTCATTTTTCTATAGTTTGTAACGGAAATGGTAGGATCAGATATGATGATTATGAGACATATGTTTTGGGAAAGTTTAACACTTGGTGCAGGTTAAATGATGAGTACAAAGAATTGATTGACGAAGTTATTGAAAAGGAATTTCCTTATGAAAGTGATATTGCCTTTGGTGAAATTATAGAAAAAGGTAATGATTTTTCAGGTTTAGAGATTGATATGAAGGTTGATATCAGTGAGTATGCAAAAAATGTCGGAAAGCTTGTTATTTATAGTGATAGTGAAACTATAACAGAGGATGTTTTAGCTGAAAGGTTACTCAAAATAAAAGAAATTTTTGACAGAAATAATGTTAAGTTTTACTCTATTGACTGCGTTGTTCAAACACCGTTAAAAGAGGATAAAAAAGGAAGAGACAGTATATCGGTTAGATCGTTCTTGTATCAGGATATTTATGAGGATGGTCTGCTTGATAGAGTAATGAAAAATGTAAAGGAAACTGAAGAATATTATAAGGAGATGGATGAAAAGAAGGATATGCAAAGAGATAATTAATGCTAAATGTATGTTGACAAGAACAAATTATAGGTGTAGAATGATGAAAATATATAAACCGTTGATTAAGAGTAGTAGGTATTATGATTATAATTTTAGAGAGCTGCGGATGGTGAAATGCAGTATTATAACTTTTACTGAATGGACTTATGAGGGCAACCCGAAAGTGATAGTAGGCGTTGACGGATTTCCAAATCGTTATTTTGGAGCAGATATGATAGTATCTGTAATTTGCTAATGGGTGGCAAAACGGAGTTTATACCTCTGTTCCTTTTGGAACAGAGGTTTTTTATATTTAAGGAGGTTATTTAAATGAATGAAAAGAAAAGAATTTTAACGGGTGATAGAACTACAGGAAAATTGCACTTAGGACATTATGTAGGAAGTTTGCAAAGCAGAGTTAAGTTGCAGGATGAATATGATACTTTTATATTGCTAGCTGATATTCAGGCACTTACAACACATTTTGAAAAGCCCGAGCTTATAAAAGAAAGTATATATGAGGTTGCTATTGATAACTTATCCGTTGGGTTAGATCCTAATAAGATAACTATGCTTTTACAATCTAAGATTACAGCAATTGCGGAATTAACTGTTTTTTATTCTATGGTTGTATCAGTCAACTCTCTAAGACATAACCCAACCATAAAAACAGAAGCAAAGCAGTATGGTTATGATGATTTAAGCTATGGGTTTTTAGGATATCCAGTTAGCCAAGCGGCAGATATAACATTTTGCAATGCTGATTTGGTACCTGGCGGAGATGATCAAGTTCCACATATAGAGGTAGCCAGAAAGATAGTAAGAAGAATAAATGATTTGTATGGAACTAATATAAATGAGCCTGAAATAATGTTAAGCAGCTGTCCAAGACTTATGGGACTAGATGGCAATGCTAAAATGGGCAAAAGTCTGAATAATGCTATATATTTATCTGACAGTGACGAAGAAGTTAATAAAAAAGTTAGTCAGGCGCTGACTGATAAAAATAGAATAAGTATAAAGGACAAAGGTAATCCTGATATTTGTGTTGTAAGTAAATATCATCAAATATTTAACAGTGATGATTATGATAATATCTGTGAAATGTGTAGAAATGCAAGTGTTGGGTGTGTAGCTTGTAAAAAACAGTTGAGTAAATCCTTAAACGGATTATTAGCTCCATTTAGAGAAAAAAGAGCATATTATGAAGCCCATAAAAATTTAGTGAGAGATATAATTGAGGAGGGTAGTAAAAAAGCAAACATTGAAGGTAATAAAACTGTTGAAGCGCTAAAAAAAGCAATGAGTTTAAGTTTGTAACAAATATAAGTCTTAAACTTATATTTGTCTATTTACAACTTTAAGAGCTTGTCTTATACTATATTTAGAAAAGATATTATGTTATAGGAGGGTATTGTTTATGCAAAATGAAATAGTCCAAGGAGGATTGTTACTAGATAGTAAAGGCAGATTAACTCAAAAGGGATATTCGAAAAAGATGGTTTTAGATTACGATAGAAAATCTATTAAAGCTAATTCTATGAGAATAAAAGAGTGGGATTATTATTTAATATATAATCAAACACATGCATTAGCATTAACAATAGCTGATAACTCCTACATGGGTTTAGATAGTGTTACATTAATAGATTTTACGCACCCTTGGCAGCGCACAACAAGTCCCATGAGAACTTTTCCAATGGGTAAAACAAATCTTCCTTCTTCATCTTCTAATGGGGATGTTCGTGTTAACGGAAAAAACTATACAATATGGTTTAAAAATAACGGAAAATCAAGAAGAATTATTTGTCATATGGATAATTTTATAGGAGCGAATCCAATAGATGCGGATATTTCTATATTAGATGAGCCTGAAGAATCAATGGTTATAGCTACTCCTTTTAAAAACAGGAAAAAAGCTTTTTATTATAACCAAAAAATAAATTGCATGAGAGCACATGGTATAGTTAGATTTGAAAATAAAGAATACATATTTAGACCTGAGAACTCTTTCGCCACTCTTGATTGGGGAAGAGGAGTATGGACATATAAAAATACATGGTATTGGGGAAGTGCATCGGGGATTGTTAATGGTGAGCCATTTGGATTTAATATTGGATATGGCTTTGGAGATACATCAAATGCAAGTGAAAATATGCTTTTCTATAAGGGTAAGGCACATAAATTGTCTCAAATAACCTTTAATATACCTAAAAAGAATTTGAAAACACGCTATATGGACCCTTGGACTTTTACTAGTGATGACGGACGCTTTGAGATGGATTTTAAGCCAATAATTGATAGACATGCAAACACTAATGCAGTGTTTATTGGAAGTAATCAACATCAAGTATTTGGCATGTTCTCTGGTAAAGCTGTTTTAGATGATGGAACAGTTATAGAGTTAAATGAGTTTCTAGGCTTTGCCGAGAAAGTATCAAATAGATGGTAACGAAAGGGGTGGTTAAGTATGAAAAAACAGCAAATATATTCGATTTTATTAGTTTTAATCATAGTATTGATGTTACCATTATTTAATCAGCTTCTAAACAACTCTAATATGCCATTTAGAAGCCTTAAGGCTGAGGATATAAAAAGCATTGATTTATATTTGCAGCCACCTAATAAGGGTGTTGCTATTGATGACGAAAAAAACATTCAAGATATTGTAGATGCATTAAATAAGCTAGTAGTAAAAGCTGAGGAATCTTCAAAAGTAGACGGACAAGTAGTAACTTATACCTTAAATAAAAATAATGGTGATAGTGTAGAAGTTAAAATTTACAGTCCTTATGTTATTATAGATGAAAAAATTTATAAAGCTGACTATGAAATTTGTGATGTTTTAAATCTACTAGGTAACGACTTGCTAGAAAATAATAAATAAGAAATTTTTTAATAAACAAATTATTTTTATTTTTGAAAATAAAAAATTTATTTTTTGTTTATTAACTATTTCTTTTTTTAATTAGATATGTTATAATTTTGCAAACGTTATCTTTGATATCTGGAGGTAGTCATATGCGAGAAAATCTTGATACAAAAAAATTATACGATTTATTGAAAACTAAGGAAAATACGTATTTTTTGACATTTGATGTTGTTGATATGGAAGGAATAAATGCAATCAGCTATGTGGCAGGTAACTTAGCCATAGCAGAGGCAGAAAAAAGAATTAGGGATTATTCACCGAAGGATATGACTCTTGTTTATTTAGGTGAGGATAAATTTGTTTTAGTTACAGGTATAATTAATATCAGAGAAGCTCAAGCTTTAGCACAAAAAATTGTAGACCTAAACGGTGAGCCAATAGTATTTGATTATGAGGAACTCCCAATATATTTAAGAGTTGGAGGCACAAAAATCGAAAATATAGTTGATTATTGTGAGCTTCTATCCACATTAAACGCAACTATAGAAAAGCCAAAAGAAGAAAAGGTTGAATGTGCATTTTTAGAATAAGTATTTTAAGCGCTCGTATATTATACGAGCGTTTTTAAGTTTATAATTCATGCTCAAAAAATCAAGAAATATAATTTTATATTTGCTATAATTTTTATAACATTGTTAATAACGTTATTATTTATATGGAGGTAGGTTTCTTTGAAAAATTTTTATATATTGACTGAAGCATTAGAATATATTGAAAATAATCTATGTGATGAAATATCACAGGAAGACATAGCAAATGCATGCTATTGCTCTTTGTCAAGCCTTCAAAAACTGTTTAGATATGTATTTCATATAAGTATAAAAGAATATGTTTCAAAGAGAAGACTTACATATGCCGCAAAAGAACTTATAAATACTGATAATTCTATTATTGATATTGCATTAAGATATCAATACAATTCTCATGAAGTGTTTACAAGGGCATTTACAAAGGTTTGGGGTATAACTCCACAAATGTTTAGAAGTAAGAGGAGATTCACCGGTTTATTTCCCAAAATTGAATTTAAATATAATGGAGGAAAAATAAATATGGCAAAAAGAAAATTTGATATTTCAGAATTATACGATGAGTTAAGAAACAGAAACAATACATATGTTTTATGCTTTGATATAGCTAACCTGCTGCCAATTAATGAAATAAGTAGAGAAGCTGGTGACAAAGCAATAGTTGAATGTCTTAGAAGGATAGATGAAAATTCTTCTGATGATATGCTATTATTTAGAATTGGTGGGGATGAATTTGTCTTAGTAACAGGTCTTGATGATATTGACAAGGTGAAAAAAGTAGCTAAAAAGATTACAGATTTAAATGGACATCCAATAACATACAACGGTACAGAAATTCCGGTTTCCTTGCATGCAGGTGGATTAAAATTAAATTATCAAAACTTAAGATATAGCGAGCTTTTTCCAAAGCTTTCAGATACTATAGATAAAACAAAAGGGCAAAAAGAAATTTTTATAGTATAAGTAAAAGTATCGGGTTTATTAAAAACCCGATACTTTTTATCTATTTATTGCTAGATTTACTAATTCTTCTATAAGCTCTGTATATCCCATTCCAAGACCTACTCTAACCATTGATGGATATCTGCTTACACTTGTTAGTCCTGGTATTGTATTTACTTCATTTAAAATAATTTCATTGTTAGGAGTTAAAAACATATCGACCCTTGTCATTCCGCTGCATCTTAATGCTTTATATATATGAGCTGCCATTACTTTTGCTTCCTTTTTAAGGTCATCACTTATACGAGCTGGGCAATGTATTTTAGATGTAGTAGAGTGATATTTTTCTTCATAGTCGAAAAAGTCATGATACATTTCTATTTCATCAACTTCTCCTACTTGTATTTCATCGTTACCCAAAACTGCACAACCTATTTCAAAGCCTTCTATAGTTTTTTCTAATATAACCTTCTTGTCATGCTTAAAGCCAAGTTTTAAACCAGCTTCAAATTCTTCATAGCTTCTTATTTTGCTAATTCCATGTGAAGAACCGGCATTTGCAGGTTTTATAAATATAGGAAGTGAAAGCTTATTTACTGCATCTTCATATAAAGCTTTAATATCTAAAGTTTTTTCATTTATAACACTCATAAATGGTGCAGTTTTAATTCCTGCGCTTTCACAAACGATATGTGTAAATTCCTTATCCATACATACTGCTGAAGACAAGGTGTCACAACCAACAAAAGGAATCCCTGCAATTTCACATAAGCCTTGAATAGTTCCATCTTCACCGTTTTTACCATGTAAAACAGGGAAAACACAGTCAATAGTTAAAGTTTCAAATGTATTATCTTTGTTTAGTTTTACAAAGCCTTTTAATGTGGCATTTGGACTTAAAATCATTTCACAACAATTTGGGTTTTCAAACCAACTATTGTTATCTATCTCCTCAACATTTCCTGGGAAATATAGCCATTTTCCTTCCTCGGTAATTCCTACTAGTGTCACATCAAATTTGTCATTAGGAATATTTTTGATTATTGATGCTGCTGAATGTAATGATATTAAGTACTCACTTGATTTTCCACCAAAAACCACAGCTAATTTAATTTTTTCCATAAAAACCTCCAATATGCCACATCGTGGCATAAAAGCGTGAAGATCTTTTTTTCACGCTATCTACCTTTTTATTTTAATCTAAGTTTATCTACTACTTCATCAAGAGCTAAGCTTCTTGATGCTTTAATTAATATAGTACACTCTTCGTCTAAATATTTACTTAAATATTCAATCATAAGTTCTTTATCATCAAACATTTTAATATTTTGAATGACGTTGCTTGCACCTTCAGCTATATTTTTAGCAAGTTGACCATATGTTACTAATTCATCAACTTTATAATTAGATAGCTTAGTACCTATTTCATAATGAAGCTTGGCTTCATTTTCACCAAGACCTAGCATATCACCTAACACGACAACTTTCTTAGGTGATGAAAGACCTTCAAAAGTGTCAAGTGCAACTAATGTACTTTGAGGGTTTGACTTATAGGAGTCATTTAAAATAGTACAATTTTTAATTTTAACTATCTCATTTCTTAAACCAGTTTTTTCAATTTTATTTAAGCCATTTTTAATATCAGTATTTGTTAAATCAAATCTTTTAGCAGCTAAAATAGCAGCTAACGCGTTAAGTGCTTGATGTTTTCCTAACATATTCATACCAAAGCTATCTTTTACCTCTCCATAAGTTTCAAAAGTAATTCCATTTTCATCTTGATCTATAATACTGTAATACAAATCATTATCTTTACCTTGTCCAAATTTTTTAACAGTAAGTGTATTATTAATTGTTATTTTCTTAATTTCATCTTTAATTAATTCATCATCACCGTTATAAATAAATAAACCATTATCTTCTATACAATCTACTATTTCAAGCTTTGCATTTGCAATTTCCTCTACACAATTAAAATTCTCAAGGTGGGCTGTTCCAACATTAGTTAGTATACCTATATTAGGTTTAACCATATCCTTCAAAAATAACAAATCACCTTTTTTTTCTAATCCCATTTCTACTATGGCAACTTCACAATCCTCATCAAGACTTAATATAGTCAAGGGTACACCTAGTTCATTATTGTAATTACCCATTGTTTTTTGAGTTTTATATTTCACTGAAAATATACCAGCGATTATGTCTTTAGTTGATGTTTTACCGTTGCTACCGGTTATACCGACTACATCTATATTAAGAGCATTTCTATAAGCAATTGCTAATTTCTGCAAACTTTCAACCGTATCCTCTACCAGTATTACACCTATATTTGTAGGTGGGTTAGGTTCATTTCTATTCCATAAAGTAGCTGCACAACCATTATCAATAGCACTATTTATATAATTATGACCATTTGCATTAAGACCATTAATCGGGACAAATAAATTTCCTTTTTGCACTTTTCTAGAGTCTATACAAACGCCAGATATTAAAATGTCATTAAAGCTACTGTTTTTGACAGTTGAATTTATCATATCGGCTATAACACCTAAGCTTTTATTTATCATTTGTTTGTTCTCCTATATTCTATAATATTAACATATTAAATGGGTTATAATAAATTCCTACTTGCAACTTATATAATAACACTATACAATGTTAAGGTAAAGTAGAAATATTTTTAAAGAAACATTTAAGAATTTTGATATAAAATATTAATAGTAAAGCTAGATTTTATATACTATATAGATATTTAATACTTACATTTAGTTTTATATTATAAATAGAATAAAATGGAGGAATTTATGATAGATATTATTGTAAGCAAGCTGCTTATATTGCCCGGTATACTTATAGGATTGTCGGTACATGAGTTTGCACACGCTTATGTTGCGTATAAATTAGGAGATGATTCACAAAGATTTCAGGGTAGATTAACACTAGACCCTACAAAACATATAGATCCATTAGGATTTCTTTTTCTGCTCTTAGTAGGATTTGGTTGGGCAAAACCTGTTATGGTAAATTCACGTATGTTCAAAAATCCACAACGAGATGATAGCTTAGTGTCTGTTGCAGGGCCACTTATGAATTTAATAACAGCTATACTATTTACAGTTATATTAGGTTTAGTTCTAATATTTATACCAAACAGCAGTCAAATTACAGACATTGTTATTACGATAATAACTGGCATCATTCAAATTAACCTTGTTTTAATGGTATTTAATTTAATTCCTATACCTCCTCTTGACGGACATCATATTTTTGGTAATATATTTGGAGCTCCTGTTTGGAATTTTTATTATAAATATGCTGATATGTTAAGAATTGGTCTAATGCTTTTAATAATACTTGGAGGAACAAGTTTTATTATAAGTCCAATAGTAGAAAGTACTTATGAATTTTTAATTAGCAATATGTTGAAAATTGTTTCAGGTATAATATAAGTTGATAGTGTGAAAAAACACTTCACACTATGTAAAAATCAAAAAACGATTTTTCATTTTTATTTATGATGCCACTACAATGGCTCGCGTAGCGAGACTATGGCATAATGAGAGGTTAATATGAAAACAAAAGCAGATATTAGAAAAGAGATTTTAGATATAAGAAATAATTTAGACATAAATGAAGCAGTAAGTAAAAGCTCAATAATAATTGATAAGCTTAAAAATACTGACGAGTACAAAAATAGCACAAATATTATGGTATACATGGATTTTAAAAATGAAGTCAATACAAAGATATTTATACATGAAGCACTTAGTGAAGGAAAAATTATAATAATTCCTTACACAGATATGAAAAATATTGAAATAATACCCGTGGAAATAAAGGACTTTAGTGATTTAGTTATGTGCAAATTTGGCTATTTAGAGCCAAGGAAGGAAAAAATAGATAAGCCATATGATGTTAAACTAATTGACTTAGTAGTAGTTCCTGGTGTTGTTTTTGATAAAAGTAAAAATAGAGTAGGTTTTGGAAAAGGATATTATGACAGACTTTTAATAAACCGAAAAATTTCTTGCAAAGCAATAGCCTTAGCTTACGAATTCCAAGTTCTAGAAGAAGTACCTGCAAATGAGCATGACATAAAAATGGACATGATAATAACAGAGGAAAATATATATAAATAAAAATATAGACTTATGACTTTCTCATAAGTCTATATTTTTATATGTTTAAATCTATGTGACAATATCCATTTGGATTTTTTTGCAGGTATTTTTGATGATATTCTTCAGCGGGATAGAAATATTTTAAACTTTCTATTTCAGTAACAATTATTTCATTATAATTATTTTGCTCCTTATCAACAGAAGCTTTTATAGTATTTAAATCACTTTCATCAACATAGTATATACCAGTTCTATATTGACTTCCCATATCTCCGCCTTGTTTGTTAAGTGATGTTGGATCTATTACCTTCCAAAAGTAAGATAATATTTTATCTAAGCTAATTATGTTTTCATCATATTGAATAAACAGTGTTTCGGCGTGACCGGTGGTATCAGTGCATACCTCTTGATATGTAGGATTTTGTGTACGTCCATTTGCATATCCTACAACAGTATTAATAATTCCATCCTTTAAATCAAAATAAGCCTGCATGCCCCAAAAGCATCCACCTGCTAAATATATCTCTTTCATAGACACCTCTATTATTTATTGAATTTCTTATTATTGTAATTATTTTTTGTTTAGTTGTCAATTGAAATTACAGTATAATTTTTCCTTATGTATATATTAAAATTCAATAGAATAAAATTATGGAAGTAAAGGTAATTAAGGAATAAAATTATATATTTGTATATAATAAATTCATTGAATAGTATGCAAAATATTGTTATAATCTGTACATAAAATATTTTAAATTTTTAATGATTTGGCAAACGATGACATATACTTCTATATAAGATTTAAGGTATAAATGCTTGGAGGTAATCATGGAAAATAAGACTAGAGCAGCTTGGGTTGAAATTGATACAAAAATGGCTTTAAAAAATTTTGAACGTATAAAAAAGCGTGCAAGGGAAAACAATAAGGACACAAAAATATGTGCTGTAGTAAAGGCGAATAGTTATGGCATGGGTTCAATAGAGCTTTCAAAATTATATGTTGAAAACGGAGTTGATATGCTAGCAGTTGCTATTTTGTCAGAAGCACTTGAAATTAGAGATAAAATAATAGATACCAATATTTTGGTATTAGGATATACTCAAGATGATCTTTTTGAAGATGCAATAAAAAACAATATTACATTAACTATTTATACATATGAACAAGCATACAATTTAAATGAAATAGCCAAAAAGTTTGATAAAAAAGCTAATATACATATTAAAGTAGAAACAGGTATGAACAGACTTGGATTTATAACATTATCTGAAAATGCAGATAAAATAAAAGATATTCATGATCTAAGCAATATTAATATAGAAGGTATTTACACTCATTTTGCAAGGGCAGATGAAAAGGATAAATCAACATCGCACATGCAAATGAAGGCATTTTCATATTTTATAGATTTGCTGGAGCAAAGAAATGTGAACATACCAATAAAGCATGCAGCTAATAGTGCTGCAATAATTGATTTGCCTGAATACACTTTTGATATGGTTAGACCAGGAATTATACTTTTAGGTTTTTACCCTTCTGACGAAGTAAATAAGGATAACTTAAAAATAGAGCCTTGTATAACATTAAAGGCAAAATTGGCAAACGTTAAATCAGTACCTATAAATACAGGTATAAGCTATGGACATACTTTTAAAACTAAAAAAACAACAGTGATAGGTACAGTTCCATTAGGTTATGCAGACGGTTTTTCTAGAAGCCTTTCAAATAATTATTATGTTGTAGTAAAAGGGAAAAAATGTTTGCTTTTAGGAAGAATTTGCATGGATCAATTTATGATAGATTTAACAAATGTTGACAACCCTCAAATAGGTGATGAAGTAATTATATATGGAAATGGTCATGATGATGCTTTATCAATAGATGATGTTGCTAAAATGAGAAGTACAATTTCATATGAAGTGGCATCAACTTTATCTTATAGGTTGCCAAGAAAGTATATTTAGTTTATAATATATATTGGTAAATTTATTCACGCTAGATTAAATTTGTCAACAATATTTTAATATTATAAAACAATATTTTCAATATTATTAAACAATATTTTCAATATTGTTATATAAAATTGGCAAAGGAGAACATAAATGAATTTAGATTTAATTAAAGAGTTTGATAGCGAACTTTATAGCGCTATGATGGAAGAAAAAGAAAGACAACAAACAAACATTGAATTAATTGCATCTGAAAACTTTGTTTCAGAAAGAGTGCTACAAGCTATGGGCAGTCACTTGACAAATAAATACGCAGAAGGATATCCTGGAAAGAGATATTACGGTGGATGTGAATTTGTTGATAAGGTAGAAAATTTAGCAATTGACAGATTAAAAAAATTATTTAATGCAGATCATGCAAACGTACAACCTCATTCAGGTTCTAATGCTAACTTTGGTGTATATTTCTCAGTTTTAATGCCTGGAGATAAAATACTAGGTATGGATTTATCACATGGCGGACACTTAACACATGGATCTCCTGTTAATATGTCAGGTAAATACTTTGATGTTAAGTTCTACGGAGTAAATAAAGATACTGAAAAAATTGACTATGATGAAGTTAGAGCAATAGCTAAAAAAGAGCAACCAAAATTAATAGTTGCTGGAGCAAGTGCTTATCCAAGAGCAATAGACTTTAAAATTTTTAGAAGTATAGCTGATGAAATTGGAGCATATTTCATGGTAGATATGGCTCATATTGCTGGCTTAGTTGCTGCAGGATTACATGCTAATCCAGTGGAATATGCAGACTTTGTAACAACAACTACACACAAAACATTAAGAGGACCAAGAGGAGGAGCTATACTTTGTAAAGCAGAATTTGCTAAACAAGTTGATAAAGCTATATTCCCTGGTACTCAAGGCGGACCATTAGAGCATGTTATAGCTGCTAAGGCAGTATGCTTTGAAGAAGCACTTCAACCAGAATTTAAAGAATATCAAAAATCTGTAATTGAAAATGCTCAAACGTTATCTCAAGCTTTAATTGAAAGAGGATTTAGATTAGTTTCTGGCGGTACTGATAACCACTTAATGTTATTAGACTTAAGAAATAAAGAGCTAACAGGAAAAGATGCAGAGAAGCTTCTTGATGAAATACACATAACAACAAACAAAAACACAATTCCTTTTGATCCACAATCACCATTTATAACAAGTGGATTAAGAATAGGTACTCCAGCTATTACAACAAAAGGCATGAGAAAAGCAGAAATATTAGAATTGGCTGATATTATGGATTTAGCTTTAAGTAAAAAAGCTGATCTTGAAGTATTAAAAGGAAGAGTACTTGAATTAACAAATAAATTTTGTAAATAGTAATCAATTTAATATAGCACCTTAAAAGGTGCTATATTTCTTTATGAAGAAACAGAATGATTCTTCCATAGAGTGAACGTAATTCACTTTTTAATCTAACTTAATGATTAAATGTTTTTAATCTTAAACTTACTTACTAACTCATCTAAAACTGCTGCTTGACTTGAAAGCTCTTCACTGGCTGCTGCACTTTCTTCTGCTGTAGCAGAGTTTGTTTGAACAACTGCTGAAATCTGTTCAACTCCCAGTGTTACCTGTGCAACTGATTCAGCTTGTATAGAAGAAGCTTCAGTTATGTTTTGAATTTTATCATTTACTATAGAAGTTTTTTCTACTATTTGAGTTAAAGAGTTTGCTGTCTCATCAGCTATTCTCTTACCATTTTCTACTGCACTAATTGATCCTTCAATAAGTGAAGTTGTATCTTTTACAGCTTCGGCGCTCTTTTGTGCTAAGTTACGAACCTCATCTGCAACAACTGCAAAGCCTTTACCAGCAGAACCTGCTCTAGCTGCCTCTACAGCAGCATTGAGTGCAAGTATATTGGTCTGGAATGCTATATCCTCTATAGCCTTAATTATTTTTCCAATTTCATTTGATTTATCGCTTATTTCATTCATTGCAACAATCATTTCCTGCATAAGTCTATTTCCTTCAGAAACCTCTTGACCAGTTTCTATAGCTAGTTTGTTAGCAGATCTTGCATTTTCAGCATTTGATTTAATTTGATCTGATATTTCAGCTATTGTAGCAGATAGCTCTTCTATACTGCTAGCCTGCTCTGTTGCTCCTTGTGATAATGCCTGTGCACCAGCAGAAACTTGTTCAGAGCCACTTGATACTTGGTCAGCTGATGTCTTTATTGAACCAATAGTATTGCTTAGTGAAATAATAATTTCTACCATAGCATTTTCAATTCTTTTATATAATCCAACATATTCTGTAGTAGGCTCTATATCGAAATTACCTTTTGACATTTCCTCAAGTCCATTAACAGTATCTTTTATGACAGCATTGGTTATTTCTATCATTCTCTCTAAGCTACGTGACATATTACCTATTTCATCGTTAGTATTACAGCTTACTTCTACATCAAAGTTTCCTTTAGATATCTCATTAACTGCATATTCCATTTCTTTTATAGGTTTAGATATTTTATTAGAAAATTTAATCATTATTAACGAGGATAAAAACAAAGCTATTAAAGAAACAATAATACAAATAATAATTGCAAAATATGTATTTCTCATGAATTCTGATTTTTCTACCATCAAACCTAAAACCCAACCATCTGTTCCGTTTATCGGTGTTGCATGTAAAAAATAACTTACACCATTATATGATACTTCATCAAAGCAAGCTTCTCCACTTAGCGCCTTCTGCTCAAGATCTGCAAAAGCAACAAGTTTTTTATCTGACTTTGACATTTCAATAGTATTTTCTTGAGCCATAACCAAGCTATAGTTAACATCTGCGATAGTGGTACCCTGATTATTGATTATATATCCACTACCTGTATTACCTACTTTTATTTCATTTATAATATTTGAAAGATATGTTCCATCTAAAGAGCCAAAAATTATACCTACAATTTCTGAACCGTACATGCCGTTTTTCCATATTGGTGAAGAAAAAATCATATCTGCTCTTTGTCCATCCTCTGTTATCTGTGGATAATTGACAAATGTTTCTCCATTAATTGCCCTTTTAAAAAAATCATAATCTGATATGTCTTGACCATCTAGAAGCTTTCCATTTTTATCAGCCATTGTTAACGTTACAAATTCATACTCTTCTGCTTTGTTTTTGAGAATTATTTGTTTCTCTTGCTTTGAACTTGTAGAATCGGACAATGATTGAATTGTTCCAAGCTCTTTGATGACATTAATTATAGAAGAAAGTTGATTTTCTACCGCAAGTGCAGCAGTTTTTGATGTTTCACCTAAAATTTCTTCCACTGTAGCTTGTGTTGAGCCTAAGCTACCTATACCATTAATCGCAATGACAATGCTTAATGATAGTAATAGTAAGGATAAAGTTATCGTTAAAATTTTAATTTTAATGCTTTTAATTTTCATGTTAGTACCCTCATATTTTATATTTTGTAATATATTTTTTTTACCCAGTTGATTGAAATTAAAACATACTTATGAAAAATACGAATAAAAGTAATTCTAAACGTGCTATTTTAATTTATTGAAAACAAAATGTAAGAATATGCTTAGTTTTTTACGAATTTCATTAAAAGTGATAATTAAAGGAAAAATTTATTTCTTTACAATTTACATAATCTTTAATATCATAGCAGTATGCATAACTGATAAAATAGAGAAACTGCATAAATTAATGTAAAGGATAATTGAAATGAAAAAAGTCAATAGTATTTTTGATGTGTTAGGTCCAATTATGATCGGACCATCAAGTTCTCATACAGCAGGCGCTGCTAGGCTTGCAAAAATAGCTAAGGATATATGTAATGAAAAGATTAAAAAGGTAAAGTTTTATCTCCATGGCTCTTTTTCACAAACATATAGAGGTCATGGTACTGATAGGGCATTGGTTGCTGGAATATTAGGGTACGAGCCAGATGATGAGAGATTAAGAGATTCTCTTAATATAGCGGATAAGCAAAATATAAAATATGAATTTATAATGTCAGACTTAGGCTTGGTGCATCCAAATACAGTTAAATTTGTTATAGAAGATGTTAATGACAAAATAACAGATGTTATTGGTTCATCTATTGGTGGCGGAGCTGTAATTATTACTCAGATAAATGATTTTGAAGTTGAATTTACTGGTGAATATCATACAATAATTACAAGACATATTGATAAAAGGGGAATTATTAGTGAGGTATCAGGTATACTTGCGCACAATGGAATAAATATAGCCAATATGAAGGTTTCTAGAAATCCAGGCAGCAAAGAGGCGTCAATGATTATAGAGATAGATAGCCCACCAGAAAAAAGAGTAATAGATATGATAAAGGAACTTGAGCCAATGAAATCTGTTATTGAAATCAAAAAAGCAAAGGATGGTGTAACTAATGTATAATAACGCAAAAGAATTACTCAGTGAATGTACTAATAAAAACCTTCCTATATCTGAAGTAGTTATAAATGATGAAATTGATTGTACTGGTGCTACTAGAGATAATATAATTAATAATATGGAAAATGTCCTTGATGTTATGAAAAAATCAATTAGTAACTTAGAAGAAAAAGGTACAATGGGTGGAATTATTGGTGGAGAAGCCAGAAAATTAGATGAGTATCTAAAAAATAAAAAGACAATATGTGGTAATTCCATAAATAAGGCTATGATTCGTGCTTTAGCAGGTGCAGAGCACAATGCTTCTATGGGAAGAATTTGTGCTGCACCAACTGCAGGATCAAGTGGAATAATACCAGCATCCATTATAACAGGTGCAGAGCAGCTTGGATGCAACGATGAAACTATTATAAGAGGATTATTGACTGCAGCAGGTATAGGAAAGATAATTATACAAAATGCAACTGTTTCAGGAGCTGAAGGTGGTTGCCAAGCAGAATGCGGTTCAGCAGCAGCAATGGCAGCAGCAGGTCTTGTTGAAATGGCCGGAGGAACACCAGAGATGTGTTTAATAGCAGCTACTATTGCACTTAAAAATGTTATGGGATTAATATGCGATCCAATAGCTGGACTTGTAGAATCTCCTTGCTCAAAAAGAAATTCATCAGGAGCAGTTAATGCGATGACTTCAGCTGAATTAGCTTTATCAGGAATTTTAAGTGTAGTAAATTTTGATGAAACAGTAGAAGCAATGTATAGTGTAGGTCGTTTAATGCACCCTAATTTAAAAGAAACTGCTTTGGGTGGAATAGCTGTAACGGAAACAGGCGTTAAATTATCTAGAAAAATACATGGAGCATAAATTTAATAATAAAAAATAATAGAGGGCAGTATTACTACCCTCTTTATATTTAATTATTCTCAATTTTGCTTTCTTCCATTAATTTTGGTATAAATTTTTTAGCAACCTTTCCTTCTCCACGCTTTTTAACATAAAAATATCCTATTACTGAAAATACAACAGCACCGATAAAGTTAACAAACATATCTTTCATAGTATCTAGAAGTCCAATATCTAAATATCCATTCAGACCTAATTCTTGGTCATTTACAACGACACTTAATATATCCTTTATTTTTACAGGTACATTTAATCCGTCAGGGTTTAACATGACAGTGGAAATTGAATTAATAATAGTGTCCTTTTGCATGTCAGTTGCAAATATTAAATCCATACCACATTCAAAGAACTCCCATAATACTCCAATGGTCATTGAAAAACAAAAGGCTACTATAGCCATAAAAATTGGTGATAATTTAAATGAAAATTTTTCATGTCTATTAAGTAAATCTACCAATGAAAATCCTATTGCAGCGGCTAAAAATCCATTTATGGTATGAAGCATGGTATCCCAATATGGAAACTTTATATAGTATGCCTGTATTTCACCTAATATTTCAGCTGCGAATATAAAAAGAAGAATTATAACCTCTAAGGTGTCCGGTATATCAATGTGAAAGTTGTTTTCAATGAAGCTAGGTATAGTAAATAAAAATAATGTCAATACGCACATAAATACATTTTCATAGTTACCGTTAAAAAACTGTGCAATCATCACCAGTATAACCGATATACGAAGTATAATATACAATATAAATAATTTTTTATTCTGAGCTATTTGCTGCTTCATGGTTTTTTTATTATGCTTTGTCTTGTTTTTTTTCATGATTTACAATCCATCCTTACTTATACTAAACTTGAATAATGTTATCTCTGGCGGAGCGAGGAATCTAAAAGGTATTTTAGATGTGCCTATACCCTTATTAACATAAATTTTACCTTCGCGATCTGAATCTAACTCATACATTCCCTTTACATATGTTTTAGCCAAAGGAGGTAGAATTATATCATCCATAAATGGTATTTTAACTTGTTCACCATGACTATGCCCGGATATAGCTAAATCAAAGTTATAATCAACTATATAATCAATAATGTCTGGCTCATGACAAAGTAAAATATTGTACGCTTCTTTGTTTATAAATTTAGTTATATTATCAATATCTGGATTGCCAAAAAGAGCATCGTCTAAACCTGTAATAGTCAAATTATATTCCTTTAAATACACGCTATCATTTATCAACAATTTAAATCCAGCATCATTCATTATTTCCTTATATATTCTTGTAGCACCACCACCATAATCGTGGTTACCATATACTGAGTATTTACCCAATGTTGCATCAATTAAACTTAAAACATATGAGATTTTCTTTGAATCTATTGTAGATTCACTATAATTGTCAATTAAATCCCCAGTAAATAAAACAATATCTGGATTAAGCTTATTAATTTTTTTTACAGTTTTCATTAAATCCTTAATTGTAAAATAATCAGAGATGTGTGTGTCTGAAAATTGAACGATTTTTATGTTAGATAATTCTTTAGATATATATTGAGATGTTATTTTTGATGTTTTTATAGCTATAAGTTTTGGCTCTATAAATCGAGCATAACTGTAAATAAAAAATATGATTAATGTCAAAAATAATGAAAGCTTTATTATCCTTTTCAAACTAATGATACCTCTTTATTCAATATTGTAACAATGTATTATATCAAACTTTTAAAAAATTTTAAATAATAAATAGATAGATTTAAATGAATAGTTTCTAATATTATAATTAATTAGTATTTTCTAAGCGCAATAGTATGCAAAAAATTTCTTGCAAATTTATTATAATTAGCATATCATAATTACATACGTAACTGATGCAGTTTTATATGTATAATAAAATTGTGCAAGTTTTTAAAAAAAGTGGAAATAATTTATGATGAGGAGTGATTGATAATGGACGGGAGTCCCAATGCCTATAGTTACACGTTTATAAAACTTAATACTGTTCTATTATCAAAAGCTTCTCATACGTTTTGATAATAGAAAGTGCATACACTGTATACAATGCATATTTTGTATACAGTGGCAAAAGTTATTATTGGTATTGTTAGTCATTAATTATTTTAATGATGGTTTTTTGGTGCCAATAATTGTATTAATATTCTATTATTAAAATGAGGTGAAACATGCTAAATATTTATAAAACAATAGGCGATAGTTTATATACTTTAGACAGTATAGAAGATAACGCATGGATAAATTTAACTAATCCAACAGAGGATGAGTTAGATTTTATTGTTGAGAAATTAAACGTTGAAAGAGATTTTTTATACGCAGCACTAGATGAAGAGGAAAGTGCTCGTGTAGATACTGAAAAAGAACAAATTTTAATTCTTGTAGATACCCCAGCAGTAGAAAAAACAGATGAGCATATAATATATGAAACCTTGCCTTTAGGTATTATTTTAACTGAAAGTAATATTATTACTGTTTGTTTAAAGGACTCTATTGTTCTTGACCAATTTGAGAAAAATAGTGTACGTACTTTTTCTACAAATAAAAAATTTAGATTTATATATCAAATATTATATAGAAACGCTCAAAGATATTTGTTGTATCTCAGACAAATTGATAAAATGAGCAATCAGGTTGAAAAAAAGCTTCATAAATCCATGAAAAACAAGGAGCTTATACAGTTATTAGACCTGGAAAAATCTCTAGTTTATATAACTACTGCATTAAAAGCAAATGAAGCAGTTCTTGAAAAAATATTAAAACTAGACATTATTAAAAAGTTTCCTGATGATAAAGATTTGTTAGACGATGTAATTGTTGAAAATAAACAAGCAATTGAAATGGCTAATATTTATAGCGGAATTTTAAGCGGTATGATGGATGCATTTGCATCAATTATATCAAACAACCTAAATATAGTTATGAAGGTATTGGCATCAATTACTATTATAATGTCTATACCTACTATATTTGCTAGCTTTTATGGTATGAATGTTATCAACATTCCATTTTCTGGTTCTCCATATGGCTTTTATATTGTAATTGGTATGTCAGCTCTAACTTCATTAATAGCAGGGTTGATATTTATGAAAAAAAATTTATTTTAGTAGAAGGATAAGAGTTTAATGGATTATTTAAAATTAGCAAGAGAAATAATGTATAATGAAAATCAAAAAATAGTTATAGTTAATAATAATAATATAATATATAAAAATGACGGATTTGGCATAAAACCTTTATATTGTGCCTATATGAAAATTAAAGACCAAATGAAAGGCACATCATGTGCTGACAGAGTTATAGGAAAAGCAGCCGCATGGATATATAAAGAGGCGGGAATCAAAGAGCTTTATTGTGATGTTATAACTACAAGAGCAAAAAATCTGCTTCTCGACAGTGAAATAGAAGTGGTATTTGTAGAAGAAGTAGATTATATAGAAAATAGAGATAAGACTGGAATGTGTCCAGTTGAAACCCTTGCTAAGGATGAAACAGACTTTGATAATCTATTAAAAAATATTGAAAAATTTTTGATTGAAAAAAATTTAATGTAAATATTATAAAATTATAAAAAGTGAATATATAAATTCACTTTTTTATTTTATATAAATCCAGATTAAAAGTGCGTTATTATGATATGGTAAGGTTTTAATTAGAGATTAGTATTATGGAGGAAATGGATTGAAAGAAATTATGAAGAAAAATAAAGGTATAAAACTTAATTCATATGCAAAAATAAACTTGTTTTTAGATGTTATAAATAAAAGACAGGATGGGTATCATAATATAAAATCAGTTATGCAGGAAATAGATTTGCATGATGAAGTTCAAATAAATGATAATGAATCAGGAATAATTATATCTTGTGATAACTATAATATACCATTAGATGAAAAAAACACTTGCTATAAAGCAGCTATGTTAATTAAAGAAAAATTTAATATTAATCTAGGCGTGTGCATATCAATTAAAAAAACTATACCAACAGAAGCGGGGCTTGCTGGTGGCAGTGGAAATGCTGCTGCTGTAATAAAGGGTCTTAATAAACTTTGGAACTTAGGTATGTCAATTGATGAAATGAAAGAAATAGGAATCAAGGTAGGCGCTGATGTGCCATTTTGCTTAACAGGTGGTACGTGCTTATGTGAAGGTATTGGTGATAAAATCACTGAATTAAAATCATTTAAATGGGATAATATAATTATAATTAAGCCTAACTTTAGCATTTCAACACCATTAGCATATAAAAATGTAACAGATAAAGAGTATAATTATTATGAGAACAATAAAATATTAGACTACATAAATAATAATGATTACCGTAATACTTGTATGTCTGTTGCTAATACTCTTGAGGTAGCTGCTATAAAGCTTTGCCCTCAAATATCATTAATAAAAGATGATCTAATTAGCAGTGGAGCAATTTCATCACTTATGACAGGAAGCGGTTCTAGTGTGTATGGTTTTTATGATAATAATGCTTTAATGTTAGCGGCTTATGGTGAACTAACAAAAAAATATAACAAAATATTTATTACAGAAACAGCAAATAATTAAAGCATGCATATAGGAGGATGATGAAATAATATGAATGATGTAACCTTTTCTGTTGCATTTGTAGCAGGGATAACTTCGTTTTTTTCACCATGTATATTGCCTTTGATACCAGCATATATTGCATATATGGCCGGGGTTTCAGTAGATGATAATACAAAAAAGGGTAGATTTTTAATTTTAACTAGGACTGCTGGATTTATAGTTGGCTTTACGATTATATTTGTTCTCTTAGGAGCAGCAGCTTCAGCATTAGGTACATTTATTTCAAAAAATTTAAATATCTTTAGGGTTATAAGTGGGATTTTTATAGTATTTTTTGGACTTAGTATGCTAGGTGTATTCAAGTTTGATATGTTTAAATTTGCATCTAAGGTAAAAACTCCAAAATCAAAAGGATTTTTAGGATCTATTTTAATGGGTATGGCACTATCTATAGGTTGGACTCCTTGTATTGGTGCAGTTTTAGGATCCATACTGTTTGTAGCTGCTGGTCAAACTACATTTACTTATGGTATTTTATTATTACTTGTTTATTCATTAGGTTTTGCTATACCATTTATAATAGTTTCACTAATTCTTGACAAATTCGATAAGAACATATTGAAGTTTGAAAAGGCTAGTGTATATATCAATAAAATAGGTGGAGTAATAATAATTATACTTGGTATTCTAATAATGTTTAATAAATTAACACTACTTAATAATTTTTTCTTATAAAGCGGAGGTAACAATGAAAAAAATATTAGTTTTAGTAATGATAACTGCAATGCTATTTGTCACAGCATGTGCAAAGAAAAATGATACAATTGCAGATCCACCAAATAATGTTTCAGAAAATGAGTTAAATAATGAAGAAGAAAAAGTAACTAAGGATGAACCAATGATGGCTCCAGATTTTGAATTAGAGGATTTGGAAGGAAATATGGTTAAGTTAAGCAGCTTACTGGGCAAGAAAGTTATAATAAACTTTTGGGCAACATGGTGTGGTTTCTGTGTTGAGGAAATGCCAGACCTTATGAAATTACAAGAAGAATATAAGGATGATTTGGTAGTTTTATTTGTAAATGTTGGTGAATCTAAAGAAGATGTTAAAAAATTTGTTGAAGAAGAGAAAATCACGGGAACAATACTTTTAGATACAAAACAGCAAGTAGCATCAGCATATGGAGTTAGAAACTTCCCTTCAACACTTGCCGTAAATGAAAAGGGTGAAGTAGTGACAGGTAGAGTAGGAAAGCTGGACTATGAAGCAATGGTTAAAATGTACGAAATGATTAAATAAGAATATAGTAACTTAGTAGATAAATAATTACTTCGTTATGCTTTTGTCACGAATCTAAGGGAAGCAAAGCAGATAAAAAATGTTTCTGTTTCCGTAATTCGGTTTCCCTAGATTTTAAAAGGAAGGGAAAGCCTCATTAAGTCACATAAACATTTTTTATCTACTTCGCTATTCATAGCAATGAACATAAAAAAAGTTTATGCGACTTCAACGAGATTTACCCTCCTTACAAAAATCAAGGTAAATCTTGTTGCGGAGACAGAAACTTTTTTTATATTTATTGCTTACCTTAAATTTACAACAAAAATATGTCGAAGAAACAAACTCTACTAAGATTTCACTAGTTAATACCTTAATTACAGCTACGATAAATTCTTATTTACCAAAACATGCACATATGCAATCAAACAGAATATTATGTCTATGTGACATAAAATTTTTATGTCTAATTTTTCAGAAAGGACTTGATATCAATGAGTGATTGCAGTGTAAAGATATATTTTCCTAAAAAGATATTAAAAGGCGCTGGATTAAGAGCGACTTCTTTTATACCATCATGGATTTATACAATTAAAATTGTTATTAAAAATAATAGCGATTATTTTAAAATATGTTCCTTAAATTCAACACTTGCAAACGGACTGACATATTTGAATAATTTAAAGGTAAATGGACCTGATAAGGATATTGCTGATTATATAAAAATTGTTGAACCTAACGAAAAGATTGGAAATAATAATTTAATAATATTTGCTAACAATTTTAAATTGTCACCATTATCAGAAAATATAATAACTTTTGATTTGGCACTGTATGATAAATATACAGAAAACTCAATAGTGAACTCAGGTAGTAAAATACCACACAAAAGTACTCTTAATATAAATACATATCTATTATGTGACGGTGAAATTTCAGGTGATAGCATTACTAGTGAATCTATGGATTATGAAATAAGTGTTACGTGTGATGATAATAAATTAAAAATCAATGATGAGACTAAGCTTTATATCGAATGTAAGGCGGGTCAATATGATTTAGTAAGAAAGGTATACTTAAAAAGTGTGCTTGATAGTGGAGTTAAATATTTAACTCAAACCTCAAATCATGAGCCATCTAACCTTTATTCATATGATAATCGAACTATACTTAAATGGAATTTTGATGTGGTAAATCCATCTGAATGTAAAAAAATAGCATTTAAAATTAAGATAAAAAATAAATATAATGATGACACATTAGTTAAGGCAGGAGATTCACTAATAAATAGTGTTAACTCCAATGGTGTAAATAACTCGTCATATAAACAATGTCCTGATACATGTAAATGTAATATTTTAGTAGAAGAAAAATAAAGTTATAAAAAATCTCCTTATTTGTAAAAGGAGATTTTTTAATTTTCTTATTTTATCTTGGTTTTAATCTTGTTTTGTCCGATTCATATTCTTTTAGCAACTTGGTTATGATTCCGCCAACAGCTAATAATCCAATTAAGTTAGGCAATACCATTAGCAAGTTAAAGAAGTCTGATAGCTCCCATACTAAATCAACCTTTAAGGCTCCACCAAGTACAATAAATAAAGATGCAATTATAGCATATATTTTTGTTCCCTTTTGACCAAATAAATACTTAACATTTATCTCGCCAAAGAAGTACCATCCTATAATTGTTGATAAAGCAAAGAATAATAAGCAAATAGCAATAAATATGTTTCCAAAATTACCAAATACTGATGTAAAGGCTGCTTGAGTAAGAGCGATACCATTTAATGTTGCACCATCCGCTGTATACTGTAACGCACCAGATGATATTATTACAAGTGCTGTAAGTGTTAATATAACGAATGTATCTATAAAAACTCCCATCATTGCAACTGTACCTTGATCACATGGATGCTTAACTTTTGCTAGAGCATGTGCATGAGGTGTTGAACCCATACCTGCTTCATTTGAAAATAATCCTCTTTTAACTCCATACATAACTGCATTTTTAACTGTGATACCTACTGCACCTCCAACAACAGCTGAAGGATTAAAAGCTCCTACAAATATTTGTCTAAATGTTTCTGGTATATTTGATATGTTTGCAAATATAATCACTAAAGAGCCTACTATATAAATTAACGCCATTAATGGCACCATTTTCTCCGTTATAGAAGCAATTCTTTTTACTCCACCTAACACAATAATCATTACTACTACAGCTACTGCAATACCCACAATAATAGGATTAAAATTAAATGCTGTTTTAAAAGAATCTCCTATAGAGTTTGACTGCACCATGACACCGAAGAATCCTAATGCAAGTATAATACATACTGCAAACATTTTTGACAAAAATATACCAGCCTTACCCTTAATTCCTTCTCTTATATAATATGCAGGTCCTCCTATAACTTCGCCTGTTTCTGTAGTTGTCTTGTACTTTTGGGATGCAGTAGCCTCTGCAAAAATTGTACTCATTCCAAAAAATGCACTCATCCACATCCAGAATATTGATCCTGGACCTCCTGTTGCTATAGCTGTTGCGGCTCCAGCTAAATTTCCTGTACCAACTTGTGCAGCAATTGCTGTTGCCAAAGATTGAAAAGAAGACATACCATCTTTACCAGCCTCTGCTCCAAACTTTATGCCTCCAAATGTTTTCCTGAAGCTTTCGCCAAACTTTCTTACTTGAATAAATCTTAGTCTGAATGTAAAATATAAGCCTGTTCCGCACAAAGCGAATAATAGAATAAATCCTAAATATTCATTTGCTTTTGTTACTAATGTTAATAAATTATCCATTTCTGCCTCGCTTTATTAATTTTTTTGTGTAAATCAATTTATATATAAATTAAAATGCCTATTTATATTATATAAAATAACAACGATTGATACAATGGTAAAAACTTGGTAATGCTTAAATTTCAAAGTTAGAGTTGTTATTACAGAAATTTATAAAGATTAATTTATAAGGATTATTTTGTCAATATAATATATATATATTAGGTTTAGTAGATTGTCTTTTTATTAATCAAAATATATTATGTAATTATTGGAATAATAGATTAAATATATTAAATTAGACACTAATAGTAAACTAATTTATAAAATTTATTGCATATAATATTATTGTTTGATATATTTAAAACTAATAATAAACTAATAGTAAGAGTTATAGTGTGAAAAAAGCACTTCACACTCTATAGGAGGATACTATGGAAATAACTAGAGAGAAAGCTTTGTCTGATTTATCTGAATATGTTGATTCAGATTCTCTTATGAAACATAGTTTAGCAGTAGAAGCTTCAATGATGAAAATGGCAGAGGTTTTTAATGAAGATGAAAATTTATGGGGATGCTGTGGGCTTTTACATGACATAGATTTTCAAAAATATCCCGATAGACATGGAGAAGTTGGTTATAACATATTGACTGATAAAGGGTATGATATTGAATTTTGTAAAGCTATTAAATCACACTGCGATTTAACTAATGTAAATAGAATAACAAATATGTCGAAGTCTTTATATGCAGTTGATCAACTATCAAGCTTTATAGTTGCATGTGCGTTGGTAAGACCAGAAAAATTTGTCGGTATTACATCTAAATCAGTAAAGAAAAAGTTAAAAGACAAAGCTTTTGCACGTGCTGTGGATAGAGATGAGTTGCAAAAGGCAGCGGATGAACTATCTATAGACATAACAATATTAATAGATTATCTAATAGATGGATTAATAAAAAGAGAGAAATATCTAAATGATTTAGGTTTATCGTTACTATAAAAATAAGTAATTAATAGACAATAAAATTAAAGGATAAAGAAATTTATTACCGTATGTTAATAAATAGCTATTTTTATCATTTTGCAAACAATTGTTTATAACTTTGTTGATAACCTACAAAAACATATCATAAATTGTGGATAACCGTGATTTTTTTATCCACAATTTATTTTTTAATAGGGAGATTATATGATTTGGAATAACAAAAACTATCATACTTTAGATTATGAGCTAAAAAAATATTTTGGAGAAAAAACAATAAAATTATCGATAAATGGTGGATTTACATGTCCAAATAGAGATGGCACATTAAGTAAAAATGGATGTATATTTTGTAGCGAAAAAGGTTCTGGGGATTTTGCTGGTAATGTTGATAGTTCTATAAACAAGCAAATAGCTGATCAAATTATTCTTCTGTCAAAAAAGTGGAAATCCTCAACATATATTGCCTATTTTCAAAGCTATACTAACACTTATGACACTGTCCAAAACTTGAAAAAAAAATATTTTGAGGCTCTAAGTGTTAAAAATGTTAAAGGAATTGCTATAGCAACAAGACCGGATTGTATAAATGAAGATATTGTAAAGCTTTTATCGCAAATAAATGAAAAAACATATTTGTGGGTAGAACTAGGATTACAGACAATCCATGAAAATACAGCTAAACTTATAAGAAGAGGTTATGAGTTACAGGTTTTTAATGAGGCAGTAAAACTATTAAATAAATATAATATTAAAGTGGTTATTCACTTAATACTAGGTTTGCCTGGGGAAACTAGAAATGATATTCTTGAAAGTGTAAAGTATATAAGCACTAAAAAAATATGGGGAGTTAAACTTCATTTATTACATATTCTAAAGAATACTGATTTAGAAAAATTTTATTATCAAACAAACTTCAAAATATTATCTCAAGAAGAATATGTTAATTTAGTGTGTGACTGTCTTGAGCTTTTACCTGAAAATATTGTAATACATAGAGTAACTGGAGATGGAAAACGTTCAGAGCTTATAGCACCTAAATGGAGTTTAAACAAACTTCAGATTCTTAATGATATAGACTATGAATTTTTGAGAAGAAACAGCTATCAAGGCAAAAGCGTATAAGAGTGAAGAAAAAGCAATCTTCACTCTTATAAACTAATAAAATGTAATTTTACTGTAATAAATTACTATCTTCTATGTAATATAATTGAGTTATAAATTAGGGATATATGTACTCTAAATACACCAATCTGTAAGAAAAAACAGGACTAAGGACTATAATGTTTCGACGTAGTCGAGACTATTGGTATAATAAAATTATATATAGGGATGATGAAATGAAAAAATTAGTTACAATTTTTATTTTAATGGCATTAATTTCATCTATGTTTGCAGTTAAGGGGTTTGCTGCTGAGTATACAGATATTTTAAACGATGAACAATCAGAAATGCTAGAAATTTTATCAGCATATAATATTTTAGGCGGATATTCTGATGGAACATTTAGACCAGGAAATTGTGTCACACGCGCTGAAGTAGCTAAAATTGCAGCAATATTAATAGGGTATGATGAATTTACAAAAGGAATGACATCAACTTTTTCTGATATGCAAGGACATTGGGCCGAGAGATATGTAGAAATAATTGATGAACTGGGTATTCTTAAAGGCTACGAAAATAATACATATGAACCAAATAAGTACATTACATATACAGAGGCTGTGGTTGCCATATTAAAGGTACTTGGATATAACGATTCAGTTCTTGATGATAATTACCCAGAAAATTATCATAATTTAGCAAAGCAATTAGGTCTATTTAAAAACATAAATAATCCTAGTATATATATGACTAGAGAGAGTTTAGCAACACTTGTTTATAATGCTTTATATGCTAATACAGTTAGTATTAAAAATGGTGTTACTACTATTAGCAATAAACAGCTTATCAATAATATAGGTAAAAAGGAAACAGTAAAAATAGACGATAATTTTGCATTGATGCATCCATATATAGATTTAACTGATTATATGTTAAATACTTGTGACGTTTACTTTGATATCTATGGCAAAATATTACTTGTTAAAAATCCTGTTTATAAGAGCATAGATGGATATGTAAAATCTGCATTGTCAACAAATGTAGTGTTTTTAAGCGATAGAATGGGTAATACTAAACTTTATAATTTAAGTGATGTTCCTGTAGTTTTTAATGGAATAAAAAGCAAGATAGCAAATGAGGATTTAAATAATTCTTATTTGAAGCTTTTAATAGATAATGATGATCCAAATAAAATTATTGGGGCGGTAGCTACAAAAGCTACAGATGAAGTAATAATTGATACTAACTCCTTATACAAAGAAGGAAGTACAACCATTGCTGGTAAGCATCTTCCTAAAAAAGATGGAAAAGTTTCGCTAGATAAAGTAAAGATTATAGGAGCAGTAGACAGTATTTATGATATAAAATCAGATGATGTTGCATATTTTTATGAAACAAGTGAAAGTAACGACAGTAAAAGCACTTTAACAATAAAGGTAGTTAGAAATAGCGTTTCTGGACTTTATAATGGTAAGGGAAATATAATGTATGAAAATTTCTATACTATAGATAATACTAATTATAAATTATCAAATGAATTTAAGCTTACTGAGAGCTTAGCAGAAGGAGATAAAATAAAAGCTATTTTAGATGAAAATAATAAAATAATTAAGGTTAATATATTAAAATATAATAAAGAGCCAGAAATTTATGCGTTAGTACTTAGTGTTACACAAGGAACTAAAGAGCTCCCAAGTGTAAAGCTACTTAACCAGCAAGGTAAAGTTGTAACATATACACTAAGAGAAAATAGTGGTGAAGTAACTAAGAATATAGTAAATAATATTCCTTTATACTATACTTCCTTAGATAAACACAGTTTTGTAAAGTATGATAAATATGACAATAATAGTATTAAAATAATTAAGAAAATAAACTCTACTAACATTGCTAGTAACTATAGTAATTCAACAGGTGCATTAACTAACCAAAATAATTATATAAATGCGAACACAGTTATCATTCAATTAAATAACAATAAGTATGATATAATAAATAAATCTAGTTTGGGCTATTATGTAGAAGGAAAGGCAGTTCTTAACTCAAGCGGAGTTGCAGAAATTTTTCTTTTAGAAAAAAATGTTATTAAAACCGGAGAATCATCGGTAGTTGAAGAAACACCAGATGTTAAAATAGTTAATGGCAGCCCGTATGGTGTTATACAAACAATAGGCACTGATACCGTAAAGCTTTATAATTCAGATGATACCTATAGCGTTAGTAAGAATTTAAATAAATCATTAAAAAATTACAAAAATCAATTTGTAAAACTTACAGTAGTTAATAATGTTGTAACAGATATTGTGGGATTTTCACCTGAAATTTCAAAAAGTAAAGTAACAGCGATATATAATGGACAATTGCAGATAGATGGTATATCTTATGTTGAATACTCAAATAATGTTTCAGTTTACACATGCACATATGATGCATCTGGAAATATTACATCATTTAAAAAAAGCTCTATAGGTGATATTAAGATAAACTCATCAGTTAAATTCTACAATATTAATAACAATTATAATGGTGTTATGGACGTAATAATTATATACAATTAGAATTAACGCTTTATAAAGATAGTAACCGGAAGATTGTAAAATAATTCATAAGGCTTGCATTATGCAAGCCTTACTATTTTTCTTTTTCTACAGGAAAGCAAACTTCAATAAGCCAATTTTCAGAAGTGACACTCTCGCTTGGAGGTCTATGATATACGTTATACATAGGACCGGCAAAAACATAATGATTATCCTTTAACCAGTTTACTACAGCTAAATTTAATCCATTCATGAAATCAAAATTACCTTGCATAACGATTGAAATTATTGTCTTAGAAGGTACAGTCTTGAAAGTAATGTCGTGTAAATTTGAATACTGTCCTACCACACTACATTGTATTTCAATATCAATATTTGTGTTTTTAAACTCTTTATCATGGTAAATCGCTATATTGTACGGAGGATTTTGTAATTTTATGTTCTGTTCAACAATCTTATTGAACATAGTTTGAAAAAGATTTGCTTCCTCTTGATAAGAATAGATTTTTTTTCGTAATCTTACTACGTTGTGTTGAGGAATTTCTTTCAAATTGATTTTAAAACTATATATTGAGTTTTTATTAATGCTTTGTAGAGCAGAACTAATGTGTGTAATATTATCTTCCATATCCTTTAATTCTTTTTGACGTTTTATCAATAGCTCGTTTAGGTAAGAACTCATATATGCTGAATTATCGCACTTATTAAGCAAGGATTTTATATAAATCTAAGCCAGCTTTATGCTAAGAAGAATAGCCGCAGAAAGAACGTCAAACGCAATACGGAAAAGCCTGTAAATACAGGCTATACCGACATTTGCAAACATTTGAAAAGATAATCAAAATTCTTATGAGTTTTATATCAAAGCTTTTATGTGACTAAGTTACATATTAAAAAAATAGTAATGGAAATATTCGAGTAAACATGATAAAATTTTATTAATAGCAACAAATACATAAAAAAATTTTATAAAACAAATTATAATACAAATAATAATAATGATTTAAGAAATAATAAGTATAAAATATGGAGGTACAAATGAAAAATATTAAAATTTACACAAGTAATACTTGACCACATTGCCACACTGCAAAGGATTATTTTGCAGAGAAAAATCTTCAATTTGAAGAAAAGAATGTTTCAACAGATATGGAAGCAAGAAAAGAATTAATATCCAAAGGTTTTATGGGTGTCCCAGTAATTTATGTTGATGATGAAGTAATAGTAGGATTTG
This sequence comes from Firmicutes bacterium UBA2058, assembly GCA_002332905.1. Taxonomy (GTDB): domain Bacteria; phylum Bacillota; class Clostridia; order Tissierellales; family Sedimentibacteraceae; genus UBA1535. The sequence goes on along the minus strand of DDAM01000024.1, from coordinate 2,095 downwards.
ATAAAACTAAATTAGAAGAGTTATTAGGTTAACAATATAAAAAATTAAGGGACGTATCCACACGTCCCTTGATTTTTTATATTGTTATTTATTTAATGCTTCAACTATATTATCTACATTAACTCCATGAACTGCTGCTGCTTCTTCTAATGTTTCCATTTGAGCGCTTGGGCAACCGATGCATCCTAAACCGAAAGACATTAAAATCTCAGCAGAATTAGGATTTTCTTGTAAAACTTCACGTATTAGCATATCTTTAGTAACTGCCATATGTTTCCTCCTAAATTTAATTTAGACATAATCTATCATAATATATTTTTAATATTATTTATAAATTATATATGTTTTAAAAAAATAAATCAATGATAATATTCCCCAAAATTCTCACTTTAAACATAATTTTTTTATTTTAAATAGTAAAATCAAAATAAGCTATTTATAAGATATTTGAGTTGTGCTATAATTTAAATGAATATATAAAAGGTCGGTGGTTAATTTGGATGATAATGTAAGTATCGAGAAGCTGTTAAAAGTTATTAGAATGATATCTCAAATAATGCTAGAAAGTGGTGCAGAAGCTTATAGAATAGAGGGCACATGCGATTTTATATGTCGGTCCTTTGGTATATCTGAGGTTGATTCTATAGCTACACCAACAGGTATATATATTACAATATCACCGCCTAACAAAGGTAATAGAACAGTTATAAGTAGAATTAAAAATAGATCTATAGATTTATCAAAGCTTAACGATGTTAATTCAATTTCAAGACTTATTACAAGTAAACAAATCACATTAGATGAAGCTATAAAAAAATTATGTGATTTGAAAAATAATGTAAACATACAGAAAAGACCGTTCTATATTTTTTATGAAGGGATTGCTGCAGCATTTTTTACATTGTTATTTAGAGGAGGACTTTTAGAGTTTATCTTAGCTTTACTAACAGGTATAATTGTACAGTATGTTTCATCAAAGCTAAAAAACCTCGATTCTCATCAATTTTTTATTGGTTTTTTTGGAGCTGCAATTATTTCATCTATAGCAATTTCAGTTACATATTTTCTTAAAGCAGGTGACTATAACAAGATTATAGTCGGAGGTATCATGCCTCTTTTGCCAGGTCTAGCTATGACAAACGCTATACGAGATACAATGAGAGGAGACCTAATTTCAGGAGTAGTAAGAGCAGCAGAAGCAATATTAGTTGCTACATCTTTAGCTGCTGGTGCTGGTGTTATTTTATCAGTAGCATACTCATTAGGGTTAATAGTGTGAAAAAACACTTAACAGTGTGAAATGTGTTTTAGAAAAAATTTTGTTTTGCCGCAAATCGGTGTAATAGAGGTTATTATGATAATAGATTTAATATGTAGTTTTATAGCAACATGGTTTTTTGCATTAGTTATGAATGCTCCCAAAAAAAGCTTAGTTTTTTCATCACTTATTGCGTCTCTAGGGTATTTTGTTTATTCTATGTGTGTAAATTATAATCAACAAATAATAGGATTCTTTTTAGGAACTTTGACCATATCCTTGCTTGGAGAGCTATGTGCAAGAAAAGTTAAAATGCCTGCTACAATATTTGTTTTTCCAGCAGTTGTTCCAATAGTTCCGGGACTAGGGTTATATCAAATGATGCTTGAGTTTGTTCAAAATGACATTTATGAAGCTCTACTTACTGGAGTAAAAACCTTGCTTAATATAGGAGCTATGGCAATTGCAATTGCCTTAGTAAGTTTAATTCTTACTAAAACGCCAAATAAGATATATGGAAATTTAAAAAAATAAAAATAGGATTTCACTAACAAAAAAACTCATTCAAAGAAGAATGAGTTTTTATTTATGGCGGACAGGAAAGGATTTGAACCTTCGCGACACGTTAGCGTCCTACAAGCTTTCCAAGCATGCCTCTTCAACCACTTGAGTACCTGTCCGTAGCGTAATATTAATTATAACAAAACAATTCATATAGTTCAACTATAATTTTTATTTAATAATATTATTTTAATATTGTTAATAATATTATTAAGTAAAAATAAAAAAAGGCTGTTTTAAACTGTGTTTTATAGTTTGATATGCTTCCTTCTAGGT
>DDAM01000065.1 GCA_002332905.1 Firmicutes bacterium UBA2058 | reverse complement strand
TATTTATTCTTTAATACTGAAGATACTCAGCAATTTGACTTTTAAAAATCGGTATGATAAAATATTTTAACATTTATAAACCGTGTTAATTAAGATTATGAAAGGAAGAGAGTATATGCAGGAGTCTTCGATAATTGAACTACTTGATAGAAAAAATCAGATATTAGATGAAATAAAGTATATTGAAGAGAATTATGAGGGTACATATAATCTTTTAAATATAGAAAAAGCTCATAAGCTAAATAAAGAACAAGCAACTTTGATGGCGGAAAAATCAAAGCTCTTAGAAAAGCTATCAACAGTAGACTCTCAGTTAAGAAGGATAAATTCAAGGATAAGAACACTTTCTGGAGAAGGAATTGATAAAATACTTGATGCCATAGGTGAACAGAGGTGGTTTTTCTTCAAAAACAAGCCAAAAGTTATTATGGATAGAAATACCGGCATATTATGGGCTAATCTAGATTATTTTGATTTTTATAATGAAAATAGTGAAGCACATACATTTACATATGAAGAAGCCACAGAAATTGTTGATAATTTAGAATTAGATGGCTATAAAAATTGGATAATTCCATCAGCAAAGCAAATGATAGCAATGATAAATGATAAGACATTCCCTTTTCAGGACGGGAATTGTCATCGAATAAATAATTTAGATTATTGGTTTGCAATAGATGGAGAAAATTACTGCATTGACTTAGATAATTATAATAGAGGACAAGCAAATGTATATTTGCTGCCATGTAATACTTCCTTAACAAGTGATGAATACGAAAAGAATTTCATGGACAACCGTATTTATACACAAACGGAAAAGTTGCAATTCACTCTAAATGTATTTGTAAACAATGGACTAGAGCCAATATTTAAAGATAATAAAATAACTGAATTATATTATAAGGTGTATGTAGAAAAGCCTATGCTTATTAAAGAGTACGAAAATATAAAGAAAAATATAGGCAATTTGCAAGAAAATGTAATGCTTTCGTCTGTTTTTGACTTTTCTGTACTTATTGATGAGTACGATATAAATTCTATAAACAGTTCTGTCATAAAATACTATAAAGCTGTCCAAAAATGGATTGATTCTATTATAGATATGGTAGAATTTTTTGAAAATGAAAAAATAATTTTGCTTAAAAATTTTGAAGAGATTAACAAAACTATATTAAAATCATATGAATATGAGCTAGAAATGGAAGAAGATGAGAATAGCATATTTGAAAAAAGAAGAAATTATCTTCAAAAAAATATAGTTCTTAATATTAATGACATAAAATCAAAGCTCTTATCAATTAGAAAAAACGCAGATGATATAGAACAAAAAATTGATGATATCAATAATGGAGAGAATATTATTGAAGAACTTGCAAAACTTGAAAAAGCAGATAGAGTAAATTTTGAACTGTTAGCAGAAAATACTGTTGATATAGTTAAAAATATGCTTATAAAAGCTGAATACTTTGAAGAAAATAAAAGAGTGTTGATTACTATTGTTAATATAGAAAAAAGTTGGGCAGAAGATTTCAAAATGCTTAAAGTAAAGTTTAAAAACAAATTTAAAAACATTTGTGAAAAAGAAGGTGTAAGCAGCTATAACTGGGGCATATGGTATAGAGATTGGTGTTTAAAAAGATTTACAGTTGAGAAATTATTACTTCCACTAATCCAAAGAGAATTTACTTCAACAATAAAAGAAAATAATTCTAATGGTGAACAAATAGTTAGCGCAGTTGAAAAATTATTAAATTGTCTACAAGTATTTAAGGATAATATTGATGATTTTTATACAAATGAAAGAAAAAAAATATATATTAGATATGTGTCATTAGTCGACGGAGAACATTTGGAAAATGTAGAGGTCAATAAAGAAATGGCAAGATTAAGCTCTTATCTAAAAGGAAATGTTGATAATATCGTGTCAAATCTAAATAGTGTTGATGATAAAATATTTATACAAAAATGGATTAAACCGCTAGTTAATATCGAAATTTAAAGGGACTCTTTGTCAAAAGCTGACAAAGAGCTTTTTTTACTAGCATTAAAGACACACTATTGGAACTACTCTTACTAAAAAAGGTTTAGATATTTTGGTAAAATAGAGTAACTATTGACAAACATGCTTAAGATGTATTATACTCTTTTCATAGTGTACTATGTGTATTAGTACACACAGTAATGCATGGAGGATTCGTATGAAGCATGTGTACATTGTTTTAACTAGCATAAATACAAAAGTTTCAAGGTTTTTACGCTTATTTACTAGGGAAGATTATAATCATGTGTCAATAGCCTTAAGTGATGGCTGTAAAGAAATGTATAGCTTTTCAAGATGGATTGTATGGTTTCCTTTGATAGGTGGTTTTGCAAAAGAAAATGTGGATGAAGGTGTATTGGCGCAACATCCAGATGCAAAATGTATAATATATGATTTAGAGGTAACTGAAAAAGATTATGCTTTAGTTATGAAAAGATTAAAAAAATTTTTAAACAATCCAAAAAAATATAAGTATAGCTATATTAATTTGCCATTGATGCTTTTAAATATACCATATGAAAGAAAAGATTTATTTGTATGCTCATCATTTGTATCTTACATATTAAGAGGAATAGTAGATCTTGAAAAAAATTTTACATTAATAAAGCCAAGTGATTATAATCATTTGAATTTAAACTCTGTATACGAAGGAAATTTAAGAGATTTTGTTTATAGTAAAAATGCAAGCTAGAAAGGGTGGTGTAAATATTGATAAATATAGATTATAATAGCAATAGAGCAATTTATGAACAAATTTATGACGAAATATTAAGATTAATTTTATCTAAAGCACTGAAACCAGATGATAGACTGCCTTCTGTTAGAGAGCTAGCTTCATTAACAAAAATTAATCCAAATACTATTCAAAAAGCATATAAATCTCTAGAAAATGATAATTATATATGCACAGTGAAAGGAAAAGGAAATTTTGTCAAAAACAATGATGGTTTAATTAATGCTCACATTAGTAAACAAAGTGAGTCATTAAAAGAAATTCTTAAATCATTAAAGGAACTATCTTTAAGTAGAAACGACATAATTGGATTAGTAAATGAAATACTTAATAGCTTATAAGGAGGAATTATGCTAATTGTTAGAGATTTAAATAAAAGCTTTGGAAAACAGCAGGTTTTAAAAAATATAAATATAACGGCAAACAAAGGCCAAATTTATGGTCTAGTTGGTTCAAATGGTTGTGGAAAAACAACATTCTTAAAGCATATAATGAAAATTTACAAGCAAGAAGAAGGAGAAATATTCTACAATGGAGAATTAGTTAATGATAAAACACCTATTATAGATGAATTTTATTATGTACAGGATAATTTATTTTTCCCAAGCCAATATACATTAAACAAATTATATAATTATGAAAAACTTTTATACAAAAATATATCAAGACAGAAGTTTGATAAGCTAGTAAATTTTTTCAACATAGATCCAGAAAAACCACTTAACAAAATGTCCAAGGGACAGAAAAAGCAGGCAGCATTTGTTATGGCAATGTCTACATGTCCTAAGTTGCTTTTACTTGATGAAATTGTAGATGGACTAGATGCGGTTATTAAAAGAAAGTTTTGGAATGTACTTATTCAAGATGTTATGGAAAATGACACAATAGTTATAATTTCTTCACATGATTTAAAAGAATTAGATAATATATGTGATAGAGTAGGCATAATGCACGAGGGTGAAATAATAAAAGAAGAAAACCTAGAAGAGCTTAAAAATGAAGTTAAAAGAGTTCAATTTGCAATAAATAAAGAGTTTATAGCAAGCAACAACAATAGTTATAGTGTAGTAAAAACTATGAAAATGGGTAGCGTTTATATTTGCACTATAAAAGGCGATTTAGAATCATTTAAAAAGCATTTATATGATAGCTATAGTGTAGTGTTATTTGACGAATTACCAATGAATTTAGAGGAAATATTCATTACTGAACTTGGGGATAAGGGCTATGGAACTGAAATATATCAAAATGACGATGAGTCACTTTAGATAGGAGGATAGTATGACAGGTTTAATTATACACTCATTAAAAAGTAAAAAGAATTGGTTCTTATTAAATATAGCAATATGTATTGTAGTTGCAATAGTATTACCAATATTATTTAAATCAGCCTATGAATTTTTTTCGGTAAGTGCATTATTTATTGCATCATTAATTATATTAATAAGTACTTTTTCAGATTTAATATTTCTACATGATGATAGAAAAATTTCTTATTATTTATCAAAGCCTATTAGTTTGACAAAAAAAATTAATATAGCATTAATATCAAATGTTATTTTTTGTACTATTACATTTTTATTAACATTTTTGATAGCAAGCGCTTCAGGATCAATATTATCAAATATTAAATATATGAATTTTATTGATAAATACTTATCATATATTCAGGTGATGTATGCTTGGTTAATGTTTTTTATTTTTATAATAACACTATCGTCTGAACTTACTGGTAATACTACAGTTTCAGTGTTAGTAAGTTTATTTAACTTTATGTTGCCTCTTATATTATATTTAATAACAACCTATATATTTTATATTTTAGATTCTGTAATTATAGGTATTAGTACGGAGATTATGTCTAAATCATTTTTAGAAAACATACTTCCACTAGATAAAATATATTTTATAGATTATGGTATAAAAGGTATTATAGACGTATTCTTCTTTATTAGATTGTTCGCATTTTGTGCTGTTGTATATATTATTACAATAATTTTTGCTAAAAAAAGAAAGAATGAAAGAACAGGTGATTTCATCATTCATAGTAGCTTTAAGTACTTTATGTCACTTTTTGCATCTTTAATTGCACCAATGCTTATAACAATGGTTATGACGGGATCAAACTTATTTACTTTAGTGGTTGTGTTAGTAATTTTATCTATGCTAAGTTATTATATATTAATATCAGCATTTAATAAAACATTTAAAATCTCAATTCAAGCATTGAAAATATATATACCATTTATTATTATTATAATTACTGCTATTTTTACTACATCTTTTATATTGAATGAGAAATCAGCATATGTTCCTGATGATTCAGATGTTAAAGCTGTATATATAGGAGACAATATGTCATACTTAAAGGGTGCAAAGATGTTAAAAGAAACTTCATATATTTGGAGATCCTTGCTCGAGGCAAAATATGAAGAAGTTAAGAATAATGATAGCTTAGTAATACTAAATGAAAAAGAAAGTATAAAAAAAGTAATTGAATTGCAGCAAATGTTAATGACCGAGGAACCAGCATATTCTTATAGAGAAGTTAATATTATATATTATTTAAATAATGGCAAGAAAGTAGTTAGAACATATAAGCTTCCAGACAATTATCAGCAAGAATTTAATGAATATGATATTTCAATATACAAAAAAATTATGGAAATAGCTAGGATTGAAGAATTTATAAAAGCTAGATATAAAATATTTTGTGATGAAAATTATATAAACAATGTCAATTTTAAAAATGTATTTATCTATAGCTCAGGTGGAACAAAAACTTTAGTGAATTTTGATTACAAGACATTTGCTAAATATTATATGGAAGATTATAGAATTTTTATAAATAATGATAAAAATGTTGAAAAAATAAGCTTAAACATTTTATCTCAAGCGAGAACCTATGATTTTGTTGAACAAAGATATGCTAAAGCAGAAACAGTTGATATTGAAAGTGAAAAATATGGTATAAACAGCATATATGAGATAAATATTGAACGTTCAATAGATGATGGAATTTCCTTGGATTATCTATCATTAAACAAAGAACTTGTTAAAACAAGGCAATATATTGAGTCATTAAAAACGGAATAAGAATTTAGATTACTAGAGGGAAAGTCTTCGTTTGTCAAATTGAGAATTAAGAATAAAATAAAAAAGCAACTGAGTTTTGATATGCTCCACTTAAGGTAGACAGTTAAAATAATAAAACTGTAAACTTAAAAGAGGAGCATATTTTTATGGGAAGAAAAAGCAAAGTATCAAATGAAGATAAAATTTTATCAGTAAGAAAGTACCTCAACAACGAAATATCTATTGCAAATATAGCAGATAAGTATTCTCTTAATGTGTCATCTGTTAAAGGATGGATTACAAAATATTAAACATGTGGAGAAGTAGGATTAATACATTCTCCCATTAATTCTAAATATTCTAGTAAACTTAAGCTTAAAGCTGTTACCGCGTATTTATCTAATGAAGGTTCATTAAATGATGTTAAATATAAAATTCATTCAAAAGAACAACTACGAAGCTGGATTTTGAAGTATAATAGTCATGAAAGATTAAAAGAGTACGGAGGAAAATCTAACATAACTAAAGGAAGAAAAACAACATACGAAGAACGTATTGAAATAGTAACATACTGCATAGAGAACAATAAAAATTACGATCTAACAGCTCAAAAACATGAAGTTTCTTATCAACAGGTATATACTTGGTTAAAAAAGTATGAGGAAAAAGGAATTGATGGTTTAGTTGACAATCGTGGTAAAAAGAAACATGAAAACAACATGTCAGAAATAGATAAATTGCGTGCACAAAACAAATTGCTTTAAGCTAAAAATAGAAGGCTTGAACTAGAAAATTTATTCCTAAAAAAGTTATAGAAAATAGAAAGGGGGTGTTCATAATTCAAGTTAGAAACGAAACAATATATTTAGCGATTAAAGAAATTTTTAACGAAAAAACATATACAATAGTAGAACTATGTGATGTGGCAAATATTGCCCGTTCATCATATTATAAATGGTTAAAGCGTAAAGAAAATAAAAACGAAAAGTTTAATAAAGAACTATTGCAGATAATAAAAATGATATAACGAAAGAAATGGAATTTTATGATATAGACAAATAGCAGTAAAGCTTATCTTAGTGCAATCTTGGATCTATCAGATAAAGTATTGTATCGTTTGTAATATGGCACTCAAATAAATAATTCCTTAGTATTTGAAACATTTAACATAGCTCATAAAAAATATCCAAATGCAAAGCCAATATTTCATAGCGATAGAGGGTTCCAACAAATTGTTTAAAGGTAAGTTAGATAAGGCTGGAATGATATAAAGTATGTCTAGAGTATCAAGGTGCATAGACAACGGACAAATGGAAGCTTTTGGGGGAACATTAAAATCTGAAATGTATTATCTAAAAAAGTTTTCTACATATGATAAACTTAAAATAGCAGTTACTGATTATATAAATTACTACAACAGTGGTCGTTATCAAAAACGTCTTAAATGTTTGACACCGCTTGAATATAGAGAGCATTATTCTGAATATAAATTCTTGTTGAGATGCTTATAAGCATTTATTTTTCGTTTATAAATAAAATGAATAAAAAACTAAAAATGCAAGATTATGATATAATAATATCTTATTAGCTGAGTTGCATGCCAAAAGTTTAATTCAAAATGCAGATGGTACATACCCTATAATAGACATAATAAAAACTCCACTTTGGACGAAAAAAATACACCCATAATTGTATGTTGCTTTGTTTTCTTGCTTATTTCTATAATATATAAGCTTTCTGCTAATAATAACAATTTTGATTAATAAAACTCATTAAAAATATTTAATAAATAAAATAAGTTTTCGTAATTAAACAAATTTCGACAATATATGATATATATATATATTATAATTCTAATATTGATAATATGAAGGGGGCGAGAGATTACTTAGTTTTTTAAAATAAATGATTATGCATTATAATAGTGACATAACATAACATGGTTATTTCGCATTAAAGGTATTAGACAAGAATTAGAAACAGAAGTGCCAATTTTATTAGTATTATATTTAAAATATCGGGAGGAAAACATGAAGAAAAAATTTAAGAAAACTATAATATTATTAATGATAGCAATATTAACATTTAGCTTTGCTAATATTCAAGCATCAACTACATATGATAATTGGATTTCAGAATCCTTAAGTGACTATGAGCCACTTCAAACATTAATTAAAAAACATCCAGAAGCAAAAATGGTAGAAAACAGTACAAAGTATATATTAACTGAAATAACAAAAGATAAAGAAGGAAATGTATTAGAAGCAAATGAGAAAGTTTTTACTAACATTTCAAGTATGCAAAAATATGAAAATCAATTAAAAAAAGAAAATAATATAGTTCCATATACAATTGGTGATCAAGAGACTAAATATAAAACATATGCAAAAATGAAAGTTGGTTTGTCAATGTATAAATATAGCAGTAGCAGATTTTTTGTAGCTTTCGTTTATGATTGGTTAACAGTACCAGAATATGATTTGCTTACTTATTATAAGGCTGTTGTTGGCTTAGCATTAGATTCAGGTTTATCTATGGACAGTTCATCTTATGGAGGACGTGTAACTTTGACAAATATTAATGGTGATACTATTATGAGAAATAGTTTAAATGGGGGTGTAGATATAAAGGCAACTGGTACACAAGGAATAGGATATAAAATTAAGGAGAGCCATCAATGGAATGGCGCAATAGTAGATATGGAAGGTGTTATTTCTTGTGAAGCTAATAAAAATCAACCAACAGATAATTTTTGTTCGGCTTATGGGGAATATGCGCATGTTTCTACTACTTTAAACTTGGATAATTTTTCGGTAAGTTTAGATGGAGGAATAAGTTTTGGTCTAACTACCACTAAAACTCCATATAGTTTCCAAGATTCGTTGTATATTAGATAAAGGAAGGAAACAAAAAGTATGAATGACGCTGTAAAAATAATAATAATTGGTTTTGCACTAATGTTTTTTGGAGGAATAATTTTCGCTACAGCTTCTATTGGGAAAATTAATATGCCTTTAATACTATCGCTACTTTCGTATGGTTATTTTCTGGGTCTTATACTTATAGTAATAGGAGTGATTATTCATCCTAAAAAACAATGACATTTAAATTATTATGCATAAATATTAAAGATATAGCTCTTTATCAATATTTTTTTCACAGAGATAAAGAGCTATATTTTATTAAGTTTAAAATATAAAATTATGATTGTATAATATAACCATTCCATTGGAAGGAAATACGGTTTTATTTTTTGTTACTTTTCTTAGCTTACGATTAAAATCTTCAAATTGATATTTAATGCGTGCACTACGTGAATTTGAATCTTTTAAAGCAATAGCTTCTTTATTCTCCTTATAGATAGCATTTATTTCTAATTTGAAATTGCTGTTGTTTCAAACCATTTATATATCCATTACTCGTGATATTAATTTCATCTGGCTGCTTAATGGCGAAAAAGCACCAAACCACAGTGAAATTGCGAGATTTCGTAGATGGAACAGCCTGAATACAACATTCAGCTTGGAATAGAAGGAGAATATATAACTGGAATACATATTGGAAGTGAACGTAGTGACCAGCTTGCACGCATCCTATTGCCAGAAAATATGGAGACACATACAGGTAAAAGATACAAGGTGTGACTGCCAATGTAGGTTATGAGAGCGAAGAAAATTACAAATATTTTGAGGATAAAACAACAGAGTGCTACATTAAGCCACAGAATTATAAGTGTTCAAAAACGAAAAAATACAAAAGCAATATGGTGCTTAGGGAAAATATAAAATATGATTCTGAATTAGATGAGTATACCTGTCAGAACTGCAAAAGCTTAAGGTTGTTTATGTAGGTAATCGCATAAACAAGTCAGGATTTGAAAGTCAGATTACATACTACGAATGTGAGAGCTGTGAAGGTTGTCCTTACAAAAAGAAGTGTACTAAATCAAAGGGTAATAGAAAATTGCAGGTATCAAAAAGATTCATCAAGCAGGATTACGGTTTTCGCCAGTTCTTTCATAGAGGTAATGAGAAAGTTCTAACTGAATTTATTCTTGTGGCTATGGCATATAACATTAACAAACTACATAACAAATTCAGAAATAACGTACCAGAAAACAAATGTTTGAAAAATTTATAACTTAACATATAATAATAGAATACTTTTTTCACTTAAAGACGGATTTTTATACCTCGCCTTTAATTTTTGTCCGATTTTTACTATATAATTTTTTCCTTACTACATGGATAAATAATTTTAGTGTATAGTTTTAAAGGCTGTGGCAATTTTTTGTTTTGCTACAGCCCCTTCCATTCTCAATTTTCAATTTATCAAAAAAAGACTTTTCTCTGGTAAGTTTTATTTTTTATCTAATTAAATCTATAGAAAATTTATTAGATTTATGTGTTTTTATATTTATGTTTTCTAGAAAGTCGTTTTTTACTTTATCTTCTCCAACTGTTGAGCGATATAAACCAAACGCTCTACAGTCAAACACTCCTTTTTTTCCTACAGAAAAAAATTCTTGTTGGGAAATATGCTTTGAAAATCCAATAACAGCCATTTCAAAGGCTGTTTTATTATTAAATCTTTTTAGTGGTACATCCCAGTTCATAGATAGCCTATTACTTTTATAAAGATGAAGATAACATTTTGGTACATCCCATACTCCATATTTCTGAGCTGATTCTGTAAACATCGTATTATCACTGCTTGTTTCTAATACCTTTGTTAAGCTATGGGCATTGAGCATATGTACACCGTGCCCATATTCTCCATTTAAATCATGACCTATAACAACAAATGGCTTAAATCTTCTTAATAGCTCAACCTGATAACCTAGAATATCATTTTCATTGTATAATTGTTTTGCTTCATCTAAAGAGGAAGCATAATGATCATAAAATTCTGGAATTATTGGATAAGCTCTAATGCCAACAGACCATAATCCATTTAAAAGTTCATGTACTCTGAAATTATAATGATTGGTCAAATAAGCTACTTGTACCTTTAATTTTAATTCGCCTGCATAATAAGGCATAGTTCCTCCAAAAAATAAATGCTCATCATCAGCATGTGTAGGAAGTAAAAGTATATCAGCTTTTTCGTATGGCTCTTTCCAATTCTGTACCCATTCTGGTAGATAACCATTACTAAAAACATAAATTTCTGCTATTTTACAGTTACCGCTATCAATAGTTAAGTCCAGACTATTTATATCTTGATCTATTTTAATTAATTGATGAAGAAATATATTTTTTTTGCTATCATAGGAGGATATCAAATTTCCTGAAGCATCTTTTATAGAAAAGCTACTAGGTACATTATCCCATAGTATATAAATTGCTTTAATATGCTTATCACCTTTTATATTAACATTATCATTGATGATAATATTAATATTATCATTTTCAGATAGAGCTAAGTTTGTTGAATACCTACCGTCTATTATATTATTAATACTTTTGTTAGAAGTTATGTGGCAATTTTTTGTAATTTCCATGGATATATCACCGTGGACTGTTATAGTACATAAACTAAATAAGATTAAAAAGAGTAGTAATTTTTTTGACATTGTAAAATCCTTTTTTCTTTTAATTTTATAATTTTTACTGCCGTATGTCTACATAATATTTACTTAACGCTATAAGTATGGTATATTAATAACGATGTAGAATAATAGATTAATATGTAATATTATATATAATTTTTAATTTTGGAGGACAAATTTGACTCAAGAATTAGTGATTAAAACTAAAAAGAAGAGATTTAGACCTATTATAACTGTATTAAATATATTTTTAATAACCTTAGTATGGATTCTAATTACCTTATTAGGAACAGTATTGTTAATACTTCATGGACCATCAAATTATATAAGAGGTTTATTTGTAACAACTGTTATGGAAACCAGTGCTGCTAAATTTTTAGCTACTGGGTTTTTAGGTGAAGAAAGAGTAGAGGAAATTTTATCTCAAAATACCATAGTAACTTTTGAAGAATCAACAAATACTGACTTAATAGATATACCAACCGAAGAGAATATAGTTGAGGAAGAATTAAATTCAATAAAAATTGAAGATGTGTCTGGGAGCACATTTAAGGGAAAAATGATGATAATTAGAGATCCATCTAGACTATATGTTGGTGTTACAAAAAACCTCGGAGCTAGTGGAGAGAGAACCGATAAAATGGTAAAAAGAGAAGATGCCATAGGTGGTGTAAATGCAGGAGGATTTGTAGATGAAGGCGGAATGGGACATGGCGGAGATCCTCTAGGCATAGTTATACAACACGGTAAGATAATATCAGGAGGACTGGATATAAGACATAATCTAATTGGGTTTGATAATAATAATGTATTAGTTCTTGGCAATTATACGGGTCAAGAGGCGTTAGACATGGGTATTAGAGATGCAGTTAGCTTTGGTCCTTTTTATATAATTAATGGAGAACCTGCTCAGGCTATTGGAACAGGAGGAGGATTAAATCCTCGTACTGTAATTGGTCAAAGAAAAGATGGAACAGTTTTACTGCTTGTTATAGATGGGAGACAATCCTCAAGCTTAGGTGCTACTTATAAAGATTGCATAGATGTAATGGTTGAGTATGGTGCATATAATGCAGCTAATTTAGACGGGGGTACTTCAACGGTTATGGTATATGAGGATAAAATAATAAACAGTACCTTCGCCTTGTATGGAGCTAGAGAAGTTCCAACGTCATTTTTAATAAAAAAATAAACGCTTTTAAGAAAGTATAAAGTGTTTGGAGGTAACTGTGGAAAAAATATGTTATAGATGTGATGCTAAAAACGATATGTATGCAACAGTTTGTCAAAATTGTGGATATGATTTATATGAAGAGGTGAAGCTTATTAGTTCTAAAAAAAGAAAAACTAGACCTGTATTTTATATAATGTTTGGTTTAGTTATTCCGTTAATTCTTGTTACCATATATTTTATAGGATTATACATTTATTTATACGGATTAGAAAATTATAATTCAGAGGTCTTTTTAAATAAATATATAGACTTAATTAAAAGCGATAATTATGAAGAGATAATGAAATATAATGGAATTAAAGAAGATAAATTTAACACAAAAAGAGAATTTGCTATGTATATTAAAAGAGAATATGGAGCAAATCATGATAAAGCAATTATAGTAAAAAATTCAACATTATCAACGGAAAAAGATGATTTTTACAAGGTTCAATTTAATGGAAAAAAAGTAAAAGAATTTAAAGTAAGTAAAACAGATGAAAAAAAGTTTAACTACTTCAATACATGGTTGGTAAATACACCGGAACAAGATATTTATACCGAAAGTGTTAAAATATATGCTCCATCAGGGATAGATGTATTTTTAAATGATGCTTTATTAACTGAAGAGTATGTTGCAAACGATGGAGAAAAGTATTCATACTACAGTGGAATTAAGGATTTAGATTACAAACATCCAAAGATTTTATGCTACGAAGTAAATGATTTAATCGGCGTTTCTTCTGTACATGCAAAGAGAAAAGATGGTGAACTTTGTAACATAGATTTAAAAGATGATAACTATGAAGTCATAGCTAACATTTCTCCGGATGTATTAAAAGAATTAAAGCCTATGGCTGAGGAATTCGCTAAAAAATATGCCGCTTTTGTAGCTGAGGACTGTAAATTTTCAGAATTATCCGAGTATATATATAAAAATACACAAATTTATGATACCCTAGGTGAATTCTATAATGGTTGGTTTCCAGAGCACAGTACATTTGGATATGAAAATATAGAGTTTGGCAATATGCTATGGTATGATGAAAATCATGCATCAATACAAGTGAAATTTAATTACTATATCACATATGGAAACAATAAAAGAAGAGACTACCCAGTTGCCTATGAAGTATATTATGCAAAAATAGATGGCAAGTGGCTAGTCACAGATGTTAAGAACTTTTAAAAACCCATTCTCTTTGTATTTGAAAGCTTACTGCAAATAAAACTATATCTACAAATAATTTTATTGCGGTACTATTAAAGTGCAGTATTTTTGATATAAAATAAACACCAAAATATGATAAAGACATCTGAATGACGGCAAGGGTATAGTATTTAACCATTGTCGTCTTTGTATTTGAGCCATTGTTAAAAACAACATTTTTGTTGACATAGAAGTTAAATAACGACGATAATATACGTGACAATACAGTTGATAAAAATATTTTTGTTGACAAATTAAAGCTTTTAAATAAAAGCATAAATAAAGCAAATAATCCTAAATCAATAATTGAAGATAAAAAAGATACAGAACAAAACTTAAATATCAATAAATAAATTTTAAATGAGTCCCTCAGTGGATTAAAATGAGAGGATTTATTATTTTCTATGTAAATAGTTTGAATTTTAACTTCTTCAATTTTAACGTTTTTAATTTTTGCTTCTATTAGCATATTTGTTTCAAACTCATATCTTTCACCATCAATATCAATAAATTCTTTAACTAAATTTGTTGGTATAGCTCTAAGACCGGTTTGTGTATCGCTAAGATTGATACCACATAATGATTTAAAAATGAATTTAGTAATTTTATTGCCAAGCTTGCTTTTTAAAGGAATATTGTTTAAATCAAAATTTCTGCAACCTAAAATTAAGCTATTGCTTCTTTCTTGTAAAGATATAGCACAATTACAAATGTCGTCGATGTGATGTTGATTATCAGCATCAACAGTTATTAGTCCAATATTATCTGAATATGTATTTATAAAATAATTAAATGCAGTTTTTAATGCTCGACCTTTTCCTAAGTTCTTACAGTGCTTAAGAACTACACATTCCTTATGCTTTTTTGTTAAGTCAAAATATTTGTCATATTCCTTATCGCTACCATCATTTACAATAATGATGCTTTCAAAACCCCTACTAATAATTGATTCAACTACTTCTATAAGCTTATCATCAGGATTTAAGGAAGGAATAACAATAGATATACTTTGCAAATTAATTCCTCCAAAAAATTAACAATATTATAGTTTATATAATATAAAACATCTTTATAATGTGATATTTATATCATAGTTTCAAATTACGTTTTAACCATTTTAAATATGCCACTATTATACCATTTTTTGAATTATATTTCTACAAAATTAAAATAATTAAATATTTTAAACATTATTGAAATATTTTGTATTTTATAGTAAAATTGATTTACCATATATTAACATAAAAAGGAGTAGTACAATGGAAACTAAACGATTTGTGGAATATAAAGACAAAATACTAAGTAATTGTTCAAAGGTTATTTTAGGTAAGGATGAAGTTATAAATTTAATCATAGTTTCTTTTATATGTTCAGGACATGTACTGTTAGAGGATGTTCCCGGTACAGGAAAAACAATGCTTTTAAGAGCATTTGCAAAATCAATTGGTGGAAAATTCAAAAGAATTCAATTTACTCCTGATTTACTGCCATCAGATTTGACAGGAATAAATTATTATAATAATAAAGAAGGAGAATTTATATTCAGACGTGGTCCTTTATTTTCTAATATAGTGCTTGCCGATGAAATAAACAGAGCGACGCCTCGTACTCAATCAAGCCTATTGGAAGCTATGGAAGAAAAACAAATAACTGTTGATGGAGAAACAATGAAGCTTGATGAACCGTTTATGGTTATGGCTACACAAAATCCTATTGAATCGTCAGGAACATTTCCATTGCCAGAGGCTCAAATAGACAGATTTTTTATGAGATTATCTCTTGGATATATGCAAAAAGAACAAGAGCTAGAGGTTATATCTAGAAAGTCAACAACAGATATTGTGGAAAAATTAGATTGCGTAGTAAGTAGTGAAGAGACAAAATATGTTAAGGACAACTTTAGCCTAGTTACGGTTAGTAAAGATGTTTCGGAATATATGATGGAAATTGTAACGAAAACACGAGATGATAAAAGGTTTTTAGCAGGCGTATCAACCCGTGGAGCTATAGCTCTATATAAAGCCAGCCAAGCCTATGCAGCTATAAATGGGAGAGATTATGTTTTACCTGAAGATGTACAGTTTGTTGCACAGGATGTATTATGCCACCGTATCGTGTCTGCTGGTGGAAGAAGATCAAAAGATACAGCTACATATTTAGATGATATAATAAAAAACATAGCAGTACCATTAGAAAGGTTATAAATATGTTTTTATTAACATTAATAACTATTATATTAATTGTATATATAATTGAACAAAGTTCTATTAAGAACGCCTTAAAAGGTATAGAATACACTCAAAAAACTTCATTAACATTAGTAGAGCCAAATGAAGAGTTCGATATAGTATGTATTTTACAAAACAGGACACGACGTTTTGTTGCTTTTTTAAGGCTAAAAGAAAAGTTTTCAAAAGAAATTGAATTGTTTTTAAAAAATAGTGAGAAATTTGATAACAATATCCTAGAAAGTAGTCACTATTTGATGCCAAGACAAAAATTGGAGAGAAGATTTAGAGCATCAATACCAAAAAGAGGAAGGTACTTTTTATATGGTGCTACAATATTTGGAGGAGATTTTTTAGGCATTAGTGAAACTATAGGAGATTATAGCTGTATTGAAGAAGTAGTTGTTATTCCTAAAGAAAGTAAACTACCAGATATTGAGATAAAGCTATGTGGTTATATCGGTGATATATCAATAAATAGATTCATATTTGAAGATCCGATACTTACAGCGGGGTTTAATGACTATACAGGACAAGAGCCTCAAAAAATGATTTCATGGGTTCAAACAGCTAGAGTTGGGCACTTAATGGTCAAGAAGTATGATTATACTCTTGAGCTTATTGTTACTGTTTTATTAAATATTGATTACAATGGAGATAATAATGAGGAACTTGTTGAGGAATGTTTTTCAATAGGAAGAAGTGTTTGTCAGTTTTTAGAAAGTAAAAACATAAAGTATAGGTTTATAACGAATGCAACAATAGCAGGTACAAGACCAATTTGGGCAAATTCAGATTATGGTTGGGGTAAAAACTATTTAATGAATATTTTAGAGGGGCTAGGGAGGGCAGTATATATAGTAAGAGAGCCATATGAAAAAATGTTGGACAGAGCTCTGAATATTGCTGAATTAGGTGTAGGCCATATTCTTATTACACCAAAAATGGAAGAAAGCTATCTAGCAGGAAAAGATAAATTAAAAGAATTGACAGGCTATGATGTTTGTATGTTAACTCCAAATCAAGGAGGCGAATAATATGTTTTTAGTTTTTTTAATTAAAAATATGTGTTTAATGGCTTTTTATTTTGCATATGCTACCATGTTATTTGTTCAGCCAGTGCATAAATCTATGATTGTAGTGTATTTTATAACTCTTGCTTGCTTTTCATTAAGCTATGCCTTCAGATTTAATGAAAAATATAGTAAACTAAAATATCTACCTGTATTAGGAGCTATTGCAGCTATATTATATTTGAGAACCATTACTGGGGCTGTGGCAGTTATATTTCCGTTTATATATATGATTTTTTTCATTAAAAAAGATGAATACTATATAGATTATTATATCTTTAAAGATTTGTTTGCAAAACTAATTATAGCAATTTTGGTATTAATCTTAGGTGTTTTTATAATAAACTGGTTTGAATTATTTAAAAGTGTCAGTATGCAGTATGTTATTATTTTTATTATAAGCGGATTATATTTATTGCGTACCACTAGACATAGTAAGGATGTAATCACAAGCAAAATATTTGCTGTTATAAATATATCAGTTATTACAGCAGCTTGTATTATATGCATAATTTTAAGCTCGGATATAGCTATAAATGCAATAATTTATGTTTTAAAATTAATATATGATAAAATATGTGTACCGGCATTGATAGGAGTTGCTTATGCTATTATGGGTATAATCTGGATTTTTATGAAGTTTATATCTCTATTTGTCAATGCAAATAACTACACAATGTCTTTGGAAGACTTGTTAAATGCAGAAGAAAAAGCTGAAAACTTTGTAGATAGCTTTGAAAATAATGAAACATACTTTTTGATTTTACATATTTTAGCTTATGTACTTATTGCTATTCTATGTATATACTTATTAAAGAAATTTTTATCAAAAAGAAATAGAAAACTAGACGATGAAGTAGAAGGCGTTATACAGTATAGAAGCTTTTTAGCGGATAGCGATAAAGCAAGTAAAAAAAATAAGAAAATATTTAAAAATAGCATTGATCAAATAAGGTACTGGTATAGAAAATTTCTTGTGCTTTGCCATAAAAGAAGTATGGATATTGTTATGTCTGACAGTAGCCAATCAATACATGATAAATCATGTGAGATGTTTGTAAATTCTATACAAGAGTTAGAGGACATAAGAGAAATTTATAGAAGAGCACGCTACAGTGAAGAAATTATAAATAATCAAGACGTAAAAAAAATTAAAAGCATTTATAAAAATTTAGAAAATGAAAAAAATATTAAAGATAAAATATTTAAGGACAAATAAATGAATGATACATATTTTATGCAGGAGGCTATAAAAGAGGCTCTTAAAGCTAGAGAAATTATGGAAGTACCAATAGGTGCAGTAATTGTTAAGGATAATAAAATTGTAGGTCGTGGATATAATAAAAAGGAAACTCAAAAAGATGCAACTTTACATGCAGAAATTTTAGCTATAAAGGATGCATGTAAAAATCTTGGAGGCTGGAGACTTCCTAACTGCACAATGTATGTAACTTTGGAGCCATGTTCAATGTGCACAGGTGCTTTAGTAAATGCAAGAGTTGATCGGTTAATAATTGCAGTAAAAGATGAAAAAACAGGTGCCTGTGGGACAGTATTAAATATAGCTCAAAATGAGTGTTTAAATCATCAAATAGAAGTCGAATTTGGTGTATGCGAAGAAGAATGTAGATTCATACTTAAAGAATTCTTTAAAGATTTACGCAAATTAAAAAGTGAAAAAGGAGAAATTAATGAAGGAAAAGATTAAAAGTATAGTTGATAATATAGCAGATGAAATAATTAAACTTAGTAATGATATTTACGATAATCCTGAGCTAGGAAACGAAGAATATAACTCATGTAAATTGCATGTAGAGCTATTAAGAAAGCATGGGTTTAATGTTGAGGAAAATTATCTAGATGAAAAAACTGGCTTTAAAGCTGAATATAAGTCAAAAAAAGAGGGACCGACAGTTGCTTATATGGCTGAATATGATGCTTTGCCAGGTATAGGACATGGGTGCGGGCATAATATACTTGGAGCTACAAGTACAGGTGCTGGAATAACACTTAAAAACTTACTAGATGAAATTGGCGGTACAGTTATTGTATTTGGAACACCAGCTGAAGAAACAAATGGAGCAAAAGTTACATATGCGGAAAAAGGAGCATTCAATAACGTCGATGTAGCAATGGTTTGTCATCCTTCAACTGTACATCAAAGAAGTGGAACATCTCTTGCTATGGAGGCTATACAATTTGAATTTTTTGGGAAAACATCTCACGCTGCATCTTCTCCTGAAAAAGGTATAAATGCTTTAGATGGAGTGATAAATGCTTTTAATAGTATAAACGCAATGCGTCAACATATAAGAAGTGATGCAAGAATTCATGGAGTTATAGTTGATGGAGGAAAGGCAGCAAATATTGTACCAGATTATGCAAAGGCACAGTTTTATGTAAGAGCAAAAACGAAAACTTATTTAATAGAGCTCGTTGAAAGAGTTAAAAATTGTGCCAGAGGTGCAGCAATGGCAACAGGTACAAAGCTTGAAATATCTAACTATGAGCTAAGCTATGATAATCTTGTTACAAACAAAAAATTGTCAGATTTATATTGTGAAAATTTATCAAAATTTACAGATGCTAAAATTCATGACCAAGATAATAGCTTTGGCTCTTTAGATGCTGGTAATGTAAGTCACATATGCCCTACAATACACCCATACTTTAGTATATCGACCAATGAAAGTATAGTAGGACACACAATAGAATTTGCAGAGGCTACAAAAACATCCTACGCCTTTGAACAAATGAAAATAGCTATTCAAGCTTTAACACTAACTGGTGCTGAAATTATAACAAACAAAGAATTATTAAATGAAATAAAAGAAGAGTTTAATAAGGCAGAAAAATAAATTAACATCAACAAAAAATAACAATTTAGCTCACGTGCTAAATTGTTATTTTAATTTTCTAATTAATTTTATATATAAATTTCCATTCTTTATTTCAAGTGTAGCACTATCAAGCATTGAGCCTACCAGAAACAATTCATCTTCATCACTTGTTTCACCCATAAGCCCCCAATAATACTCTTCTATTTCTGTCTGGCGCTGAAAGTTTAAAAACTCACTTAATGTATTAATTTCTTCCTCATTCATTGAAGTATTATAATCAGTTATAAAAATCGTAGTACAATCATCATCTTTTCTTAGTTTTATATCAATTTCTGTCGTACCTTTTTTCATTAATAAAGAGGTAAATTCATCTATAATTTTAGTTGTTTTTTGTATTTCGTTATGCATTTTACTTTTCTCCCTTTTTAAATGCTTCAATTATTGGCACTAAAAATCCAGCTACTAAACCTCCAGCAAAGCCATTATTATATAAATTAAGTCCACCGTGTATTACATTTATATTTGTTGCTAATGTATAGTGTAGCATTCCAGCTATTATGCCGGTAAAAAATCCAAAACTTCCTGCAATTGGCGCTAGAGTAGTTGAGAATAATACTGTTATTATAATATTAGTAGAGCTAAAATCGTTGTGGAATATTAATGCAAATATTGAGACTCCTAATGCAACTGGAAAACAGTTCTTAATATGCTTACCAAAAGCTCCAAAACCAACTAAAGAAAATATAGCTGCTATAACAGGTCCATTGATTATTCCACCTACTGCTAATACAAATGCTAAACTTATTAGACCTAAAATACCCATGTTAAAGAACGTTATACCATATCCAACTAAGAATGTAAAATCAGTAACTGTTCTTCCTTTGTATTTTAATATACTTTTATAAGAAAGTATACATTTTTTATTAATTAATATCCCAATAACGATTAAAAAAACAAACTGAAACAATAAAAGAAATAATAAAATATAGTTTTTATCAGTATAAAGAATATTAGCGCTTTCTACCTCTACATTAATACTTCTTAATATACTCGTCAAAACAGTACCTAATATACCAGAAGTAAAGCCTATATTGTATATATTGTAACCTTCATGAAATTTAAGCATATGAGTTGAGAGCGGTACAATAACAAAACCTATAAATATTCCTACAATTAGCCCAACAGGTATACTTATATGTAATGGTAAAATACCAGAAAAACTAATTTGACTGATGACAGGAGAAAGAGCAGTACCAAACATAATTGATAATATAATATCCTTAAATTCTATTTTTTGATACTTACTGTAGAAAAAGCCACCTAGATATATAGGGATAATATTAAAAATATTTTTTCCAAAGAATGAAAAGCCTATAACTGTCATGAATGCAGCTATGAGCAATCCGTTTAATCTTAATTTATACTTTCTTAAAAAATATAAATTAAAAAATCCAATTAATGCTGAATTTATAAGAGCTGAGCTTACACCTCCAACCGCTAAAAAATCTGTATAAAGTGTAGTAGGCGATGATATGATGTCTTTTAAACCTATTAAAATAGAATTTAAATTAAAATTTGCTTCAATTAACCATGTAACTATTCCACACATAAAAATAGATAGGGGAAAAACCAATAATATTAAAATTTTATGATTTTTTCCTATCTCTTTTTCATCAATGTTAATTATTTGCATGCGTCCACCTTTCCTATATAGATTGCAAATATACTATTTATTTGAAGTAATAATAACATAAACGTATATAATTTTGCAAGAAAAAAATTATTGAACTAGAAAAAAATGTACTTAAAAAGATACAAAATATTGAAAATGGGACAAAAAATGACTAAAAATAGTACAATGTATTTAATGTGCGTACAGTAATCTATCAATGAAAACTAATATGAGTGTGAAATATGAACAATTTAAATAAATTAGAAATATATGGCATAAATAATGCATTATAATTGGCATACGTTTTCATAGTGGAGTATGTATTCGAAAATCTATGAAAGAGATTAATAAATATTAATACCAAGGAGGGAAAAATGAAAAAAAGGTATATAGTTTTAGTAACAATTTTTTGTATGATTTTATCTATGATTACACCTGTTATGGCTTTTGAGACACAAAATGGATTGCGTAATACAATGGGTATGTTATCAAACAAAGTTGAAAAAAATGAAAAATCTTTTAACAATGCTTTAAGTCCTATTAAAAACCAAAATTATAGCTCAGAAAAATTTACTGCAAGACCATTGGTTATATTGATGGATTTTCCAAATTACAAACACACTGATTTAGAAAACAAAGAGGATTGGAGAATAAATGCATTTACTGGGGAAGAAACAACACCTGAGTTTTATAATTCATTATTCTTTGGCGATGATTTTTATGCTACTAGTGACGGAAAACAGCATATAACAGTTAATAAGTTCTTTATGGAGGAATCTGGAGGAACTTATGAATTTAAGGGTGATGTATATGGATGGTATACAGCTCCTAAGGATATTGAATACTATGGTTACAATGATCCTGAATATTGGGAATCTGATCAAAAAAGAGCTAGTGAGCTTGTACAAGTAGCTATAGAAGAATTGGTAAAAAATAATCCTAATTTAGATTTATCTAAGTATGATGTAGAGGATAAATGGGATATAGATAATGATGGTAATTATGATGAGTCAGATGGAATTGTTGATACGCTAGTTGTTATACATGCTGGCTTAGGTGAAGAATGGGGAGGCGGTTCTGTTGGTGAAAACGCTATTTGGCCATTTAGAATAGGTTTTAGCTGGTATGACCATGATATAAATTTTGATGATCCTCTAGATGCTATCAAGTTAATAAAACCAGATGAAAATGGAAATACTCCTGCATATAAATTTAAAGATAATAAAGGAAAAACTTGGTTTGCTGAAGATTTTACTGTGTTTGAACAAGATTTACCTTTAGATTTATTTGTTCATGAGTATGGTCATGTACTGGGGCTGCCTGATTTATATTCATCAAATGGAACACCACCTGTTGAAAACTGGTCAGTAATGGGCGGAAGCTATACTGGAAACCCGAGAGGCTCAGAGCCAAATAGCTACGGCGCATTATGTAAGAAATTCTTACAAGAGGATTTTGAAAAAAGAGGTAGAACTGCTAACTGGCAAAACCCTTTAGAACTTAATCTTGAGGACATTGGTAAAGATGGACTAGATATTGTTTTAGATCAAGCTAGTTTAAAAGGCACAAATAAAGATTCAGTGATAATAAAATTACCTATGAGAGAAAATAAGGTAGTTACTCCAACTGGCAAATATGCATATTTTAGTGACAATAAAGATAATATGGAAAACTTTATGGTTTTAAAAAATGGATTAAATTTAACTAATATTGAGACTAAAAATATTACATTGTCATTTGATGCATGGTGGGATTTAGATCCAGGATTTGATTTTTTTGCAGTACAAGCAAAAGAAAAGGGTAGCGACAAATGGATTGCTTTAAAGGATACTACTGGATATACTACTGACAAAGTAGATGAGTGGGTATCTAATAACGAGACACCAGAACAAATTTTAGATAGAAACCCTGGATGGGCAATTTCATATGATTCTGGCGAAAAATGGGCTAATATAAAATTTGATTTATCAGAGTTCGCTGGGAAAGAAATAGAACTTAGATTTAGAATTAAGACTGATGGAAACACACCAGAGAAAGGTATATTTTTAGATAATATAAATATTAAAAATGGTGATAAAACATTGCTTAAGGATGAAGCAGAGATAAGTTCAAAATTTGATTTAAATGGATTTTTAATATCTGATGGCTATGAACCTCCAACTGAGCATTACTATATATTAGAATGGAGAAATAGTGGAGCAGACACCTTAGTCGATAAGGGACTACAAACTATCAATATTGGGAGACCAACACTTGAGTATGATCCTGGATTAGTTGTTTGGTACATAAATGAAAAATATGCTGGTAACAAACCAGACCAAGGTAATTGGAATCATAAAAATGAACAATATGCAGGTATAGTGGATGCTGATCAAAATCCAGTGTGGTATAAGTACGAAACAAAAGAGGCAGAGGGTCCTGATGCAGTAAATTATCAAATGCATGATGCAGCCTTTTCCTTAAAGAGGGGAACTGAAATATTAATTAATGGTGATAATGGTAAAGATAGATGGGTTATAACAGATAATAACTTGTTTATGAATCCAGCATTTAGCGATAGTAATGATTATACAGCATCTAAATCAGAACCAAAATGGATGGGTGTTTCATTAGTCGAGTATGGATTAAAAGTGTTTGTAACAGATGAAAGCTATAATAGAAGTACTGCAAAAATTCACATTGTACTTGACAATGATAAAAATAAACCTGTATTACAAAAGCAAACAATTATAAATTCAATTAAATTAGATAATCAATCTGTTTTGGTAAGAACTAATAAAAAATATAGTGATAATGCATTTATTGAATTTGTTGGCAAAGACGGCACAATAAAGCAATGTATATTAAGCTATAATAATGGAAGATATTACGCTAATGCTGAATTTTTATCTGAGAATAATAATTGGCAAATAAGTTACATAATACTTGAAGATGCTAGCGGAAATTCAAAAGCTATATACAATATTTCAGTAAATGGAATATATGGTGTTGATTTTGAAAAATTAATTAAATAAAAGACAGAAATTGTTACTAGAGGCACTTTAATATTAAGTGCCTTTAGTATATGACTTATAAAGTTTTTAATTTTAATTTTACTTAGGATAAAATGGTAGTTATTATAGAAGATATTTTACAAATCTGTAGAATAAATATAAATATATGCTCATACTGCAATAGTATAATTATTTGTAAATAGTGCAAACGTATGCCAGTTTGCTTAAAAAATTTGAATATTTAAATTTATTTTATTGTCATTAATTATCAATAATAAACCAGAACTTACTAAGATAAAATAATAATAATTTATAGGGGTATTTAAAATGAATAATTTAAAGTATAAGTTAAAAACAAAAACTCTGTCATTAATTGTTTCTTTATTATTACTTTTTAGTATTTTTACAGTTCAACCTTTATACGCTATTGAAGGTATACAGACTTTTTCAAGTACAATAGAAACTCAAGCCGCCACATACACTATGGCTGACTTAAACGCAATGAGCGACAGTCAATTAATTTCACTAATACCTACTTTAAAATGGAATCAGATAACAGACCTATTTGTTTACAATAATGATGCATATAAATTCTACAGTAATACAACTCGTATGAGAGCATTAATTCGAGAAATCGAAACAAGAGGTGCCCGTTATACGGCTAGTGATGATTTAGGACTTCCAACTTTTTTAGAAATCATACGTGCTGGATACTATTTGGCATCTTACAATACAGAGTTAAATTATCTTAACTCTGTAACTGAGAAAAATAGATGTACATCGGCGCTAAATGCCATAGTTAACAATTCTAATTTTGCGTTAGGTACAGCTGTACAAGATGAAATTGTAGACTGTGCTGCACTTTTTACATCTGCAACCTTTATAAACCTTAATACTATAGATAAATTCGCAAATATTTTCAAAACCTTTAATAATAATATAGGTTCTTATGCTTCAAATTATAGTAAAAGTATATCGATATACCACGCTATGGAATGTATTGACTATTCACTTAGCAATTATTTACGTGTAACAGGTACTTCTTTAACTTCAAGTCAATACTATAGAAATATAGATTCATTTATCAATGAAATAATGAAGCTCTCTAACACATTACCGCTTACTAGTAGCAATACATGGCTTGTGGATAATGCACTATACTATACAGGCTCATTTGCAGATTATCTAAGTAATCGCAGCTTAGCAAACAAAACATTAACAGATGCGGTTAGAATATATCCATATATGGGTTATCAATATTTCCAAGCACTATTCATGATTGATCAAGAATTTAATGGAATTGACTATAACAATAAAAACATTAATTATGAGCAAGCCTTAGAAAATGGTAAAGCATATAATTTACCTAATACTTATACCTTTGATAATGGAAAAGTAGTAATTAAATCTGGAGCCAATGTTACTGAAGAAAAAATAAAAAGACTTTATTGGGCAAGTAAAGAAGTAAAGGCTCAGTTTTTTAGAATTTATGGTTCAGATGCTGCTTTAGAACCAGGAAATGCTGATGATAGATTAGAAATTATTCTATACAATTCACCTGATCATTATAATTTAAATAGATTTTTTTATGGCATTGATACAAACAATGGCGGAATGTATATTGAAGGTGATGGCAGATTCTTTACTTATGAGAGAACAACGGAAGATAGTATTTACAGCCTAGAGGAATTATTTAGACATGAATATACCCATTATCTTCAAGGTAGATATTTGATTCCTGGACTATGGAATCAAAGTGCAATTTATCAAAATGAGAGATTAACATGGTATGAAGAGGGAGGAGCAGAATTATTTGCTGGTTCCACAAGAACAGAGGGTATAAAACCTAGAAAATCAATGGTTCAAAATATTGATTCTAATGCATCAGATAGATATTCATTATCTAGAACTATGTATGCAAGGTATGGAAATTTCAAATTTTATACATATGCTTTTGTTTTCTTAAATTATTTATATCAAAATGATATGGCTGCATTTAATGAGTTAGGAAGACTTATAAGAACAAATAATGTATCAGGTTATGATTCTTATAGAAGTACATTAAGCACATCATCATCATATAACTCTGCATATAATTCACATATGCAACAGCTTTATGACAGTTATCCTAATTTAACAACACCATTAGTTTCAGATGATTATATTTTAAATCATTCAGCCAAAGATCTACAAGAAGTTTCTAATAAAATTGTTCAGGTAGCTAATTTAACTAATACTTCTACAACTGTCGAAAATTCACAATTTTTTAACACATTTACATTAAAAGGTACCTATACTGGAACAACTTCTGCTGGATATCAAGCTGACTGGAATACTATGAACTCTTTGACTAATAACGCTTTAATACAGCTTTCAAATGAGCCATGGAGCGGATATAAAACATTAACTGCATATTTTACAAACCATAGAGTGAATTCTAACAATATGTTTGAGTTTGATGTTACATATACTGGAATAACAACTTCCGATGCAACTCCACAAAATACACCTCCTGTTGCAAACATTAATGGTCCATATACAGGAATAGTTCAAAGTCCTATTAATTTCTCTAGCAATGGGTCAATCGATGCTGACGGAAATATAGCTTCGTATTTATGGAATTT
This sequence comes from Firmicutes bacterium UBA2058, assembly GCA_002332905.1. Lineage (GTDB taxonomy): Bacteria > Bacillota > Clostridia > Tissierellales > Sedimentibacteraceae > UBA1535. The sequence continues at coordinate 26,582 of DDAM01000065.1, read as the reverse complement.
TGGTGATAATACTCAAAGTACAGAGGCTAACCCTGTTCATGCTTATTCGACTTCTGGGACATACCAAGTATCTTTAACAGTTACAGATAACCTTGGAGCTTCAACTACTGTGGTTACACAAGTTACAGTGTCAAATGACGGAAGTCAGCAAATCCAAGAAAAGGAACCTAACAATTCATTTGCAACTGCAAATGGTGCAATCGTTTCTGGACTACCTTTAAATGCAAACTTTAGTGCTGATGATAACTTAGATTATTATTATTTAAATGTAACTGAACCTTGTGATATTAATATAGTTGTTAACAATTATTCAGGAGTAGGATTAAACTGGTTACTTTATAAAGAATCAGATACCAACAATTATGTTGCATATCCTTCAACTTCATCCGAAGGAAGTATAAGCGGTTCTTATAACGCACAGGCTGGAAAATATTACTTGCTTGTTTATAAAACAAACGGTCAATCAAGTAATTATACTTTAACTGCCACTTTCTCATCAAATCCAACTTCACCTGTGACAGAAGTCGAGGATAATAACACAATAGAAAAAGCAAATTCTATTAATTTGGATTCTACGATTGAAGGTAGCTTAAATGCAAACGATTCCATTGATAATTTTACTTTTGATATTATAGAAGATTCAAATTTAACAATAAAAGTAACTCCAAATACTAATAATCAAATTAATTGGGTATTGTTTAAAGCTCCGGATGTAACTAACTACTACGCATATGCTCAAAATGTTAATGGAATATTGACAAAGGATGTTGGCGTTACACAGGGAAAATATTATTTGAGAGTATATCTTTATGGTAGTTCAAGTGTTCTTTATGAAATTAATATAAAAAGTTAAGCATTATTAAAAAAAGTGTTGCAATTTGCAACACTTTTTTAGACTGCTCTGTTGTATATTTTTTTGACATGTTCTCTGCCTCTATACATTACTAAGATAACACCTAGAAGATTTAAAGACATGAACATTATAATTATTATACGTTCCGGCATGAATTCACCTAATCCACCAGCTATTAATTGACCTATAATACTTCCGGCAGTACAAAGCATTTGAAATACACCATTAAAACGTCCTCTGATTTCATCTGGTATATAAGATTGTGTTGCAGAAATTCTAATATTGAAAGAAGTAACACTTAAAATTCCAACTAAGAAAAAGCTTATTGCCATTAAAGGTATAGGTAAAAAATATTGAGTTGATTCTAGTACCGTAATAGTAGAATAAACAAATAACGCAATTGCAAATTTCTTGGCTACTGGATATTTAAATTTATAATGTATAGCACCGCCTATTAATCTACCAAATACGCCAAAGCTTGTTACAATACTATATAAAGTAACTACATCTATTGCTATATGTGAAAACAGTTCTGGATTGTTTTTAAAAAATGGTAAAACTACAGTTTGTGCACCACCAGATGCGAACATTGTAATAAAAAAGTATACAGTAATTGTCAATAAACCCTTTTCAGAAGCTATGTAGCTAAGTGATTGTTTAAAATCATTTCTATATTGCTTAAAATTAAACTTATTGTTTTCATTTAATTTTACATGTGTTTCGTCATATTTTATCTGCGTTTCAAAACAAGCTGCTGCAAAAAATGTTATTGCATTAAATAAAAACAATGGTGCAGCTGTACCAAAGCTAGTATAAACTATAGAAGCCACAGGTACCATAAAAGCAGCTAAAGGATAAATCATGCTTGAGATTGAATACGCTTTTGAATAATTTCCCTCACTAATTAAATTAGGATACAAGCTTTCATAGGCTACAGTATATATTCCATCAATAGTTCCAACTAATAAAGATAAAAGCAGCAATACAGTATAGTTAATATAATTATAGCTTAGTGCAATAAATAGTATTAAATATATACCAGATGAAATAAAATCTAGAGTATAAATAACCTTTTTTCTTGAAAAACGATCAACATATGGCCCTGCAAACAGAGGTGCTGCAATCTTTGGAAGGTTATAAACTACCATAAATAAAGCAAATAAAAATGTTGAATTTGTGTAATCTAATACCATAAGTCCAATGGCAAAACCTGATACGGCATTACCAAGCATTGAAATAATCGAGCCTATAGTAATTATTGAGAAGTTACGCGTCCATAACTTATTCTTCATGAAATATACCCCTCTTTCAGATATAATGCTGTTATAATGATTTGATTTCCTTGTCTATTTTTTCAAGTTCTGTAGGTATATCAATATGTTGTGGACATACAGATATACATGCTCCACATTTTACACAATTATGTGCCTGTGCAGTGCTTTGTAAATTATTAAGATATGAATTTTTAACATATGTAATGTTTTCTGTTTTCTTATAATTATTGTAAATTGTAAATATTCCTGGTATATTCACACCTGCTGGGCAAGGCATACAATATCTGCAACTTGTGCAAGGGATTGGTTTAATTTTTCTAAGTTCCTCTACTACTGTATCTATAACCTTAAGCTCATCTTCATTAATAGGATTAAACGGAGACATAGTGCTTATATTATCTTTTAATTGCTCCATGTTAGACATACCGCTAAGAACCACTGCTATATTTGGCAATGATGATACCCATCGAATAGCCCACGAAGATATAGTTGCTTCCTTATTATAGTTAGTCATATGCTTTTCAACGTTAGGTGCCAATGATGATAAGAATCCACCCCTTACAGGTTCCATTACAAAGCAAGGTAAGTTATATTTCTCCAATATTTCGTACTGTTTTTTAGCTTCAAACTCATACCAATCATAATAATTGATTTGAAGTTGCACAAAATCCCATTTATAGTTTGATACTAGATTCTCCAAAGTCTCGTTGTCATCATGAAAAGAAAAACCTATGTATTTTATCTTACCTTCAGCCTTTTTCTTTAATAGAAAATCATATAAATTGAATTCTTCCATAATTTTAACACGATCTTTATTCATAGCATGTAGTAGATAGAAATCAAAATAATCAGTTTGACATTTTTCTAACTGCTCGTTAAAATACTTTTCTGCGTCGTCTTCCTTTTTAATATTATATATAGGCATTTTGTCAGTCAAAAAATAGCTGCTTCTTTCATATTTAGGCAAAACTTTACCTAAAAAAGTTTCAGATTCACCATTATGATATGGATAAGCAGTGTCAAAGTAATTTAATCCATTTTCCATTGCATAATTAACCATCTCCACGGCACTATCAAAATCTATTTTGTCATCTAATTTTGGAAGCCTCATAGCTCCAAAAGCAAGTAATGGTAGTTCAATTCCTAGTTGTTTGTTATATCTCTTTTCCATAATAAGCACTCCCTACTTTATGTATAATTTTAATTCAAGTATAGCATAATAAAAAAGTCATATCAATAATTCTTTATGATAAGTTAGATATAATTCTAATAGTTAATTAGATACTCATTATAAATTCAATGAAAAAAATTTTAAAAATATTTTTTATTTTTCTATTGACAATTTAAAATAGTGATGTTACTATTTACATACACCCCCCGAGGGAGGGGACAATATAAGTTAAAGGAGTAGATAAGTGTGAATAACGACAAACATAAAGCTGTGCAGGCGCTTAAAACTGCAAGAGGACAAATAGATGGAATTATTAAAATGATTGAGGATGAAAGATATTGTATAGATATATCCAATCAAATATTTGCCGCTTCATCATTGTTGAAGAAGGCAAACTTAGAAATACTAAAACAGCATATGAATCATTGCGTTTTAGAGGCAGTAGATCATGGTAATGGTAGCGAAAAAATTAATGAAATTACGCTAATATTATCAAAAATTCTTGATAAGTAGCACTATAAAATAGATTTATAAAAGAAAGGAGAACTTATGAAATCACAAAAATTTGATATAAGGGGCATGACTTGCTCTGCTTGTTCTTTAGCTGTTGACAAAAGTGTTAATAAACTTCAGGGCATAGAGGGAGTTAATGTTAATTTATTAAACAATAATATGATAGTAAAATATGACGATACAGTGCTTAGTGATGATAAAATTATTAAGGCTGTTGAAGATGCAGGCTATCAAGCGCTTGTAGTTGGCAACAAGAAAGAAGCAATCAATTCTTCAAACAAAGAAGATGTTGCGGAATTAGAAGTTAAGGAAATGAAAAAACGATTATTTATTTCATTGATATTTTCGATACCACTATTTTATATATCAATGGGACATATGATGGGTTGGCCACTTCCTTCTATTTTTCACGGACATAAAAATGCAATAACCTTTGCTTTCACTCAGTTTTTACTTGCACTTCCAGTAGTGTTCGTAAATAGCAAATACTATAGAGTTGGATTTAAAACATTAGTTAAGGGTTCGCCAAACATGGATTCTCTTATAGCTATTGGAACATCAGCAGCTATGTTTTATGGTATATTTGCAATATATAAAATTGGCTATGGGCTAGGCTATGGCGATATGGATATGGTAATGCAGTTTTCTATGGACTTGTATTTTGAATCGGCAGCTGTCGTTCTAGCGTTAATAACACTTGGAAAATTCTTAGAGGCAAGAGCAAAAGGTAAAACATCAGAAGCTATTAAAAAGCTTATAGATTTAGCACCAAAAACAGCCTTAGTCCTAAGGGCGAACACAGAAACAGGAATATCCGAGGAAATTGAGATACCAGTTGATGAATTAGTTTTAAATGATATTGTAATCGTAAAGCCGGGTCAGAGCATACCAACAGATGGTATTATAATAGATGGACGTACATCAATTGACGAATCAATGCTGACAGGTGAAAGTTTACCAGTTGAGAAAAAGGTTGGAGATAAGGTTATTGGTGCAAGTATAAACAAATCAGGTTCTTTTAGATTTGAGGTTACAAAGCTTGGCGATGATACAGTTTTATCACAAATTATAAAATTAGTTGAAGAGGCAAGTTCTTCCAAAGCTCCAATTGCTAAATTAGCAGATAAAATAAGCAGTGTGTTCGTTCCTGTAGTTATAGCTATTGCAATAATTGCAACGGTAACTTGGTTACTTCTAGGGTATTCATTTGAATTTGCTTTGTCTATAGGTATTGCAGTATTAGTTATTTCTTGTCCTTGTGCATTAGGTTTAGCAACACCTACAGCAATTATGGTTGGTACAGGAAAAGGAGCCGAAAATGGAATATTAATTAAATCAGCAGAAGCATTAGAAACAGCTCATACTATAAATACAGTTATAATGGATAAAACAGGTACTATAACTGAAGGAAAACCACGTGTAACAGATATATTGACTAATGGTAAAATCGACAAAGAAAAATTGCTTCAGTTGTCTGCATCTGTAGAGAAAAACTCTGAACATCCATTGGCAGATGCCATAGTTAAGGAAGCAGAAAATAAAGGTATTAAGTTCCTAAATATTAGCGATTTTGAAGCTATACATGGTATGGGATTAAGAGCTAAGGTTGAAGATATGGTTATCTACATGGGCAATAAAAAGTTATTAGATAGTAAAAATATTCCAATATCTTCATTTGACAGTGCAAGTCAAAAGCTAGCCTCAGAAGGAAAAACACCTATGTTCTTTGCAAACGAAAAAGAAGTTTTGGGTATAATAGCTGTAGCGGATGTTGTGAAGCCAACCAGTGAAAAAGCTATTCAAGAGTTTGAAAGAATGGGTATAGAAGTAATAATGCTTACTGGTGACAACAAAAAAACTGCTGAAGCAATAGGTAAGCAAATAAATGTAAGCAGAGTAATTGCAGAAGTTTTACCACAGGATAAAGAAAAAGAAGTAAGAAAGCTTCAAGATGCAGGTAAAAAAGTTGCAATGATTGGTGACGGTATAAATGACGCACCAGCGCTAGTTAGAGCAGATGTTGGAATCGCCATAGGAGCGGGTACTGATGTAGCTATAGAATCTGCTGATATAGTATTAGTGAAAAATGATTTACTAGATGCAGTAAAAGCTGTACAATTAAGTAAATCAGTAATTAGAAATATAAAGCAAAACTTATTCTGGGCGTTTATATATAACGTAGTTGGAATTCCATTGGCAGCAGGATTGTTTTATAGCATACTTGGTTGGAAATTAAATCCGATGTTTGCAGGTGCTGCGATGAGCTTAAGTAGTGTTTCAGTAGTATCAAATGCTTTAAGATTGAAGTTCTTTAAACCAAGGATAAGTGATGATATAAAAGTAGATAATAATACTAAAATCATAGAAGAAATTAAAGAAATAAAAAAAGTAGAAGAAAATAAAAAAATTGGAGGTAATAAAATGGTAAAAACATTAAAAGTTGAAGGAATGACATGTGGACATTGCAAAGCAAGAGTTGAAAAAGCTCTTAATGCTTTAAGCGGAGTTGTAAGTGCAGAAGTAAATTTAGAAGCTAAGGAAGTAACAGTTAATATGTCAACAGACATAGGAGAGCAAACACTTATAAATGCTATAACAGATGCAGGATATGAGGTAGTTAAATAATAACTTAGTAAGATTAGTAGATATATTACTGCTTCGATATACTTTTATTACGAATCTAAGTAGAGCAAAGCATATAAGAGACGTTTTTGTTCCGTAATTTGGTTTCCCTTGATTTTTGAAAACATTAGGGGATAATCCCCTAATGTTTGGAAGGGAAAGCCTCATTAAGTCACATAAACGTCTCTTATATACTTCGCTATTCATAGCAACCGATAACCAAAGAAAAATAAAAGGATTTTTCTTTGGTTATCTATGTTTTTGGCAGGTTTGTTTACTAAGCTCGTTGTGAAATGCATTAACACAGTAAAAGGTCGAAGTAGTAGTAGAAGGACACGCCAATACAGTAGAAAATAAAAGAAAAATCTTTTTATTTTTCTTTTATTTTCGATGCTATGTAGGCAATGAATATAAAAAAAATTTATGCGACTTCAACGAGATTTACCCTCCTTAAAAAAATCAAGGTAAATCTCGTTGCGGAGACATAAACTTTTTTTATATTTATTGCTCACCTTAAATTTACAACAAAAGTATATCGAAGAAACAATACCATACTAAGATTTCACTTGCCAATATCTTAATTATAGCTACGCTAAATTCTTATTTATTTAAAATCTTAATGATAAACAGCTTAATCCACCATCTAGCTTTTTATACTCAGATGTGTCAACTAATATTACTTCGTAACCTGCATTTTCAATTGCTTTTTTAGTTTTTTCATATCCTGCTGGAACTAAAACTTTTTCATTTACCCAAATACAATTTGCTGAATATGCCTCATCTGCTGTTATTTCAATTTTGTTAAATTTGGCAAAATCCTCTTTATCAACAAATTCACCCGCTACAAGTAGGTTGTTATTTTCTAAATATGCTAAACCAGTTTTTAAGTGCAATACTTTTTCTAATGGAACTATTGAACCAGTGTGACCGTGCTTTTCTAATGCGGCTATAAATTGTTTACAACCTTCTTCGTTAGTTCTTGCTGAAAGTCCAATGTAAAAATGATTACCAACCATCATAACATCTCCGCCCTCCATAGTTCCTGGAGAAGTTATATATTCAATTTTATCTTCACTGTAGAATTTTTTAATTGTATCTACCATATATCCTGACTCTTTTTGTCTTGTCGGAGCACCTGGATTTGATATAATAGCACAGTTTTTTGTAAGAACAGCTGTGTCTTCTACAAAACATGAATCTGGAAACTCTTCCATAGCATCTAAAACTGTTACCTTAACTCCACAAGATTCCAGTGCCTTTATATAATTATCATGTTGTTTTAAAGCTAATTCATAATCCGGCTTACCTAGTTCTGGTGCTGAAGTTATTCCTTCTACCATTGATTTTGATGGTCTTCTAACAATAACATTTTTAAACATAATTTTTCTCCTTTACTTTTTTAAAAGTATATTGTATATTGTATACAATATACTAACATATTATTTTTATTTTGTAAATGGCATCATAACTTACTTGATGTTGAAAGTTAAAAAGTAAAATGATAAAATTATATTGTTAACAGGCAAATGAGAAAACAATGAGCAGAGAAAGGTAGAAAGAAATAATGTTTAACCATAGAATAACACCTAATCAATTGGAGGCATGGAAGTAAATATGAGACAATATTTATCTTTAAAAAACCATGTCTATAATTATATTTCTGAAAAAATAAATGAGGGAAGCTTGCACCCAGATGATAAGCTTAATGAAGTTCAAATAAGTGAAGAATTAAATGTAAGTAGAACTCCAGTACGTGAAGCACTTATACAGCTTGCCGCAGATGGTTATTTGGAAAATTTACCACGAAGGGGTTTTAAAGTTAAGAAAATTGATGAAAAAACGGCAATTGAAATATACAATATTATAGGACCATTAGATGGTAGAGCAGCTTATTTATCAGTTGATAATATTACAGATAGAGACATTGAACAAATGGAATTTTTAGCTGCATCTATGGATTCAGTTATAGAAAAATCACTATTTGATAAATTTTATGAAATTCAATTGGAATTTCATAATGTATATATGTCAAAATGTGACAATGAGCAGCTTATATCACTAATAAATCAAGTAAAAAAAACATTTATTAGAAAAAAATATGCTATAGATGAAAATATAAACATGCAAGAAATATTAAAAAATACAAATAGTGAGCATCATAAAATAATAGAGTTATTTAAAGCTCGCGATAAATGTGGATTACAAGACTACATACGGGACATACATTGGTGCAAAGAAAATGCAAAATTTGATACGTTGTAAATAAGAGTTTAGCCTAGCTAAATTCTTATTTGTTTGTGTCGATATAAATGATATAATGTCAAAAATATTTTATATCACGAGGGTACTATGCTATATGATATTTTTATAGATACACTTTTATGCGGAGCAACTGGATACATAACAAATAAATATGTCATAAATATGCTATTCAAAAAATATTCTTTTTTCAATAAAATCAGATGTGGCGACAGTATAATAAATTCTAAGATGCAGTTTATTAAAAATGTAAGCACTATGATGGAAAAAGATATTATAAATGCACAAAAGATATCAGAGAAGTTTATAATACATAATTTTAATGAAGAATTTGAGAGCTTTTCACAGGATTTTTTTAATGAATGTATATGTAGAGATATAAAGAATCTTAGGTTAAAGGATATACCTGTTTTCTATGATGCTTGTATTTGTGGAAAAGATATAATTATCAATATATTAGACACCAATATGAAAAGTATTTTACAAAATATAGCTAATGATATAAAGCTTTCAAGTGTTGTAACGGAAAAACAAGTTGAATATATATCTAAAAATATAATTCAAAATATTATTTTGACAATACAAAATACTCAAATAGTAGACAATATAGCATCAGAGACATTTGATGCTTTTTGTGATGTAAAAATAAACGAAATAATATCAAAAAATATATCACATAAATTAAAAAAGAATATTGAGAAAGAAGCAATAAAATTTAGTGGTGTTATAAAGCAAAATATTGATGAAAAAATAGATTCAGCATTTAATGAAATATTATATCAAATTGATATGACTAAAATTTTGGAAAAAATGCAAGATGATATATTAGAAAAGCCTATAAAAAATCTTGTAAATTTAACAACTGAAGACATAAGAAAAATCGCAACTGAAAACATAATAGATTTTATAAATTCCGATAAAGGTGAAAAAGCTATAGAAAATATTTACTATGAACTTAAGGACTATTTAGTAAATAGCAATATTAGCTTTTTTGATATTTATAAAAAAGATTATGAAGATGTTATAAAGAAACAGATGCAAAATAGAGTGAATAATATTGCATACTCTGTTATGCAGTGGATTGACAGTAATAACATTGAATTAAATGATGTTATTAAAGAATCAATAGATGAAATTATTTCAGGAAATAATGAGTTAAAAGCTAAAATATATTTAACAATTAATGAGTACTATAATAGCAATAAATATAACGACAGCTCTATAGTTAAATTGCTGCTAGAACTTGCAGCAGTGAATGGTGATGATTTAGATAAAATCTCGACCTTTATAATTGATGAAATTGGGAATTATTTAAAATCAAAAAATGCTAGATATATAATTAATACGCTTGAGGATAGAAAAATAATCAGTTCTGACATACTGACTACATTTGTAATTAATTTTCTAAAGGATAATAAAGGCACTCTAAATTATATTATTGACAATATAACATCAAAACCTATAAGAGGTTTTATAGATTTGGATTTAGTCAAGCTTTTTAATAGTAAATTGAAATATGTTTTTATAGATTACATTAAAGAGAATACATTTTATTCAAAAGAAATACATGTAAATATAGCTAGAGAAGTAAGCGAATATATTTTTGATTCTTTTGATAAAAAAATTGTTGAATTTATAAATAAAGAATATGTAACAGGAAACACAGACACTATCAAAAAAATACTAATAAAAGACATAAAAAATAATGAGAACGCGATAGCAATTAAGATTAGTGATATAATAAATGACTTTGTATCAAAAAATAATATCACGGATTTGTTTGATAAGCTAAGTGAAACAAATCATACCTTTGATATTAGAGTAAGTGAAAAATTCACTGATCTTATAAATAAAAATTTTAGTCGATTCGTTGATGATATTGGAGATACTAGGGTCAGTAAGGTATTAAGTACTATTAGCAGTATACCAAATATTCATGATTCTTTATCAGGCTTTATGAAAAATGTTGTAGGTGAAAGTATTGCTACTATAACAGAAGGATATATAAGCGAGATTGTAGAAAAGCATTTTGATGAATTTACTGATGATGAGTTTATTAGCTATATAAAAGATTCAACACTTACAAAACCGAAAAATTTATCTATTTCAGGAGGAGTTATTGGTGGTACACTTGGATTATCAGCATCTTTAGCGTCAATAAAATTGTTTAGCAAGCCTCTTATTAATAGTGTATTTTCTTGGCAGGGTATAGTTTTGAATTCAATTATAGGTGTATCAACTAATTTTGTTGCAATGCAAGGCTTTTCATCAGCTATTATAAAAAATAGTTTTCTTGCAAATATACCTATTTTCAAAAATTGCACAGATATTAACAATATTTTTAATATTGTTAGAAAAAAACAAGAGAATTTTGCTGGTTATATGTCAGCTATTGTTGAAGCAAACCTAATAGATAAAGAAATGGTTCAGGATTTGGTGCAAAGTAAAAGCACTCAAATAAAAAATAATATATATAAAACAATTATAGATAATGAGTATCAACACATTTATGAATGCTTTGAAAATAACAATGAATATATTTCGTCAAACTTATCAACATTAACGAAAAATACTTTAGATAAAAATAAAAACAATATAGCAACATATATATCTAAAAAAATCTCAGATATACCTATTAAACAACTAATAAATAGAAATTTAATAGATAGTATTATGAATAATGTTAATTCTAAAAAAAATGTCATAATTGATGCAATATTTGCCTATATTAATAAACATCTAGAAGAAGATATTAGTGTTTTAGATTGTATACCAAAGGACTTGATTGATAGAATAAATGATGAGATAGCATTAAGTGTAGAAGAGCGTTTTTTCAAGTATATAGAATTCTTAAAGGATTCAGAAAGCTTAAAAAAATATTTTCTAAAGTATAAAAAATCATATGATAACTTATTAAATGAGCCTTTAATTAATATTTTATCTCAGGTTAGATTAGAAGGTATATATTCCAATTTATTTAATAGTATATACGAAAATATTTTTACAGAGGATAAATTAAATAAATTATCTGAAAAAACTTATTATGTTTTAAATAATCAGTTTAATACTCAAGCAACCTTAGAAGATGCATTAAATAGAAGAAGTAAGATTTTTTTAAATGGTATGTTTTATAAATATTTCAAGGATATAATACTTAGCCTACAAAACTATTTGACCTTAAATAGACATACAAAAATAGAAAGTAATATAAAAGAAAAATTACTAAACAGCTTAAACTTAAAAGAGAGATCTGCCTACAATGGGATAGGTGGAGATAAGGTTTTATTTGACATAATAAACAATCTTATATTAATTAAATTACCTCTATTTTTTGAAAGAAATTTTGAACAATTCTATGAAATATCAAAGGGTATAACAAGTGATATTTTTAGTGTTAAGCTAAAAGAGTTAAGTGTTAATATTGATAATAATAATCTAGAAAAGTTTATTAAAGGATTATTTATAGAAAATTATAAAAATCCTATAGTAAAAAATAAAAGTTTTTTGATTTTTAATTTATATATGCAAAAGTATAGTGATATGGAACTGAAAGCAATTGCTAATCATGCATTTATAGATAATATTGATAATATTTTTATAAAATATGACAATGAAATATCATCCTGTCTAAAGCAGCTTCATAGCAACACTAAAAAAAGAAAAGTACAAATTTTAAAAGAAATAAATGGTGTAGTTAGTGAATCATCCTACAAAATATTTGATTCTATTTTAATTAAAAGATTATTTGTTAAAATAGATAAAAATGATTTATTTAATATGGAGAAAGCTATAAGGGATATAATTGAAGAAAATGATTTAATTTACTTAAATATCAATAGTATAATAAATTGCTTTTATAATTACCTTGAAGATATTGATTTGATGGATAGTATTATTAATATAGATGAGTTAAAATTATCTCTAGAAAATCTTATAAACAATGTAGTTGGGCAAAAAAGCTTTAACTTATTTATAGAATCATTGTATTCTCAAATTATATCAAATGATTTAAAGCTTAGTGCATATTTGTGTATAAATAAAAATGTAAAAAAATATTTTGTAGATTTGTTAGTAGACGGATTTTATATAGCGATTAAAAAGAATTTAAGTAATATATTTCATAGTATAGATTTAGATGAGATAACAAAAGAAGAAATAAAAAATTTACCTTCAGAAAAATATCAAGAGATTTACAAGGTGTTTTGGAAAAATAATTTAAAAAATACAATTTGGACAGGTATTGCAGGTGGTATTATTGGAGCAAACAAGTATGTGGGAATGGCATTAGCTTTACTTGAAACAATTAAAAACATACCTAAAATAAAGAAAAAACAAATAAAAGACCAATAAGATTGATAACTATTGGTCTTTCAATTTACTTAGCTTTAGAGCTTCTAAGCCCTATCTCTTGTCCGGATATAATTTTTTTTATGTTACTTATGTGTTTAAATATCATAACAATAGAAGCAACAGTTACTATTAGAAGGACTATTATTTCTATTTTTGTAGAAATCAAATATAAAGGGTACACTACAACTGTAGTCAATGTAGCCAGTGCTATATAGTCAGTAACAACTGTAATGATTATTATTGAAACACCAATAATTAAAAAGAATCTCCAGTCCATGGCTAATATCATACCCAGATAAGATGCAAATCCCTTTCCTCCCCTAAATTTAAGATAAAATGGGAATATATGACCTAAAATACACGATACACCTGCAATTACTCCAGCAAACTCTAATTCGGGAAAAATAAATTTTGCTATAATAACGGATATAAACGCTTTTAAAATATCACACAAACCAACAATTACACCTATTTTCCAGCCCATAGTAATAGTAGCATTAGATGCTCCGGCGTTAGTTGAGCCCTTTGTTCTTATATCAAAACCTTGCATTTTGCCTATAATATATGCATAATTAACTGTTCCTAAAATGTATCCAATTAAAAAACACAGGATATATCTCATAATTAACCCCCAGCTTATATAGTCTCAAGTTTTGAGACATTTTAAATATCTATCGACATTTTAACATATTGCGATAAATTTTTACAGTTATTTTTGTAGCAAAGTATTTATGTTTTCATAGTATGCATAGGGGAGTGATTATATGATAATACATGTTGTTAGACAAGGTGACACTGTATACTCAATAGCGCAAATGTATGGTACAACACCTTTAAAAATAATAGAAGATAATGAACTTACTGATCCAACCGATTTAGTAATTGGTCAAACATTAGTTATATTAACAGGTGAAAATCCAGAAAATTTAGAGGAAATAGCTGTTTTTGGATATGCTTATCCCAATATTAGGGAGAGAGTGCTTACTAGTGCATTACCTCATATGACTGGTATAAATATATTTAATTATATGATTACTGAAGATGGTAATCTAATATACATAAATGATGAAAATCTCATTGAAGATTCTTTAGAATATCAAGTTGCACCATATATGGTATTAACTAACATAGAACCCGGTGGAGGTTTTAGCAGCGAAATAATGCAAAAAATATTAAATAATGATTATATACAAGATGTTTTAATAAACAATGTACTTGATACAGTTAAAAGTAAAGGATATTTCGGTGTAGATGTGGATTTTGAGTATATATATCCAGAAGACAAGGAAAAATTTGAAGATTTTCTGAGAAAGCTAGCAACTGTTCTACATTCAGAGGGCTATAAAATAAATGCTGCATTAGCACCAAAAATAAGCAGAGAACAAAAAGGTCTTTTATATGAATCACATGACTATGCTGTCATAGGGGATATAATGGATAAAATACTTCTTATGACATATGAGTGGGGATTTATGTTAGGGCCTCCAATGGCGGTAGCTCCAATTAATCAAGTAGAAAGAGTTTTACAATATGCAGTAACAGAAGTTGATAGTCAAAAAATATTGATGGGAATACCAAATTATGGATATGATTGGACTTTGCCATATGAAAAAGGAACAAAAGCTACTGTTGTATCAAACCCTGAAGCAGTAGATATTGCAAGAAGACATGGAGCAGAAATAAAATATGATTATACAGCTCAATCACCATACTTTAATTATTATGATGAAGATAAAAGGGAACATATTGTGTGGTTTGAAGATGCAAGGAGTATAGATGCTAAGCTTAAGTTGGTTGATAAATACAATTTGGGTGGAATTTTTTATTGGACTATAATGAATCCATTTCCACAAAATTGGTTGGTATTAGAGAACACCTATAGTACTATAAAATATCTCTAATTTTAAACATATATGGTATAATATGTTTGATTACTATAAATGTATTTAAATAAACTGTTGCAAAGTTAATGTATTTTAAACTCAAGTAATGCTTTAGTAAAAAAATTATAAACTAAAGCATTACTTGCTTTTTTATTACAATTAAATATGATAGTATAAAGAAAAATAAAGGAGGATATATAAGATGAAATTTAATTTAGAGGCTAAGCTTGTTAATGAACAAATAATTGACATAAGAGAAATAAAAAATATATTTATATCCTATACATCAGATACTGTTAATCTATATAAGGTTGATTCTGATAAGGTTATACTAAAGGAATATATGAATTATGAACCTGAAAAAGAGGAACTTGCAAACATTACAATTAATAATAATAAACTAATCATAAAATCTGGCGAAAGAATGTTAAAGATCTTTAATTACTTAATCAGAAAGATTGAGATATACATACCTTCTAATTATGCAAATGATTTTGAGATTATGACCTCTAGCGGTAGCATTAAATCCGATGAATCATTTAAGTTTTCAAACTTTAAAGCAACAAGCAAAAGCGGTAGTATAAAATTAAAGGATATATGTGCTAACAATATAAATGCTCAAGCATCTAGTGGGAGTATATTCATGGAAAATGCCAACGGTAATAGAATATTTAAGACTTCTAGTGGAAGTATAAAGGTATTAAATGGTTGTGGTGATAGCATTTTTTCTAGTTCGTCTGGTTCTATAACAGTAAATAATATGGTTGGGAAATTAGAAGCGAGTGCATCAAGTGGAAGCGTTAAAGCTACAATTAATGAGCTTAATAATGATATAGATATTAGCGTTTCAAGTGGTTCTGCTAACATAACCTTACCGCCGTCATCTAGCTTTAAACTTAATGCTCAAACATCTAGTGGAAGTATAAAAACTTATTTTGATAATCAATTATTCTATAATAAGAAAGGCAATCAGGCTTCAGGTGTAGTTGGTGATAACCCAACTATCAGTATTAACGTTAAAACTTCTAGCGGCAGTGTAAAAATTAATAACATATAATTTAAAAGCAGATGTAACGAACATCTGCTTTTAATACTACTATGTATTTTTAGTGAATTTTGTACTGCATTTTGGGCACGTTATAGCCACTTTGCCTTTTCGCTTTGGCACACGAACAGTCTGCTTGCAATTTGGACATTCAAAATATTTGTGAGTTTTCGAGCCCTTTACTATATTAAGCTTCTTTTTTACCCATGCTTCAGCAGGGTTGTAGAATTTAAGGAATTTATAGTTTTCTTGTATTCTAGCGTTAGTATTTCTGGAAAAAATTCTATAAATGCACAAGATTAATGGTATATAAGAGATATATAGTAAAATAGCTAAATCTGTAATACTAGAAATAAAAGTTAATATCATAGAAAATACAAGTAATGCAATATTAAGCTTATCTACTCCGTATCTTCCCATCATAAAGTTCCTTAACCAGTTCATTTTATCCTCACCTTTTTATAATATATTTAGCTTTATAACATATTATATCACAAAATTTTAATTTAACCTTAAATATTATTATCTTTTAAATGATTTTTTTAATGAATTAAAGTCGCTTGGCTTAAGGCTTTTTAAAATAAATAATAATATTAAATAAATTATACCAATTGAAGCAATAGAGAGTATTAAGCTATTATTTAATGATAATATATTAGTATATATTGCACTATATAAAAGTTTACTTATTAACCCAGAAATTATTGCAGCTAGTATAGGCTTAAATACCCAGTTAGAAATATCAAAAATAATATAAGAAACTTTTAGCAGTCTGTATATATAAAGAATTGTATTAAGTATAGTTGTTATAAATAGAGCAAATAAATAAGCAGTAAACCCATATTTTGGTACTAAGAAGAAAATCATCATTATTTTTATAATTGATTCTATAAGGTTAATTTTAAAAGAACTAACCTGTTCTCCAAGTGCATTTAATACAGATGTTACAACCATATTTAAATACATAAATGGACACAAGAAAGACAAAATTCTAATTAAAGTACCGACTTCTGTGCTATTATATAATGCGTTGCCAAGCTCATATGGAAATAGCATAAACAAGCTAACTACTAATATTCCTGATATGGATGTAAAATGAAGTACCTTAGACAGAGTATAAGTTATATGCTTTTCATTGTTATTGACATTAGCACTTGATAATGAAGGTAAAAGCATTGTTGCTAAAGACGACAAAAATGATGTAGGGAAAAATAGTATTGGAAGTACCATACCTTTTATCATTCCGTAAATACTCATAGCAGATGAAACCGCCATACCTGAAGCAACTAATTTTATAGGAATAAGTGCATTTTCAAGAAGTCTCAATGCAGAGTTTAAATAAGAGGTACCGGCTACAGGTATACTAATATATAACATGTTAAATAATATCTTATCTGTATTCTGTTTTTTAGATTTATATTTTTTATCAATATAATATAAAAATACAATATAAATATAAGATATCAATTCTCCCGCTGTCATACCAATAGTTGCAGCAGAGCATGCATATATGATATTGTCTACTCTTATTGATTTTATTAGTTGAACGGTTACAAAAATTCTAACAATTTGTTCAAGTACTTGTGCAGTTGTTGGCTTTACTACATTTCTAACAGCGAAAAAATATCCTTTGTAGCAGGCTGAAAATGCCAGCAATGGAAGGCTAGGAGCAAGATATTTTAGAGGAAGGATTGCTCTTGCATCCTTAAGTATATATATACTGACTGGTTCTGCCCCGAAAAATAATACTATAGTTGCAATACCACTTGTTATCAAGGATATAATAAGAGATAGTCTTAGAGCTTTTTTAGCATTTTGGTATTTATTTTTTGCTATTTCCTCTGCAACTATCCTTGAAACAGCAACACTAATACCAGAGGTAGCCAGCGTTACAGTAAGCATGTAAAATGCCATAATAAGCTGATATAAACCTATTCCTTCTGCTCCAATAGCGTTAGCTAAATATATCCTAAAAACAAATCCAATAGTACGAATTATTATAGTTGTAATAGTAAGTATAATTGTTCCTTTAATTATATTTTCTTTCAAATCAATTCCTCCAAGAAACAAGCTATGTATTCTAAATAATATGATTATTAATGATTGATTATTCCATAATCGGTTCTACAGTAAAGTTTTTTAACTAAATAATAATTATCTTAAAAAACATATTGACAATATATGGGATATAAATTATAATTAAAAAAATTTAATTATTTTTAAACCGTTGAGGTGGAGATAAAAATAGAAAATGCGCTGTACAGAGAGCTTGGGATGCTGAGAACCAAGTAGAAATGCAGTCTATTAAATGGACCACTGAGGGCATAGTCAAAAAGCGAAAGCTTGAGTATTCTATGACGTAAAGACATACGTAAGTTGTCAGGAATATCTTAGTATTCTGGAAGAGTATAGGTATATTTTGTTATATCTATGAAACAAGGTGGCACCGCGGATAGTTGTTTATTCGTCCTTGGTAAAGTTTATTATAACTTTATCAAGGACTTTTTTTGTCCCTTTATTCACCATATTTCTCTGAGAGAAATTGCGATATTTCAATTAATATTATAATACTAATCTCAAATTGAGATAGGTATAAGGAGGATATATGTATAAACCAAGCTATGAATTAACAAAAATGCTTGCTGAAAGTGAGCAGTATGGAGTAATTCCAATTAGTAAAGAGATTTTCTTAGATATAATAACTCCTGTTGAGTTATTAAAAATTTTACAAAATGTTAGTAATAACAGTTTTATGTTAGAAAGTATTGAGGATACAAAACAAACGGGACGGTATACATTTTTAGGATTTAATCCGTTATTAGAATTAGTATGTAGAAACGGGAAAATGAAAATTAAATCAATTGTAGAAAATGAGTTTGAAACTACAAATCCTAGCAGCTATATCCAAAAAATTATTGACGAAAACAAAAGCCCTAACTTTGATTATTTACCTACTTTTACAGGAGGATTTGTAGGCTACTTTTCTTACGATTATATAAAGTATAGCGAGCCTAAACTAGAGCTTTTAGCAGATGATGTAGAAGAATTTAATGATGTTGATTTGATGCTTTTTGATAAAGTAATTGCGTTTGATAACTTAAAGAAGAATATTGTAATAATTGTCAATGTAAAAACTGATAACATAAGCGATGAATACGAAAGGGGTATTAAGGAAATTGATTATTTAGAAAATCTTATTAAAAACGGTGTAGTTAAAAATAACAAATCTGGTAGACTGATTTCCGAATTTAAAACACTTTTTACTAAAGATGAGTATTGTAAAATGGTTAATAAAGCAAAAAATTATATTGCTGAAGGAGATATATTCCAAGTTGTATTATCAAATAAAATTGAAGCTGAATATGAGGGTAATTTATTAGATATTTATTGTATTCTTAGAAAAACTAACCCGTCACCTTATATGTTTTATTTTTCTAATGATAGTATTGAAATTACAGGAGCATCTCCAGAAACTCTTGTAAAACTTGATGGAGAAAACTTATATACCTTTCCATTAGCGGGAACACGGCCAAGAGGTATTAATCATAAAATGGATTTGGAGCTTGAAAGGGAACTATTGTCTGATGAAAAAGAACTTGCAGAGCATAATATGCTAGTTGATTTAGGCAGAAATGATTTGGGGAAAGTTAGTAGGTTTGGTACAGTTAATGTTGAAAAATACTTATCCATAAAAAAATTCTCACATGTTATGCATATTGGCTCAGTTGTAAGTGGCAGGCTACAAGATAATAAGTCAGCTATGGATGTTTTAAGTGCAGTATTGCCAGCCGGAACTCTTTCCGGTGCGCCAAAGATTCGTGCCTGTGAAATTATTGACCAATTGGAAAATGACAAGAGAGGTGTATATGGAGGAGCGATTGGATATTTAGATTTTAAAGGGAGTTTAGATACTTGCATAGCAATTAGGGCTGCATATAAAAAGAATGGCAAAATATTCATACGTTCAGGAGCTGGAATTGTCGCTGACAGTATTCCTGAAAAAGAGTATCAAGAATGCATAGATAAGGCAAAGGCAGTAGTAAAAGCAATAGAATTAGCACAGGGAGGTGTAATTTAATGATATTGTTAATAGATAACTATGATAGCTTTTCATACAATTTATATCAGCTAGTAGGTTCAGTTAACTCAGATATAAAAGTAGTAAGAAATGACGAGATTAGTATAGAAGAATTAAAAATACTAGGTCCAACTCATATTATACTTTCGCCAGGTCCAGGTAAGCCGTCAGATACAGGTATATGTATGGATATAGTCAAAAAATTGGGAAGTAGTGTATCAATATTAGGAGTTTGCATTGGACATCAGGTAATATGTGAAGCTTACGGTGGTGTTATCTCTTATGCAAATGAGTTAATGCACGGAAAAAAATCAACTGTAGAACTAGATGTGAATAATTATTTGTTTAGAGGATTACCCGATACAATTGAAGTTGCTCGATATCATTCACTGGAATTGGTGGAGGAAACTCTACCTAATGATTTAATAGTTACAGCAAGAACTCTTAGTGGCGAAATAATGGCTGTAGGTCATAAAGAGTATAATGTAAATGGATTGCAATTTCATCCAGAATCAATATTAACTCAAAATGGTAAGGATATAATAAAAAATTTTTTGGAGGGTATTTAAATTGATTAAAGAGGCAATTGAAAGGCTGACAAATGAAGAAAATTTATCATATGAGACGGCTGAAATGGTGATGGATGAAATAATGAGTGGTAAAGCTTCTGAAATTCAAATTAGTGCTTTTTTAGTCTCACTTAGCATGAAAAAGGAAACTATCGAAGAAATTACAGCTTGCGCAGCAAGTATGAGGAAGCATTGTATAAAGCTGTTACATGATCAAGAAGTTCTGGAGATAGTAGGTACAGGAGCAGATCATTCTAACTCTTTTAATATTTCTACTACATCGTCAATAGTTGTATCAGCTGCTGGAATACCTGTTGCAAAGCATGGCAATAGGGCAGCTACAAGTAAGTGTGGCGCAGCGGATGTATTAGAAGCCCTTGGTGTAAATATTTCGATACCAGTTGAAAAGAGTAAATATATACTGGATAAAATAGGTCTTTGCTTTTTATTTGCACAGAATTACCATATTGCAATGAAATATGTCGCTCCAATAAGAAGAGAGCTTGGGATACGTACAATTTTTAATATACTAGGACCTCTATCAAATCCGGCAGGTGCTACTATGCAGCTAATGGGTGTATATGATAAATCTCTTGTTGAACCTTTAGCAAAAGTGTTATCTAATCTAGGGGTTAAAAATGCTATGGTTGTCTGTGGGCAGGATGGTTTGGACGAAATTTCTATAAGTTCTCCAACAACAGTCTGCGAAGTAAAAAATGGTTGGATAAAATCTTATGTTATAGAGCCTGAACAATTTGGGTTAAAACGATGTGATAAAGACGATTTAAAAGGTGGAACTCCAGAAAAGAACGCTCAGATAACAAGAGATATTTTAAGTGGGTATAAAGGTGCTAAAAGAGATGCAGTAGTTCTTAATTCTGCTGCAGCTATATATTTAGCTAAGGATGGAATTACATTTAATGAAGCCATAAAAATTGCAGAGGATACAATTGATAGTGGTAAGGCTCTTGAACAGCTAAATAAATTTATAACTCTATCAAATATGGGAGGATAAAATGATTTTAGATAAAATAGTTGAATATACAAAAAACAGAGTAGAAAATTTAAAAACAATTCTTTCCTTTGAGGATATAAAGTCTAAGGCATATTCAAATATTATAAATTCTAATTTTTTGTTTGAACAGGAGCTTAAAAAGAAGGGGATTTCTTTTATATGTGAGATAAAAAGAGCATCCCCTTCTAAGGGGATAATATCAGAAAATATCTCTTGTGTTCAAATTGCTAAGGAGTATGAGGAGTCAGGGGCAAATGCGATTTCAGTTGTTACAGAGCCAGAATTTTTTCTAGGAAAAGATGAATACATAAAGGATATCAGTAAAAATGTAACAATTCCTATTTTGAGAAAGGATTTCATAGTTGACAGCTATCAAATTTATGAATCTAAGGTTTTAGGAGCATCTGCTATACTATTTATAAGCTCCATACTTAGTGAAAAAACATTAAAGGAATATATAAAAATTGCACACAATTTAGGACTGTCAGCGTTAGTAGAGACACATAATGAAGATGAGATATTAAAATCTATCAAAGCTGGTGCAAGAATTATTGGTGTAAATAATAGAGATTTGAGAAATTTTGAGGTTGACATTAATACAAGTATAAGACTTCGTAAATTTGTACCTGATAATATACTTTTTGTTTCAGAGAGTGGAATAAAAGATTATGACGATATAAAAATGCTGAGTGAAAATAGTGTTGATGCAGTTTTAATTGGTGAAGCATTAATGATAAGTAATGATATAAGAAGAAAGCTTGCTATATTAAGAGGTGATACGGTTGGCTAAGATAAAAATATGTGGATTATCACGAGTATGTGATATTGATTTCGCCAATGAGGCTAAACTTGATTATGTTGGTTTTGTTTTTGCAAACAGCAGACGCAAGATAACTAAAGAACAAGCATATATTTTGAAGAAAAAATTAAACTCAGATATAAAAACAGTTGGTGTATTTGTAAACGAAGATATCAATTTTATACTTGAACTTTTAAATGAAAATATTATAGATATTATTCAACTGCATGGACATGAAGATGAAAAGTATATGCTTGAATTAAAGAGAAAAACTGATAATCCTATTATAAAGGCTATAACAGTTGATAAAAAAGACTTTATAAGTAATTTTTCTAATACTTTTGCAAATTACTTGCTTTTAGACAGCGGTGCTGGAGGAACTGGGGTAAAATTTGATTGGAATCTACTAGATAAAGAAATAAAAAAGCCATTTTTTCTAGCTGGTGGTATTAATGCAGAAAATGTTGAACAGGCTATAAAGCTAATAAATCCATTTGCTATTGATATAAGCAGCGGGGTAGAAACAAATGGTTATAAGGATAGATATAAAATACTAGATATCGTTAGGAGGGTTAAGGTTTAAAGAAATGAAAAATAATGAGAGGATAGGCACCGAGCCCATGCATAAATGTTTCATGGGTTCTTGTGAAATAGGTGCATGGGCATAGATGTGAGTAAAGGAAGATACGGAAAGCATGGCGGGCAATACATACCAGAAACCTTAATGAATGAAATAATTCACTTAGAAGAATGTTATAATTTTTATAAAAATGATAAAGATTTCAATGAAGAACTAGATAAGTTATTAAAAGAATATGCTGGAAGGCCATCCCTTTTGTACTATGCACAAAATATGACAAAAGATTTGGGCGGAGCCAAGATTTATTTAAAACGTGAGGATCTAAACCATACAGGCTCTCACAAGATAAATAATGTGTTGGGGCAGGTACTGCTGGCAAAGAAAATGGGTAAATCACGTGTTATAGCTGAAACCGGTGCAGGACAACATGGAGTTGCAACAGCAACAGCGGCTGCACTTTTAGGGTTAAAATGTGAAATATTTATGGGCAAGGAGGATATTCAAAGACAAGCTCTTAATGTTTTTAGAATGGAGCTGCTTGGAGCGAAGGTTCATCCTGTTACCAGTGGAACAATGACATTAAAGGATGCTGTAAATGAAGCTATGAGAGAGTGGACTTCAAGGGTTGATGATACATATTATGTTTTAGGTTCTGTTATGGGTCCACATCCGTTTCCCATGATTGTTCGCGATTTCCAAAGTGTAATAAGTAAAGAGATAAGACAACAAATTCTTGAAACAGAAGGAAAATTGCCTGATGCTGTAGTAGCATGTGTTGGTGGCGGTAGCAATGCTATGGGTGCTTTTTATAACTTTATAGATGATGAGAATGTAAAATTAATTGGCTGTGAGGCTGCAGGACTTGGTATCCATACTGACAAACATGCTGCAACAATTGCTAAAGGAAAACTTGGGATTTTTCATGGTATGAAATCATATTTTTGTCAGGATAAACATGGTCAAATTGTACCTGTATATTCTATTTCAGCGGGACTTGATTATCCTGGTATTGGTCCTGAACACGCTAATTTACATGATATTGGCAGAGCGCAGTATGTTCCTGTCACAGATGATGAGGCTGTCGAAGCATTCGAATATCTAGCTAGAACTGAGGGGATAATTTGTGCAATTGAAAGTGCTCATGCTGTTGCATATGTGAAAAAAATTGCACCTGATATGGATAAAAATAAAATCATTGTTATGTGCTTATCTGGTCGTGGAGACAAGGATGTAGCCTCAATAGCGCATTATAAGGGGGTAGATATAAATGAGTAAAATAAAAAACGCCTTTATGAATGGCAAGTCATTAATCGGATTTTTGACAGCAGGTGATCCAACTATTGAAAAATCGGAGGAATTTATATTAGAGATGATAAGAGGCGGAGTTGATTTGATTGAAATTGGCATTCCGTTTTCAGATCCTGTTGCTGAGGGTATAGTAATTCAAAATGCTAATATACGAGCATTATCTTCAAATACTACAGTAGATAAGGTATTCGAGTTAGTAAAAAATGTAAGAAAAAAAGTCGATACGCCTATTGTGTTATTAACATATCTTAATCCCGTATTTGCATATGGTTATGATAGCTTTTTTAGTAATTGTAAAATGCTTAGTGTTGATGGAATTATAATACCCGACATGCCATTTGAGGAAAAAAGCGAAATATTAACTATTGCAACAAATTATGACGTTGATATTATCTCTTTGATTGCTCCTACATCTGAGCATAGAATTAACAAGATTACAGAAAATGCAACCGGATTTATCTATGTAGTATCTTCTATGGGAGTTACAGGAGTACGCAATGAAATAAAGACTGATTTAGAGCCATTATTAAAAAGCGTAAAACTAGCAGCAAAGATTCCGGTTGCAGTAGGCTTTGGAATTAGTACTACAGAACAAGTCAAAAACATATCTATGCTTGCTGATGGAGTAATCGTCGGAAGTGCTATTGTTAAAATAATTGAAAAATATGGTATTAATGCAGGAGAATATATTTATGAATATGTAAAAAGCTTAAAGGATGCTATGCAAGATATAAGTTAAATATTTATAACTATTTCAATGTAATTCTTGACGATGTAGCTTATAAATACTATAATGTCATGGGAAAACACAACAGGAGATGACAGATGAGACGAGAAAATGATTTAGGTAAAGATAATATTACAGCTTTAGTATTTAGGCTTGCTATACCATCTATGCTTGCTAGTTTTGTAAATGTACTGTATAGCATTGTAGATAGAATGTTCATAGGAAACATCAGTGAAATTGGCTCAGTAGCGTTGGCTGGAGTTGGTGTATGTGGTCCCATTGTAACTTTAATATCATCATTTGCATATTTGGCAGGTGCAGGAGGAGCTCCGCTTCTAGCAATGAGATTAGGTGAAAAGGACAAAAATGGTGCAGAAAAAATATTATCAAATTGTTTTTTAATGCTCTTAGTTATATCTGTAGTTTTGACTATATTTTTTTTAACATTTAAACGCCCGCTCTTAATGGCTTTTGGAGCTAGTGAGAATACTTTTTTATATGCGGATAAATATTTGACTATTTATACGATTGGTACGGTATTTGCAATACTATCAGTTGGACTTAATCAATTTATCGCTTGTCAAGGATTTTCAACTGTAGCTATGACATCAGTTTTAATTGGAGCAGTATTAAATATAATATTAGATCCAATATTTATATTCACATTTGGTTTAGGTGTATCTGGCGCAGCAATAGCAACTGTTATAGCTCAATTTGCATCTTGCATATTTGTTGTTATGTTTTTATTTGGACAAAGAGCTCTTGTGCGTATAACCTTTGGTGGTTATTCGTGGAAATTAATGAAAAGGGCTATGTATTTTGGATTTTGTCCATTCATTATAATGGCAACAGAGGGTGTTATTATAATTGTATTAAACGGTGTATTGCAAAGATATGGTGGACCTGGGCTTGGTGATATGTTAGTAGCATGCGCAACAATAGTTCAAAGCTATATGTTTATTTGCACTATGCCGCTTGGTGGAATTACACTTGGTACACAGCCTATTTTGAGCTATAATTATGGAGCTAAAAACATAGACAGAATAAAAAAATGTTTTAGAGTAGTTTTAATGTTAGCACTTTCTTTTACAACAATTATGTTTGTACTATCTCAAGTAGTACCTAAATATTTTGTTTTGATATTTACAAATGACCCACAGCTTATAGAGATGTCAGTAAATTATATCAGAGTATTTACCTTTGGTGTGATAATATTAGCCTTACAATATGTATTTGTTGATGGGCTTACAGCACTTGGAGTGGCTAAGGTTGCAATATCCCTATCGCTATTTAGAAAAGGTTCATTTGTCATATTGACAATTATTTTACCAATATTTTTTGGTGCATCATCACCATTTTATGCAGAGCCAATAGTAGATATTGTAAGTGGAATAACATCAACAATAGTTTTCATGCTTCTAATTAACAATTTACTTAGAAAACGAGAGGAAATGCCGGACGGAAAACCGCTATACAGTTAATTAATAAATTTGCTTCTGTAGATAATATTACAGAAGTTTTTTTATCTAATAGGAA
>DDAM01000031.1 GCA_002332905.1 Firmicutes bacterium UBA2058 | reverse complement strand
ATTGTAACAAGTCCGCCTGATTGGTCTATGTTAAATAAAAAGATAGACCCAAAAACTAAAAAAAGAGTTCAAGAAGGATTAGCTACAAACTATTCCAATGATAAGAGAGATTTAGCTAATATAGATGATTATAGAGATTTTTTAATTCAAATAAAAGATATATTTATTAAAAGTGCAAGGGTATTAAAGGAAAATAAGTATATGTGCATTATTGTGTCTGATTTCAGAAATCAATCTGAATTTGTTAGGTTCCATAGTGATATTATCTAACTTATAAATAAAATAAGAATAGATGATAAATATATACTATTTATATAATTTAAATACTGGTAGTGTATATAAAATAGCTTTATTTGAATTTAGGATTAGTGACGAACATATACAATTTTTACAACACCATGATTGTTTACCGGTATGGATGAATAACAATATTTTAGAAGGATCTCAAGGAATTGTGCAATTTCCTTAATAATATAAGTATTTTTAGTGTTAATTAATTATTATCATAAATATATATTATAATGAAGTATAAAAGAGGTGTTCTTTTATAAAATGGAACCTATATGATAGACACTATAAAAAGAGAGCTATCAGTATAGGTTCTTTTTTTGTACAATAAAAGTATGAGGTGATTAAAATGAGTAAAAAGACTTTTACTGTTGAAGAAGTTGAATTATTATCAAAGAATAAATATGTTCAAAGTGTAAGCGAAAAATCAATAACATATTCGAATGAATTTAAAATACATTTTATAGCTGAATCTAAGAAAGGAAAAACATCTAGGTTAATCTTCGAAGAAGCTGGTTTTGATATTGGTATTATAGGTGAAAGGCATTGTGAAGTCGCTGGGGCTAGATGGCGAAAAGCTTTCAAAGATAAGGGCGTATTAGGCTTAGATGATACTAGAAAGCATAATAGTGGAGCAAAGCTCAAGCGTGAGCTTTCAAAGGATGAAATAATAGCTAGAAAAGATGCAGAAATTGAATATCTCAAGACAGAGGTAGAAATGCTAAAAAAATTAGAGCTATGCGAAAGGCAGGTGAAAAGAAATAAATTAGCAACAACAGATGCATTTGGATTAATTGAGTCTATTGTCAATAGTTCTAGTTTTTCTAATGTTGTTACTCATTTGTGTAAAACAGCTAATGTATCCCGTTCGGGATATTATAACTACTTAAAATGCAATAATAAAAGGAAACAACGCGAAGAAGAAGACTTGGTAGTGCGTGATACCATATTAATTGCTTTTAATCATAGAGGTTATAAAAAGGGCTCTCGTTCTATCAAAATGACATTAGAAAATGAATTTAATATAGTCTATAGTAGGAAAAAAATTCAACGTATTATGAAAAAGTATAATATTGTATGCCCTATAAGATGTGCCAATCCATATAAACGAATTGCGAAAGCAACTAAAGAACATTCAGTACTTCCTAATCTGCTTAATAGAGAATTTAAGCAAGGAATTACAGGTAAAGTACTATTAACAGATATTACTTATCTTCCATATGGTGATAATCATATGGCCTATTTATCGACCATTAAAGATGCTTCAACAAATGAAATATTAGCATATAACTTGTCAGATAAAATCACTCTTGATATAGCTACAGGTACAATTCATAAACTAATGGCTACGCCAGGGCTACATCTAGATAATGCTGCTTTTATACATTCTGATCAAGGTGTACATTATACTAGCCCCAAATTCCAACACTTATTAAAGAAATACAAACTTGGACAATCTATGTCTAGAAGAGAAAACTGCTGGGATAATGCTCCGCAGGAGTCTTTCTTTGGTCACTTGAAAGATGAGGTTGCCTACAAAAATTGCATTAAATTAGATGAACTTCAAATTAGTATAGATAACTATATAGACTACTATAACAATTATAGATGTCAGTGGAATTTGAAAAAGCTGACTCCCGTACAATACAGGAATCAGCTTTTAGCTGCATAGCTCTCTTTTTAAAATGTCCTTGACATAGGGACCACTTTATATTGAATAACTCTTTTTTTATAGCCTATTGCAAAACTATTAAAAGAATTTAGGCTAAAGTAGCTCTAGGATATTTAATTGGAAATTTTAAACACTATGGATAGGCTTTAAGAGACTAATCTTCTTAAAGAATGTATTTTGTTGTTTTATTTTCATAAGTATTTTTAGATTTTGGACATAACCACTTGATTCTTATAACACGGCCCTTTTCTCTAGTTATACCATCAAACTTCATAGGGAGGCTAGGGTCATTCGGACATAAAGAAGTGCCATAATCAGTAAAGCGGCTAGGCTGTGGTAAAGAAGAAGAATTACGAGAATTAATAGGTATTATTGGAACTATGCTACAATCCTTAGTTAAATATTTATAGTTATCATCACAATCATAAGCAGCATCACCAAGAAAGAAATTATATTTAAAGTCCTGGTGAATAGAAAAATAACGTCTCATTATGGGAATTAAAGCTTTTGAAGCATAATCATCTTTAGCACTTTCAGCTGTATCGTGATTTTGAAAATCTAATGACTTGAGAGTGAGAGTCGTTAAAATCAATGTGTCTAACGATACCAAGGCAATTAACTAATATAGTTGCTTTTAATGCGTAGCAATAATGACCATTGATGTATGAACGCTTGATTTCATCGTTAGCATAGGTTGACTTGGGCATTTTACTACAAGCAAATATGTATGGATTTATGTCTGGATTAGATCTCTTAGCTGTATTATCTATATTTAAGATAGATTCGAAGAATTTGGGATTATTTTCTTTAGTGTAAGCTTTGATTTCAGTAGTATCAGCAATTATTATTTTGATAAATCAGAGTTTAGCTTTTACAAATAGGCTCGGTTAGATCAACTAAATGATTAAAAAAATCATGAATATGGTTAATCGATAATTGAGGCCCTGTCAAGAGAACATTAGGAAATTTTTTTCAAAATTTAAGAACATATGTTGCCTTTTTGATATAAAAATACTCTTTATATAATATAATGATTTTATAATATTATAAGGGGGAATGTAATAGTGTCGTTAAAGGATAATATTATTTTAGCAAAAATGGGGAATAGTGAGAGCTTAAAGATAATACTAGAAAGATTTGAAAAACTTATACAGTCAATCTCAAAAAAGTATAAAAATGAATATCTAGAGACTGATTTAACGATTTTTTTACTTAAACTTATATATAAAATTGACAATGAAAAGGTTGAAAAATTGAGTGAAGGTGCATTAGTTATGTATTTAGTCAATTCATTGAAATATGAAAGCCTCAGATTATTAAAAATAAAAAAAGTAGAAACAATAGCACTTGTAGATATATATTCAGAAATAGATAACGAATTTAGAGATAAAGAATTTGATGTATTTCTAAGTGATTTAGTTCAAAGCAATGTATTGACACCAAAGCAGAGATTAGTTTTAAAGGATAAGTATGTTAATGATTTTACTGATAAGGAAATAGCTATTAAGATTTCAATTAGTAGACAAGCTGTAACTAGGCTTCATAATACAGCTATTTCAAACTTACGTAATTATTTAAATTAAAGGGGTGATAATATGGAGAATGCACTCATGGAAGGAGCAATAGGGCAAGGTGTGTGGGCAATATTAAGTGTATTTTTAATTTTCTATATATTAAAAGCTCAAGAAAAAAGGGACCAACGGCAGGAAGAAAGAGAAAAAAACTATCAGGATATAATTGAGCAGATGACAGAAAAGCTTAATATTGTAGAGGTTGTGAAACAGGATGTTGATACAATAAAAAAACATGTCATAAAAAATTTGAAAAAAAATTAAAATCAATATTGCTAAATCTTATAGAAAAACACTCTTTTATATATGTAATTACTTAATCGATTAAGAAAATAAAAGATATTTATAATTTTAAGGAGGATTTAAGATAATTATGGAAAATGAAAAAGTAATCAATGAGTCATTAGTAAATGGTCAAGTATCTCTTTTAGGAGATCCAGCTGCAGGGACAGTTAAATACAAAACAACATATTTGTATGGCTATCAAAAAGCAAGCGATATGAAAAGAAAATGTTTTAATGTATTTGATTCTGGACAAGTAAGTGTGTTTAAAGAAATAGTGTCAGTAATAATAGGTTCAACAGAATACTTTGGAAGCGCATTAACAGCAGTTGATCTCATATCTATGCTGTCTACTGTAGACAAAAAGAACCATGCTAGAAAAATATATGAAGCAGTAGATAAATATATAGACTTGCTGGCTCTTGGAAGATATACAACTATTATACTTAAGGAGAAATATGTATGGGAATACCAAGGAAAAAACAAGCAGTATTGGAAAATAGCACCGGAGTTTTTGGAGGCATCAGTAACTTTCTAACAATAAAATGAAAATTAATAAGATAAGTGGAAGGGATTTTTCCTTCCATTTATTTATTGTATTATCAATAAGTGGTATAATGTTATTTAGGTATGATGCTAATTTCAAAAATGAATATAGGAGGAGTTTTATGAGAAAAATGAAGACTCAAGATATTTATGGTATAACCATAGTTGGGTTATTAATCTTAGTAGTTTTTCTAATTTGGTCTTTTTCTAATATGGTATATAGAGTAAACAATACTATATATATTAATTCGAGTAACACTATAAAGTTGTTTGGATACATAATGGAAGATTATAATGAAATTATTATGGAGGCTGAAACAACAACTGAAAAATATGACTCGATAAAAAAAATGTTACCTAGATTAGACCGTTTAAGTACTATCATGAATAATAGCCGTTTTAATGAAGATTTATCTTCAAAAATAGAACCCGTTGTTGATTACTTAGCTGGACTTAATGACAGTTCATTACTGAATGATACTGAATATTTAAATGATACAATAGAAAAAATAAATAAAGTATATATAATTTCACAGAAGATTGCTGGAATACCATCAGAAGAATTTTACGCTACTGATTTTAGTCGAAATTATTATTATCAATTTAAATTTAATTTTAATCATAATTTTGAACTTGCTCCTAAGGTAAAGGGTTATTTTGATGAGATAAATTCTATAGTAGAAGATGGTGAATGAAACTATTTAACTGAATAGAGAAACAACCTGAATCAACTTTAAGCTAAAGTGATTTAGGTTGTTTTTTAAAGCAAAAGAGTATAATCATATTGTTAAAATTTTGAATGTCATACAAAATATATTTTACATATTAAAAAATAGTGATTAAAAATAGATTTGATAGCACCACCACACTCCCAACAATAGGATGTAAGCAGGAGGAATATCAAACTGGGAAAATGGGAAAATTTACTTAGTCATGTTGTTAATAACCGTACCGTAAGTGATCTCCAGATCTTTGATTTGGTGAGTAGAATTTATACACCGTATAAATAAATGTGAAAAATAGATTATTATAAGTAGTAATAAAAATTACTTAAATATACAATTTTTAATAAAATAATACAATTAATAGTAAACAATGTTTATATAATCTATATTTTAACATGTGGTATAAAATGTTAGTATAGTCAATTTTAAAGGACATATAATACATGGATAAAGAGATTAAGTTAATAATACTAAGGTAGCACCAATTCAAGCAGTCATTGTTCCAATTGCTCAACATAGAGAGGGAGTTCTTGATAAGGCTAATGAACTAAAAAATATTCTTTCTAGTGTTGTAAGAGTTAAGCTAGATGATTCTGATAAGATGCCAGGATGGAAGTTCAATCAATATGAAATGAAGGGGATACCAGTTAGAATTGAAATTGGACCAAAGGATATAGAAAACAATCAAGCAGTTTTAGTTAGAAGAGATACTAGAGCAAAAGAAGTATGTAATTTAAATTGTTTGAATGATAGAATTTTAGCTGTACTAGATGAAATTCACAAGAGCTTATATGAGAAGACGTTAAAGAATAGGGAAGAACGAACTTTTGTTGCTAAAACAATAGAAGAGCTTAAATATAATGCTAAAAATAAATCAGGTTTCACTAAAGCGATATGGTGTGGTGAAAGAGAATGTGAAGAAAAAATTAAGGCAGTAGCAGGATTAACTTCTAGATGTATTCCATTTGAACAAGAAGAGATTGATACCAAGTGTGCATGCTGTGGTAGAAAAGCAGAAAAAATGATTTATTGGGGGAAAGCATATTAAGGTTTATTATTATTGTTGCTATATCACTTGCGAGTGTTACGGAGAATTATATCATAAGTAAGCCTCTAAATCTTTGATTTAGTTAGGCGAACTTAATCAGCGAATGAAGTGAGTCGAATTTCCTTTAAGACGAAGCGTGGTTTATAGCCTTAGGTATTGATATAACTTGCCTAAGGCTATTTTTATATCTAAAAATACTGTATAATAAGTAATAACATATTTACAAAATATTTTATAATAAGTTTTAAGTAAACATGAATAGGTATTTATAGGGGGGTATAGTAAATGTCAAGAGCAAAAATGCAAGTTTTAATAATTCCGTATATTAAAAATGAAGAGGAAATAAAATATTGTATATTCAATAGAGCCGATGCAGAAGACAATGAAGATTTCTGGCAGTTTGTGGCTGGTGGTGGTGAAAATGATGAAAAGCCGTTGGAAGCAGCGATAAGAGAAACATGGGAAGAAACTGGTATAAAAGAAAATGCTATATTTCACCAATTGGAAAGTATCAGTTATGTACCAACGAATTGTTTTTCAATGGAAAGACGCAAAAAATGGGGAATGGATTGCCTTGTAATCCCAGAGTATAAATTTGCTGTTCATGTTAGAAACAATAATATTCAAATATCTGATGAACATAAAGAATATAGATGGGTTAATTATGATACAGCAGTTGAATTATTGAAATTTGAAAGTAATAAGATAACCTTGTGGGAATTAGATAACAAAATAAAGATGAATTTACTTTGATGACAATTGTATCATGAAGCCTTTTATAGTTAATTCTAGCATATCCAATACCACCCGCTAAGTAGAGAACCCAAATCTATGATTTGGTGTGACTCATTTACTCAGCGAACTTAGTGAGTCGAGTTTCATTTTTGATATAGTTCACCAATAGCCCAGGAGGATAAAACGTTCAAAACCCCCGTAGCCATCCACTACGGGTTTCAAAATATTACTTTAGAATTATACCATAAGTGAAATTTTAAATCTATGATTTAGTTAATTGAACTTACTCCTATGAACGTATGTGAATAGTGAGTTTCCTCTTATGTAGAATATATACACAAGAATAAAATGGGAAACCTCATTTATAATAGTTACGGAGAACCGTATCACAAATAAGTGAGTAAAGAGTTGATATGTAAAATTTAAATGTGGTAAGTGTATGCCTGATAGTTCATTATTTGAAGAAATAAGTAAAGTGTTGGAGGTCTCAGTTAATGAATTACTAAAGGGTGAATATATTGAACAGGAAAATGAAAAGGTGGAAAATAATAAAAATACAATTTTATTACTTAATGAAATTCAAAAACTAAAAAGAAATGAATCATTAGTGGGGGGATTATGTTCATTATTGATATCATTTATTACAGTAATTTATTCTGCAATATATAAACCAGGTATAAAAACTTATGAACAATTTTTTGCTGGATTTATTAAAGCTATCAGTGCAGGTTGTCTTGTTATAGGAATACTTCCTATATTTAATGCATGGGTAAAGTACTCAATAAGAAACTCAAATAAAGATAAGAGATAATCTTATTTAAAATAATACACGAAGAAGCTAAAAGTTTGAGAAAAGAAAGTTTTGACAGATAGGCTTTAAAATAAGTCTATCTTATTTTTTATAAATATAAACCTTTATTTTACAATAACTCATTTATTTGGTATTATATTAGTGTATAAGGTGTAAAAAAGGTGTAAAAAATATTAATTTTGCACATGTTGTGTTTTGAGGTGGAAAAGCTTATGGAGAATTTAGAGAGTATAATATCAATTAAAGATCTTAAAATGAACTTTGGAGATAAGCGTGTCTTAAATGGAATAAATTTAGAGATACAGAGAGGACAAATAATAGGATATATAGGAACTAATGGTGCTGGTAAAAGTACAACTATAAAAATAATGCTTGGTATAATAGAAGGCTATACAGGACAGGTAAAAATATTAGGACAAGATATAAGTAATGGAAGTGTAGAGTACAAGAAGAAAATTGGATATGTTCCAGAGCTTGCTGATATATATGAAAATTTAACTGCATTTGAATATATAAGCTTTTTAGGTGGAGTATATGGCATAGATCAAGATACCCTTATTGAAAAAGCAAAAAAGCTTATGAAGTTATTTACAATTGAAGGAGCTATAAACTCAAGAATATCTTCATATTCAAAAGGAATGAAGCAAAAGCTACTAATAATATGTAGTTTAATTCATAATCCAGATATATTATTTTTTGATGAACCTTTAAGTGGACTAGATGCTAATAGTGTAATGATATTTAAAGAAGTTATGAGTAATCTTGCAAAGGAAGGAAAAACTATATTTTATTCTTCACACATAATGGATGTTGTAGAGAAGGTAAGTGATAGGATTATACTTATTGATAATGGAACAATAGCTGCAGATGGAAGTTTTGAGGAGCTTAAAAATAGTGAAAAGGAAAGCTCTTTGGAAGAAGTATTTAATCAGTTAACAGGATTTAATGAACAGGGACAGATTGCTAAAGAGATTGTTTCTTTAGTTCAAGAGGTATAGCTATGAATGAATTTGCCATATTAAGACTATTAGATAAATTTAAAGCCCTGTATAAAAAAGCCGGTGTTAATTATGATATTATGCGCATGATTTTGCAAATAAAATTAACTATGGATGGACGCAGAGTAAGTACTGTTTTGACAAATAATAATAAGTCTTCAGAAAATAAAGATAAGAATAATTATAAGCAACTACTTCTTTTTAACGGATTTTTAAGCATTTTTATGGGAATGTTAATGTTAGTTGATATGCCAGCTTTAAAAAATATAAATATTATTATAGGTGTAAATCTATTTATGATGGTATCACTTATGATATCAGATTTTTCAGCTGTTTTATTAGATGTAAAGGAAAAAAACATACTATTACCAAAGCCTGTAGATAGTAAAACCTTTAATGCTGCCAAGCTTACTCATATATGTATGTATCTACTTGGTATATCTTTGTCTCTTAATTTAATACCTTTAATTTTTGGAACAATAAAATATGGAGTGATATTTTTACCAATATTTTTTATGGAAAATATACTAATAGCTTTATTAGTTGTAGTAATAACGGCATTTTTATATACTTTAGTTTTAAAGTTCTTTGATGGAGAAAAGCTAAAGGATATTATAAATTACTTTCAAATATTATTAGCATTTTTATTTACTTTTGGGTATCAGTTATTTAATAGATTTTTTACTACTATAGATATTACGACTATTTATGTACCTAAGTTTTGGCATAGTTTAGTTCCATCTATGTGGTTTGCAGCTCCTTTTGGAATATTAATAGATGGAAATAGAAATCCTTTTTTAATATTTTTATCTGTAATGGCAATATTAGCTCCAGTAATACTAATTATCCTTTATGTTAAGAAGGTAGTACCATATTTTGAAAAGAACCTTCAAAAACTAAATGATAATGGGGGAGCTATAAGAGGTGGAGATAAAATAAGAAAAGATTTTATAGCGGGAATAATTTGCAAAGATAAAGTTGAAAAAAGCATGTTTACATTTACTAAAAATATGATATCTACAGAAAGAAACTTTAAACTCAAGGTATATCCATCTATTTCAATGGCTGTATTTATGCCAGTTTTATTTGTTTTTACAGATAGAGATAAATCTTTTATTGAAACTGTAAAAACAAGCTATGGTGGAAAAGTACATTTATTAATGTATTTAACTATATTAATGCTATGCTTATGCACTGCTTATATAAATAATAGCGATAATTATAAAGGTGCATTTATATATAAGGTATTACCAATAAAAGATCCAGGAGTAATATTAAAAGGAGC
The DNA here is from genome assembly GCA_002332905.1 of Firmicutes bacterium UBA2058. GTDB lineage: Bacteria > Bacillota > Clostridia > Tissierellales > Sedimentibacteraceae > UBA1535. The sequence goes on along the minus strand of DDAM01000031.1, from coordinate 3,820 downwards.
AATAAAAGGAACCTTATTTAAATTAGTTATACCAGTTTATTTATTTACGGCTATAGTGTTTTTAATATTAAAGGGACCATCAATAATCTTAGACTTAATTGTAATGTTTTTAGTCCTTTTAATATCATCATTAGTTTATTTTAAACTGTCTAATAAGATGATGCCTTTTAGTGTGAAATTTGCTTCAACTGATACTGGTAAGCTTATAGGCCCAGGGGCGATTACATTTGTGCTTATTGGGATATTTGCTGCAATACACATAATAATTAGAAATAATATTACCTATGTAGGAGAATATATAGCAATTCTTTTTGTAATTAATATAATTATTTGGAAAAGAAGCTTCAAAATAAGCTGGAAAGATATAGGGATATAATATGGTGAAAATAATACTAAGGAGATGCATATTATATTAGATGATGAGAGATTGGAAAAATATAAAAAAGAATTTATGTTTATTTTTTATAAAAATTTGATATAATATATATAGGAAACTCACTCAGGCGAGCTGAGGAGTACAGAATTCTAAAGAAACAAGTTTCTAAGAATTCTAATAAGAAAAGCTTAGTGCTGGTAACACTAAGCAATCCTTAGAACATTTATTTTGTTTTAGGGCTATTGGATTAGATTTATGTTATAAATTATGAATCTTAGAAAAAGTGCTAATCTTCGTTGGATGGAGCACTTTTTTCTTTGCTTTTAACTTCTATATCAAGATCAAGTAACTTACTATTTGGAGATTACTTTAGCAATTCAAGTACTCTTTGTTTGCTTATATTTGCCTGTGATGATAGGATAAGACTAGTCTGCTCCAAGATATTATATTTTGATAATTGTACTATTGCATCTGATATATCCAAATCTCTAAGTTTACTTTCAGAATTTTGAAGTTTTTCAGCTGCATTCATATTATTAGAGTATGCATGTTGAAGTCTATTCTCATAAGAGCCAAATAGGGTTCTTTGATTTGTTACTACTACTAAAGCATTATCAATATCGCCAATAGCCTTTGAAGTATTTTCTCCTGTAATTACATTTGTATCTGCAATACCTAAATTTAAGGTGCGTAATGAATCATATACTATGTGGATTTGCTGATATGAATTTGCGCCAGCTTGAATGGCAACATCATGTACGGCCTTATATATAGGAATATCGATAATTGAAGTTTTAGCATTTGCATAATTTGAGTAAACATATGAATTATATGGAGAACCATCATTTTTTGAGCCTGCAAATATATCAACTTCTGAGTTTTCATTAAAACTAGCTTTAATTTTATTTAATAAATCTGCTTCTGTATCATCGTCACCTACGCTTATGGTTACAGTCATTGAGCCCACATTATTTGATGAATTTCCACCATACTCAAATGGTGAATCAGAAGTTAAATTAAAGTTTAAAACAATATTTCCATTGGCATTAGCATCTTTAGTAATTGAATATCCATCCTCTCGACTCAAACATGATAAAACTGAATTTAATCCAGTTCCATCTATAGATGGGGAATGAGATATGTGAACTTTATATTTATTGGTTTCATTTGTTGAATATTTCCACCACTTACCTTCTACATCATCACTAGTATCATTGGAATAATAATATAAATTACTACAATTTGCTGTGACAGTTCCTATATTTTGCATATTAAAGCTTAAGGTCCATCCAGAGGAATCTATTGGACTAGCGTTGTAATCAGGGGTAATGACGTTGCTTGTAGGGCTTATAAAATTAGGCTCAATAAAATTAGTATCATAAACATCCATTAAACGACCGGATGCTAGTTCTGCTAAATAATTAGTACTAAGACTTAATGAAATATCATTGCTACTGCTTGAATTTGATATACTCTCCGTTGTGTTTGGGTGAGCGCTAATAACAACACCATTTAATGCTTTAGCAATATCATCAATGGTAGCTGTTTCTGTAACAGTATAAGAAATTCCAAGGGATACACCCTCTAATTCAGGATTATTTGTTACATCTAAATAGTCTGATATATTAAAGTTAATATTTGAAGTAGATAATTTATCCCAACTAATTACACTAGTACTATAATTAGTTCCATTATATCCAGTCCAATCTACAGTAATACCATAATTACCATTGTCTAATGGATTGGTACCGATTACATTAATCTTATACCCAGAATAACATGCAGCTCCTTTATTTGTATCTGTAATCTTATAGCTTTGATAAGAAGAATTCATTGTAACTGCCTGCTTTTGTTCTGTACCAATTTGTACTTTATTGTCTGTATTAGTATCCCATATCTTTATGTTATTAAATTCTGTATTCTCAAATATATTGTCAATTTCTTTCTTTAATTCTTGAAATTCAATATTAATACTTTCTCTATCACCTTTAACATATGTATCATTTGCAGCCTGGATTGTTAACTCTCGCATCCTTTGTAATATATTACCAACTTCGTCTAAGGCCCCATCCGCCACTTGTACATAACTAGTACCATCCTGAATATTTTGTGCACCCCTAGATAACCCTCTAATCTGTCCTTTCATTTTTTCTGAGATACTTAGTCCAGCAGCATCATCAGAGGCACGATTTATGCGTAGGCCAGAGGAGAGCTTCTCCATTACATTAGCCTGTCTTTTTGTATTAGTTTTTAATTTATTAGATGTAAACATAGACATCAAATTATGTTGGATAATCATAATTCACCTCGTTATCATATTAACATACATATAGCTTTTTAATATATATAATAAGTATTGTACTATTTGATAGTAAATTGCATCTTATTTTAACATATATTACATCATTAAACTAGTAATTATTCCTTATAAACACCTATAAATTAATCAACTTCTCGTTGAATACATTACTATTAATAACATACACCATTGATTCATTTATATATACAATACATCCATCATTTAGACTTTTTTAGAATTATCATATTTGGCATGATGTTAAGCTTGTTATATTCAAATTTGTAAATATCCCTGGGTGGTAGAATTGCAGATTTAACACTAAATGCAGTACCAATCTTGAAGTTAGGACAAAGATATATACAAAGGTTTAAATTTAGGATTTCAAATGTTGAACCGTACCATAAGTAAATGAGGTTTTTACTAAAGTTGGATGAATGCATAGTGGTAAGGTAAACCTCGCCTCCGACATGAAAATCTCGATTAATTATCAGTTATTTTTTTCTTATGCATAAGCTTAGAATTATTTATAATACTTATGGATGCTTTTTCAACTACATCCAAGTGAAATATCCTTTCAAGTACCTTTACTAAAACTAGTATAATATTTACTAAAAAGATAAATTTAGGATAATCTGTCATTGAATCTATCATAACCTAAATTTATATAGTATAATAGTTAATAATAAGAGGAGGTGGTTACATGGAAAGTGATATTAGCGATATTATCAATGACACAATAATTAAGAAGCGGGGGAAATTATTATGGGTAACCACGAAAATAATGAGGGTTCTAAGGAACTTTACAGAAAAGAGTACTTATTAAACGAGGGTCAACAACTTATTATACGAATTCCAGAACCAGGTGATGCACAAGGTTTAATAAATCAGATGCAAACTGTTGATGGTGAAACTAAATTCTTGGCACGTGAATCTGATGAATTTAATTTCACAGTGGAACAAGAAAGAGAATTTATTAAGAATTGTACGAACGATGAGAATATCCGTTTTCTAATTGCAGAATTAGACGGTAGAATTATAGCGAATTGTTCAGTTGGATTAATTGTTATACGGCGAAGTATTCCAGCGCGCAGAAGTCAGATTAAATTATCTTGATTTACTATGTTTTATCCATGATATTTTAATTT
>DDAM01000019.1:237-2832 GCA_002332905.1 Firmicutes bacterium UBA2058 | reverse complement strand
TTATGAAAGAGGTCTATTAAAACATTATTTTTACACCCTTTACCTTGTCACATGCGGTACTTGCTCCCCCTTTCACATTTAAGCGGCAATCGGCTGAATAGTGTTTCTATTTTATTACACTGTTTCAAGTGATATTCATCTGATTCAGAGAGTTGTATAGACTTTATGTTCTTTCGATGAAAGGTAATTAAATCACTACCTTGATCTTTTAATCTGCTTTGTAAATCTTGACTGATATAGCCACGATCTCCATAAAGCTTTGCTTCTAAGCCTTCAACTAAATACTTAACCATTTTTATATCAGCTATTTGGCCATTAGATAACTCAGAACACGCTATTTCACCAGATTGATTCATCGCGATATATAATTTACAGCCAAACCATCCCATTGAGCTTTCCCCACGAGATGCAATTCTGATTAATGATTCATGTCGTTGGATGCGTTGATTTTTACAGACCGGCAGAGTCGTTAAATCAATCAATAAAAGTTGTTTGTGTTGACCTTTCATCAAAGCTACATGTAAAGCATATGGTGTCAATTGATGCATATTAATTAGATGAATTATCCGCTGGTAACAAAATAAGCCTTTAAATGAATGACTTTTATCCTGTTTCAACCATGAGAAAAATACTTTGAAATTATTGAAGTGAGAACACTTATACCAAATGGTGATAAAGGTGATTTCTGAGATACTCAGTTGAGCAGTTCGTACTCTTAAGCAGTGATTACTTTGCTTAAGAAATTTCCAGTAGATCGGTTCAAATTTAAGGAAGAAATCATCAATTACACAGAATAATTCAGTACTATTGAACATCAGGACTAGAGCTGTGAGTTTAATATGGTAACTCAACTGATTACTCTAGTTTTCCTGTTTTTCAAGTTAACTTCTTATTCGAAATTCGAGTTATCTTAATATGAATAATTTAACTGCAACTCAATCTTAGATAAAATTTATCTTAAACCTGAATATTAATAAACTCCCCTCATAATTAAATATATACCAATAAAAACTCAATCACAAATAATTAAATATATAATAAGATTTTAAGTTCGGATAAAAAAAGGCAACACATGTTGCCTTATAAAAATTAGAAAATTCTATTCAAAATCCCTATTAACCAAAAATGAAAAAATAGTTCCTATTAACAAGAAAAATATAAATGTTGGTAAAGGAAAGAATAAAGAATATTCAGCCATTCCACATATAAAGTAATATAAGACCAAAACCAAACCCAACAAAGGAAGACTTCTCTTTTCTAAATCTGAACTATTTTTTATATATTCCTTAAGAAAGAACAAAGAAGAAGATAAAAATATTAAAAATAAACCTATAATACCTATTATTCCATTTGTAGCTAGCAAATGAAAAAATAAATTATGAAAATGTTGAAAACATTGTGGCATCTCCCCTTTTTCTTTTAAATTACATGTATGTTGCTTAATTTTATAAACTCCAGAACCATATAATTTATTGTCATTATAAATTTTTAAGGATTCCTCCCACATTTTCAATCTTAAACCACTACTAGTTTGATAATTATTTTGCTCCCATGCTATAGTATCCTGCTTAAAATTTTGAATTCGTTTATAAAATGGAGAATCTTCATTCCAAAGATTTAGCATCATAAATACTAATAAGCTTCCTATTGAAAGAAAAAAAATATTTTTTTTAGCTCTATAAAAATTTAAAAAAATAATAATAAATGCTACTGGCAATCCCATCCATGAACTTCTGGTCCCATGAAGAACTAAGGTCAAAATTACTGCTAGACTTAACAAAATCAAAGTATAGGACTTAACCCCATTTAATAAAAAAGAATAATAAAATATAATTATCCCAATCATCATAAAAATAATATCATAAATTAAAATAGGGTCAAAAAAATTAAAAATATTATCCCTATCAAATCCTAACAACACACTATTATAAAAAACATAAGGTAAAAAAATAATCAAAAACAGAGATAATACCTTAAAAAAAACATCTTCTTTAATTCCATAATATTTAAATATAGTAGGAAGCAAAAAAAATGGTGTCACCCACAAAAACTGATTTATTAATCTAAAATAATAGTTATACTCATTTAAAGGAACTTCATTCACTCTACCAAAAAACCAATCAAATAAAGTAATAAATAAAAAACCAGATATAGAAAAAACTATAAGATAATAATTCTTAATAATTCCAATTTTAAAAAAAGCCATACCCCCTAATATTAATATAAAAACTGAATAATTAAATAAATCAACACTCTTCCCTAACATAAATCTGGTTAATAAAATAAAAAAAAGTAAAAAAAATGAATACCCTAAATAAACCCTATATTTATCTAAAAACATTAGAAAACCATCTGAAAACAAATTTTCACAATTATCTCATATTTTTAAAATTTTTTTCTTAAAGTAATTTTTATTTAAAATCAACTATAGACATGAAGTTCTTGTGACATGCCACCTAAAGAGGCATAATCCTACCTTTACGAAAAGCGGTACGCTGTTTACGTATTCGCTGACCTTAAACCATATAGTTGGATTTTTAACGCTATGATGCGAACTCATTACTGCGGTTCATTAACCGAAGCTCAAATTGACCA
>DDAM01000019.1:0-227 GCA_002332905.1 Firmicutes bacterium UBA2058 | reverse complement strand
ACTGAAAACGCAAATATCACCAGCGGTCAAATCGAAGTTCTTGGTAAAGAAATTGAAGTTCTTGCTGCGTCAGAAACTCCGCCATTCCCATTGAATGACGAAAATACCAACATTTCTGAAGAAGTACGTTTAAAGTACCGTTTCCTGGACATCCGTCGCCCTGAAATGTTAGACCGTTTACGTTTCCGTTCTAAACTGACTAACCTGATTCGTAACTACTTCGAAGA
>DDAM01000038.1 GCA_002332905.1 Firmicutes bacterium UBA2058 | reverse complement strand
ATATTTAATCTTTGACGCTGAATAATATTTAATTTACTTTACTAATACTGACACTTGTGGTATAATATTTAAATTAACTATAAAAAATAGAAACATATATATGTACGGGGTGAAATTATGAGTATTAACAAAGACCAGATACTAATAACAGAAGAAGAATATATACAATTAACAAATGAATTAGAGTTTAGAAAAGTTACAAAAAGAAAAGAAATAGCAGAAAAAATAAAGGTTGCATTAGGTTTTGGTGACTTAAGTGAGAACGCAGAATACTCTGAAGCCAAAGAAGAACAAAATGTTAATGAATCAAAAATAATTATTCTCGAAGATAAATTAAAAAGAATAAAAGTTGTAACTCATGATAGTTCAATGAAGGATGTTATACAAATGGGCTCAAGAGTTAAAATTTATGATATAGAATTTGAAGAAACACTAGAGTATTCAATAGTTGGTACTATAGGTGCTGATCCTTTCTCGGGTAAAATCTCTCAAGAATCTCCTTTAGGAAAAGCATTGCTTGGTAAAAAGGTAAATGATATAGTAGAAGTCACTTCTCCAAATGGAGATATAATTAAATATAAGGTATTAGAAATAATTTAAAAAAACTACATGCGCAATATCATTATGTTAAAGCATTGCGTATGTAGTTTTTTATTCTTTCTAATCTTAAGCTTCAACTCCCCAAAGTCCATGTAAATTACAATAAGCAAAAACTTTTATTGGCTTATCTCCATTAACTAAAGCAAATTCAGTTTCCGGATCCTTATCTAATCTTAGACGTTTATATTGCTCTCCTTCACTTGTAACAACATAAACCCATTCAATACTATGTTCACTCTCCATAGGATGTGATACATTACCAACCTTAACTCTCAGTATATTTCTAGCAAAGTCAATTTCTGGGATATGTTTTTCATGCGATGCTTCAACAGTATTTGGTACTAATTCTCTCATTGTTTTGCCACAGCAAACAACTGGTATACCTTTATCAACAACCATTCTAATAATATTTCCACATTTATCACAGATATAAAATTTATTTTCTTTTCTAACCATATATTCCTCCATGCTATTAAAAATCTTTTACCCTTGTTACTTATTAATTGTTTATTTTAATGCCAAGTATTATTAATATTTACTATTTAAATAATTATTATTCGTAACAAAATTGGATCAATTTTATTAACAAAAAAATAAAGCTATTGTTTAAAATAGCTTTATTTGTCAACATATTTTATAATTCAGTTTTCCATAATCCGTGTAAATTGCAATATGCGTAAACAGCAACTGGTTCATCATCTTCTGTTATAGCAAATGATATTTCAGGCTGGCTATCAACTTTTAACATTTTTCTTTGAATTCCATTTACTGTTTCTAAGTAAACCCACTCAATATGATGCTCTTGTATCATTGGATGAGCTACACTTCCAATCTTTACATTAACTATACCATCGTTTACGCTAGCTACTGGCAAGTGCTTTTCAACTGAAGCTTCAACTGTATTTGCTACTATTTCTGTCATAGGATGACCACAGCAAACAACAGGAACACCTGATTTTTTAATCATTTCTATCATGTTGCCACAATGCTCACATATAAAAAACTTCTTTTCACTCATAATTTAATATCCTCCGATTACCTAATAAATTTTTATTTATATATATTATAAATCAAGATATATATACCCGAATTATAACATAATAAACAGAATAATTCATTAAATAACTTTTCCGTCAGTAGAAATTGTTATTACTTGCCACTGAATAATTTTTCCACTATTTTTTAACGCTTCTACAACTGCATTAACTATTCCACCACAGCATGGAACTTGCATTCTAACAACTGTAATACTATTAATATTATTATTTTTAATAATTGCAGTCAATTTATCAGCGTAATTTCCTTCATCTAGTTTTGGACAACCAATTAAAGTTACTTTATTTCTCATAAACTTATCATGGAAATTTCCATAAGCATATGCAGTACAATCTGCAGCAATTAACAAATCTGCATTATCAAAATATTCGGCATTAGTAGGTACAAGTTTTATTTGAACTGGCCACTGCATAAGATTAGATTCTATTTCTTTTGTTTCTATGCAGCAACTACTTTGACTTTCTCTTTGAATGCTCTTTGAATGAGTTCCTGGACATCCACAAGGTAATTTTTCACTATTAGATTTTTTCTTAAGCTCCATATTTTTCTTAACTTCTGCTTCATTATACTCTAGGGCTTCTCTTTCCTCAAAGGTTATTGCATTAGTAGGACAAACTGGTAAACAATCACCTAAACCATCACAATAATCGTCTCTTAATAGTTTCGCCTTTCCATTAACAATTCCTATTGCGCCTTCATGACATGCCTTAACACATAATTCACAACCATTACATTTTTCTTCATCTATTCTTATTATTCTTCTTTTCATAATTTCCTCCCATTGCGCCACTTCGTGGCGTCCATAGAGTGAAGAGTGTTTTTCTTCACTCTTATCCTCCAAATTTTAATTATTTCATATATATAATCTCTTGTATTAATTATATAATAAGATAAAATTAAATCCAGTTGTTTTTACAACAAACAAAAATATTTTTTATTAAAAATAAAAATTTTACAAATAATATATTAATATTGAGAAAACAAACAATATATTTGAAATATAACCCACAGTATGGTAGTATTAGCTAATAGTGTGAAGAAAAAAGCACTCTTCTCGCTAAAGTTTTATGACGCTATAAAACAGCGTAATGGAGAAAATTATGAATTTTAATCAATTAGGAATTAGTGAAAATCTAATAAAGGTATTAAATAAAAATGGAATTTCAAATCCAACACCTATACAAGAAGAATGTATTAAAATTATCAAAAATGGTGATGATGTCATAGCTGAGGCTCAAACAGGTACAGGCAAAACACTTGCTTTTTTACTACCTATTTTTGAAAATATTTCTGTAGAAAATAATGATATACAGGCTTTAATTATTACACCTACAAGAGAATTAGCTATTCAAATTACAGAGGAAGCAAAAAAGCTTAGTGCTGCAAAGGATATAAACATATTAGCAGCTTATGGTGGTAAGGATGTTGCCTCACAAATAAAAAAACTAAACAAAGCTATACACATGCTTATAGCAACTCCTGGACGTCTTTTAGACCATCTGAGCAGAGGTAGTATTGATTTAAGTAAATTAAAAACCCTAGTTATTGATGAGGCAGACCAAATGCTTCTTATGGGATTTAAAAAAGAGGTTGAAAGTATAATTAAGTGCATTTCTAGCAAAAGACAAACACTATGTTTTTCTGCTACCTTAAACTCTGAGGTTAAAAAATTAGCATATAGATATACTACTAATCCAATTAATATATCAATACAAAAAGAGACCGTAACATTGGATACAATTAAGCAAGAAATAGTAATTACAACAGATAGGCATAAACAGGAAGCATTATGTCAGGTTTTAAATGAAGATAACCCTTTTATGGCTATAATATTTTGTAGAACAAAGGTTAGGGTTGATAAGCTAGAAGAGGATTTATCTATTAAGGGTTATAACTGCGAAAAAATTCACAGTGATATACCTCAAGCAAAGCGTGAAAAAATTATGAAATCATTTAGAAAAGCTGATTTACAATATCTTATAGCAACAGATGTTGCTGCCAGAGGGCTAGATATTTCTGGTGTTGACTATATATTTAACTATGACATTCCAGAAAACGCAGAAAGCTATATCCATCGTATAGGAAGAACGGGCAGAGCTGGACAAAGTGGTTACACATGTATGTTTGTAGCACCTAAGGATATGAAAACCTTAGAAGAAATTCAAGAGGGAATAGAATACAAAATCCCAGTTAGAGAGATAAATAATAATTTAACTTAATTATCCCCTAATGTTTGGAAAGGAAAGCCTGAAGCCATAATTTATATACATTAAAGGGTAGTATAGAATTAAACTTTTATACGCCTTCCTCGGAGCGTCCCCTCCTTATCAAATTGAGGGACGCGAGAATGAGAAGTAAAAAAGTTTAACTCTATACTGCCCAACCTATGCTACACCAACATATGTTAGTGCGCTAAATTATTATTTTCCTGAAATTATTACTTTATCAAATGCCATATATGGTAGTACCATTGAGCCATCTTGTACTGTTTCCTTTGATATGGATACAAGATTATTTAATAAATCAGATAAGTTACCATTTATCATTGTTTCATTTATAGCACCTACTATTTTACCATCTTCAACTAAAAAGCTATTTTTAGCAACTCCTGAAAAATCACCACTTATAGTTGGATTACCACCAGAAAAACGTCCAACAATTATTCCTTTTTTAATACCTTTTATAATGTCATCAATAGGAGTATCTCCACCCTCGATAACAAGAGAAAATGAAGAATTTTTAGCGCGTTCATATCCTGTTTTGTTTGCTGCATAAAGTGGAATAACAAAGCTTTCAAGAATTCCATCCTTTATGAAATCAAAGTTTTCTGAAATAAATCCATCTTCAGTATATCTTTCTCCACATATTACTCTTTCATCCAAAGGTTTTAAAGAAATTGTTATTTGCTCATCAGCCACTTTTTTACCTATTTTATCTTTCCACACGCTAGTTCCATCAAGTATTACTGTATTAGATGCAAAGTTATTTATAATAAAATACATTATTGATACTAAGCAGCTTGGAGTTATTACTGCGACTCCTTCAAACTTACCTAATAAAGGCACAGTGTTAAGTTGATTTTCAACATCTGTCAAATCATTTTCTATTGAACCTAGTTCTATAAATGGTTTATCTAGATTATCTGTGCTAACTTCAGTTCCAAAAAATGATGTCACTTTTTCTCCTTCATGACCTGAGAACATTAAACTAATAACATACTTTCCAGAAACAACCTCATATTCTGTGTTATTAGTATCAATATATATATTATTTTCCTTTACATGCCATACTATCATTTGTTCTATAAGAATACGTGGATGGCGTTTCTTTATATCCTGCAATAATTCCTGTGTTCTTTCAAAAAACAGCTCGATATTAGGAGCAGGAGAGCCTTCTGCAAAAAATTTATTTTCTTGTTTAGGTGCTATATCCCAAGCTTCATCTGGAGAGCCTGAATCTGCTACATTTATGCAATTTTTAACAGCCTCTATTATGGCCTCATCATCAAAACGATTAATAACTAAAGTTCCTTTTTTATTATCCTTATATGAAGTAATAGAAATTTCATTATCATAAAGTGTTCTAAAAAGTGAAAATTCACCACCATCTACGTTAAATTCATGAGTTTCTTTAGAGGTTACAATACATTTAGCCTTATCAGCACCTTTTTTAACTAAATGTTCTATAGTTTTGTTTGCAACTAATTTTAAATTTTCCATAAATTAACGACCTCCTATCATAACTTTACAACGCAAAGCTGGACCGCCCATACCAACAGGCATTGGTTGCTTTTTACCACAAAAACCTGAACTTGACCATACCATAGTATTAGAAACCATATCAACAGTTTTAAGCATTTCAAAAGCCATACCAGATATGGTTGTATCAAGTATTGCTCTACCTAGCTTACCTTTTTTAATTTCATATCCCATACAAACGCCAAACATAAATTCACCAGTAGTATCTGCTTGACCATTATTAGTAGAAATAAAATAGTATCCATCATCTACAGATGCTATTATATCCTCTAGCTTATCTTTACCTGGCAATATGGCAGTATTTCTCATTCTAATTAGTGGTTCATCAGAAAAAGTATAAGCTCTAGCATTACCTCTTGCTTTCATATTAAAATGATTTGCAGTTTCTCTGCTATTCATATATTCTGTTAAAATACCGTCTTTAATAATTACTACATCATCTGCTAGAGTTCCTTCATCATCTACATAAACAGGAAGAGGTGCTCTTTCACCAAGGGCAGTATGAGCGAAATCAACCAAATTAACCAAATCTGAAGCTACTCGATTATTTAGATTTTGAGCTGCAACAGAGCCTCCAAGAACCAAATCAGCCTCAACCGTATGACCTACAGCCTCATGTGCAAGCATACCAGCTAAATCACTTCCAAGTATAACAGTTTTATAGCCAGCATCTGCATGTATCCCTTCTCTTTTTTGCATAAGCTCCTCATACATCTTATCTATTTGTGGAAAAAGTGCAGAAGGGTTATTGAAGTTATTATTAAATGAACCAAAACCACCAATAGCCTTGAACAGCTCAACAGGCTCTCCAGATGCTGATTCTGAATTTAATGTTACATACACATAACAACGCGGTATTGAAGTATGTCCATCATAGCCATCTGAAGTGCATAACAATTTTTCCATAGAGTCCTCTGTATATAAAACTCTACGACTTTTTAAGTTAGGGTATTTTTTTATTATATAATTGTCAATTTCTTTTATGTATTCTATGTATATTTTTTGCTCTGTTTCGTTAATCATGCTGTCCATTTTGTAATTACCATAAGGTATTGCCTCAAACATGCTTTTGCCCTTATTGATATGCTTATCCATAAATAATGCATTATCAGTAGCAGCTTTAAGCACTGATTCAACAGCGTAATCGTTGTATTCAGCCATAGAGGAAAAACCATATACCCCATTTTTATAAACCCTAGCTGATACTCCTGAATTTTCAGTACGCGTATTAGTTATAAGATTGCCTGCTAATAGAATAATTTTTCTGCTTCTATTTACTTGCGCTCTTAATTCAGTATGTACGCTGTCATTAAAGAGATTTTTTTTACTACTTATTAAATCGTGCAACATTTTAATACCTCCATCAATTATTTTCTTTTAGCATGAAATGCCTTTATACTTATCCCAACTATAAACTTTTAAGGTTTTAAATAAGGGATTAGTTCACACTTTACTGTAATCTAATTATAACATTTTAAACAATTTCAGCCTTACCACCAACTTTTACTCCATTATCATCAACATATACACAGATTTGACTTAGTTCATTCATTACTTCTCCTTGTAATACATCAAAATATCCATTTCGTATATTCTCTTTATACAATAAAGCTCCTAAAGCGCCATTAGAAGTTCCAGTTGCACATTCTTCGTTTATGCCAACTAATGGAGCAAAATTTCTTGCATAAACCTGACCTTTATCAATAGTATAAACATGGTAACCACCAACATCATTTAATTTTGATACTTTGCTAATCAAATCAAACTGTGGCTCTATTTTATTCAATGTCTGTCTATCCTTAATTGGAATAAGAATGTCCTTTAATCCTGTAGATACAATTGCAGGCTTTATCTCATAATCAGCTAATTTTATACATGAAACATCAATTCCTAGCGACTCAGCAAGATTTATTTTTTGACCTTCTTCAATATAACCATAAAATTTAGGACTTGCTTGCTCCATTAACACACTTTCTACCTTTTCATTTTTATAGTTTATGTTTATTGCTAGCTTTCCTGCCTTAGTATTTTGATAAAGCTTTAAATTTTGTTTTTTATTAACTATAATCTTTTCACCTACATAATAAAAAGCTGCAATTGTAGCGTGTCCACATAATTCGACTTCACATACTGGAGTAAAAAATCTTACATCAAAGTTATTCTCATCTAATCTTTTTAAAAATGCCGTTTCCGAAAGGCCTACATTAGCAGCAATTTTTTGCATTTGTTCTTCGCTCATATCACTATCTAAAATGACGAGTCCTGCTCCATTTCCACCAATTCTATTGTAAGTAAATGATTTTAAAATAATTGTTTCCATATAATCCTCCCATTATGCCGCTTCGCGGTATCACATATAGCGTAAAGTTCTTTTTTCACGCTATTTCCTCCAAAATTACAAAAACTCTTCGAAAACATAATTAGAAACGTCCATTCCCCTTTTTGATAGTTTAACTATGTTTTTATCTATAGCAATTAGATTATTATTTAATAATTTATCTATTTGATTTTTATATAGCTCTAAAAAATTTGCTTCAAATTTATAATTAAAGTCATCAATACTTATACCTTTATTCATTCTAAGCCCAAGCATTATATATTCAAACATTTTACTTTCTTTACTTAACACTTCATTCAACTGTCTATATCTTTCTGTGTTATTTGAATTGTCACAATAAATATTTATATCACTTATATTATTATATCTTTTATCCTCAAAACATGAATGAGCAAATGGACCAAAGCCAATATAAGCTGCACCAGTCCAATACTTGATATTATGTTTGCATTCAAAGCCAGGTATACAAAAATTAGATATTTCATATTGATAATATCCATTATTTTCCATGAACTCACGACCAGCATAGTACATAGCTCTTTCCGTATCATCATCTAGCATATTAATTAATCCTTTTTCCTCCATTAAAAACATTGGAGTTCCTTCTTCTAATTTTAAGGAATAAAAAGAAATATGCTTAACTTTTTCTTTAATAATTTTATCTAAAGTATCTATAATACTTTGTACACTTTGACCCGGTGTGTTAGACATACCCGGTATATTAAATATAATATCAGCATTTATATTGTCTATCCCAGCACTTTTTATAATTCTTATAGCCTCTAATGCCTCATCTGAATTATGAAGTCTTCCTATAGTTTTTAATATATTTTCATCAAGTGATTGAATACCTAAACTAATTCTGTTGATACCATAGCTTTTATATTGTAAAACCTTATCTTTATCTATAGAATTAGGATTTGCTTCCATTGTAATTTCACAGTCATAAGATAATAAAAGTGTATTATTTATCTCCTGTATTATTAGTTTAATATTTTCAGGTTTTAAATAAGAAGGTGTACCTCCTCCAATAAATATGCTGTCGACTTCATATCCCTTACATTTATCCTTATAGCTTTTAATTTCAAGTAATAATGCATTAATATATCTATTTTCAACCTCACTTGTTTTAACAAGTGAGTAAAAGTCACAATAATTACATTTTCGCTCACAAAAAGGTATATGAACGTATAACCCTAATTTTTTCATAATATCCTCCAAGATACTAATATCAATGGTGTAATTTGAGATTAGTATATGTAAATCAAAAACCACAAAGTACACTTAGTGATGTCCTTGTGTTCTTCGTGGTTAATTATTTTGTCTTATTTGTCTTCGTCAAATTTCAATACGGCTAAAAATGCTTCTTGTGGGACTTCTACGCTACCAATTTGGCGCATACGCTTCTTACCTTCTTTTTGCTTTTCAAGAAGCTTTTTCTTTCTTGTTATATCTCCACCGTAACATTTTGCTAAAACATCTTTTCTAAGTGCGCTAACAGTCTCACGTGCAATTATTTTACCTCCAATACAAGCTTGAAGTGGAACTGCAAACAAGTGTCTCGGTATAACATCCTTTAGCTTTTCAACTATCATTCTTCCTCTTTCATAGGCTTTATCCTTATGAACAATAATTGAAAAAGCATCAACAAGCTCGGAATTTATGAGTATATCCATTTTAACAAGCTCTGAACTTTCATATCCAGCCAATTCATAATCTAAAGAAGCATAACCTCTTGTTTTTGATTTTAAAGCATCAAAGAAATCGTATATTACCTCATTTAAAGGCATTTTGTAGTGCATAATAACTCTAGTTGCTTCCATATATTCCATATTTACAAAAATACCGCGTCTATTTTGACATAACTCCATAATCGAGCCAACAAATTCAGTAGGTGTCATGATTGAAGCATCAACAATAGGCTCTTCCATATAGTCAATTTCGGTAGTAGGTGGCATATTGGTAGGGTTTTGCATAATAAGCAATTCTCCATCAGTTTTATGAACCTTGTATATAACACTTGGGGTAGTTGCAATTATATCAAGATTAAACTCCCTCTCGAGTCTTTGTTGTATGATTTCCATATGTAGAAGTCCTAAAAATCCACATCTATATCCATATCCTAAGGCAACTGAAGTTTCAGGCTCAAATACTAAAGCCGCATCATTAACCTGAAGCTTTTCAAGCGCCTCTCTTACATCATTGAAATCCTCACCCTCTGCTGGATAAACACCACAGTAAACCATTGATGTAACCTTTTTATATCCCGGTAGCGGAGTCTTAGCTGGATTATCTGCATCTGTTATTGTATCACCAACATTACAGTTTCTTACTTCCTTTATACTTGCAGCTAAGTAACCAACATCACCTGCATATAAGCAATCAACTGGTTTTCGAGTCGGAGAGATAATGCCAACCTCTGTAACTTCAAATTGCTTGCCAGTTGCCATCATCTTTATTTTTGTACCTTTTTTCACTTGTCCTTCTTTAACACGTATAAAGGCTATAACACCTTTATAGCTATCATAATATGAATCAAAAACTAAAGCTCTTAGCGGTGACTCTTCATCTCCATCTGGAGGCGGCACTAGCTTAACTATAGCCTCTAATACTTGATCTATATTTAAATTTTCTTTTGCTGAAATAAGAGGAGCATTTTCACAATCAAGCCCTATAACATCCTCTATTTCCTTCTTTATTTCATCCGGTCTTGCGCTAGGCAAATCTATTTTATTTATAACTGGAACGATTTCTAAATTTAAATCTAAAGCTAGATAACAATTTGCTAAGGTTTGAGCCTCTATACCTTGAGCTGCATCAACAACTAAGATAGCACCTTCACAAGCTGCTAAACTTCTAGATACCTCGTAGTTAAAGTCAACATGCCCTGGGGTATCTATAAGGTTTAATAAATATTCATGACCATCATTAGCTTTATAAACTAATCTCATGGTTTGCAATTTAATAGTTATTCCTCTTTCTCTTTCAAGATCCATGTTATCTAATACTTGCTCTTGCATTTCACGTGCTGTTAAAAGTCCTGTATTTTGAATCAATCTGTCTGCTAATGTAGATTTACCATGATCTATATGAGCAATTATGGAAAAGTTTCTTATATATTTTTTTCTATCCACAATATTCCTCCTGTAATTACCTGTGTAGGTATTATAACAGAATCTTAGTTAATTTTAAAGCACTAATTATAAATTAATGCTAATTTATAATTAGTTATTGTTTATTTTTACTATAGCATTGCATAATATTTCTGATAAAAAATCTGCTGTGATTTTAGCTTCATCCACAGTATTAAGATTACTTCCTACTTCTAATAAAAGTGCATAATCACTTATATTTTGATTAAAATAAGCTCCATCTCTAATAACCACTCCCCTACATAATCCAGGATATAAACTATCAGAAACAGACTTTACTGCGTTAGCTATTTTTTTCAAATCCTCGATATTTTCATTTTCACCACCAATTATAATAGAAAAAGTAGCTATATACTCATTATTTATTTTTACTCTAGTTACACTTTCTAAAATTTTTTCATAATTTGACTCTGCATCTGCACCATCTCTATGTATATCTATGATTAAATTTTTCTTTTGAGTGTCTAGGTTTTTAGTTACAAGCTTTTTTGAATTAGCATATGATAAATTATATGAAGGTAAATCGTTATAATCTTTTAAATGTGTAATATTGAGACCATAGTTTGTTAGGTTTTTTGCGATTATACTACCAATACCAACTATATTGTTTTTCACATTTTCTGAACGGTAATTTTTTTTCGCATTTTCCTTGTAAGCCTCCGTTCCATGGGTATGAAATAGTATGATATTCATTTTTTTATTTACTTCATCACTGTATTTTTTCAGATCTCTGACACTGTTGCTTAGCCTTGAGGCCATATTAAACATTTCTGATACAGTGAAAAATTCATTTTTTCTATCATTTGCTAAAAGAATCGTAGCTTTATATAATTCATTATTTGAATCCTCACTATTTTTATATACTTCAATATTATCTAGGTTTGTTGCTTCACCACTTTCTACCGATTGTATATTGCTTCCCAGATTAACATTATTTTTGTTATCAAACATACCATTCTCATCATATTCTTTAAAGGTTTCCTTAAAGAATACATTGAAATAAGACATGATTTTTGCAAATATTTTATTATATTTTTGTGCTATCTCTTCACTTTTATCCACTAAAGATATTGTTTCTACTTCTTGGTTACCTTTTCTTATTTCTGATAGATTATACACATATCTATAACCTGTGAACAAAATAACTAAGCATATTATAGCAATGACATAATACACTTTCACCGATGATCTTTTTCTTCTTCTCATATAAACACCCCATACATTATCTAATAAGTAGTAAATAATATTTTTTTAATATTATTGAATAATATTTTATTAATATTTATTTAAATATATGAAGTAAACTAGCAAATGATGTTATTAATTAACAATATTTTTAAAATAATTAAAAGGAATGTTTAATCGAAAAATAAGCTTTTACATATCACTGCTTTCATATCCTGGATGTACTGCATTGTTTATAACTTCAGCTAAAATATCCGACAATATCTCAATTAATTCATCTATTTCATTAGGTGTAACATAGGTATCATTATACATAGGATTTAGTACCTCTCTAATGAATCCCATTTTTTCATGTTCGTCTAACTGCCCTAACAGACCTAAAACCTCATCGGCTACCGATATTTTATGTGTCAATTTTTCCTTCATTAAATCTATAGAATCACTTACAATCGTTGCAGTGTCAACAACTGTAGGCACCCCTATAGCAGCTACTTTTATACCCAATGTTCCTTCATTTAAAGAGCCTTGCATATTGCCTATACCCGAGCCAGGTTCAATACCTGCATTAGTTATTTGAATAACAGAGCAAAGCCTTTTCATTTTTCTTGAAGCAAGTGCATCAATAGCTATTACCATAGTAGGCTTTATTTTTTCAATAACACCTTTAATTGTGTTTTGAGTTTCAATACCAGTAACTCCCATAACTCCAGGTACTAAAATTGCTAGCTCGTTATAATCCTCATCAAAATCCTTTTTGTATGCCTTAAAATACTGTCTTGTAACCTTTATCTTATCTACTGTTCTAGGTCCTAATGAATCAGCCGTAACTCTTCTGTTGCCTAGTCCAACTACTAATATCTTCTCTCTATTTATATCAACTAAGCTTTTTAAATTATTAGATAATATTTCTATAACTTCTTTTCTTATTTCATCCTTCATGTGTTTAAAGCTTGGTGTCTCATAGGTTACATATTTACCTATTTTTTTACCTACAATTTTTTCAGCTTCTTCATCAGTTATTTCAATTTTTATTAGCTCTCCATGCTCTAAATCCTTTGTTTCAAGTATTACACCCTCACATTTTTTTGCCAACCCCTCATGTGCTTCATAAGCTAAATCTGTACGTGTCATAGTCATTCCTCCAAATTATTTATATGTTACAAAGATATTATTGTTTTTTTAATTTTTTTTATTCTTTTCTATTGATTTTTGTTAAAGAAACTTGTATAATTGTTATGCTATGTTCATTAAATCGTAATATTGAATATTAAAATATTAAATCTCATCAGGGGAGGTGAAATAATTGGCAAATATTAAATCAGCAAAAAAGAGAATATTAGTTATTGATAAGAAAACTGCTATAAATAAAAGTAGAAAATCTGAAATTAAGACTTATATTAAAAAATTTGAAACTGCTGTAAACAGTGGTGATATAGAAAAAGCAAAAGGTTATTTAAAAGATATAGAATCTAAACTTGATAGAGCTGCTGCTAAAAACACTATTCACAAAAACGCAGCTGCTAGAAAAATCAGCAGATTACAAGCAAGATTAAATAAAATAGCTTAATAATATTATTTATAAAAAAGGGTCATACCAAAAAAGGGTAGGACCTTTATTTATTTTCTGTATTAACATATATAAACAATATTGTGTAATTGTGATCTTATAAAAGTTGAACTATTTACTTTTTCGGCTAAATATAAAAGTAATGGACCCTGTAATGATAGCAACAATTAAAAAAGGAATTCCATTTATTAAAGAAAAGTTAGCTGGTGCACTAAAATATGCAACATGGTGATCAATTGCACTTTGCATGTATCCCCAACTATATGCAACTACTACGACCATCAAAAATAACAAAATATTGTCACTATGGCAAATAGCCACATAAACATCTTAAATTTATTCATACATTTCAACTTGTATGATGTATTTATAAC
>DDAM01000041.1 GCA_002332905.1 Firmicutes bacterium UBA2058 | reverse complement strand
CGTTCCTTCCTTATCAAATCTTGGAACGCGAGAATGAGAAGTAGAAAAGATTGTAATCTTTATCCCTTTCCTTTGTTATGTGATAACATTTTACTACTATTATTTTTATTTTATCTCGAAAAATATTTATTCTTTAATACTGACTATTGAAATCCATTTGTTGCTTATATTCACTAAATAAATAACATGATAATTGAATGCTCTATAATTTAGTCAGATTATTGTTAATCCTCTAAGACCATTTTGTCAGCCAACAGACATGTTTGTTTTTGCCTTGACAACAAATGCAATAAAAAATCGGAGGAATTGGTTCTGGTTATTAACAGATTTTAAATTTCCTCTTAAAGAAAAAGATGTGTGAATGATAAAAGAGAAACTTAAGATATCATGGTTTCTTTAGAGGTCAAAAGGATAGAGAAGTTTTTACTAATATAAAAAGCTAAACTTCCACTTTAAGAAAAAATAGTAAATATATTTCTCAAGTGATAATCTAGCTTTTCCTAGTCTTCCTATTTTTGATTTGATTTATTTTTTATTATTAGAATCTGAATAGTTACCCATCAAAGATTTTTTATTTATAGTAAATAATGAGGTATAAAAACTATATAAATATATACATTTCAAATTAGTTAATTAAAAATTATTCAGCTTATTAACATATTCAATTATATAATATTTTTACAATTTCACTTGTTTTTGTTATTCGACATTAATTTTTCAATATTTATATAAACTTTTTGAAGTGCAGAATTTTTGTTATTTAATTAAATATATCTGTTTTTCCACGTTTTAATCCTACTCCTAAAACTAGACCTATACTTATCATATTTACTAGCATAAATGTTCCGCCATAACTTATAAATGGTAGCGGTATACCTGTTACTGGCATAAGTCCCATTGTCATACCTACATTTTCTAATATATGAAATAAAAACATTCCCATTATACCTATTACTATCAATGTACCAAACATGTCATTAGAGCCTTTAGCGATTTTAATTAACCGGAATAATAAAACAGCATACAGTAGTATTAAACCCATTCCTCCTATAAAGCCTAGCTCTTCAACAATAACTGCAAATATGAAATCAGTTTCTTTAGTAGGTAAAAAACCATATTGATTTTGAACACCTTGTTGATACCCTCTTCCAAACATTTGCCCTGAACCTATTGCTATTTTAGATTGTATAACCTGATAACCTGTTCCAATAGGATCTAATTCTGGGTTTAAAAAAATTATAATTCTGTTTAGTTGATAGTTGTCACTTATAGTATAACCGTTTGTAATTATAGGCAAAAGAATTAAACCTAAAACAATTAATGAAATTATAATTATTATTATTGGAACTATATATTTATAGCTTAATCCAGCAGTAAAAATCATTATTGCGATAAAGAAAATAAATACTAATGCAGTACCTAAGTCTGGTTGCAAAAGTATAAAAAATACTGGAATAAATGCAAATATTAATATTTTTATAAGCGTAACTGGCTCATTTATCTTTTCATGATTCTTGTCAATATATTTAGCCAGAGAAATAATTATACCAAATTTAGCAATTTCTGAAGGCTGAAATGATATTGGCCCAATTCTTAACCAGTTACTTGCACCCCATTGATCTGCACCAAAACCAAAAAACAACACTGCCAATAATAATAGATTAGAAAGTATATATATAGGAATATAAAAATATCCATAAATCTCGTAATCAATTAAAACTAATACAACAACAGCGCAGGCACCTAATATAAAGGCCAAGCTTTGCGTTTTTAAATATGGAAAACTACCAGATGTAAAGCTCATAGTGGCACTTTTTATCATAAACAAACCGTAGAAAACCAGCACTACAGTAGTTATAAGTAAAATAAAATCAAATTTTTTTAAAAATCTGTTTTCCTTTGTAAACATCCTTTCCTCCAATACAGAGATATTATGTATATTATAACACAGATTTTTGTAACAGTAAATGAACAATATTGGGACAATATTATCCAACAAAATTAGAACAATATTGGAACAATATTATTAAACAATATAGAAACAATATTGTTTTCAAATGCATACAATATATAATAAATTTCATTAATGTGAGGTGATGTTATCGAAAATATAGCTTTAGTACTTGGAGGCGGAGGAGCCAAGGGTGCATATCAAATTGGAGTAATTAATGCATTATCTCAATACGACCTATATAATAAATTTACTGCTTTTTCTGGAACATCTATTGGGGCACTTAATATGGCACTTATTCAGAAAGTAAATATTAATGAAGCTATAAATATTTGGTTAAATAAGGTTGGCGGAATATTTTTTTCTGATAATATAAATGTCTACGAAGTTATGAATATGTTAAAAAGCATTAAAATGAATATACCTTTGAAAAAAAGTTATTTAAGTGATAGAGAAAAATTAATAGGACTATTTGAAGAACTTAATATAGAGGACTTAGCTTTCTCTGATAAAAAAATGTTTGCAGCTTGTGTAGATATGACAGAAATTCCTAGTGAATTTAGGAGTATAAAATCGGCAATTGGTATCTATGAGAAAAGACCAGTTGGAAAAATAACTTATTTACCGTTAAATTATAAAAGTAAAGAAAATGTATATAAGACACTATTAGCATCATCAGCATTACCACTTATATATGAGCCAATTGAAATCAACAAAAGATATTATGTTGATGGTGGCTTAATTGACAATTTGCCAATCAGACCTTTATATAATTATGGCTACAAAGATATAATAATTATTTCATGTGACAATGATATATCATTAAATAAACTAAAATTTAGCTTTCCAGATAGTAATCTTTATCTTATTAAACCAAGCTTTGATTTAGGAAATTTAATTAGTGGTACTCTAAATTTTAATAAAAGTAAAATTATGCAGTCAATTAATTTAGGTTATAGAGACGGTATGAATTTTATGAAGAAATTAATCCTATAATAGAGATTAGTATAAGAAAACACATCAATCAGTTATATGCAACTGGCTGATGTGTTTATTATTAATAATATTATTTTAATTTTATAATTTATTTTAATATTGTTAACTAACAAATATAGTAACTAATATCAATATAATTGAAACTACCCAAAATACTACCATTCCTTCTGATAACAAAGCAGTCGACACCTTTGTTTTTTCTTGACCTTCAATCTCTGGTACTTCTTTTAAACTTGGGAAAAGTTTTTTTCTTTTACTCATAAATAATATTATTCCTGCAAGTATTGACATAAATAACACAACTCCTGTAATCCCTGCAACTACTCCATTTGAACTCATAATAGAGTATGGGATTATAACTGAGCCAAGTGTGTTAATTATAATATGCAAAATCACTGCGTATTTAATTGTACCAGATTTAATTGTTATATATGCAAATATTACTCCTAAAACAAAGGCATATAAAAGCTGGTATAAATTACCATGAAACAATGCAAATGCAAATGACGAAACTATAATAGCAAGTTTTTCACCATAGCCAACTAATTTATTAATCATAACCTTTCTAAACATTATTTCTTCAACTATTGGAGCCATTACGCAAGCTACAATAATTGTATATATTACATTTGATGAAGTCACTGCTACTTCAAGAGGATTAACAACAGCAGATCCCTTTAAATGTCCAATTAACATATTGAGACCTACAGATACTATGTTGAACAAATAAGTTGCTGCCAAGCAGATAAATACTAGCATTATCATTTCTGCAACAGAATATTTTTTCTCACTGCTTATCTCAAAGTCGGAAATTCCTTTCATTGTCTTTAAATATATTGGAAATGCCACTAAATATAATGATATAACAGTCATTGACCATACATACCAAGGCTGTTTTACTGCATTTGGAATTATCATCATAATTAGATAAGAAACTATAAATTGAACCACGTAAGTTACTATTAACATTAGAAATAATGTAATACCGATTTTACTAGATACTTTTTTTGCTGTTAACTGATTTTCATCCATAATACCCTCCAAAAATTAATAAAAAGCATATATATGATAGCCTCAAGAGAGGCTTGAGTCATGATATTATACCATAGTCTCGCTACGCGAGCAATTTGATAATATCCTACGGATATTATACTATAAATTAATTTAAATAATCAATTTTTTGAAATTCTTTACTATTTTATGAAATTAATTTATCATTATTCTTGAAATTTCAATAAATTATGATAAAATATCCGTAGGATATATTAAATGTATCAGCGTAGCTGAGACTATGATATAATATAATATATATTCATATGAGGCGGTAAAAAAATGAAAGATGAAGAATACTATCAATTTACAAATAGTTGCTATATAAAAAGAGCATCAAAACCGGCAAAAGAAAATGCTGTTTTAAAGGCTAAAGAAAAAAGCTTAGCTTTAAAAGAACAAGCTCTCAAAACACTAGAAATAAAGTTGAGAGAAAAAGAAAAAGAATTAGAAAAAAGAGAATTAATACTTAAGGAAAAAGAAGAAAAAATGGCTGCAGTCTTTTATCAAAACTCTTGAAAAAGACTATAGCCGTTTTATATTAATTATTTTCTATATTTTCAAGACTTCTAAGTCCTACAACACTATCAACTGGCACAGAAATAACTACTGACTGAGCCTCAGTTTTCATTCCAGCATTGTTCATTATTGCCTTCATTATATTATTTTTATCTTTTGTTAATGTAGTTATAAAAATCATTTCTTTTTCTGATGATAATGAAATGCCAAAGAATTTCTCCGCTTTATCTAATCCGGTACCCTTAGCATGGATTATTGTACCACCACCAGCATTTGCACTTCTAGCTGCATCCATTACCATGTCTGTGCAACCTAAATTTGTTATTACGATTATTAAACTATATTGACTTTCAATCATAGGTTTTTCCTCCTTCATTTCAGAACTAACATTCAAGGTACTTTCCTGTACACCATGCTCTAAAAATGCCATAGTAGATTGACTTCCTACACTACTTACAGGTATACTCAATCCAATTCCAGCACCTGGCATATCAATGTTCATTGTATATACAAGCTCCTTTAATATGGTATTAGCTACATCCTTTTTTGCAAATGTAAACAAAATTGTTTTTTCTACTTTTTCCAATCCTAAATAATCTAGAATTGCACTACTAGCTGTTCCTCTGCACGCAGCACTCAACACAATAGATGAGCCATATAATTTAAAAAAATCTATATATTTTTCGTTTAAGCTTTTCTTTACAATTGTTACAATTAAACTTAATCCGCCCATTATTTCACTCCTTTACAATTCAATAATTTCCTCGCTATTATCAACGATTTCATTATTTCCTAATATATCATTCTCATCCAAATGTGGATTGCGTGATATTTTAATTTTATAATAAACACCTAACAACTGTATTGTTATAAGTGGCGTCATCGCTACCATCGCTACTACTCCAAAGGCATCTGCAACTACATTTCCACCAACAGCTTCACAAGCACCCATAGAAAATGCTAATAAAAATGTAGCAGTCATTGGTCCAGAAGCAACTCCGCCTGAGTCAAATGCTATAGACGTAAATATCTTTGGTACAACAAATGTAAGCAAAATAGCTATAGAATATCCTGGCAACAATAACCACAAAATTGAAATTCCAGTCAAAACCCTAATCATTGCAAGACCTAAAGATATGGATACTCCAATGGATAAAGCTGTATTCATGGCTTTTTCCGGAATAGCTCCGGCAGTTATTTTTTCAACCTGAACATTAAGAACATGTACTGCCGGTTCTGCAGAAACTATAAAATATCCTATAAGCATAGCTATAGGTATGATTATCCAGTTATAATCAAGACCAGCTAAAATCTTTCCTATATAATTACCAACTGGCATAAATCCTACATTTACACCTGTTAAAAACAGGATTAATCCAACATATGTGTAAATAAATCCAAATATCATTTTAAGCATTTGCTGCTTATTTAACTTCATAGCTACAACTTGAAATATAATGAAAAATAATATGATTGGGGCTAACGAAATAGCCATTTCTTTCATATATAAAGGAAATGCACTCTGAAACATATCCCAAAGTTCCACAGAATCATATATTTCAGGAAGTATAACCGGATCATACTCACTTCCATTAGGATTATAAACAAATGCAAGAACAAATATTGCAAGTATTGGTCCAATTGAAGAAAGTGCTACAAGACCAAAGCTGTCTCTATTAGCATTCTTATCATTACGTATAGATGATACCCCAATTCCAAGAGCCATAATAAACGGAACAGTCATTGGACCAGTTGTAACACCACCTGAATCAAAGGCTATAGATAAAAAATCTTTTGGTATAAAAAATGCTAATATAAATATTAAAGTATAAAAAGCTATAAGAAGATTTGACAGCTTTATAGCAAATATAATACGCAAAAGCGCTATTACTAAAAATACTCCAACTCCTATAGCAACTGCACCAATTAACACCGGGTTAGGAACACCCCAAACTTGAGTAGCAAGAACCTGCAAGTCCGGCTCAGAAATAGTAATTATAGTACCAATTAGAAAACTGACTATTACTATTAGCCATATCTTTTTCGATTTAGTCATATGTGCACCGACACGTTCACCAAGAGGTGTCATGGCCATATCTGCACCTATTGTAAAAAAACTGATACCAATAATTAACAAGACAGCGCCAACAATAAAGGCGAGAAGTCCTCCAATTGGTATCGGTGTAATTGTGAAGCATAATAACATTACTATTATTGTAATAGGCAAAACTGATACTAAGGATTCTTTAAAGCTATCCATAAGAATAGTTTTTGCTTTTTGCCTCATTTTCATTTGCTGCTTGAACATAACTTTTTTATTATTTAATGTTATATTTTTAGCTCCCAATAATTATCAACTCCTAACATTAAAAATTTATGTAATAATATATATAACCATTATAATTAATTTTACTATAAATTGACCTTATAATCAATTTCTATAGTATTTTTTTCAAAACACAATATATAATTAATCAAAAATCTACTATGACATAATATTTTATGGTTAGACATCAGATTATTCAAAACAAAACAAGGCAGATGCAATCACCAAATCAGTAACTTTCATTTAACATATCTTTAACATAATTAGGAAGAGCAAAGCTTCCAACATGCAGCTGTGTATTATAATATTTAGTTTTAAGACCTAAATCATTCCAAGCATTAGCATCCAAATCTTTTACAGGATCATACTTTTTAGATGCAAACCCAAATAACCAATGTCCTGATGAATATGTTGGTATATGAACTTGATATACCTTGCATATAGGGAATATTTCTTTTATACGTCTATGTGCCCTTTTCATTGATTTAGCATACATATCATAATAAGGACTTTCATGCTGGTTTACAAGTATTCCATTTTCATTAAGTGCATTGAAGCAATCACTATAAAATTGTTTTGTGAAAAGTCCTTCTCCAGGTCCAATAGGGTCTGTTGAATCTACAATAATTAAATCATATTCATTAGATTTTTGGCTTATAAACCTTATTCCATCTTCAAAATATAAATTTACTCTTTCATCATTTAAGGCACATGAGGTTTGTTTAAAATACTCTAAGCAAACTTCTACTACCTGTTTATCAATTTCAACCATATCTATTCTCTCAATAGTTTTGTATCTAGTTAACTCTCTAACAGTTCCCCCGTCACCTGCTCCTATAACTAAAACTTTTTTAATGCTTGGATTTGTAGCCATTGGAACATGAACTATCATATCATGGTAAATAAATTCATCCTTTTCGGTAACCATTATCAAGCCATCCAATGTAAATATCCTACCAAATTCATTTGTATCTAATATATCAATTCTTTGAAAATCACTCTGTGCCGAATAAATCTGTTTATTAACCTTAACTGAAAATCTAACCTCTTCAGAATGGTTTTCTGTGTACCATAGTTCCATTATTACCTCCATTACGCCACTGTGGCGTTACAAAATTTGATGAAGAATCATTTTAATTTATTAATTTATTAATTATCATAAACATTTAAACCACTGAAAATTTCTATCATTTCCTTGCGAAGGCTGTTACTTATAGCCAATCTTTCTTGTGGTAAAAATTCATTAGTATCCTTTTTAAACAAATAATTTTGCAAATTAATTTCTTTTATAAGCATTTTTGTGTGAAACAAATTTGCCTGATATACATTTATATCTGTTGCATCATATTTCTTCAAGGTTTCATCATCTATATAATCTTGTATTGATGCAATTTTATGGTCAATAAAACACTTCTTACAATTAATATCTCTTGTAAAACCTCTTACTCTGTAATCAATAGTTATAATATCTGAATCAAAGCTCCCTATTAAATAATCAAGTGCATTAAGTGGCGATATCTTACCGCATGTAGAAACATCTATATCAACTCTAAATGTTGCGATACTATTATCCGGATGATATTCTGGATATGTATGAACAGTTACATGGCTTTTATCCAAATGTGCTAGAATAGTTTCTCTATTTGCCAGTATATGTCTACCTCCATTGCAGGAATCGTCAATCTCCTTTTCATCAAGCGGTTCCTCTGATATTAATATAGTAACACTTGCCCCTTGAGGATCATAGTCTTGCTTAGAAATATTTAACACATGAGCCCCTATTATATTTGTAACGTCGCACAAAATTTTAGTAAGCCTATCTGAATTATATTGTTCATCAATATAATCAACATAATCTTTTTGCTCTCTTTCACCTTTTGCATAACATATGTCATAAATATTAAAGCTCAATGTTTTAGTTAAATTATTAAATCCATATAATTTAATTTTGTTTTCCATTCCTTATAAAGTACCTCTCGTTTTACAAAAAATAATCATGAATTTATAAACAATATTTAAAATATTTGAAAATATTGTATATTAATTAAAACTGATTTCAGTTTTAAATTTTAATAAATTCCTGCATATTTGTCAATAAAAATTTTGTAATAATAAACTTGTAGTTTAGTATTTGTAAACTTTTATGTATTTTATACATCATTTTTAATAATAAAACATTTTTCTTTTTTTTAAAATTATAGTAAAATGTAACTATAATAAGGTTTATAGGAGACTAACTATGTCTAAAAAATTTTTTATTTTTTTTATAGTAATATTATTATTATCATCATCATGTTCAAAACAAATACAGACTAATGTTGATGAAAAAATAACTAATGAAGAACAAGACATAAAAGAAGAAGATAATATAAATAAAGATGATACAAGCGAAGAAGATACCGCTAATGAAGAAAAATCTAAATATGAAAAACATAGATACACTGGTGAACTTATAACTGATGGTTATTATAGTAACTCTGGTTCTCTTGTTTTTGTTCCAGATAAGGAAACAAAGGAATATATCAAAAATAATTTTTCTTTTATACTTAATGAAAGTATGTACTTAATATATGACAGTGAGGATATTGTTAAGGATTTACCTACTGAGTTAGGTATTTATAAGGTTGAAATTGAGCCAGATATTCAGGGAAGCGATTATTACATGAAAATAAGTTCAATTAAGCTTATTGATGAAATTGGCACTGTTGAATATGAGGGAAAAATCTATGGAACAAACAACTTAGATGAGAATGTGCGAGTTAAGGACAAAGTTGGTGGTCTTATAGTTAATTATGTTCATTTCACCAATGAAAAAGAAGGCGTCATAATACGTTTTAGTGGTGAGCTAGAAGTTGAAGGGATTTATAATCTATATAACAGCCATTATCATAATAATCTTAACATAGGTATAATATATGCTGATAAAAACTCATTAAAAAATTTTCCTATCTACAATAATGAGCCTGTAAAAGGCGATAAACTTTCAATATTTTTTACTGAAACCAATGATTTATATAAAAAACTTGCCAATCACTCAGCTATTGGTAAGGGCAAATTTAAAATTTCTAACTATTATATCATAGGCGGTAACGTAGGGATGGAATTCACACCTTCTGAAATAATTTCTGAAATAGTGTCCCTTGATAAAGGCTATAAGGATATGTTTGGATTTTCTAATGAAAGCTTAGTTTATATAAGAGAAATTACCGATAAATACATTTTAGCCACCGAGTCGCCAAATGATGAAAATATCTCAAGCGAAGAAATCTATTATGTTATCGGAAGAAAAAATTTTTCTAAAATAAATATACTATCTGCTAATGGATATCATTATGATTATAAAAAGGCTAGTGATGAAAGATTTGATAAAGATGAAATGTTTAACCTAACAACCGATGGATATAATATGCGAACAAATACTCAGGATGATAAGCATACTATAACCTATAGATTTTTAGAAACTATCTATTCTGACGATTCAGATGTGGTTATTAAAGACTTAAACTATGCAGTTTTCAAGGATGGTGACGGAACTAAAACTATTTATGAAGGTCAGGAATTTTTAGGTATGAAGGCTGAGGATATAAGTGTTTTATATTCATGTCACGAAGACCAAGAAGACGAATTAGTTAAAATGCGAATAAGATTTAGTGGAAAAACAACTGTTACAGGCAAGCTGTTAGTTAGCAATTCAGATTTAGGGTATAGAGCTAGTCTTTACTGCGATGAAGAAGGAGCTAAAAATTTACCTTGCCACATTGAAGATACAAGAGGTGTAGGTTTCGTAATAGTAAATGAAAATGTTCAAGAATTATTAGGCACTGAGTCTTTTGAAAAAAATTGCAAACTAACAATCAAAAATTACACTATACATTTTGCTCAAAATGATGCAGTAAATACAGCCGAAATAGTTTCAATTGATGAATTAACAGAGTAATAGAACACTAATTCACTGATTACACAGATGTAAATTAATATTCGTAAAGATTTAACCATAAAACCACGTATAATATGTGTTTTTGTGGTTAATTTTTTATTGCTAACTTATAAATTTGTGTACTATTTTTATATTTTTTGTCTAAAATTTCATGTTTACAAACGAACGTTTGTTTGGTATAATTCATTTAAGAAAAATCCAAAAAGAATTCTGGTGAACAAATAAGATGTCTAAAAATATTATCATGCATATTGATGTTAACTCGGCATTCCTGTCTTGGCATGCCACATATGAAAAGCAAATTGGCATAGAAAGGGATATTCGAGAAATTCCTTCTGTAATTGGTGGAAATGAAAAAAGCAGACATGGAATTGTGCTTGCTAAATCACTTCCTGCAAAGAAATTTAATATTAAAACTGGTGAATCACTATTTGAGGCAAGACAAAAATGTCCTAATTTACTAATTGTACTTCCAGATTATAACGTATACACAAAGGCAAGCAAAAAGCTTAGAGAATTTTTAAAAACCTTCACACCTGATGTTGAAGCATTTAGCATAGATGAATGCTTTATAAGATTTACTGATATAGATAGAGAAAAAGCTATAAATCTTGCCTATCTTATAAAGGACAGAATAAACGAAATATTTGGCTACACAGTAAACATAGGTGTTTCTGAGAATAAGCTTCTTGCAAAGATGGCAGGAGATTTTGAAAAGCCTAACAAATGTCATACCTGTTTTCCAGATGAAATTAAAAAAAAATTATGGCCATTACCAGTTGAAGATTTATTTATGGTTGGAAGAAAAACTAAACAAAAGTTAAATAAAATAGGAATACACACTATTGGAGATTTAGCAAACTATGATTATAATGCCATTTCAGCATTATTTAAATCTCATGGTAGATTAATTTACGATTATTCTTGGGGAAAAGATGATTCTGAATTTAAAGGATTTGAACAGGTTAAAAGTGTTGGCAACAGCAGCACTCTAAGATTTGATGTAACAGACACAGAAACTGCCCATATCATACTTCTTAGCTTAGTTGAAGTAACAGCATGGAGACTACGAGAGGCTGGTGCATTTTGCAGAGTTATAAGCGTAGGTATTAAATTTAGTGATTTTTTCTATATATCAAGACAAAAAAAGCTTTCATTTTTTACAGATTGTACCAATGATATATATATAAATATGTGCAAGCTATTCGATGCAATATGGGATAAAAAACCCATAAGACAATTAGGTGTATATGTTAGTGATTTAGAATTTAGGGCAGTTAAACAAATCAACCTTTTTCAATCAAACTTTAGTAAAAAAAGTGAAGTTTTAGACAAAACAATTGATAAAATAAGATGTAGATACGGAGATAATGCCATAATTAGAGGTATGTTTGCAAACAGTGATTTTCAGCCACTACTTGGTGGCTATCCATCAGATGAATATATAGGTATGAGTAGTATTTTGTAAGGAGTTAACCCATATGAAAATTGTAAATGAAAACATAAAAGTATTAGCTTCCTTTAAAACCGATGGTACAATAATTCCTTTAAGATTTAAAAGAGAAGATGATAAAACCATTCAAATTGATAAAATAGTGAAAACTCACGATGAAATGTTGGCAGGGAACTACAGAATAGTTTTTACATGTATGCAAAATGAAAAAGATTTATATGAGATAAAATATGAGACTGACACACAAAAATGGTATCTATTTAAATTATAGATACCATTTTTATTTTACCATAGTCCATTTAGCCATTTTTATCCTTGTTTAAATCAACATCATTATTAGCTAAAAGCTCATCGACTTTACTATCGCCAAGCAGCCAATTTTTTATTTCCTCTTTATTAAATATAACTGGCATACGCTGATGAATTCCTACCATAGAGCCGCTAGCAGCTTTAGTTATAATAGTGTAGCGTAAATTATCTACCTTATCGTTAGAATCAAACAAACTCAGCTGTTCATTAGGCACACTCTCATACACCTCATATAAGCCAGCCATATATAAAACACCATCATTATTATAAAAGATATATTTTTCTTTTTCCTTGTCGCTAATCTCTTTCCACTCAAAAAAGGCACTTGCTGGAACTATACACCTCTTAGATTCTACAAGATTTTTGAACATAGGTTTTTTCTTAATTCCCTCAGACCTAGCATTAATTATATTGCCCTTATTATCCCACTTTTTAAGTCCCCACTTAGCCAGTACAGGTCTAATAACATTGCCACTACTTATAATTATAGGTGCAACATTAGTTGGATATATTTCACCTGTCTTATATTCACCATATAAATTTCTTTGAGCTTCTTCAGCAATTTCCCGTAATTCTTGATTATCCAAGCTATATAGATATCTACCACACATAATTCCCTCCATTACGATGAAGAATCGTTCTTTGATTCTTTTATAGAGTGAAATGCATTTCACTCTTTTATTTTATAGCATATGCAAGCTTAAGAATAAGATTATCATAATACTTATAAAAAGACAGATATTTCATTGTATTATCATCAAGCATTGCATTTTCCTGAACTATTTTCATAGCCTGCTCTACTGTTAATATATCATTTTCCTTTAATTTTTCCAAGTAAATAACTGGATCAATTGAAATATTATCCTTTGTTCTCGCCTCAAAGTGACAATGACTTCCAAAGGAATATCCAGTATTGCCCTCAACACCTATTATATCACCTTTTTTTACCATTTGTCCAACATTTACAAACCTCTGGCTTAAGTGGCAAAAAAACAGTTTATGCTCATCCTCCGTGTCAATTCTTATATAGTTTCCCCACTCCCAAGTTAAATTACTCTTATCTGTAATTATGGCAGACGATTTAACAATACCATTAACCGGCGATACAATTTCCTTACTATCCAGTCCAACAAAATCCACGCCCTTGTGAAAGGCTACAATTCCATTCAAATTACGCTCACCATATGGTGACGATACTTTATATTTACCATTATAAATCATTTATTCACTCTCTTTTTTCTGCCTTGTGAAAAAATATGTAATAACCATAGTTACAACATTGCTAAACAATAAAAACAAATCGCTATTCATTTTTATGTCTCTTATTACAACGACGATTAATGTGATAACCAGTAGCAATGTAACTATGCTTTTAACATCTATAAGCTTTATAAGTTTATCTTTCATTTGTTTACCTCCAAGCTTTCCAGTCTTTTATGAAGGGATATATTGGACTGTTCAACGGCTATAATTCTCCTGTCACACTCAGCAATTCTACTTTCTATTTCCTCAACATTTTCCTTTATGCCAACAATCACATCAAGCTTTGCATTGACAGTCCCCTTCCATTCAGCATCAGCTGCAATCTTACTATCTCTACCCTTAAACCACCCACCAATGCCGATAAAACAGCCAATTACGGCTATTAAAATACTAATTTCTATAGTCATTTTCACCTCTTAAATGGGTTGACCACAAAGACCATAAAATAGTAATCCCTAAGGTCTTTGTGGTCATGTTTTAATTTATTGTTTGTACATTTTTTGTTTATAAAACTGAGATGTTAGTAAAATAATCTCTTACTGTTTGCTTTTCTTAATCTGTTAATTTTACATATACTGCAAGAATCGTATCTAAATCCTCATCTCTATCTAATTTAACGTGAATGCCAATACAAATTACTAGCTTTGTACTAATCATACAGCATCTCCAAGAATATCTTGTATTTCATCTAATAAAGCTATAGTAACATTAGCTTCATTTAAATGTGAAATTAATTGGTTTATCTGTATCTCAGCCTGTACTAAATCATTTTTAGTATTCATTAATTCTAAATTAGTTTTCATTATTGTATTTTAATAATTAACTATAACCCAATAAAAATCTTTTTTAATTATATAATGGATACGCTATATCTAAATCTGGATTAATAACTATTGGCTGTTAAATATAGTTATGATTTCAATGTAATTTAATCCTTTGGACTAACTGCACTATCTGTAATAGATAGTACTCTAATTATTGAGTCATTTTAATTTCCAATATTTATATATTTTTTATTTTATTAACACCTATTCTGCAATGGCTATTATTTTCTTAAATTCATCAATAGCTAATAAACCAGAAGGTGTTTCAAAAACCTGTGTAAAGTTAGTTGAACTACTATAAAAAGTTAAAACACCTGCCGAGTACCAAATCTCTCCATCATCTGAATATAATACAGAGTAGATATCAGTGTAAGCACCCGAAATAGATTTATATAATAAAATATTCATAGTACCATTAGTTACACAAACATCATACACATCTCCTGTTAATACTGGTGTAATAGTTCCCGTAGGGCTTGCATTAATATTGCTTGAGTCAAAATAAGAAACCCCATAAGAATTTATTAAATATAGTCTATTTTTAAAAACTTTTAAGAATTTTGCTTGTACTATTGTTTTATTTGAATCATACTTTAAAGTCCAATTTATTTCATCATTAGATTCATATAGCCTATCATACTGTCCAACCCCATAATATTTGCCGTTATAGTACTCTATATCAAATATCACAATGTCATTAGAATTAGTCTTTTGTACTAATGAGCCTAATCCACCTACTGATTTGTAGTAGTAGTTATAACTAGAGCTTATATTTCTATTACTACTAAATACATAATAATCTGAACCTACTTTTTTAATAAAACCATATTCAGTAAACACTCTGTTTGAAAGATTAGACTTAGTCCAAGTAGTACCATTGGTAGTGTAATAAAGGTAGGGATAATCACCGCTATTATAAGTATAGCCTATACAAGCTGTTACTCCTTGATACTGATATAGCTTTAAACTAGATCCAACGCAAGAGGTATCGACAGACAAAACCCAGTTTTTACCGTCAGTGCTATAGTAAATTCCATAAGATTTAAACATTATCCAATAATCGCCGAATGTTCCAAATCTAACACTACTACCATGTTGAGTGCTATCAACAGACGTGGTTGTAGTCTTGGTTATTATTGTTGTATTAGGAGTTGTATTAAATAATAATGCACTATTCCCATTACAAGCTACAAAATGGTTACTAGTCCCTCCAAAATTTCTACCGTTTACATATCTCTGTTTATAAGGTATAATTTTGCTTTCATAAGAACCCACTACACCACCAACATTAACACCTTTTTTGATATTTCCCGCTTTGAAATTTGGTATATAACCTCGAATATATCCGTATGGTAAACATACTTGTTTGTCTATATAAAAATCAATCATACCATCATAAGCGTTAATTAAATTAGGATACCCTTGTATTACACCTATACCATCTTTTGTTGCCATAGGAATCGTTCCAGTTATAACATTTCCACTACTATTTATAAAAGTTTTACCACTTATTACATCACATGCAACAGCATTTCCACTAAATTTACACATTTGGGCAGTTATTTTAGAAGCCAATGTAAGGAAAGTATCTTCAAGTGTAACTGCAACACCCTTGTTACTAATAGCACTTTTTATTGCTGTTTTACCATCATTGGCATATTGAAAACATTCTTCTAAAGCTTCCTCGACATTTGTTGATGTAAAATTTCCTGCTGTATCAGTTATAGTTATACCATCAGCACTTGAACTTATCTCAGGCAACTGTGAAGCTAGCACCTTTCCATTTTCATCTAAGTCAGCTTTTTTTTCCATTTGCTGACTTACATCTTTTGCAAAGTTATCAACTTTATCCCAGTTATTATTTAGCGCAGTTTCTATGTTAAAGGTTTTTGAACTGTCTGCTATGGAATCATATTTGAATAGTTTTAAAAAATCACTTTCATTGCTAAATGTATTATTTAAAGCATAATTGCTGATTTTTAGTTCTTTTGGTGCATTAATATTTTCATTGATATCAATTCGATTTAAATTGTAATTATTATCTTTCAAATTAAATTCTACATTTTCATGTTCATTTAAAATTGAATTGTCATTAATATTATTATTTTCTGATGATGAATTACGTTTAAATAAATCAAAAAAATTTGATAATTTACCCATTTTATCCTCCTTCTAAAATTAATTTAGATAAAAAAGAGATTTTAAATTATAAATAATTAATTAAAATCTCTTAGTATTCTATATTGAATATTTTTATTAATTAAGTATTTCTAGTACTTCTACTTTCCATCTTTCAGGTACTTGCTCTACAGTCCATAGTCCTTGCTTGATTAATTTTGCATATATTTTAGCCATTATACTGTACCTCCTAACATAGCACCTATCTCAGCTAGAGCTAGTTGTGTTTCTAATAATTGTTGCTCTAAAGTTGATTTTCTAGCTATTTTAACTTCAATGACATTATTTATTATGTCTTTTGTTATACTGCAAGGAAGATTGTATCTTTCATGTATTCCTTGTGTTACCCAAACAAGTTCTTTTTCCTGTGTCTCTTGATTAATAATTTGTTCCTCTTGACCCATTATTGTTATACTATCTAACACTGTAGTGTCAGCAAATAGTACAGTATTTATATTATCTACTGTATTATTTAATATTTTTACTACTAATGTTTCACGTCTGTCGTTTTCTCCAATTGTTTCTGTATATCCAAATATGCTTTGAATATCTGCTATTTCTATGTTGTTTTTTAGTTTTATTTTTTGCATAATTTCCTCCTTTTATTTAATTAATAGATTAGTTCCAATAGCTGAACCACTTGGTGCTATTGCTCTAAACTTAACAAATGTTGGTTTTGATATACTCGCACTAGCATATGTTACAGTGCTTTTATAAACACCATTGACATATAAATCACATGATGTTGCATTAAATATCACCTTAAATACAACTGTAGCTAAACTTAAATATTCTAAACTCTGTACTAAATTGTAACTACTACCTATAACTATTGAGTCTTGTCTATCGCTACCATCAACATCTTGGTAATAACTGATACGAAATCCTGTCATATGTGACATAGTATCATTAAACACATCAAATTGATAAGTTTGATTTCTTATTACTGCTCCCGGTGTTATTGTTAACTCTATGCTATTAGGAGTTAGTACAGTAGGAAATGTAGTATATGTGTTGGATAATGATGAAAATATAACTGTATTTTGTGTATATAATGCACTTTGGTATATCTGTTTATTAATTCCATCTTTACCTAGATACAATTCTTTCTCTTTATTATTTACTCCACTATTACCTAAATAGATTTCTTTTAATTCTCTATTAACACCATTCTTACCTAAAATTACTGACATATTAGCACCTCCTAGCTGTGTACTCCGTATAATACACCTTCGCCAACAAATGATGTTGGTGCTGTAGTACCACTTTGATGTTTAGGTGCTTTAGTAATGTTTAATATATAACCTTGATAAGCTGATAATGCTTCTCCATCATAGTAGTCATACCTTGTTAAAATATTCATAATACTGCAATGACCAAACAAGTTTGGAGTTCCTTTTCCGTAAGCACCTAAGTTATCAGTATGATTTTTAGGTGCTGAATTTATTGGTACTCCATCTTCTATAATAACACTGCCATAGTTAACTTTGTATTTCGTAGTAGCACTATTAGGTACTCCATTAAGCATTAATATACAACCTGTACCAGACTGAAATCCTGCGTCTATTCCAACATTACAAGATGTTATCGTACCGCCAACCATACTAACTATACTACTATTATCAGCTATTACACCTGTTGTTCTACCAGTTATGCTTGTATAATATAAACTAGCTTGACTACCTCTTGAAATGATTATACCATGTTTAACATTGTTTGTAGATAGTACCACACCAGTAATAATTCCAGACATATTGTAGAACTCTATTGAACCCTGAACTGTCAAATTACCTATTTGAAATTGGTGTGTTTCAGCTACAACTATATTTGCATTTATAACAACGTCGGACGATGTGCCGGTTTCACTTAAAATTTGTAG
Source organism: Firmicutes bacterium UBA2058 (assembly GCA_002332905.1). Classification (GTDB taxonomy): domain Bacteria; phylum Bacillota; class Clostridia; order Tissierellales; family Sedimentibacteraceae; genus UBA1535. Next base: position 162,435 of record DDAM01000041.1, on the reverse strand, counting down.
TCTGCCATTATAAAAATTATTTATATAAATCTTGTTTTCAATATAAGTGCCTGCTTTTAAATATATAATTTGGTCTGACCAGCCCATATTATGTGGAATACTATTTACTGCCTTTTGTATAGTAGCAAATGGTTTAGCACTTGTTCCATCACCAGTGGAATCACTACCAGTTGTTGCTACAAATATAGACGTTGATGATGTTGCTTTTATTAGGTCATTAGCAACTAAATCACTCTCTGTGGTGATTTTTTCCCACTTACCCCAAGTATTTTCACTTATTCCACCAGATACTCTGTAATATAAAGGTTTTAAATTATCTCTTGATAACCATTGTATTGCTTCCCAGTTAGATGCACCTTTTTTAGTCTTAACTATAGCACCAGATGGCAAACCGTTCCAAACACTTGTAGTTTCAAAAATAATTGAGGAAAAGTTTGGATAAGTATCGGGTATATCTGCTTCTACTTTCCAACCACTGGGCATCCATTGTTTGTCGGCTTTATCTTCCAACTGCTGACTAACATCTTTTGCAAAATCATCAACCTTATCCCAGTTATCATTTAATGCAGATTGAATATTAAAGGTATTTTGTGCGTCTATTGTTGGTTCGTATTTAAATAGTTTTAAAAAATTTGAAAATATACTCATTATTATCACTCCTTTTTAGAAAGCAAAATTTTCTATTGTTGTATTTTCTAATTCTGAAATTTTCATACTTTCAATGTTGGAAATTAGTAGATATGCAAATTCATATATTACAGCTAGGTGTGCGGGCTTGATTTCGTTTATCGTTGATTTTAAATCTGACAGATTAGGCGGAGTGCCTGTTCTGCCTATAAATTTTATTGTCAGCATGTTGTTTAACCCCTCAATAACGTCTACCGCTCCGTTGTCAAAGCTGTTAGCTACGTTTTTTATCAATGAATTTGTAACGGTTCCCATACCTCTCATTTTAGATTTTAGCCTAGACCTTCTATATTCATAGGATTTGGTTATATCTGTATCTAAACCAAACCTTTTTTCCCAAGAGCTTAGTCCCCATGTTGCTGTATCTACAAATAATTGATTTATCAAATCATCCTTACATTGCTCTAATATTTTATATTGCCCCTCTATAGAATCCTGAATTGATACAACTTCATTGCTTTCATAATAATAGGAGGGTAACATTTTTATAAATTCTTTCATGTTAACCTCCTATGTTAGGCTTACTGTTCCAACAGCAGCTATTTCAGTATCTGCTATTTGAACATTTATAGTATCGCTGTTTACTTTTAAATTAGAGTAGTCTATTACTCCATCTGTACTTAGAAGTATACTTCCTATTTTGGCATATGATACTTCTAGTCCGCTGAACGCTAAATCTTTAATATATTTATTTAATTGCTCAGTAAACTTTTGTGTAACAGTTTGTAAATTACTTGATGATGAAATATTTAGCTTGGCTGATACATCAATATTTTTAACACTTGGGGCTTCAACTGTGACTAATGCTCCAACAGGTCTTACTGTTTCTATATAGCTTGCTACAGCTGAAATAATAGAGCTATTTGCAGGCATTTTATTGCTATCTATAACTAATACCTTAACAGTCCCAGCACCATTCCATGTTGGAAATATTCTAGAATCTCCAACGCCATCAATTGAATTTGCCCATATTTTGTAGTGAGCTTCATTTCCGCTTGTTGCTGGGTTTTGGATAAGATCAAAATATCTTTTTAATAGATTATCATCCGTTTCAATGTCTGTACCTCCAGTAGCATCAACTATATTGGTTATACTAATTATACCATTTATAGATATCGGAAGATTAACTATTAAACCTTGAGATATGTTGTATATACCACCTATATTTTCTGCTACAGCTTCAATATCAACAAAATTATTTTCTATTTTGCCTAATTTAATAGTCTTGTATATTAGCCCATTAGCAGTTTGTACTAATGTTCCTTCTGGTATTTCAGTATTTTGGTTGCCTGTAAATCTTATTGTAGTTTTTGCTTTTGTGCCCTTTTTTCTTTCTATACCATAGTCAGCTACACGTCTGTCTACAAACTCGCCAACTATTTTATCAACTAATGTCAAATCTATTGTTTTATCTAGCTCTACAAACATGTCTTTGAATTTCAATGCTATGGGACTTACCATGTCATTTAGGAAAGATCCTTCACTTTTATTTAAGCTAAGATTTATATTATTTAATATCTCCTGCTTTATATATTCATAGGATTTATTTTCATACAATTGCATTCACCTCCATATTTCCATATATTGTTTTAACCTCAAAGCTTACATTTATTTTGTCAGAATCAGAAGATATAGTTATATTTGATATGCTATTTATATAAGGATTGATTAATACAGCTTCATTTATATATCTTACCATTTTGCTTTTTATCATTTCTGGATAATTGTTTATCCCTATAAGCCTTTCTAGTTCATTGCCATAATTCCAAGAATAAATAGGATATTTATATCTCTCTGTTTTTAGCGCCTTGTATATCCATACCTTCAATGCATCATTTTTATAAACCTTTTTAAATTCCCCATTTATTATTAGTGGAGTATTGTTTTCATAATCCCAAGCTATTTCTTCAAATAATTTAAGTTCATTTGGCATTTGAGGTTTATCTATATTGCTGTTCAAAAAAGGAAAAATACTACTCATATATACCTCCATTATACCGCTTTGCGGTATCATAATAACTAAAGTGAAGAGTGTTTTTTCTTCACTCTTTCACCACCTTATTGGCTACAACAAAGCTTTGTTTATCATTAGATACTAGCACAAGTACACTATCCCCAATATATAAGCTTTGCTGTAGTCCATATGAAATTAAAAAATCACTTTTATCTATTTGTAATCCATTTACTTTAATCAACAAAGGCTCTCTTGAAATTACTTTGCCAATAAAAAAAGAAGTTGGATTATTATAACTTCCTTGTTCTCTCATTATTTGTATTATTTTTAAATATGGATTGTTGTTAGACATATAATCAACTCCTTAAGTTAAATTAATATTCACTTATTATCTCATTACCATGAATGATATATGTGTTACCAGGTATATTCGTCGCAATATCCGTTATATTGTCCCTCCAATTGTATTCTAATTTGTATCCTGATTTATATTCACTTTTAGAACTAACAATTTCACCTATATCTTTTTCATCCATGATATTTTGAAAATTAAGAACAAGCTTATTTGTGTAAATACCATTTTTCCAAGCATGAACATCACTGTCTATATAGAATAGACCATAAAGCTTTGTTACCGGTTCTTTAACTATAACTGTGTTGCCGGTTATACACTCTGTATTGCCAAAGCTAGTTACAGACATTTTTCTTTCAACACTTTTTAGCATGGATTTAGCCTTTTCATTATATGTACCGGAATCATCAATTTTCAAATACGCCTGCATTAGACCATACAGCTCTATGTCCTTGTCATTTTTTATTGAAAAAACAAATACATCGTCTTTATTAAATATAGCTACAGAGTTTATCATGTTATCTATGGATTCTGATATATTAGAGGTTAACAGATTATATCCGCTTTGTAAAAGCTGTGATGTGTTACTATCTCCCTTTTCTATTACATCAAGCTTTTTGCCTGTAAACCTAATCATGTATTTTTTACCGTTTATTAAGCTAGCCTGATAATACATACCTATGATAATACTATATAAATCTACGCCAAAGTAATTTCTTGATATATTTATTCCTGTACTTGCTATATTGCCTATATCAATTTTAAAATCACTGCAAATTTTTTTAGTTGCGGCTTCTGGAGTGATGTTTCTAAATTTATATGAATGCTGATTTTTTTTAAGGTATATACCATAGTCATAGCATGTTATATCAATTGTATTGCTATCTGTTCCTTTATCAATCATAAATACATGACCGTAGAATAACTGTTTATCATTTAGAAACACCTGCACTAAATCCCCTGTTTCTACTGTTACCGCTAAAATATTAGAGTCAATATTAGAATATACATATGAAAAATTAAGCGTTCTTGAAACCCCTAACAAATCACCACTTATTTGTATATCAGGTATTATACTTGTTATATCAGTTGTCACATTTTTTTGGTTAGTTAATAACACTTGCATAATTTCACCAGCCTTTATGGAATAATAAATTTTTGTCCTGGGAATATAATATTTGGGTTTTTAATATTATTTTCCTTTACAATCTTTGGGTACTGTGAACCACTACCATAATATTTTTTAGCTATTGCCCAGAGAGTATCGCCTTTTTTAACAATATATTCAACGTTATTAGGTTTAGGTGAATTTGTATTGGGACGTTCTGAGGCAAGATCTCCTATTACAGATTTAACTTTTCTATGTTCTCTCAAAACTAAATCATAAAAGATGTCTCTTGTTCCATCTTTTTCACCGTATTTATAAGATTCTAATATAACCTCTAAGTCTAATATATTTATATCCTTTGTATCCGTTATAACAAATCTTAATATTGTTTTTTCGGTTTTAAATCTTTCTAATTGACTTATATAGTCATATGTATTGCTAATTTTATCTGGTAACTTAAAAGGATAATTCTTACTTGGAAAAAATGACGATATAGTTATAGTAGCTAAGGTTGGTGCTCCAATAATATTTAAATCTCCGAGTTCAGTTATATTAACTGTCTCTATCTTATTGCCCCTTTCAATTTCAAAGCTTGATGGAGTTATAGGAAGTCTAAATTCTATTTCATTTTTTTCATCTTCTAACCAAAATTCCATTACATTGCACCTCCATATACTAATCCTGCTTTTTCTATTTCACTGACCAATATATTAGCTATTTTATACATATCAGTCTCATCCTTTACTACAATTGTGTCGGCTATTTTACTAATTATGACACCTTTGCCAGCACCATTTCTGTAATTATCAGCCTCTGTTCTTCTTAGAACCGCTTCACCTTCGTGTAGAAGTGCTGGATAATAGTCGTATGGTACACGGTTAAGACCGATGGCATTGCGGTTAATAGCACCAGCACCCGAAAGAATAGCACCTGTTCCACCAAACTTAGTAAGCTGTTCAGTACTATCAATTTCTACACCAAATATATTATTAGAAGAATTTTTAGTAAGATTATCGATGAGTGTGCGTATAGTAAAAATGAATGAAATAAGTTTAATTAATGGAGATGCTTTTTTGTCAAATAATTCCATAGTATCTATTTTATAAAACATTTTTTTTATTGTATCTTCATCTGGTGAAATACTTAACCATAAATCTTGAACAGCATTTTTAAAATCGCTTTCTTCGCCAATTCTTCTTATAAATCCAGTAAAAAAACCTTCAATTTTATCAAATAAGCTATCACCATTTTCTTTATACCATTGATTCACATTAGCTTTTATTGCATCATAAATCATCAAAATTTTTGCTGGTACATCTGCATTTTTAAATTTTTCATCATTAAACAATTGTCCAAATATATTTTTTAAATTATTAATGGCATTACCAGCAAAATTCCCTATTTCTGCGCCAAATTCATATATATGTTTACTTAAATCTTTAAATCCTTTAGTACCCAATCCAAAAAACGATGCAAAGTTTGCTAGTGCCGGTTTAATTCCTTCTATGAATCCTTTTCCTAGAGGTCCAAGTATAATTTGATTTGCACTATCTTTTATTGTAGCTAATAAACCGCTAAAGGATTGCTGTTGAGTATACATCATACCAGCATATTTATACTTCATTCCGTTTATTAAATTAGTTATAGCTTCATCTGCAGGTACTACTCCTTTGGAAATTAGTTCTTTCAATTCTTCCTTAGTTAACTTAGTATTTTTACCGGCTATTTTCATTGAATCAGCTAAAATTTCATAAGCATCTACGCCAATATTTTTAAATATTTCTAAATTATCGATTGATACATTGCCTGAAGATTGCATATTTTTTATTGCTTCTATCATCTGTAAAGCGCCTTGTTTACCTGCACCATTGGCAACAGACGCATCACCGGCAGTATCAAAGATTCTTATAACTTCTTTATGGTCAAAACCAGCAGCAAGCATTTGTTTTCCGACACTATCCAAATCAGAATATTTGTAAAAACCTTTATTAGATAAACTTAACATATTATCTACAAACATGTTTCCCTTATCTTTACCTAGAATATTTTCATAGTTTATCTTTGATTGTTCCATATCTGATGCATAGTTTAAAGAGCCCATTGCTATTTTAGGCAGATATGTTTTTAAAATACTACTTCCAAAGCTAACACGTTGGTTACGTCTGTCTGTTTTATTTTTCACTTCTGAATAAGCCAATTCTCCAATACCACTAATTATAGCTCCTGCAATAGCGCCCTTCACTCCACCAACAGAAAATCCAAGCATTCCACCTCTTATAGCACCAGATACAGCACTACTAGTACTACTTGGTAAAACAGTCTCTGCAAATCGAGTAGCATATGAATCCACCGCATCATAGATTGTTGAAAAATCTATACTTCCATTTGATTTATTACCTCTCGAGCTCATATTATTATCAAGCTTTGATACTGCACCATTAACTTTTGACATAGTTTCTACAATGTCAGTACCCAAAGATTTAACATTATTAGATACATTATTTATATTTTTTTCTATGTCTTTAGTATTTAATTTAATATTAATTTTTATATTACTAATTTTATTTATTTCTGCTGCAACAGATCTTGATGTTTTTAATAATTTTGACATTTCTGTTTCCATTTTTCTAATTTCTTTTATAGAATTTCCAGCAGAAAAGTCATAAAAATTATTAACCAGCGGCATATTTATCACCGTCCTCTTTTGATTTGGCTATTAATTCGTTTTCTATTTCTATCATAGCATTGCAAAGAATTCTCTCTCCCTCACTTGCATTATATATGACAGACGGCATAATGCCATGTCTAACAAACATGTAGTACATAAGCCTAGCTGTACCGTCTGTCTCAATTAGTTTTTTATAGTTACTATTTTAGAGGTTTCATCGTTAAAGCCAGATATATTGCATATTTCATCATATAGCATTGAGATTTCGCCCATAAGAAGCATCTTATCCACTAAATCCTCTGAATCTGCTGCACTATATTTCATTTGTAAGCTTTTATTATTTAAATTTGGGTCAACTACTCCTACACTACAAACCTTTAGCTTTACATTGACATTATCATCTTCACGAAGGATTTTTACATATTCATCATAGGAAATTGCTCTAACCTTAAAAATAACGTCACTTCCTGCAAAATCAGATAATCTATTTATTTTTACATCCTTTTTTATGTTGCTTATGGCAGCATCATTATTTAATAAAACATCAATAGCATTCATTAGTTTACACCCTCCTCTAATGTTTTTTCATTATCTTCACCATTTTCGACAAATCCCATTGCACGGTTAAATGCTGAATATAATCCACTTATTTCAGTTGGTAAAAGAATTTTTTTAATCAATTCCTTTGGAGTTAAACAATCATATTTTTTTAACAGTCTTTCATCACTAAGCTTAGGGCTTACTAATGCCATATATATTGCATGAATCAACATATCTGTGTCGTCCATTTTAGGAAAGCTGTTAATTTCTTTTATTGATAATGGACGTATTTCAAAAATAACATCCTCACCAGCCATTTCTGAAAGTCTAATAATATTTATCTTTTCATTTGTCACATTTAACTTGTTATTATCTATTGATAATAAAGTATCTAATGTACTCATTTTATTACCTCCTCAATTGTTTTAATTTGTAAAGAAAAGCCTTTACATGCTATATAGCTTGTAAAGGCTTTTTTAAATATATTATTCTACTCTTATGCTATCACGAAACTCATAAGCACTAAATGTGAATGGAGCTTCAATTTTACCAGGTGTATTGGCAGCCCAATCAGCAAGTGTTAAATCATCAAAGGAAACATCCTTTATTACAACTCTTTCTGATCCATAAGAGTCTGGATCAGCTAGCTTTGATATGATTATAAATCTGGCATCAGTTCCTTCACTCAAAACCTTAGCAAGCTTGTTTGCCATACGTGAATATACCTTGTTCATTTGTATAGATCCTGTGCCTGACCAGCCTACAACCTTTTGTTTTTCAGCCATGTCACCGCACATAGTAACAGGCTCTTTTTTTAATGCTATCTTAGCTTGAAATCCTGTTACCTCTGCAACATATTCTCCATCTAACCATAATTCACCGTGTGTACCATTTATAACTCTTTTTGCATCTATTGTATTTCTATTCATTTAATATACCTCCATCAGTTGATTAATTATATTATTACGTTTAATTTAATTTCTTCTACAGCATCAAGTGGTTTTACAGTAGAAGTTAAAAATACCTTATCTGCTGTGTTTGCAGATTTTAATTGGTATTCATTTAAAATAGATGTGTCAACTCCTTGACTCTTTAAGTACGATTCTTGAGCTACTAAATCAATTTCAATGCTTGATTTATCTCTATCAAGAATCCCATTCATTTCTAACTGCTCATAATAGCTTTTTATAGCTGTAAGGATTATGCATTTATTATCATAGCTATTAGATACTTTTCCCACATAATTGTCATTTACAGTTGTTTTTATATCATTATGTATCATATCAATTATATCAACTATTTTAATTTTCTTAAATGCATCTCCCTTTTCAGGCGTTACAGTAACTAAGCTATTTACAGCTCTTGCTATTTTAACTTTCTCTCCATCATGATATAGAACTAATTTACCAGCATTTATAGCTTCATCTGCTTGAGTTTTAGTTAATCTTGGGACATCTGTTACCTCATTTAATATTGTAAATGTTGCAGCCATAGTTAATGGTGTTCCTGCCAAAATACCTGCTATTCTACTGCAATATTGTGCATTTGTATAAGTCAACTCTCCAACTTTAATATTGTTTGTATCAAAGTTAACTACTCCCTCGTGATCAGCTGCCACTGATGGAAGAACAGCCTTTACTTTTTTATCAAAGCTTTCTCTTTGTGATTTAATCCATGTTGCAACTGAACTTGCTAGTTCATTAGTTGTGTCTGGTGGACAAACTAAATAATCAAACCTTTCAGTGGCAAAATAATTTAATGCTTCTGTGTAGTCTGTTGCATCTACTGCTAATGAAAAAGCAATTACTTTTTTAGGAACACTAGTTCCACCTATAAAAGCCCTTTGTATATATGCCTTATTATCTGCTGATAATGTAGTTGGTATATCATTTATACTCTCCATGTTAAAAGCACCAGCCTTGCCATTATCCTTAATAATAACTGCAACTATGCCTCTATTTCCTCTTTTAATTGCGCTTATTCCCATCGTTTTAAAATTAATCATTATATTTGGTAAACCCATAATTTATTTTCTCCTTATAATCCTTGTTTTATTGATAATTCACCTATTGTTTCAACTGTTTCTTCGCTTATATATGCATCTTCATAATATTCAAAATTTAAGCATATTCCAAGCTTATTGATAATTTCCTTATATTCAACGCTTACCTTTACAGCTCTATCATCTATAGAAATATTTCCTTTTCCAAATATAGTTTTTAGCTTATCAATTACTTTATATTTTTCTTTTCCTATAATATCAGGATTACTGCTATCATTCTGCGCTAAATATGTTATTAATAATTCTACATTTTCTAGATTAATATTTTTATTAATGCTTGTTACCTTATAGTTAATCAAATTAATACCAAAGGAGTTAGTGCTGATAACTTCCGGTATATTTTCAAAATATATAGGATAATTATAATCCAAGAGTATTAATCTATTAACCTCATTAACTATTTTTTCTACTGTTATCATATAACATCACACTCTCTTACTTATTTAATTATAATAGTTTAAATTCATTTTCCTAACACCTTCAACCACCTCCTATCCTTCGCAACAGCATTTCATATCACCTCCCTTCAATATGCTAATAAATCTATCCATGATTTACTTGGCGCATTGCTCCTTTATGTCTTTTGTAGCCATCGTGCTTCATCATTTTTTCAAAATCTTTAAAGGATAATTTGTCATCTTCTTTTTCATCATCAATATGATTTATTAGCATTTTATAGGTTTCTGGTTGTTGGTTTTTTAATATGTTTTTAATTTTTATTTTATCACCTCCATTACGCCGCTTTGCTACATCTCATAATAATTAAAGAGTGAAGAGTTTCTTCTTTACTCTTTCAACACAAAAGGCACTCAAACTCGAGTGCCTTTTTCATTAACTTATATTTCATTGTCCTTATACTAACACATAAAAAGTATCATAGCGTACCGTCTTTTTATATATTATTTTTTAATATTTTTCTGCATCTTCTCTTTATATTTGATTCGCTGTAACCTATTTTACTGTAATTCGTACTATAGTCTAATATATATGTAGAAATAGTGTATCCTAAATAATTTTCATATTCAACACAAAAGGCACTCAATTTCGAGTGCCTTTTCATTAACTTATATTTCATTATCCTTATACTAACATATAAAAAGTATCATAGCGTACCATGTTTTTTATTTACTATTTTTTCTAATATTTTTCTGCATCTTCTCTTAGTGTCTGATTCGCTGTAACCTATGGCATTGGCTACCATCCACCATTTATATTTTTTAAAATATTTATATTCTATTACCTTTTTTTCTAGTTCGTCTAGACTATTTAATAATTCTTCAATCTCTGATTTTTGATTAAGTAAATTCTTTAATTCATTTTCTAGCCTTGAATATTCACTACTGTATACATCAATTATTTTTTCAACTGCTGTTGCTACAGGGTCTGATTTTCCATATCCTATTGGCATACCAGTTAATTGTTTTGATTTTACATCTCTTTGTGATTCAATTGTACTTGCTAAATCTCTTATTTCTTCATTAACTGAATCGATTTTAAATATAGTGTATGTATAATTAAGTAACTCTTTTTTCAATTGTCCTATTTCTACTGATATATTTTTATTATCTTTTTCCATTTGTTCCTCCACTAGTTATTAATTATTTCGCACATTTGCGACTTTTAAGTTAAAAAAATATCTTTTTTAAAACTTAGTACGCTTTTAATATATGTTTTCGCATATAATGCAACTAAAATTATAATACCATTAATCAAAAACAATGTCAATAATTATTTCGCTTTAAATGCGATATTTTTAAATTATTTTTATTTTTTGTTGCATTAATGCAATTTAAGTGGTATAATTTGTATAAACAATATTACTTAACTAGTAAAAGGAGAAATACTATGACCATAGGTAATAGAATAAAAAATAGGAGAAAAGAATTAAATCTAACAGTTGATGAAGTCGCAGAAAAATTAAATAAAAACAGGGCTACAATTTATAGATATGAAAGTGATGAAATCGAAAATTTACCTATCACTATTTTAGAGCCACTTGCAGAGATTTTAAATACAACACCTGCATTTTTAATGGGATGGGAAGAAAATGAGTATGAAAAAATAAACACTATTGCAGCTCACCACGACGATGAAGATTGGACTGAAGAGGAATTAAAGGAGATAGACCAATTTAAAAAATTTGTTTTAAGCAAAAGAAAAAATACATAAAAGGCGGTGTTATATTTGTCATATGAAAGCTTATTAGAAATTGCAGATGAAGAAAATATTGAAGTCATAGAAATAAGGTTTAAAAGTGAAAAAATAAAAGGAATATATGCTGACAATATCATTGCAATTAACCCTATATTAAGTACAAATGCAGAAAAAGCATGTATCTTAGCTGAGGAATTAGGTCATTATTATACAACAACCGGGGATATATTGAATCAAAATAATTTTAGCAACAGAAAGCAAGAACTTTTAGCAAGAAAATGGGGCTATGAAAAATTAATTCCGCTAGAGAAATTAATTAGCGCTTCTTTTGATGGCTGCAAAAATATTTTTGAGTTGTCTGAGCATTTAGAGGTAACAGAGGAATTTTTAAAAGATACACTTAAGCATTATGAACAAAAATACGGATTATTTGCAGAAATAGACGGATACTGTATTTATTTCAACCCTTTAACAGTTTGTAAATACCAATACGAATAATACACCAGTAACGTACAAGATTTGTCCTATTCTGTAAAAATAAACACATGGATATAAAAATATAAATTTCATAGGAAATATTCTTAAAATTTGTTTTATTTATCAAAATATGGGTATAAGTTGTTTAACAAAATAGTAGGAGGGTTTTATGATGGCATATACTTTTGACAAAAGTTTAGAAACTGGGAATATAGCAATAGATAATCAACACAGAGAGCTTATAGATGCAATAAATAATCTATTAAATGCATGTAGTCAAGGAAAAGGTCGTGACGAAATAAAAAACACAATTAACTTTCTAACAGATTATACAGTTAAGCATTTTATCGACGAGGAAAAACTTCAAAAACAATATAATTATCCTGATTATCCAGCTCATAAAAAATTACATGATGATTTCAAAGAAGAGGTTAGCAAAATTGTTAATGAATATGAAGAAAATGGAACATCTGTAGTTTTAACATTTAAAGTAAATAATATAATTGCTTCATGGCTTATAAAACATATAAAAGGTGAAGATAAAAAAGTTGCTGCTTATATAAAGAATGCTAAATAAAAATTTTATAAAGTAGAATAATCGGAAAAATTTTGCTGTTGTAAACTAAAAATAGTTAGTTATGCAACAGCAAATTTTGTTTTTAGTTATATATTTAATTATATCTTATATAATACCTTTGATAAAAATTCTTGAAGCCTTGGATGTTTTGGATTAGAAAAAAAATCGTTTGGTGAATTTTCTTCAAGAACCTGTCCATCTGCCATGAAAATTACTCTATTGGCAACTTCCTTCGCAAATCCCATCTCGTGAGTTACCACAACCATAGTCATACCATCATATGCAAGTTCCTTCATTAATGCTAAAACCTCTCCAACCATTTCTGGATCTAGTGCTGATGTTGGCTCATCAAATAGCATAATATCAGGATTCATTGCTAAGGAACGAACTATTGCGATTCTTTGCTTTTGACCACCAGAAAGACTAGTTGGATACGAGTCCTTTTTATCCTCAAGACCTATTCTTTTTAAAAGTCTAATGGCGTTTTCATTTGCCTCTTCCTTGGTTTGAAGACCTAGCTTTATTGGAGCTAAGGTTATATTTTCAATAATGGTTAAGTGTGGAAACAAATTAAAGTGTTGAAATACCATACCCATTTTTTGTCTTATCTTATTGATATCACATTTTTTATTTGTTATGTCATTGCCCTCAAACCATATCTCACCCTTAGTAGGAGTTTCTAGTATATTTAGACATCTTAAAAGAGTACTTTTTCCTGAGCCTGATGGTCCTACAATTACTACCTTTTCACCTTTATTTATTGTAGTATTAACATTTTTTAGTACTTCAAGACTGCCAAAGCTTTTAAATAAATTCTTAATTTCTATCATTTGTGTTAAGTCTCCTTTCAACTATTTTTAGCACCCATGTTAATATCATTACTAGTGTTAAATACATAGCTGCAACTGATAAGAGTGGAAAAAATGCTGAATATGTTTGACTTCTAACTATTGCACCAGCCTTAGTTAAATCTATAATTGGAACATATCCTGCTACTGCTGTCTCTTTTAATAATGCTATAAATTCATTGCCAAGTGCCGGCAATATATTTTTAAAGGCTTGAGGTATTATAATGTATCTCATGGTTTGCATCTTATTAAGTCCTAACGCTTTACCTGCCTCAGCCTGTCCCTTGTCTACAGCATTGATACCAGCTCTAACAATTTCTGATACGTAAGCCCCTGAGTTAAAACCAAATGTTAGTATTGCTATAATAACGCTGTTATCAGTATTAACTAATATGATAAAGTACATAATTAAAAGTTGTACAACAACTGGTGTTCCTCTTATAACAGTGGTATAGATATTGCATATTATTTCAAGTGGCTTAAGCCTTTTATTGTCCTTGGCATAGTGCTTAATTATTGCTATAGTAAAACCTAATATAACTCCTATAAGAGTTGCAGCAAGTGCAATTGTTATTGTATTTTTCAATCCATCTAAAAACAGACTATATCTATCCTTAGCTATAAACGTTCTATTAAATTCAAATATAAAATTCTGTATAAATTCTTCCATTATGCTATCCTTTCACATGCTTTTGTATCACTCCTCAGAATGAGCCTTGATAAATTCTTCTATCGTTCCATCAGCCATTAGTTTTTCTAAAATACTGTTAATCTTATCTAATAATTCTTGATTACCTTTTGCAACACATATAGCCATTTTTTCTGTTTTTAAATCTATCTCATTGGTTGAAAGGTTATTATTTTCTTTAACAATCTTTTCTGCTGATGCTGTATTTACAATTACTGCATCAATTCTACCCGCATATAAGTCTTGTGCTGCATCCAATGGACTGGAATACTGTTTTACTATAGTACCTGAATCCTTTAATACTCCATCAGTTATTGCTTCATTCATAGAACTTTCACAAGTTGTTCCAAGCTGTACACCTACTGTTTTTCCTGCTAGCTCCTCAAGTGTATCTAAACCACTATCTGTTTTGTAAATAACATTTTGTCCTGCGCCAATATAAGGTATAGAAAAATCAACACTTTCAAGTCTTTCAGGGGTTATAGCCATACCAGCTGCACCAAAATCACCTCTTCCTGCCTCAATTGCTGGAACTATACTGTCAAACTCAACGTGCTCTACCTTTAATTCTTTACCTAATTCTTCTGCAATCACATTTGCGATATCTACATCCACTCCAACTATTTTATCTCCATCAAAGTATTCATAAGGTGGATATTCTGCATTAGTATACATTACAATTGTATTGTTATCACCAGATGCTTGTCCACTATCTTTTTGTACATCTGTATCTTTGTTTTTATCAGAGCTACATCCTGATATCGTTGCTAAAATCATTGTTGTCATTAATAAAATAGAAATTGCTTTTTTAAATTGCATATGTATTTCCTCCGTTAATGTTTTTTAGTTAATGCTTATATTAGCACTCTTGTTATTAATCGTCAATAGTTTTTTAAATATTTTTTCACATTTTTGTATATTTATACTTTTATAAAAATAATATAACTTTTATAAAATATGTAAATCAGTGGAAATAAGTTAATGACTACGTTTTCTATTATTTTTTTAAAGCAGAGAAAACACAGAAAAAATACAAAAATTTTTTTAGATTAATATCTATGAATTTTTAAAAGAATAAATGTTGATACTATATATAAATACATACAAATGGAGGTAAAAATGAATTTATTAAAAGATAGTAAAACTAAAGATAATTTAATGAGAGCATTTGCTGGAGAAAGTCAAGCAAGAAACAGATATACCTTTGGTGCTTCACAAGCTAAAGGTGAAAATTTAACTTTAATTGAAAGGGTATTTTTATATACTGCAGATCAAGAAGCATCCCATGCAAAAATATTTTATAATCACTTAAATGAGCTGTCTGGTCAAACTATTTTTATAGATGGTGGATATCCTGTAGATATTTACAGCTCGCTTACGCAAACTTTAAAAGCAGCGCAGCATAATGAGTATGAAGAATGGGAAAAAGTGTATGCCGATTTTGCAAAAATAGCTAAAGAAGAAGGATTTATGCAGGTAGCCTATAGTTTTGAGAATATAGCAAAGATAGAAAAAACACACGGAGATAGATTTGGAAAGTTCGCTAACTATATTGAAACTAATACTTTATTTACTAGCGATATAGAGGAAAAGTGGATATGTCTAAATTGTGGTCATATACACGTAGGAACTACAGTTCCGAGAATATGCCCTGTATGTCAACATCCACAAGGCTATTTTATCAGATATGCAGAATCACCGTATGAAAAATAATGAATATAAAAATTGAAAACGAATAAAATAATGCTACGCATATTTATTAATATAATAAAATACGTAGCATTTTATATTATTTTTTTTATTTAATTTACTGTAACACCAATTCTCGTAATTTCATTATATTTCACCTTTAACCTATAAGTTTTAATATCAACTCAAGCTTAAGTCTATTTACAGAATTATCTAAATCAATATTAATCAAATCATTAATTTTCTCTATTCTTTTTCTTACCGTATTTATATGTATAAATAATTTTTCAGCTGTTATACTATAATTCATCTTTGATTCCAAATATACTCTAAGAGTCTCAATCAGTTCATTTTTATCATCACTTTGTAAAAGCCTGTCTATTTCGCCTAGCATCAAATCAAATTCATCAGACTTTATATCAAGCCAAGCAAAAACACCCAACTTAGAATATTTGCAAAATTTCAAATCTGGAAATATATATTTTGATATATCAATTATCTTAGTACATCTTTCATAATTTTTTTTAAGTTCTGTTATAGACTCAGCTATATCTGAAAATGCGAAGAAAATCTTAATGTCTTCAATTTCAAGCTCTAATCTTTTCGTTAAATTACTAGCCTTTTTCTGTAAGGATTCAATATCATTATCTAAATTTTTATTTTCTTCAAATAAAAAAACAAATTTATTATCTCCAACTAAAGCAGCACGATATTCACCATTTAGAAAGCTTCTTCCTATACAGTTTCTAATTGTTTCTTTATAGTTAATAAACGAAATATCCTCGTTTGTCTGCTCCATTATCATCAAATAATATTTACTATTTGGACTTAAATTAAGATCAGAAGCTTGGTCAATAATTAACTCGCTGTCAGAAATTTTTCCACTTATGACATTATTGACAAACTCTTCAAAGCCTGAATCACCGACATGCTTTGCTACTACCATCTGCTCATATAATGATTGAATTAATAAAAATCCAATTCTTATTGCAAACTGATCAAAATAATCAATTAAATCTATTGCTTCCAGAACAACAAAATATGCTCTAACCTTATCATCTACCTTAATAGGTATAGTAATCCAGCTAAATGGTCTGATATACTTCTCATCATAAAACCTATACCTAGACATTTTTAAATTGTCACATAAAACCTCTTTACTGAAGTTAAATGAAGGATTCCAGAAATCTTCTATATCTAAATCCTTTGACATCTCTTTAAACTTTGACGAGCTATAGTAAGCCGTATCAGTAGATAAATCATAAATCATTGCAGGAAAATTCATCTCGTATTCAACAGTAGATAGTATTTTATTAATTTTTCTTGATTGATATGATGAATCCGAAAAGTTTAAAGGGTTAATTTTTCCTATTTTAAATTGTCTTATTGTTTTATTCATAACCAAAACATTCAATGAATTCATTATATTCATCCAAGAATGTTCCATAGGTATGCTAATAAGAGGTATATTATGTTCATTAAATTCTTTGATAACTTCATCTGGAAACTTATCAATATATCTGTCAAATTTTATACCCATACCTGAAATTTTAGCAAACTTTTCTGATTTAATATAGTTTTTTATAAGTTCACAATCCTGCTTAAATACATAGCCTGAAGTGATGACAAATTCTCTGCCCTCAGTCCAATTAAAACCATCTGGAGCATCTAAGACTGCAACTCCTTGAATATGATTATTTAATCCTCCATAGCCTGCTAATAACTTGTAATTTTTAAACAAATCAGTTTTAAGCATCTCATCAATTGTTATACCCATAAGAATCACCTGCTTTATATTAATTATGCCCATGCATTTATTGCACAATACAGAATTAAAAATTTGTGCATGGGCTCGGTGCATAGTTTATTATTGTCTGTAATTTTTTTAACCTTAGTTACATTATATTATTAGGTAAATTCAAAATCAAGAAAAAAGCATTAAATTGCAATTCAATGCTTTTGTTCTTAATTTATTTATTTTACATCATTAAAGGTGAGATGTATTTAAAATCTTTAGTTCTTTGTTTTAATTCTTGTTTTGCTTTTTCCACGATAGTAGTGTCATTTAATATGTCATACATCATGCCTGCCATTATCTTTGACGCGTATTCCATTCCTCTTTTGCCAATATCAGAACCAGAGGAAGCTGTTGACTGCCACGAATGAGCACTAACTCCCATTGGCCAGCATGCTGTTATAAAAAAGTTCATAGGCATTATCCAGCTTATATCGCCGCTATCTGATGACCCAGTCATAGTTAGCTGAGATAAGTATTTTTCATCTATAACTTTATCATGAATAAAAATTTCTCCAACTTCATTTTCTAGCCCAAGCTTATTCATTTCAACTTTAACATCATTTAAATTTAGTGTATTTTGCAATTCCTTTGCAAACTGTTTTTCTTCATCTGTGTATAATGGAGCACCTATTTTTTTCATGTTTTTATAAGTTAAATCATACAATACATCATTTTGCAAAAGCTCATAACATCCACTTACATAGCTAACCTCTACCCTTGTTTCAGTCATCATAGCTGCTCCATTTGCTATTTTAATTAATCTTTCAGTTATTTCTTCAACATCTTTTCTTCGTGGTGCTCTTACGAAATACCATGATTCTGCTTCAGCAGGCACAATGTTCGGTGCAGTTCCTGCTTGAGTTATAGTGTAATGTATACGAGCTTGGTCTATAACATGCTCTCTTAAATAATTAGCTCCTACATTCATTAGTTCAACAGCATCTAAAGCACTTCTTCCTAAGTGCGGAGTAGCTCCAGCATGTGAGGATTTGCCGAAAAATTTAAATTTTATTGAATTGTTTGCTAAAAATGAATTTTTAAAGCTAACATTAGCATTAAATGGATGCCAGCTAAGTGCAACATCACAATTATCAAATGCGCCTTTTTTTATCATTTTTACCTTTCCGCACAATGTTTCTTCCTCTGGACATGCATAAAACCTTATTGTTCCTTTTACTCCAGAATGATCTATATATTTTTTTATGGCTAGCACAGCACCAAGTGAAGCACTTCCAAGTAAATTATGTCCGCAACCATGACCCGCACCACCTTCTTTTATAGGACTGTGTTCAGTACCAATTTTTTGCGAAAGTCCAGGTAATGCATCAAATTCACCTAAAACTGCTATCACAGGATATCCATTACCATATTCTCCTATAAAGGCATTTTCCATTCCATCAATTTCTTTTATGATAAAATCATTATTTTTTAATATATTTCTAAATAAATTTGCAGAGTTTTTTTCTTGTTCTGAAATTTCAGGATTGTTCCATAAATCATCGCTTAAATTTCTTGTAATATCTGAAATTTTATCTACATATTCTAATAAATTAAATTTATCCATAACCTAATTCTCCTCTATAACATTTTTTTCTTATACATTATTGTTGATATAGCAATAGTTCCAAAAACCGCACCAAGAGTTACTATATATGTTGGCTTGCCAGGCAAAAAGCTAAATACTCCCGAATTTACGGCTAATGTTAAAATAAGAGCTATAAAAAGCGCAATCGGAGCAAGCTTAAGTTTTTTTATAGCGAATTGAACAAAAATAGCTCCAAATAATGCAGGTAATAAAAAATTTAATGCACTAACAATTGACTCTGGCATCTTAGATAAAATTGCTGTACCAGCAAAAACACCAATAGCAAGAATAATTATATTTACTATTATAGATACAGCCATACCAAGTGTAGCAATAATTGCACCTTCTTCAGTACCAGGCTCTACATTTGCGGTTTTTTGAGCAGTTGCTGCACAAGGAATACGCATATTAGAGATATTTCCTGATATAAAAGCCATATATGTTCCTGCCACACCTACTATAGGAAAATAAGAAATAGGTTCAATAAACCACATTATTCCTATAGCACCAGCTATAGCTACAAAACCAGTAATTATGGCATTTATAGGTGGAATAATATTAAATACTACTGCTAATACTAGCGCAGGACCAAAGGAGAAAAGCACTCCTAACCAGTTTGTTATTTTACCCCATTTATTTATATATGGTAAATATTCATCATTATATATATTTTTTTCTTCATTCATAATATTTCCTCCTATGATTTATAATACAGCTGCTATAATCATGCCGCCAAACAACGCTATAGCTAAAACCCACTCTTTTAGCCATTTAATATTTTTCTTATCAGCTAATGGAGATAGTAAAAGCATAATTAAACCACCAGAAACACAAGCAATAGTATTTTTATTTAATGCTATTAAGTGACTTGCTGATAAAGAAGCAAATGAACCAAGCATTGCAGCAACAGAAATAACTGTTATCAAGCCCTTGTCACCTTTTGAAAATTTTCTTTGTACCTTGTCCATTTTGCTTGCAGAAATCGTTGAAAAAACTATCCAGCCTATAGAGCCTAGTATCATTATCCATACAGCATTGGCAAATGCTATATTAGTCATTTGATCAACACCCATATTGACACCTACTGCCTCAGTACCAAAACCAGCTGCCATCATCTCGAACATTACTGAACCTATAAACGATAATCTCATCCATGCCATAGGAGCGCCAACTGTTACTAATAGTGACAAAAGTCCTGTTAATACGACAATTGAGGGACCAATGGAAGTAATAAAGCTACTTTTCATAGCACTCTTCATCTGTGTTTGTGTAAGTCCAATTTTTGCTCCTGTTGCATACGATTTTTTAGCAAAAATAAATGCTTGTATTAAAACTAATGACACAGCTAAACCCGCAGCTATCCACATAGGAATGCTATTAGCAATTTTTAAATAATCCATCCTTTTTCCTCCATATTATTAATATTTTAAATTATAATTTATTATAGCACCTGCAAAATTTATGCTTCAATGTCAATACTTTTATATATTCTTGAAAAATTGTGCATTTGAAAACATTTTCATTTTTATGACATTAATATGAAAATTATTTCAAAAAAAAAGACAGCTATAAAATTAATTAATAACTGTCATAAAAATATAATAAAACTATTTTATTTACTCTATATCATATATATTATTAATATGTTTGCCATTATATTTAATTTTAAATAAGCTTAGTTAAATCTCCATTATATAACAAATACAACTCATGTAAAGCACGTGTTATAGCAACATACAATAGCTTAATATCAGCATCGCACACTGTATAATTATTTTTGTTGACATCCCATAATATTACAGCATCAAACTCTAATCCTTTTGACAGGTGAATTGGCATAACCATAACACCATTTGCAAAATCTACATCTGTGCCATTTATACTTATTACATTAATGTATTTTGATAATGAATCGCTAACTATTTTTGCTTCTTCATCTGTTCTACAGATTATACCTATTGTTTTGTAATCATTTTTAAATATATTGTCAATTAATTTTAATGATAAGTTAATCATTTCTTCAAAATTAGCTGTATTAATTATCTCAACTTCCTTGCCATGTCTAACAAATGGCTCTATATCATAAGTTTTAAATGTAGCTTTTTTTAACACCTTGCATGCAACATTAGATATCTCTATAGTATTTCTATAACTC
The DNA here is from genome assembly GCA_002332905.1 of Firmicutes bacterium UBA2058. GTDB lineage: Bacteria > Bacillota > Clostridia > Tissierellales > Sedimentibacteraceae > UBA1535. Next base: position 141,093 of record DDAM01000041.1, on the reverse strand, counting down.
TTACTTAATGTATAGAACCTATCATTTTTTGCTGTAAACACTTCATTTATTAAGCCTTCCCAATCATTCATACCTATATCATAATTTATGTTTTGGGAAATATCCCCCATTATTGCAAAATACGACTTGTTAAAAACATTTTTTAATACATAGAATATAGATACTCCAAAGTCCTGAGCCTCATCAACTACAATATAACTTACACTTTCAAACCTTTTATTGGTACAAATTTTCTTTTTAATCAAGTTAAGCATACTTAAATCAAATATATCAAATTTGTTATCTTTTATTGTTGCAATTATACTATCAATATTTTTAACGTGTACATTTAAAACACTGTTAGATTCAAATTTTTCTTTTAATACTGTGAGAAAATCAAGGTATATGGAAATTATATTTATTTTCTTTTTCTTATCACCAAAATAATTTAAAAACTCTTTTTCATCAAATTCAATATTAAGTCTTCTATTATTTTCTTTAAAGGAAACAAGTTTCTTTTTTAACTGCTCATTTAATATAGCAATTTTCTCTTGCATAGATTTTTCTTTGAAAGTTTCCAGTAAGCTTAAAATATTTGCCTTATCCATTATTATATTGCCATTGACTTTAATGCTTTGTATTGGAATATTAGTGTATTCATACTTCTTCAAATAGCTGTCCAAGGCTTTAACAAATCCTATTTTCCCTTTAAATGCCATGTCCATTTTATTGTCATCTGACCATTTTCCTATAAAATTATATTTTCCTTTTCCCTTTGGCATATAATCTGATACAAATTCATATAAAAATGAAGATAATACCATATTTTTAATATCACCTACATCCAGTGACGGCAAGATACTTGTGATATAATTCAAAAACATTTTATTGCTACCTAATATATAAAAATTTTCCGAGATAAATGTATCCTTATAGTTGTACAATAAAAATGATACTCTGTGCATTGCAACAGTTGTTTTTCCACTACCTGCTCCACCTTGCACAATTATGTTGTGAGAATAGCCATCACGAATTATTTCATTTTGATCCTTTTGTATAGTTGCAACTATCTCGCTAAGCACAGCTTCTTTATTTTTAGCTAAATATTTAGTTAAAAGCTCATCATTGGCAATTGTATCTACATCATAAAAATCAATTAATTTACTGTTCTCTATCTCAATTGTTCTTTTCAGATTAAGTTCAAAATCAAGTTCTTCACCCTCGTAGGTTTCAATTTTATTGCTTCCAAGCTGACAATCATAATAAACGGAGGATATTGGAGCTCTCCAATCAACAGTCAATGTTTGAGAACTTGTATCCTGTATTCCATGTTTTCCAATATATAATGTATAATTTTTATTTTCATTATTATCGAAAAAGTCTATTCTTGCAAAATATGGATTAAGTAAAGAATTGCTATTATTTCGTATATTTTTTTCAATCAAATCAAGATAATTAAATATGACAGTTACTTCATTGTCATCTGATACAACTTTTAGTCTGTTTTTAAAAACATTCATTGAATCATTATAATAATCAAGATTTAGTTTAATTTCCTTCAAAACATCTGATAACTTATTTTCTTCATAAATTCTTTCAACGCTGTTATTCATTCATACCTCCAAGAATATAATTTTAAAACTAACAAAATTTATTATAACAAATAAAAAAAATAATACTAGACTTATATTTTATATTATGATATCATGTTAATTGAAGATTACCTAAAAACGCCTTTTATATAAATGGCGTTTTTTTATTTATATTTCAACATTTTTGTTGAAACTTAAATCAAAAGGTGATAAAATTGCTATTAAAGTAAACAGTTTAATTTAAATAGCTTAAATTATACAATTTAAAGTAAATAGTTTAATTTAAACAATCTAAATTAAACAAAATAAATATATTTAGGAGGCTAATATGATTCTTAATAATGAACTATTTACAAAACATCTTCAAGGCATGATAAAATATCCTACTGTTTCAAGCGTTGATCCTGAAAAAATTAATAAGCAGGCTTTTCTGGATTTTCACAATTACCTTGAAAACACATACCCACTTGTACATAAAACATTAAAAAAAGAAATAATAGGACGTGTGGGACTTCTCTATAAATGGGAAGGCACAGGCAAAAGTAAGTCTCTACCATTACTTCTTACAGCCCATCAAGATGTAGTTCCTGAGGGAGATCACTCAATGTGGAATTATCCACCTTATGATGGAGTTATAGACGATGAAGGAATACTATGGGGACGAGGTGTAACAGATTCAAAATGCAATATACAAGCATATATGGATGCTATAGAGCTACTTATTGAGGATGGATTTGTCCCTGATTATGATTTATATTTAGCTTTTGGCTACAATGAAGAGATTATGGGTGGACCTGAAGCAGCAGCAGGTCTTATCGTAGAAGAGCTTAAAAAAAGAAATATAAGCCTTGGTTTAGTAATAGACGAATGTGGTGGAATTAGCGAAAAAAATGGTAGACTTATAGCAGAAATTTACCCATGTGAAAAAGGATATGCTGATTTTGAATTTATAAAAATGGATGAAGGCGGTCATGCAGCTTATCCAAAACAACATAGCTCACTTGGAATCGTAGGTAAAACTGCATGCATATTAGAAGAAAATATGTTGTCTCAAACACTTACTAAGCCTGTTATTGAACAGTTTAAAGCGATTGCACCTTTTAAAGATGGAGAACTTGGTGAGATGCTAAAAGATCCAGAAGCAAACTGGGAAAAATTAAAACCAATTTTTAGTGAGAATGTAGAGTATAATGCACTTACTCGTACAACTATTGCTGTAACAATGGCTAAAGGCTCTGACCAAGCTAATATTTTACCAGAAAAAGCAAGCTTAATAATTAACACTAGATTATTACCTGGTGACACAATAGATAATCTTCAAAAACATTTTGAAAGTATAGTTCCAGAGGGTGTTATAGTTAAAATGATAAAGGGTCACAACCCTCCCGCTATATCGTCAATAGAATCAGATGGGTATATGACAATAAAAAAAGTAGTTGAAGAAAAATATCCTGGAATAACATTTATTCCATCCATGCTTATAGGTGGAACAGATTCACGTTACTACTGTGATATATGTCCTACAAAAAGTGTATATAGATTTACTGGCATTAGACACAGTGAAAAATCTGGTGGAGCTCACAGAGTAAATGAACATATAGACAGTTCAGTATTAGCAGATAACGTAGATTTCTATGCTAAATTAATACAAGCCTACGGTAAATAGTAACTTCTAAATAAAGGTATAATTCTTTTCACTAAATGAAAAGAATTATACCTTATCTAATTTAAAGTTTCTACATACATTTAAAAATCTTTTTATATTTTCCTGTTCGACCATTTTTTTGCTATTTGTTCTTCCCATTCTATCACAAAAACCTAGTAACGCAACCTCTTTATAGTCTGTTTCCAGCTTCATATTTTCTATATCTGCAAAGGGTAGTTTGTTTGCTACAAATAGTATTTGCATATGATATCTAACTAATTTAGAAACCTTATGAATAAAATCTATATCATCTGTGAATACTTCAAGAAACTTTATAGATAACTCTTCTCCTATCTTATCATGGTCATATGCTGTGATTTTACCTTTTTTGTTTTTAGTAGTGCTTGGTTTTCCAATATCATGAAGTAAAGCTGCCCACATAAACACATTAGAATTTTTAGTTTTATCTTTTATTTTAGCAGCTTCATCAACTACTAACAATACATGATTCCATACATTTCCCTCTGGATGATGAACCTTTGATTGTTCAGTTTCCTTTAATTTATATAGCATATCAAAAGGAAATTTTTTAAAGGTTGGTTTTTCATAAATCTCATTTAAATATATTGATGGCTTTAAGTCTTCTAGCAGATGCCGATTAATATCATGATATAATTTCTGCAAGCTCATTATTGTTGTATACCTCCATGCAATAATTTGCATAATCTTTCATACTCACCTTTTGATTTATTGTTTCCATGGAGGAATAATATATACATAACACGAATCTAACATCTTAACTCTTTTTAAATAACCTTACAAATTAATTTCACAAAACTAATGTACATGCATATATTGTATATACATACTAGAATATTTAACACTAAAATAATAATAAATAACAAAGGAGGCCTAAATATGTTTTTTGGTTTTTGGGGAGCTTTTGTAGCAGGAGCCTTAGTTGGATCTAATTGTTGTTGTGGAAATAGATGTAGAAATAGATGTTGCTGTAGAAATAGATGCAGACGCAACTGTAATTGTAGAAATAGATGTTAATAGTTGACATATATAACAAAAAATACACAAAAAGCATATTATAATAGATAAAAGCTATTATAATATGCTTTAATAATTTACCTAATTTAAGGTTTAATCTCTAACTTTAAACTCTCTTATTAATTCCTAAAACTCGTGAATGTGCATTTAATTCATCATCACTTGCCTTTTATTTTTTCTCACCTATGCTTAATAAAAGATTTAACAGTATTCCAAATATGGCAGCACCTGCAATACAAGGGATATCTAGTCCAAAGAAAGGAATATTTCCTCCAAAAGCATAATTGCCGCCTAATCCAATAACCATTATGGAAGCAATAACTGCTATATTTTTAGAGCTAAACATATCTACTTTTTTATCTATCATTATAGCGATTCCTTGTGCTGCAATTGCTCCGAAAAGATAAATTTCCAAGCCACCTATAACAGCTTGTGGAATAGCATAAATTGCATTCACTAAAGGGGTAAAGAAAGATACAATCATTGCTATAATTGCCGCAACTATTAAAACTGGAACGGAGAAAACTTTTGTAATTGCCATTGTACTTATGTTTTCACCGTAGTTTGTACCTGCAGGACCTCCAACAAATCCAGAAATCATATCACCTATACCATCACCTATAAGATTTAGATGAAGCTTCTCAATTAGGTTATATTTCTTAGCAGAATTTTTCTTCTTAGCTAGGTCATTCACATAAATATCAAGCTGATACATATGTGCTGTGGACTCAGGAATTGTAGCAATCGCTATTGGCATTATAGCTGCAACCGCCGCCCATGACGCTTTAGGAAAGGTAAAAGCTGGAACTGCAAAAATAGTATTTGAACTACCAGATATTGAGCGGAATATATTCATACTTTCTCCACCAAATACATACATAAGACCTGCAATTACACAACCTACACCTGCACCGAGAAGAAGTGGAAGCTGACCTAAAAAACCTTTTAAGTATCTTGTAAAGAGTATAGTTGATAGTAGAGTTGCCAAAGATACTACCCAAATCCAATCAGAATTAAAAATAGTTGAAGTAGCACCTTCTACAAGAGCTTTAGGTGCAGCATCGCTTAAAGCTGTACCAGCAAGAGTTAAACCGATAATCATAGCTATAGAACCAGTAATTGATGCAGGAAGAATTTTTTCTACTACTTTTACTCCAGCAAGCTTTATTAAAAATCCTGCTAAAATTGAAATCAAACCTGACATTATAATACCAAACTGTACATAGGAAATAGCTTCAGCAGGTATAACATTACTAACTCCGTTTGACCAAGCAGCAATTCCATCTAATGTGTCTTGACTTAGATAGGACTTAATTGAATCGCCTGCTAACAAGCCTGATATTGCCGACAGATAGGAAAAACTTGATCCATAGTAAAGAGGAATTTTTCTTCCTGTTATAAGGATAAAACAAATTGTTGCCAAACCGCTGGCAAAGATAGTCGTGGAAATCTGGAATCCCGTAATAAGTGCTACTGCTACAGTGGCAGGGAACATTACAATTACCTGCTGCACTGCATATAAAAACAGTTTTAAGGGAGATGGAGTCTCATCTGGCAGATAACCCAATACTTGATTTTGTTTATTCATTTTCATCATCCTTTCCTTTTATATATTTCTTTGTCTACCATTACAGTATTTTGCCCTGATTTTATTTACAAAAACAGGGCATATAACTTTTATAATTTTAATTTAAAACAAAAAAATACATAATTATTTTTTATCAGCAGAATTATATCATATGCGACATTATAGTACAATATTTTTTTGTTAAAATATTACATTTTATTCTTATAAAAACCTATTGACATTAACGTTACGTTATAGTTTATAATAATTTATATGAGGTGATGAAATGGAATACACAATCAATAAATTAGCAAAATTAGCCGGAATCAGTACGCGAACACTGCGTTATTATGATGAATTAGGCTTACTTTCTCCAGTTCGTTTAAGTTCTAATGGATATAGAATTTATGGCCAAAAAGAAGTCAATAGACTACAGCAAATCCTTTTTTACCGTGAACTTGGTATGCCATTAGACGAAATCAAAAATATTATGCTATCCAAAGATTTTAACTCTATGGCAGCACTTCAAGACCATTTAGCTTCACTGCTCGCGAAGCGTAAGCAGCTAGATTTATTAATTGCCAATGTTGAAAAAAGCATTATGGCAGAGAAAGGAGAAATTATTATGAGTGATAAAGAAAAATTTGATGGATTTATTGAAAAACTAATTGATGATAACGAAGAAAAGTATGGAGAAGAGGTTAGAAAGAAATACGGTGATGATGTTGTTGACCGTTCTAATGCTAAAGTCAAAGGAATAACTAGTGAACAATACGCACAGGTTGAAGCGTTGAGTCTTGAGCTTAACAATATACTAAAAGCCGCATTTGAACAAGGTGACCCCTCAGGAGAACTGGCACAAAAGGCTTGTGAATTGCATAAAAAATGGCTGTGTTATTTTTGGGATAGCTACAGCAAAGAGGCACATATAGGTGTTACTCAAATGTATGTAGATGACCCACGTTTCGCAGATTATTATGACAAAATAGCTTTAGGTTGTGCAAAATTTTTACGTGATGCTGTGTTAATTTACTGTAAATGAAATTATATATTTTATATGATTTAAGCTTTTGTTTTAGGGGATAATTCATTTCTATTTGATATTTCTAAAATTTGTCTGTTTTTGTATTTATTTTGTAATTTAAAAACTATAAAAAATGTGTATAATATCATTGTAACTAATTTTCATATGTCTTGTTATGAAAGACATTTTAGAGGGGCGGACAATTCAGATGGTTGATAATATTAAATCATTAGCTAAAAATAGAAAAGCAACATTTGAATATTTTATTGAGGACAAATATGAGACAGGTATTGTTTTAGTAGGTACTGAAGTTAAATCTATTAGACAAGGAAAGCTCAATATTAAGGATAGCTACGCCGGAATTAAAGACGGCGAAGTTTATGTCTACAATATGCACATTAGCCCATATGAAAAAGGAAACATATTTAATGTGGATCCCCTAAGACCTAGAAAGCTTTTATTAAACAAAAGAGAAATAAGAAAGCTAATTGGCTTGGTTACACTAAAAGGATACTCCTTAATTCCACTAAGCGTTTATTTAAAAAACGGTCTTGTAAAGGTTGAATTATCAGTAGCTAAAGGTAAGAAAAATTACGACAAGAGACAAGATATAGCTAAAAAAGATGCTGATAGACGTATACTAAGACGCGAAGATTAATTAAGGGGCCGTACTTGGTTTCGACGGGGGTATAGAAGTAAGATAAGCGAGTCGTTGTCGCCAAACAACGATAAAAGTGGCAACTAAATATAAACGCAAAAGAAAATAATAATTTAGCATTCGCTGCTTAGTCAGCTTGCTTGTCCCACTTAGACGACCTGCAGTCTAAACTGGGGCATCATTTAAAGCAGGGCACTGTATTAAGGGTTCTCCGACTTAATATAGTATAATTGGGGATAGCTGATTGTATAGCCTGTCGATAGGCGATGCATGAAGCGAATAAAAAATTATCGACTGCACTCGGAGAAAGTCTTATGGAAATATTTTCGGACAGGGGTTCAACTCCCCTCGGCTCCACCAAAATTTTTATCGGAAGAAGTCAATTACTTTTGTAATTGGCTTCTTTTAATTTATATGGTAAAATTTATTCAAGACATTTTGTTTATATGAATAGTAAAGTGGAGGTTCTAATATGAAAATTAATTGTAAAATAAGTTATAATCTCGACATATTATGTTTTCTAAATGCATTATCTTCTGATGATTATTATGTTAGTAGGCATAAGCAGGCATACGATTCTTTTTATCCGTTATTTAGTCATGATATTAAGGAAAAAATAAAAAAATTAGTAAAATGGAATAATTCCCCTATATTTGCTCCAACTTTCACGTTATTAATATCCGCTGTTCCGTCATTTTCAGATATGAATATATATAATTTGCTGCAAGCTAGGTCCGAAATTGAAGATGGTATTTCCAAAACGCCATATCACTTCAATGAAAATGAGTATGATGAAATTTTTGCTCGTTTTTCAGATACAATTATACCGCTAATTTATGAGTTGGAGAATAACGGCTTTCGAGAGTATTGGAATACAGTAAAACTTCCAATAATCCAGAATAAGATATCAGAATTGGAACCTTATCTCTCTCAATATAATCTTGAAACTCTTATTGGAGAATTTAAAGACTTTAGTGGTGAAGAAATGGATGTTTATATATGTTCTTTTGCAAATCCGCATGGAATAAAATTGTGTGGAAATACCTTACTTACAGATGTTGTATATAATCAGGAGACTATTCTTGCAAATATAACACATGAAGTTTTTCATCCTCCATATGTCTATAGTGACATAAAGGAGTATGTTGATATATTAGCAAAAAAGAATTTTGTAATTAAAGCATTCAATGAACAGAATCCATTATCTGGTTACTCAGAAATGCCAGGTTTCATTGAGGAGCACATAGTAGAAGCGCTCGGAACTTATATTACATATATATTAGGTGTAGAGAAAGAGCCGTATGAATATTTCAAGAAACACGATGGTGGCTCACATGTTTTATCACCATTGTTTTTTGAATATCTCTTAAATAACAAAAGAAAACCTGAGCAATCAATGAACGATTTTTTTATTAGCTTCGTAAAAACAGTCAATAGACAATGAAATATAGTAATTATAGTTTGCAATAAAAAAAGTTCGTCCTTTGATGAACTTTTTTTATCGTAATGAAGTAACCCTCCTACATCAGAGGAATTATTTCATTAATTTGATTTATATTTAGGTTTATGGGTATATGATTATATTGGAACAGTTTAAGAAAAATATTTCATTATCTTAGTTTAAATTTGTTTTCACAGTACATTATATATAATAAGAAATAAAAATTAAAAATTCAGATAAGATAATTAGTAAGGAGGACATTATGGAGGAATCTAAAATCATTGAAAATATAAATATTAATCCTTATATTATTGAAAATATAGATAACCCTACAGATGAAATGAAACTATTGGCTGTTAAAAAAAATGGATTATTATTAAGAAGCATAAAAAATCCAACAAGAGAGATGGAAGAATTAGCTTTTGCTAATAATGCTATGGCAATACAGTATATTAAAAATCCAACTGAAGATATGATGATAAAAGCTATAGATGCTGGATGGACAAATTTAAATTATATAAATAACCCAACTGACAAGGTTATAAAATCTGCTATAAATCAATCTGGTTGGGCTATTAAATATGTTGAAAATCCCAGTGAGGAGATACAATTACTATCTGTAAGAAAAAATTATGATTCTATAAAATATATAAAAAAACCCTATGAGAGTGTTCAAAATGAGGCTGTAAATATGAGTTATGATGCATTAAGATATATAAGCTCACCTTGTCATAGCACACAACTCATAGCAATTAAGAATAATGATTCAGCTATTAGATATATAAATGATTTAGATAAAAATAAATTTTTAGAATTCTTAAAGGTAAATATCCTAGTTATTAAACATTGCATTGTAGAAATATCTAGAGATGAACTTGAAGAAGCTTTAAAAGAAGTTATATCAAAAGAAAATGTTGATGAAAAATATATAAGGGATTTTTTAAATTGTAACATTATAGATATAAATAGTGATGTTATTAAAATGGACAAGATAAAATTCATTTATAATTATGGAAGTAAGAAGTCAAAAAAAATAGCTGTAGATGAAAAATTAAAGATAATGTAGGAGAATTAAAAAATGAATTTTATAGATACATTAAAAAGTATTGAGTTAGTTTTGTCTACTAAAGAAGTACCATTAGTAGTCGGTGAAAGTGGAATTGGAAAAACTGCTTTAGCAAGTAAGCTTGCAAAAGACAATGATTGGAGTCTTGTTGTCATTGATGGAAATCTTCTCAAAGAAGGTGAAATTGGTGGTCTTCCAATTGTAGAATCTTATTTAAGTGTTGATAATAACGGAAAAGAGATAGAGAAGAAAACTACAGTATATGCTGTACATAATAAATTAAGAGAAATTGATAAAGAAATATCTAAAGGTAAAACAGTTCTTCTATTTATAGATGAAATAAATCGTTGTGAGCACACAGTACAGCAGGAACTTATGAATTTAATATTAAATCGAGAAATAAATGGATATAGATTACATGAAAGTGTGAAAATTATAGCAGCTATGAATCCATCAAGTAAATATGGTTCGGATTTTGATTATCAAGTTGTTGATATGGATGCAGCTCAAGAAAATAGATTTGTATGGTTAAATATGGAGCCAGATTATGTACAGTGGTTAAAATGGGCTGTAGATGTGGAGCTTGAACAAAAGATTATAGAGTTTATTTCAACATTCCCTGAATATTTGCTTTCAGAAAATGAAGGAGATATAAAAGCTACTCCAAGAAGCTACGAAAGAATTTCTAAGAGTTATAGAATTTATAAAGAAAAAAAGGATGTAATACCTAGAGATGTGTTTTTAAACGTAGTAAAAGGAAATGTGGGAAGGGTTATCGCAGAAGAATTTATAAATTTTGTTGAATCTGATTATAGACCGCTAATATCTTATGAAGATGTATTTTCAGGTGATGTTCTTGATGAAACTATATTAGAAAAAGTAAAAAATGAAAGTCATACAAGATTATATATATCGGCAATTAATATCTTAAAAATCTTAGAAATGAATATGAAAAGAGATAATAATGAGTCAAATAATAATATTGGTAGACTAATAAGTTTTTTGAAAGTATATCCAGTTGATTTAATGATAGGAATTATGAAAGACATTAAAAATAATTATGTTAAAGTGTATGATAAAGCTATAGAAAACGAAGAATTTATAGAATTATATTTTCAATCTTACAACTTAATAAGGTGATTATCATGAGCAGTCATATTGAGACACAAGCAAAAGAGCTTTATGAAAAAGCAAATAAGATTATGGAAAAATTCGATGGAGTTGTACCGCAGGATTTTAAGAATGAGTTTTTTAATTTTGTAAGTAAAATTAATTTAAGTCTAATTGAAGATAAGGATAATTTCTATGGATATTTTTTGTTTAATATGTCAAGGGAAATAAAGTTTGATATAAGCAGTCCCAGTTCTATAAGTTTTAAAGGTGCTAAATATATTATATATTTTAATCCTGCAATTTTTTTAAAATTAAACATAAAACAAATGGAAACAACTATAAAGCATGAAATTCTTCATATAGTGTCTTTGCATTTAGTAAGAGCTAAAGAATTAAATGGTAGATATAAGAAACTTGCAGTTAATATGGCAATGGATATAGTTGTAAATCAATATCTAAATTATTTGCCAGAATACTCTACTACACTAGAATGGGTAAATATAAACTATTCTTTAAAACTTAAGCCGTATGAAACATTTGAGTATTATTTAGAAAAAATTCAAATAGAGTTAGATCTACTTGAGGAAAATGAAGATGACGAAGAATTTGAAAATGATGATTTTCAAAACATAGAAACCGAATACGATCCAGAAAAAACTCATGACATGTGGAAGTATTCGAATGATATAGATGAAAATACTCTTGTAGAATTTACAAAGAAATTTATTAGTGAATCACAAAAGGGTAAAATTCCTGACTATTTGGAAGGTATAATATCTTCAATTGAAAATAAAAATGGTGAACTTCCTTGGAATTTATATCTAAAAAAGTTATTGGGAACAGTCGAAAGTAATAAAAAGAAAACCACAACTAGAAGAAACAGAAGACAACCTAATAGACTAGACCTTAGAGGCGAACTAAGGAGGCATAAACCTGAAATAGCAGTTGCTATAGATATAAGTGGCAGTATAAGTAATGAAGAATTTAAGCAAGCCATAAAGGAAGTGCTTAATATTGTAAAAAATAATAACCATGAAATCACAATTATTGAGTGTGATAATGAAATTAAGCGTGTGTATAAAGTTAAAACTATTAATGACATAAAAGATAGAATTTCAGTTGGTGGAGGAACTAAATTTACTCCAGTTTTTGAATACGCAAATGGTAAAAAAATTAATTTACTTATATATTTTACTGATGGTAAAGGAGAAGAGCGCTTAAAGTTAATACCTATTGGTTATAAAATTTTATGGGTTATTTCCGGAAGAGGAGATAAGCTTTCATTACATGAACCTTATGGAGCAGTAAAAAAACTTAGCAGTGTTATAGTAAAAAATAGTGAATTAGATATAAATGACCTTAAAACTGATGGATATTCTATGAATAGCCAACAACCAATTCTATAGAGCTACCCTTTTGATGTTTAGTTAATTAGCAGTTAACAGTTAATAATATCATTAGTTTTTGTTAAACTTATAACTTATAGACAAGTTACAAAAATTACCATTGCAATTAAAAAGACCAAGGAACAAAATTCATTGGTCTTTTTATTTCTTATTTATGCAATTGATGATTCTTTTTTTATCTGACTTTTTATTAAAAACAATATTTGTATTACACCTACTCCGAGTAATATATGGGTAATTCCAGCTACTCCTGAAATACTTGCATTAGTAAAATCATTAAATTTAGTAAATTCTCTATAAAAAACGTCTTATGTTCTTTTATTAATATCTAAACAGTAGTACAGTTGTCATTAATTTATTTAATCTTTTCTAATATACTAAAATCAATTTCAGCATTTGCTATGCTGACTTTTTCTAGTCTTACCTTTACTACATCGCCGATTTTAAAGGTGTTGCCTGTAACTTTTCCAGTTAGTACCTTATTATCATTGTCATAAATGTAATAATCGTCCTCGATGTTTGATATATGAACTAGCCCTTCTACAGTGTTATCCAGCTCTACAAATATGCCAAAGCTTGTTACACCGGATATAATACCTTCATATTCTTCACCAATTTTATCTGACATAAATTCTGCTATACGTATTTTATCTGTATCTCTTTCAACCTCATCTGCTATTCTTTCTTGCTTTGAAGATTGCTCTGCTACTACAGCACATCTTTCATATAGATTAGCATTGTCAGTTAATGAAATTTTATTGTTAATCTGCGCTTTTATAATTCTATGAATCTGTAAATCCGGATAACGTCTAATTGGTGAAGTAAAGTGACAATAATAGTTAGCTGCTAAACCAAAATGCGGTGAACACTCATGAGAATATATAGCCTTTCTTAAAGAACGAAGCATCATTGTATTAATTACTGTTTCTTCCTTTTTACCTTGCACCTTTAATAAAAGCTGTTGAAGCTCTCTAGGATGTATTTCTTGACTTCCTTTAAGAGTGTATCCAAAATTATATATAAATTTACTGAAGTCAGCTATTTTTTCTTCATCTGGCTCTTCATGAATACGATAAACAAAAGGTATATTAAGCCAATAATAATTTTCTGCTATAGTTTCATTGGCAGCAAGCATAAATTCTTCTATTATTTTATTGGATGTTCTTCTTTCATATTTAGTAACATCAATAACTTTTCCGCTTTCATCAACCTTAAGCTTAGTTTCATCAAAGTCAAAGTCTATACAGCCTCTTTGGTCTCTTTTCTGTCTAAGTATGATGCTTAGCTCTTCCATATTTTTAAGCATTGGAAGTATTTCTTTATATTTCTCTTTTAGCTCTTCATCATCATTTTCTAATATATTTGATACATCTGTATAAGTCATCCTATACTTAGAGCTTATAATGCTTTCGTATATTAAATAATCAACAACCTTGCCCTTTAAATCAATTATCATTTCACATGATAAAGTCAATTTATCTTCATTAGGATTTAAGCTGCACACTCCATTGGAAAGCTCCTTTGGCAGCATTGGTATAACTCTATCGGCTAGATATATGCTTGTTGCTCTTTTAAGTGCTTCTTTATCTATTTTACTATTTTCTTTCACATAGTGCGTAACATCAGCTATATGTACACCCAGTTTATATTGATTATTTTCTAGTTTTTCTACATATACTGCATCATCTAAATCCTTTGCATCTTCTCCATCAATCGTAATTATAGTCAAATGTCTTAAATCTTTTCTTCTGTCTATTTCTTTTTCTGGTATTTCTACCTCTATACCTTTAGCCTGAGCTATTACTTCAGCTGTAAAGTACTGCCTAACCTTATGCCTAATTAAAACTGCATCAATATGAGTCTTGGTATCCTCATCATTTCCTATAACTTCAATTATTTCACCTTCTGCATTTCTTCTACCAACAGGCCACTGCGTGATTTTTACTATAACCTTTTGATTGTTTCTTGCACCGTTAAAATCATTTTTAGATATAAATATATCACAGCCAAGCTTTTTATCATCTGCCACAACAAATCCAAAGCTTTTACTCTGTTGAAAAGTTCCTATGACGGTTTTATTAGCCCTTTCAAGTATTCTTATTACTTTTCCCTCTGGACTTTTATTGTCTATAAAGTTACCATCACTTTTAACGATAACTCTGTCACCATTCATTGCACCGCTTAAATCTGTAGGTGATATAAAAATATCCTTCATATCCTTGTTGTCTGGTATTAAAAATCCATATCCTTTTGGATTACCCTCAATAACACCAGTAATTAAGCCCATTCTTTCTGGAGTCCCATATCGTTCTGAGCTAGTGAATATTATTTTACCTTCATCCTCAAGCTCATTAAGTATTTTCAAAAATTCCTTTCTCATATCGCTTTCTATTTCTAATACTTCACATAACTCTTTAAATTTAAGCGGTTTATATTTTTCATCTTCCATAAACGCAAGTATTTTTTCTTTTAAATTCATTTTATCCTCCGTAAAATAAAATTCTATGAATGTTTACCGAACTTACCTAAATTACTACCAATATTTCCAATATTATCAAATAAATCTATATTATAGCTAATAATATTCATTATCTTATCTTTCCCATTAGCCTCAGCTATATTTAAAATTTTTGTTATTAAATCTTTAAAGCTAATATCTTTCTTTTCCCATAAGTAAAATGCTATAGAACCTGGTATAGTATTTATTTCATTAATATATATATTATAGCCATCATATAAAAAGTCTATTCTAGCATTTCCAGCACAGTCAATAGCATTGAAAGCACGTTTAGCGAGCTCATATATCGCATTAGTCGTTTCCTCATCTATATCTGCTGGTATTTTTCTGTTGTTATTAATACTATTTTTACTATTATTTATGTATTTATCTTCATAGGTTAGAAACTCTTTCCAGCCTAATGGCTCCTCACACAAAGAAGTTATTAAATCATTTTCATAGCCTAAAACTGCACAGTTAATCTCTCTTATATTTTCAAGACATTTTTCTACTATAATTTTTTTATCGTAGGATGAGGCTACTTGTATAGCATAAATTAACTCCTGTTGATTATTGGCCTTATTGATACCAATACTTGAGCCTAAATTAGCTGGCTTAACAATTAATGGATATCCAATCTCCTCTGAATTTTTTATGATTTTATCCATTTCTAACATAAATTCATTTTTGTAAAACCAAATGTATTCAGTTATAGGTAATTTATCAGCGCTAAAGATTTTTTTCATTATAACCTTATCCATACCAACTGCAGAGCTTAACACACTGCCAAAGGCACATGGTATATCATTCATTTGAAAAAAACCATGCATACATCCATCTTCAACATTTGTTCCATGAAGTGCTGGAAATACTATATCAATTTCAACCTCAGCTGGTTTTTTAAATAATTTTCTCTTTACATTTTTAGGATGAGGATATAATAAAAGCTTATTATTACTGGCTATAGGCACTACTTCATATTTATCATCTAACCGTTTATTCTTATAGTTATTAACATCGTATAAGCTTTTACCTAAAAACCAACTTCCATCCTTTTGTATGTAAACAATAACTGGTTCGTATTTTTCTTTATCTATGTTGTCTAGAACTTGAAGTCCAGTTATTATTGAAACCTCATGCTCTACTGATTTTCCTCCAATTAAAATTCCAACACGCTTTTTCATATATTACCCCCTATATATAAACAAAATCCCCATACTTAACTCTTACATCGCTTCGCAGCGTGAAACGCCTTTTTTCACGCTGTGAAGTGTCTTTTTACTTTACTCTTTCCTCATAAGTATCTGGCAAATCATTTTCATATAGTATAATATCGCCTTGTTTTGCAATGCTTTTTATTATTTCAGTGGAATCATTAGTGGAATTTACTACATATATACTATTTTTATCATATCCCTTTTTTATTAATCCATTATAAATAGGCTGCGTCCTTTTTTTACCTACTAGTATAACTATATCACAAATCTCAGCAATTTTCTCTCCAAATTTTTCATTTTCTTTTTTTTCAATTTCCCCAAGCTCAATCATACCTGGTGTAACAATAATTTTTCTTTTATTTTTAAATTCACTCAAAACTTCTAATGCAGCACTGGCTCCATCTGGGTTTGAATTAAAAGCATCATCTATTACCAGTATACCAGTCTTAGGATCAATAAGCTCTAATCTATGCTTTACAGGTAAGATTTTTTTTACTCCTAATCTAATTTCTTCTAAATTCATACCCAAAGCAATTGCAATTGAAACACCTGCAAGTATATTTAATATATTGTGTTTTCCAAGAAGAGATGTTTCACATTCTATAGTGCCTTTGTTTTTAACACAAAGCGTGAATAAAGAGCCTGTTTCATTTACTGTTATATCTGTAGCGAAAACATCTGCATTATCTATGTTTTCTATTGAGTATAATAACTTTGTTTTTAAAGTTTTATCAGCTAATTCTTTGACATATGGATTATCATAATTAAAAATTGCAATACCATCACTTGGCAGGTACTCTATCAACTCATATTTGCCATTTGCAATATTGCTGATTGAACCAAAGGTTTGAAGATGACAAGGACCAATAGAAGTAAGAACACCTATTTTAGGATTAGTAAGCCTAGCAACCTCATCAATATCACCTTTTTTAGTTGCACCTAGTTCAGCTATAAACACATCATAATAATCGCTTAAGTCATTATTTATTACCTTACTTATTCCCATTGGTGTATTATAGCTTTCCGGTGTATTCATAACTTTATATTTATGTGATAATATAGTAGCAGCAATAAATTTTGTGCTAGTTTTTCCATAGCTACCGGTTATACCAATGGTTTTTATCTTATTTAAGTTTCTTATTTTCTTGCTTGCCATATCGTAAAATTTTTTATTAATTTTATTTTCTATAGGCACTGAAATTATATTACCTAACAATACATAATATATGCAAAAGAAGTATGAAATACTCATAAATCCAATACATACTGGATAAATAATATCCACATTATTGGTATAAATAGAAATAATAGAAATTACTATTAATAAATCAAGAATAATAAGTATAAATGATATTGTATCTAATCTTTTAGCTCTTTTAGTACGAATAAATGGCTTTTTAGGAGTTGCCTTCATGTAAGTAAGCATAATGTTCATTAGAATTAATAATAGGTTTATACATAAAGAAAATAAAGATTTGATTATATATATCTCATTAAAAATATATTGTAAAACTAATAAAAACGCAGTAGTGACTAAAAAGAAAATATCATTTTTTTTATATATTTTATTTTTATTTTTATGCATCCAATTTTCAAATTTATTTGTACTATACCCCTCTAATTGTACAATATGCAAGTAGCTTTCTGACTTTAAAGACATAATTCTAAGCCAAAGAAACAAAGTTAAAGACCATAAAATTATATTCATAAAATACCTCCATTTGAATTAATGTAATCATTAATTAAAAAAGCTTCCACTACTAGCTTAAATTTATAGAAATTATCTAAATAAGAATAGTGTTTTGCACGCTCTAATATAACTAATCCGCTGTCAAGTATTTTCTCATTTAATTTTTTCGCCATATAAAGTGGTGTGTCTGTATCTTGTTCACCCCAAATAATCAAAGTAGGTGCTTTTATTTCGGCTAAATGGCTTTCAATATTGTCATGTAAGACTTTAACTAAAGTTTGCCTTATAATCTCGTTTTCAGCATTTTTATAATCTTCTGAACCAAATTTTTTATAAAAATCGTTCAATTTAAATTTGTTATTCTTATTAAATATCAAATATAGCTTTTTTAACAGCTTATACCTATATATTCTATAATAGTATTTTAATGTTTTTTTAGGTATAATTCCAGCACTGTCAATCAAGATAAGCTTTTTAATTAAATTTTGATATGTTGATGATAATATAATTGAAACTCTTCCTCCATGAGAATGACCAAATAAAATAATATCTTTTAAATATAATGCATCAATAATTTTTTTTACTATATCTGCATAGTCATAACTATTCCACGATACTAATGGCATATCACTTTCTCCAAATCCAGGTAAATCAACTGCAACAACTCTGCATCTATTTTTTAACATATCAAATATAGGCTGCATAGTTTTTATATTTGCTCCCCAACCGTGCAATAATAAAACATTTGTACCACAGCCCTCATCTATGTAATTTATTTTAATACCATCAATAACTATATGCATTCAAAAACCCCTCTACTATTATATGCAAAATGATATTAGAGGGAACATAAAAAAAGACTCTTACGAGTCTTTTTCTCAATCTATTTTATCTATTTAAAGAAGTTCAACAATAATCCACCATATTGAGCTATTACTGGTCCGAATACTAATGCTACTATAGTCATAAGCTTAATTAAGATATTGATTGAAGGTCCTGAAGTATCCTTGAATGGGTCTCCAACTGTATCTCCAACAACTGCTGCTTTATGAGCATCACTACCTTTTCCACCATGAAAACCTGATTCAATGTATTTTTTAGCATTGTCCCAAGCTCCACCAGCATTAGCCATCATTATAGCCATCAATACACCTGTAACTAATGAACCAGCCAATAATCCACCTAATGCTTCTTTACCAAGTAAGAAACCAACTATTAATGGAACTATAACCGCCAAAAGTCCTGGTATAATCATTTCTCTTAATGCTGCTGTTGTACTAATGTCAACACATTTTGTATAGTCTGGCTTATCTGTACCCTTCATAATTCCAGGCATTTCTCTAAATTGTCTCCTAACCTCTTCAATCATAGCGAATGCTGCTTTACCAACTGCACTCATAGTGATTGCTGAGAATAAGAATGGTAACATACCACCTATAAATATACCAGCTATAACTGTTGGTTCAATTAAGTTAACACCTGTTTCTGCACTAATACCAACTGCTTGTGTATAGGATGCAAATAGTGCAAGAGCTGTTAAGGCTGCTGAGCCTATTGCAAATCCTTTACCTATAGCTGCTGTTGTATTTCCAACAGAATCAAGTTTATCTGTGATCTCTCTAACTCCATGAGGTAATTCACACATTTCAGCTATGCCACCAGCATTGTCTGCTATTGGTCCATAAGCATCAACTGCAACAGTCATACCTGTAGTTGAAAGCATACCTACAGCTGCAAGAGCTATACCATATAATCCTTGTTCAAAGCTCATTTCACCAAAAGACATACCACATAAGTAATAAGCTGCTATAATTCCTATTGCTAAAACAACAATTGGTAATGCAGTTGATAACATACCTACTGATAAACCACTGATAATAGTAGTAGCTGGTCCAGTTTCTGATTGATCAGCTATACCCTTAACAGGTTTATAATCTCCTGAAGTGTAGTACTCTGTAATTTTCGCTATTATTAGTCCTACAGCTAAACCTATTACTATTGCAAAGAAAGGTCTAACATCTTGTAATATAGATTTACTTAAGAAGAATGAAGCAACTACTACTATAAGTGAGCTTACGTATGTACCTGCGTTTAACGCTTTTTGTGGGTTTCCACCCTCTTTACTTCTAACAAATAATGTTCCTATTATTGACGCAAGTATTCCTACTGCTGGTAATATAAGTGCAAATATAATTCCTCTTCCTTCTGCAAAAGCTACAGCACCTAATGTTATAGCTGATATAATAGAACCAACATATGACTCGAATAAGTCAGCACCCATACCAGCAACGTCACCTACGTTATCACCTACGTTATCTGCTATAACAGCAGGGTTTCTTGGATCATCTTCTGGTATTCCAGCTTCAACTTTACCAACAAGGTCAGCTCCAACGTCAGCAGCCTTTGTATAGATACCACCACCAACACGTCCAAATAATGCTATTGAAGAAGCACCTAATCCAAAGCCTGTTAAATATGTAGCAGCTATATTAGAATCTACTTTTAAAACCATTGTAAATAATATCCACAAAGCACCTGCTCCAAATAAACCAAGACCAACAACTACCATTCCCATTACAGCTCCACCTGAGAATGCTACATCTAAAGCCTTATTCATTCCTGACTCTCTAGCTGCATTAGCTGTTCTAACATTCGCTTTTGTAGCAACCTTCATTCCAAAAAGTCCCGCTAATGCTGAGAATATAGCTCCTACTAAAAAGCATAAAGCTGTCTGCCAGTTAATTCCTAACCATAGTACTATAGCTAATACACCTGCAAATATAACTAATGTCTTATATTCTCTAGTTAGAAATGCCATAGCGCCTTCTTGAATATAAGAAGCAATTTCTTTCATTCTGTCATTTCCAGCATCTACTTTGTTTATAGTTGATGCCTTATAGAATGCATATAAGAGTGCAATAACCCCTACTATAGGAGCTATTATAAATAATGAATCCATTTTAAAAATTCCTCCAAAAGTTTTTTTATTTAGTTTTTAAAATCTATAATTAAATATATTGCGTTTTACCTACCAATATTTGTTTTGAAAAAATTGGTTGAGCATAAAAAAGATGAAAAAACACATAGTTTTTTCGTCCCTTTTTTACATATATATATAATTATTGAATTGCTACTAGTAATAATGAAGCTAAAACAAAAACTACTGCCGATATTGTTGTAGCTTTTTCTAATTTACCTTCAAAGCTTCTACCTTTATTTCTACCCCATAATGATTCCGCTCCACCTGCTATTTCACCAGACATTCCAGCTTGCTTACCAGATTGCAATAATATACTTGCAATTAAAACAAAACTAGCAAGTACTAAAAATATTGTAACAATTATTTTCAACATAAATGCTTGCCACCTCCTAATTAACTTCTTTTTAACGTATGAATTATATCATAAACTATATATAAAATCAATATAAATCTGTACTTATTTTAATATAGCATGCTAAAAATTAATTGATTGTCAAAAAATATTTTATTATTAACAGCTCTATGTAATAAATTACATTATTTGAGTTTACTAATATTTGCTAAATAAATTAATATTTTTCATTTTTTTCAAAAATTAATTAAGTTTATTTCATTTTTTCTTTGACAAGTGTCGACATGTGTGATACTATAAAAAAGTGAAAACATTTTCATGCTCGCGAGTGTTACAAATCTTTTTCATAATATTATATTTTCGCCCGATCTTATTATAATATTATGTCCTAACAAATTATGCTTATTCAAAAAAGAGGAGGAATAATAATATGAACAATCAGCAAAACCAAAAGAAAGAACCATCTTTTTTTATCTCTATTTTACCTGTAATTTTAACTATTATAATTTTGTCTTTTTCAATTCTTGTTTTAGAAATTGATATTCACATTCCACTAGTTATAGGTGCTATAATAGCATCAATAATTGCGGTTGTATTTTTAGGATCTAAATGGAAAGATATCGAACAAGGTATAGTTGAATCTATAATGAGTACAATGCAAGCAATGCTTATACTTGCAGTAGTAGGTTCTTTAATTGGTTCATGGATTATTGGTGGAATAGTACCAACACTTATCTATTATGGTTTACAAATATTATCACCTACATTCTTCCTAGTTGCTTCTGTAATTTTATGTAGTATAGTTTCTTTAGCTACAGGAAGTTCTTGGACAACTGCTGGTACAGTTGGTATAGCACTTATTGGCGTTGCTCAAGGTCTAAACATACCTACTGGATTAGCAGCAGGTGCTATAATATCTGGAGCGTATTTTGGAGACAAATTATCTCCTTTATCTGATACTACTAACCTAGCTCCTGGAGTTGCAGGTGCTAACCTATTTGATCATATTAAACACATGTTATTTACAACATCAATTTCATATGGTATAACATTAGTAATTTTTGCAATAATCGGATTTAAATTTGCCGGTCAGCAGCTTGATACAAGCTCAATTAATGAATTATTAACTGTAATTAGTGAAAATTATACTATATCACCAGTTCTTTTATTAGTTCCTGTTGCAGTTATAGTAATGGTTGCATTAAAAGTTCCTGCACTTCCTGGTCTTATTGCTGGTATTGCTCTTGGTTGTATATGCGCTCTTACATTCCAAAATGCTAGCTTATTTGGAGTATTTGATTCCATGATGTACGGTGTGACTTCAGAAACTGGTAACGCAATGGTTGATGAATTACTAACTAGAGGTGGTATGCAAGGTATGATGTGGACTATTTCACTTATCATGTGTGCATTAACATTTGGTGGAGTATTGGAGAAAACTGGAATGCTTTGCTGTATAGCAGAAAAGTTATTAGGCTTAGCAAAGAAAACCGGTTCTTTAATATTAGTAACTGTTGTATCATGTTTGTTCATAAATATATTAGCAGGAGACCAATACTTAGCTATAGCTCTTCCTGGTAAAATGTACAAGGATGAATATAAAAAACGTGGATTAGCTCCTCGTAACCTATCACGTGCTCTTGAGGATTCAGGTACTGTTACTTCAGCACTAATTCCTTGGAATACATGTGGAGCTACAATGTCAACATTCTTAGGAGTTCCAACAGCAACTTACTTTATGTATTGCTTCTTTAACATACTAAGCCCAATAGTATCTGTTATAGCTGGTTATACAGGATTTACAATAATGAAGCTTGAGGATGATCCTTCAGCTGAAGAATATAAAGGGAAAAAAGCAACAGCATAAAACAATAAAGATGAACAGTTTATAAATAAAATTTTAAAATAAAATGCTAAGCATTTAATTTAAAAACAAAATGCTTAGCATTTATTTATTATTTTTTAATGTTATAAAATACATCAAGACCTTTATATTGTGATGATGCACTTAACATTTCTTCTAGTCTTAATAATTGATTGTACTTAGCGACTCTATCTATTCTTGATGGAGCTCCTGTTTTTATTTGTCCTGCATTAACTGCAATAACTAAATCCGCAATTGTAGAATCGTCAGTCTCTCCTGAACGATGAGAAACTACTGCAGTATAACCAGCTCTTTTAGCCATTTCTATTGCATCTAAAGTTTCAGTTATTGTTCCTATTTGATTTAACTTAATTAATATAGAATTTGCTACGCCTTCTTTAA
This sequence comes from Firmicutes bacterium UBA2058, assembly GCA_002332905.1. Classification (GTDB taxonomy): domain Bacteria; phylum Bacillota; class Clostridia; order Tissierellales; family Sedimentibacteraceae; genus UBA1535. Next base: position 117,544 of record DDAM01000041.1, on the reverse strand, counting down.
TTCCTTTTTGCAATCTTTCTGTGTTTGTTACAAATAAGTCATCACCAACTAATTGGATTTTTTTACCAAGTCTTTCGGTTAAATTAGCCCAGCCTATCCAGTCTTCCTCATCCATACCATCTTCTATTGAAATAATTGGATATTTACTAACTAAATCAGCATAGTAATCAACCATTTGGGCTCTATTAAATGATTTTCCTTCACCAGATAAGTTATACATTTGCGTTTCTTTATCATATAATTCAGTTGCAGCAACATCAAGGGCTAACATAATATCTTTTCCAGGAACATAACCTGCCTTTTCAATAGCCTCCACAATTGTTTTTAATGCTTCTTCATTAGATGTTAAATTTGGTGCAAAACCACCCTCATCTCCAACAGCAGTATTTAAACCTTTTAACTTAAGAACGCTTTTTAAGCTATGGAAAATCTCAGCTCCCATTCTTAACGCCTCTTTAAAGCAACATGCACCTACTGGCATAACCATAAATTCTTGAATATCTACGTTATTATCTGCATGTTGTCCGCCGTTTAGTATGTTCATCATTGGAACTGGTAAGACTTTTCCATTAACTCCACCTAAGTATTGGTACAGTGGTAAACCAAGTGTATTTGCAGCTGCTTTTGCTACTGCCATAGAAACACCTAATATTGCATTAGCTCCTAATTTACCTTTATTGTGTGTTCCATCCAGTTCAATAAGCCTAGAGTCAATTGCAACTTGTTCTAAAGCATCCATACCTATTACTTCTGGTGCTATTATGTCATTGACATTAGATACTGCCACTGAAACACCTTTTCCAAGGTATCTTGACTTATCATTATCTCTTAATTCTACTGCTTCAAAAGCACCTGTTGATGCTCCTGATGGAACTCCAGCACGTCCAAAACCGCCACTTTCAGTCCAAACCTCAACTTCTACTGTTGGATTTCCTCTTGAATCTAATATTTCTCTTGCATGAATATTTGATATTATAGTCATTTTATCCTCCAAATAATTTATTATTGATTTAATATTTAATTTCTATCTTAAATTAAAAATTAATGTACTATTAAAGAATTACCTGTCATTTCTTTTGGAATTTGTATCTTCATAATTTCAAGCAATGTAGGTGCAATATCTGCTAATACACCATCTTCTCTCAATTCATATATTCTATTATTATCTACTATTATAAAAGGCACTCTATTAGTTGTATGAGATGTAATAGGCATAGATGTATTTTCATCTATCATAGTTTCACTATTACCGTGATCAGCTGTAATTACTGCTACACCACCTGCCTTTATTATAATATTAACTATTTCACCAAGACATTTATCTACTGTTTCAATAGCTTGAACAGTAGCACCAAAGTCACCTGTATGTCCTACCATATCAGGATTTGCAAAGTTTAATACTATTACATCATATTTATTTTTATCAATTTGCTTAATCACTTCATCCTTAAGCTCAAACGCACTCATATCAGGCTTCATATCATATGTTGCCACCTTTGGAGAAGGAATAAGTACTCTATCTTCATTTTCATAAGGTGTTTCAATTCCACCATTAAAGAAAAACGTAACATGAGCATATTTTTCAGTTTCAGCAATTCTTAGTTGCTTCAAGCCTTTTTTGCTTATATATTCACCAAATGTATTTTCAATACTTTCAGGCAAGTATGCAACATCAACATTTTCTATAGTTTCATCATATTGTGTCATACATAGAAATTTTACATTTAACTTTTCTCTTTCGAATCCATTAAAATTATCATCTACAAATGCTCTAGTAATCTGTCTAGCTCTATCAGGTCTGAAATTATAAAAGATTATACCATCCCCAGCTTCTACTAAACCTAATTTAGAATCTCCTTGATTAATTAAAATAGGTTTAATAAATTCATCTGTTATATTTTTGTTATATGATTCTTCAATTGCAAGGACAGGATTATCTCTGACTATTCCTAATCCACAAGTTAAAGCATCATATGCCTCTTCTACTCTTTCCCATCTTTTATCTCTGTCCATAGCGTAGTATCTTCCCATAATTGAAGCAATATTACCTACACCAATTTCATCAATTTTATCTTGAAGCTTTTTAATAAATTTTACACCACTTGTAGGAGAAACATCTCTTCCATCCATGAAACAGTGAATCTGAACATTTTTTACATTTTTATCTTTACATAACTGTAAAATTGCATATAAATGCTCTATATGACTATGTACGCCTCCATCCGAAAGCAAACCAAAAAGATGTAATGTTTTATTATTATCATTAACATAATCTATAGCTTTATTTAAGGCAATATTTTTGAAAAATTCTTTTTCTCTTATCAATTTTGTTATTTTTGTTAGCTCTTGGTATACAATTCTACCAGCACCAATATTAGTGTGTCCTACCTCTGAATTACCCATCTGACCATCTGGCAATCCGACATCTTCACCACTTGCTGAAAGTGTAGTATTAGAATATTTACTTAATAATATATCATAATTAGAAGTTTTTGCTATATTCACTGCATTGCCATAATAATCTTCACCTACGCCTAATCCATCTAGGATAATCAAAGCTGTTAATTTTTTCATATTTTATCTACTCCTAGTAATTTATTATCTTGATAAATTCATCTGCCTTTAAGCTTGCTCCACCTACTAAGGCACCGTCTATGTCAGACTCAGCCATTATTTCAGAAGCATTACTACCTTTTACACTTCCACCATATTGTATTATTATATTTTCACTTACATTAACGCCGTATAATTCTTTAATAACACTTCTTATGTAAGAAATTATTTCATTAGCTTGCTTACTAGTTGCAGTTTTTCCTGTTCCAATTGCCCAAACAGGTTCATATGCAATAACAATATTTTTTAAGTATTCAATATTTATATCATGAAGTCCATTAATAATTTGTGATCTTACAGTTTCTTTTTCAGCATTAGCCTCTCTTTGCTCTAAAGTTTCTCCAACACACAATATCGGCTTTAAATTAAATTTTAATGCAGTTTTTATTTTTTTATTCAAAAGTTCATCACTTTCGTTAAAATACTGCCTTCTTTCAGAATGACCTATTATTACGCAATCAACACCAATATCCTTAAGCATAACAGCTGAAATTTCACCTGTATAAGCGCCACTTTCTTCAAAGTGCATGTTTTGAGCACCTAATTTAATCTTTGAACCATTTAAAACTTTTTTCAAAGCATGTAGTGCTGTAAAAGGAGCACAAATTAATATTTCTCTATTTTTATCAAATTTTTTTGAAAATTCTACTAAATTATTAGCTAAATCCAAGCTTTCTTCAATAGTATTATTCATTTTCCAATTTCCTGCAATTAATGGAACTCTCATGTCTATCCTCCAATCTTCTTCTATTTATTGTCTACAGCATCAATACCCGGTAGTAATTTTCCTTCCAGATATTCTAATGATGCCCCACCACCAGTAGAAATATGTGTTATTTTATCAGCAAGACCTATTTTTTCTACTGCTGCTGCACTATCTCCACCACCTACAATTGAAGTTGCTTCTGTATTATTAGAAATTGCAAGTGCTATACAATTTGTACCCTTTGCAAAGTTATCCATTTCAAAAACTCCCATTGGTCCATTCCAAATAATAGTTTTAGAATTTTTTATAACATCACTAAATAAATCAATTGTTTTTTGTCCTATATCTAATCCCATGTAATCATCTGGGATATTATCTACATCTACCGTATAAAAATCAGTTTCATTTTTAAACTCTTTAGCTACAACAGTATCTAACGGCAAATATATTTTAACATTATTATTCTTAGATTTCTCTAAAATATTTTGAGCTAGTTCAATTTTATCTTCTTCTAGTAATGATTTACCTACATTTTTACCCATTGCTTTTAGAAATGTATACATCATACCGCCACCAATTATTATATTGTCAGCAATATTTAATAAATTTTCTATAACAGCTATTTTATCTGAAACCTTAGCACCACCAAGTATTGCAGTTAACGGTCTTTCAGGGTTTGATAAAGCCTTACCCATAACAGAAATTTCTTTTTCAACTAAAAAACCTACTGCCGATGGTAAAAATTTACAAACTCCCGCATTGGAGGAATGTGCTCTATGGGCAGTTCCAAATGCATCATTTATATAAATATCTGCTAAAGATGCTAAATTCTTAGCAAGCTCTTCGCCATTTTTAGTTTCTTCTTTTTTGTATCTTGTATTTTGTAAAAGCATAATTTGTCCTGGTTGTATTTTAGCAGCATCCGCTTTTACCTTTTCGTCTACTACTACATCACAATCCTCAAATATAACTTCTTTTTTTGTTAATTCTTCAAGTCTTTTAGCTACTGGCAATAAAGAATATTTAGGATTTGGTTCTCCATCCGGTCTACCTAAATGAGACATTAATATTACTGCTGCACCATTATCTAATAAATAATTAATAGTTGGAAGAGCACTTGTAATTCTAATATCATCAGTTATATTCATATTCGAATCAAGTGGAACATTAAAATCACATCTTACTAACACTTTTTTGTTTTGAACGTTAATATCCTTTAATCCTTTTTTATTCATCTCTAACTCCTTGATTTTATATTTATTAATGTTATTTTTGTAATATTATTTAATAATATTGTTTATACTTTTACATTTTACCTCTTTATTAAGAAAAGTGCAATCTTAAATATGATATAATTGCACTTTTAACACATACTATTTAATTATTATCACCCATTTATGTTAAACTATAAATGTTTATAGATATCTCATTATAATGTAAGATTTTTATTTGAGATTTATATTAGCAAGATGCTTGACAGTTCTAACTAATTGAGCTGTATAAGACATTTCATTATCATACCATGCAAACACTTTAACCATTTGTTCTCCGTCTACTTCCATTGTTTTTGTAGATAATGCATCAAATACGCTTCCATATCTACTTCCTATAACATCACTTGAAACTATTGGATCTTCAGTATATCCTAAAGTTTCATTAGAAGCTTTTTTAACAGCAGCATTTATTTCCTCAACAGTAGTGTATTTCTTTAGTTGTACTACTAAATCAACAATTGAACCTGTTATTGTTGGAACTCTTAATGCAACACCATCTAGTTTACCATTAAGCTCTGGCAAAACAAGTCCAACAGCTTGAGCTGCACCAGTTGATGATGGTACTATATTGGCTGCTGCTGCACGACCTCTTCTTGAATAAATTCCTTTAGAATGAGGTAAATCCAAAATACTTTGATCATTTGTATAAGCATGAACTGTAGTCATATATCCCTTTACTATGCCAAACTCATCATTTAACACCTTTGCAATAGGAGCTAAACAATTTGTTGTACAGCTTGCAGCTGATATTACTGTTTCACTTCCATCTAATATTTCATGATTTACATTGTAAACAATCGTTTTTACATCTCCTGATGCTGGTGCAGATATAACTACTTTTTTAGCTCCAGCTTTTATATGCTTTTCAGCCTTTTCTTTTGATGTAAATCTTCCTGTACATTCTATTACAATATCTATTCCTAATTTAGCCCATGGTAAATTTTCAGGTTCTTTCTCTGCATAAATTGTAATTTCTTTTCCGTCAACTACAATATTATCATCATGATGTGATATTTTATCAACCATAAAATTGCCCTGTGCTGTATCATATTTTAATAAATATGCTAAGCTCTCTGCATCTGTCAAATCATTTATTGCTACAATATCAAATTCACTACTTTCGCTTAATAACCTAAATGCCAATCTTCCTATTCTACCAAATCCATTAATTGCAACTTTAATCATTTTAATCCTCCACTTTTTCATTTAATTCTAATATTTTATTTGCTGTTATTTCATCTGTAACTAAAGTAAAATTTTTATAAAAATTTGAAAATGCTGTTATAACTTTTGCCTTTTCTTCTCCTACAGCTACTGCAACAGAATGTTCAACTTTTTTTATGTTATCAATAGTTATACCCACTGAATTCATCTGCAATTTAACTTCACCGCTATTATCAAAAAAATATCCGAATGTTTCTGCTACTAAATTTTCTTCTTTTATAGCTTTTAATGTTTCAAAATCAGCCTTCCTTCTAATTGCCATATCATACGCATCTCCTAATCCAAATATTAAAAGATTCACATTATTCATACATTCTAGAACATCCCTTATTGATTCATTTTCCTTAATAGCATGTAGTTCGCTTTCATTTAAATCATCAGGTATATGTAGCATTTTGTAGTTTGCATTAAATTTTTGCGCTAAATTAAATGCTACAGTATTTGCCTGCAATCTAATTTCTTCATTTAATGCTCCTCTAGCAGGAACTATTGTTATGTTTTTTAAATTGCTTTTTTTCTTCATTTGATTCGCAACTAAAGCCATTGTTGTTCCACCAGCAATACCTACAATATAGTTATCTTTTATTTTGTCACTTATGACATTTGCCGCTTTTTTACCTAAATTGGCAAAACCATGTTCATCTTTAGATGTATTGCCTGAAACAATAATTACTTCCTTTATTCCTAGCATATTTTCAAGTGATTTCTCTAAACTTGAAAGATTTTTTAGATCATGCATTAATTCATCTAAGTCAATTAATAAATCTTTCCCCAAATCAGTTAAAATCATTCCTGAACTTATAATATCAATAAATTCCATCTCTTTAAGTTTTTCAACTTCAGTTCGTACTATTTTTTCAGTCTTATTAAGTTTATTAGCTAATGTTCTTCTTCCAATAGGCTGATTAACCTCTATTGTTCTGAGAATATCATATCTAGAATTGATTGTTTCAATAATTTCAGGAACTATTTGTTTTTGTACTTCTAAAATTTTCTTGCAATCCATTCATTCACCTCTGGGATTTTTTTAACTTGGGACTTATCAAGTCCCTACTTACATTTTTAGTCCCAAGCATATTATAACATAATTTTAAATTAATGCAATAAAAAACAAAAAAAAACGATGAAAAATATCATCGTTTCTTTTTTGTATTATAGTTATTTGCACATAAGTTTTGCAGTTCTAATTAATTGAGCTGTATATGACATTTCATTGTCATACCAAGCAATAATTTTAACCATTTGTTTTCCATCAACTTCTAATAAACTAGTAGATAATCCATCTACTACACTTCCAAAATTACTTCCTATTATATCACTTGATACTATAGGATCTTCTGTATATCCTAAAGTTTCATTTGAAGCAGTTTTAAATGCATTATTTATTTCTTCAATCGTCGCATTATTTTTTAATTCAACAACTAAATCTACTACTGAGCCTGTTATAGTTGGAACTCTTAACGCCATTCCATCTAGCTTACCCTTTAATTCTGGTAAAACAAGTCCTAATGCTGAAGCAGCTCCAGTAGATGCTGGTACAATATTGTTTGCTGCTGCACGTCCACGTCTTGAGTTAATTCCTTTTTTATGTGAATTATCAAGTATGTTTTGGTCATTTGTATATGCATGTACAGTTGTCATAAAACCTTTTACTATGCCAAAATTATCATTTAAAACTTTAGCAACTGGTGCTAGGCAGTTTGTTGTACATGATGCTCCTGACACCACCTTGTCTTCTGATGTTAAAGTCTCATGGTTTACATTATATACTATAGTTTTTAAATCACCTTTACCAGGTGCTGAAATTAGTACTTTTTTAGCTCCGGCTTCTATGTGCTTTTCTGCCTCTTCTTTTTTTACAAATTTACCTGTGCATTCTATAACTAAATCTATATTCAAAGCTTTCCAAGGGCAATTTGCTGGTTCTCTTTCTGCAGAAACTTTTATTTCTTTACCATCAACTATTATTGAATTCTCTGTATGAGAAATTTTATCTGTTTTATAATTGCCGTGAGCAGAATCATATTTTAATAAATATGCTAATGTGTCCGCTCCAGAAGATGTATTAATTGCCACAACATCAAAATCATTACTGTCTTGCATTAATCTGCATGCCAATCTTCCTATTCTTCCAAATCCATTAATTGCTACTCTTATCATAATAACCTCCAGAAACATATACTTTATATATATAGTATGTATTATTTGTCGTAATTCCTTTTTTATTATAACATATATTTTCCATTATGCAACTTATTTTATAAGTTAATATTAAATAATACTTAAAATTTGATTGTTTATTAGACCAAAAAAGCTACAAGACAACTTTTCTGTTGTCTTGTAGCTTTTTTGGTTTATTAGGGATGTTTTATTTAGACAATAACTTAACTCCAACATAATTTGGATATGCTAATGGATTAACATAATATCCCTCAACATATTTTCCTACTAATCTTCTTAATTTTGATGCATACTGAGGAGATACTGGTGATTCTTCAAGTAATATTTTTTCTGCTTTAACATATAATTCAGCTCTTTCTTGATCATCTGTAGAAGCCTTAGCATCATCTACTAGCTTTGCATATTCTTTTGCTTTATCATCTGCCCAATGTATTTTAGCTTCGCCATAATATCCTGATACATAGTGATAGTTATCTAAGAAGTTACTTGGATCATCATAGTCGGCAGTCCAACCACCTTGTGCTATTTGATAATCACCAGCATCAATTAAGTCATACATTATGTTCCACTCAGTCATGTCAATAACAAATTGTATTCCTAAATTTGTTTCTAGGTTTTGTTTCATCCATTCAGCAGTTTTCTTACTAAATTCTGTTGTTCCTCTAGTCATATAATGTATTTCAAGTTTAGAAGGATCTTCACCTAATCCCAATTCTTTCATACCTTCTATCAACAATTCTTTTGGATCATATTTGTCCTTTAAAATTTTAATATATTCATTTTCATTTTTCACTGCTTCTGAATAGTTTAATTTACCTATACTTGTTACAGATGGAACCATAGAGTATAGAGGTATAGATACACCCTCTAGTGCCTCTTCATTATATTTTTCTCTATCAAAAGCCAATGATATCGCTAATCTTATCTTTTGATTTTTCATTATTGGGTCTGTACAGTTAAATATAAAGTTTTCTACTGCAGGAAATTGCATTTCATAAACATCGTAAATACCAGTAGCATCAACAACTGAATTCCATTGAGGGTTATCTAGACCAGCAATATCAACTTCATTAGCTAATAACGCTTGTGCAACTGCGTTTGTTTCTTTTATTATTTGTCTAGTTACCTTAGTTAAATATACTTCATCTTTATTCCAGTAATTATCATTTTTCTCATATATCATACTTGCACCTGGATCCCAAGTTTTTAATATATAAGCACCGTTTCCTACTGTTTTTTCAGGAGTTGAACCATATTCTGTACCATATTTTGCAATCAAATCTTCTCTAACTGGACAATATGTAGGAAAACCTGCAAAGTATAAAAAGAATGGTGAAGGGCTTTCTAAAGTCATTTCAAATGTATATTCATCAAGAGCCTTAACGCCTAGCTCTTCAAGCGGTAATTCTTTTGCGTATACTTGTTTTCCATTTTTTATTACACCTTCAACCATCCATGTATAAGCAGCACCTGCATCCGGATCAAATGTTCTTCTCCAAGTGTATTCAAAATCTTTAGCAGTTACAGGAACACCATCAGCCCATTTCGCATCCTTTCTTAGATGAAAAGTATAAACTAATCCGTCATCACTAACATCCCAAGATTCAGCAACACCTGGCACAATACTTGTTCCATTATTTTCATTTGCTACAATTGAAACTAGATTTTCATATACTAAAGCTTGACCACCCCAGTTTGGTGTTGAACTTGCCATAGCAGGGTCCATAGTCAAAACATCTGAATTTGTGGCAAAAATTAATTCCTGTTTATCTGCCAATTTTACCTCTTTCTGATCATCTTTTGTAGTATTATTTTCTGAGTCATTTGTTTTTGTTCCATTATCTGTGTTAGAGCTTGTTGGCTCATTTTTGCCACATCCTACTACAGAGAACATCATTACTAGTGCTAGTAATAAACATACTATTCTTTTTGCTTTCATAATTTCTTATTTCCTCCCATTTTTATTACATTGTTGTTTTTTTATATAATGGCTTTTGCCAAAATATCGATAGAATTATTTACCGGTCAGATGACACGCTACAAAATGTCCGCTTTTTACCTCTAGTAACTTAGGTGCTTCTTGTTTGCATATATCTTTTACTACCTTACATCTACCTGCAAATCTACATCCAGGTTTTGGATTGATAGGACTTGGTATTTCACCTTCAATGGCTACACGTTTTTTCTCTCTTTCAACACTAGGATCAGGTATTGGAATAGCAGACATAAGTGCTTTGGTATATGGATGCAGTGGATTATGGTATATTTCTGAACTTTTTGCTAGTTCAACCATATTTCCAAGATACATTACTCCAACCCTATCTGATATGTGCTTAACCATTGATAAATCGTGCGCAATAAATAAATACGTTAATCCTAAATCTTTTTGTAGTTTAATAAGTAAATTTATAACCTGAGCTTGTATAGAAACATCAAGAGCAGAAATTGGCTCATCACATACTATAAAATCTGGCTCTATAGCTAAAGCTCTAGCAATACCAATTCTTTGTCTTTGACCACCAGAAAACTCATGCGGAAATCTTGAAGCATGCTCTGCATTTAATCCTATAATATCAAGCAGCTCATATATCCTTTCAGTCCTACTTTTTCCAGTGTATAAATTATGTATATCTATACCCTCGCCAATTATATCCCCAACAGTCATTCTTGGATTTAACGATGAATATGGATCTTGAAATATAATTTGTGCACGTCTTGTAAATTCATATCTCTCTTTTCTATTTAGCTTGTTGATATCTACGCCATCATATATTATATCTCCCGAGGTGGCAGGATATAATCCCATTATGGTTTTGCCACAGGTTGTTTTGCCACATCCAGACTCCCCAACAAGTCCTAATGTTTCACCCTTGAAAATATCAAAGCTTATTCCATCAACAGCTTTTAAAATTGCTTTTTTCCCAACCTTAAAATGCTTTTTTAAATCTTTTACTTGTATAAGTACTTCTTTAGTCTCTGCCATTACCTTTACCTCCTACTCAGCCTTTTGGAATCTTTCATGCAACAACCAGCACTGTGCTTCATGAGTATCACTAAATTTATAAACACTTGATTCTTTCATTCTACAAATTCTCATGCCATATTCACATCTAGCTGCAAAAGGACATCCTACTGGAGGGTTTGTCAAATCCGGTGGTGTTCCAAGTAAAGAATATAAATTCTGTTTATTTTTCATATCTAAAGTCGGTACTGATTTAAGCAATGCAATAGTATATGGATGCTTAGGATTGTAGAAAATTTCATCCACTGTTCCTCTTTCAACTATTTTTCCTGCGTACATAACCTGTATTTTATCAGCATGCGCTGCAACTACTCCTAAATCATGAGTAACAAGCATAATAGATGTGTTTAACTTTTTCTTAATATCACTCATTAGCTCCATAATTTGCGCTTGAATTGTTACATCTAGTGCTGTTGTTGGCTCATCAGCAATCAGTATATCTGGATAACAAGCAAGTGCTATTGCGATAACTGCTCTTTGTCTCATGCCACCAGAAAATTCGTGTGGATATTGTTTTATTCTAAGCTCTGGATTAGGAATTTTCACTAAATCTAATAACTCAAGAACATCTTTTTTTATTTCTTGACTTGATTTATTTGTATGTAACTTCATTCCTTCAGCAATTTGATCACCTATTCGCATGGTAGGATTTAATGATGTCATTGGATCTTGGAATATCATTGATATTTCATTACCTCTAACCTTCATCATTTCTTTTTCATTTAATTTTAATAAGTCTCTGCCATTAAGAATTATTTCCGATTTTTCATCTAGACTTGATGTATATGGTGACAATATGTTGATGATAGCCTTAGATGTAACTGTTTTACCACAACCTGACTCTCCAACTATTGCAAGTGTTTCGCCTTTATCCAAGTCAAAGCTTATATCTCTAACCGCCTGTACAGTACCTGCATATGTTTTAAATGATACTCTAAGATTTTTAACTTCTAGTATTTTATTGCTCATATCATTACCTCCTTAGTTTTGGATCAAGTGCATCTGTTAATCCATCACCAACCAAATGGAATGATAAAACTGTAAGGATTATGAATACACATGGAAAAAACAATTGATATGGATGAAACATTAGCTGACCTTGATATAGTGATGCTAATGCACCCCAGCTTGTTTTTGGTGGTCTAACTCCAAGTCCTATATAGCTTAAAAATGATTCAGAAAAGATAAATCCAGGTACTGATAAAGTAATGTTAACCATTATTACACCTAATGTATTTGGTAACAAATGCTTTATAATAATTCTTTTTGTATTTGCACCTAAAGCTTTAGCTGCTGCAACAAAATCTTGATTTTTTATCTGTAATATTTGTCCTCTTACAACCCTGGTTGTACCAATCCATGATGTTAATGTTAAGGCAAATACTAGTGAAGCAAGAGAGCGTCCAAGTAAAAATGATAATATAATAACCAACACTAAGTAAGGAATACTACCTATAATTTCAACTACTCTCATTATTAAATCATCAACCTTACCACCTATAAAGCCTGCTAATCCTCCAAATACTGTCCCGATAATAAAACTTACCAATGTACACGATATACCTATAATAATTGAAATTTGTCCACCTACACATACTCTAGTAAATATATCTCTGCCCATTTCATCTGTACCAAACCAATATTCTGCATTTGGCTTTAGATTTTTTACCTCATAATTTATAAATTCATAATCTTTTCCTGATATAATTGGTCCAAAAATAACTAGCAATATAACCACAGAAATTATTGCTAAACCAATCATTGCCAAAGGATTTCCTCTAAATCGTCTCCATACATCCTGCCAAAATGTTAAACTTGGTTTGCTTATTTTTTCAGCATCTAAGCCTTTTGTACCTATTACTTCGCACAACTCATCAGTTAGTACAATATCATTCTCTATATTTTCATTAATCATAATTTTTTCGCTCATTATTTATCCTCCCATCGTACTAATCTGCTAATCTTATTCTTGGGTCAACTAGTCCATATAAAATGTCAACAAAGAATAATGATACGATATATGTAAACGCAAAAAATACAGTCATACCTAAAATCATTAATGAGTCAGTATCAGAAACAGCTTTTACATAATGTTGGCCCATACCAGGTACAGAGAAAAAGTTTTCTATAACCATAGCTCCCCCAAATATATTGCCAATTGCAACTGGAACCATAGTAACTATAGGTAAAATTGCATTTCGAAAAACATGTTTGAATACTAATCTTGTTTTTCCAACTCCTTTTGCTTTAGCAGTCTCAATGTAGTCCTCATTTAATACTGAAATTGTACTATTTCTCATATATTTAGAGTATGTAGCGATACCTGGTATTGAATAAGCAGCTACTGGCAAAATAAAATGTTGCCATTTTCCCCATCCAAGTATTGGAGCTAATTTAAATTTAAATGCAATGTAATACTGTAATAATGCACAAAATACAAATGCCGGTATACATATTGCAAATACAATTAAAACACTTATAAGCCTGTCTAAAAATCTTCCTCTATTAAGACCGCACAGCATACCCAAAAGCACACCTATAACTACCTGTATGATTACTGCGAGTCCTCCTATTTTAGCTGAAACTAATGCCGCAGTTTTTAATAGCATGTTTACATTTCTTCCATCATAAATCACTGATGAACCTAAATCGAATTTAGTTAATAAATTCTTCATATAAGAAAAATATCTAACATACATGGGTTCATTAAGTCCGTATTTTTCTTCAAGGATAACCTTTGCCGACTCTGGTAACTGATTAACTTTTGCAGCAATTGGATCGCCAGGTTTCATGCTTATAATAAAGAATGATAAAGTGGTTATTATAAGCAACGAAATTATCGCATAACCTAGCCTTTTCAAAATAAATTTTGCCATACAACTCCTCCAAATATATCTTTTTTAGTAATGAATTTTTATAACATATATTTTTAAATGCAATTACCATACCAATATATTTTTGGTATATTTATTGATATTTTTTATATTTTCTTGTTAACGTTTTACTTCAAATTTGAACATAAAAAAAGGAATTTAATTCCCATTTAAATAAAATTAAACTCCTCTGATTTTTGTTTTGTACTTTTTTTAAGCACTTATTGTATTGATTATGGTGTTTTGTCTCAATTTTAGTCTGTAATTAACTTCCAAATCTAATCTCAGTTAGTATCTATATACTAGTTCACCATTTATAATTGTAAAAATTGTTTTTGCATTTGTATCTAGTCCTGGTGTACCTTTAAAAATTGCTATATCAGCATCTTTTCCAATCTCTAAAGTGCCTAGTCTATCTTCTACACCTAATACACGTGCTGCATTTATAGTTACCATTCTAAGAGCTCTATTAATTTTTACGCCCTCTCTAACCGCTTCTCCAACATGATTTATAAGTGTTTCTACACTTAAAATAGGTGCATCTGTAACAAGCGCAACATTTACTCCTCTATCATCTAGTTCCTTTACAGACTCAACATCAATTTTTCTTCTTTCTCCTGCTCCAGTTCTATATGTTGCAATTGGTCCATAACATATATCACAGCCACTCTCAACTATTTCATCTATATAGTCAGTTGCACCCCAAGCGTGTTCAAGAGAAAAATGAACTCCAAATTCCTTTGCTATTTCAATAGCCGTAAGCATATCGTATTGTGTACAATGCATCTTAAATGGAATTTCATTTCTAAGTGCAGGTATTATAGCTTCTAGGTCAGCATCATATTTAGGATTTTCTCCACTGTCCTTTTTTTCCATATAATCTTTGGCTCTATTTAGTATATCTCTTAACACATAAGCTACACCCATTCTAGTCATCGGCATTCTACCTTTATGACCCCACGTGTTTTTAGGATTGCCACCAAAAGCAATTTTAAGAGCGCAAGGAGCTTTTATAGTCATATCAAATATATTATCTCCATATGTTTTTGCAGCAAAAGGCAAACCACAAATTACATTACCACTGCCTGGTGTTAATAGAACCGATGTTATACCATTTTGATAATAGAATTTAAACTCTCTTGCAGTTGCATCTGTACTATATTGTGCATTTATAGCTGGTGTATTTGGGCTTGTCATTTCATTTGCATCATCATTACCTGCATCAGTATTGAAATCAAACAGACCAACATGTGAGTGTGCATCTATAAGTCCAGGCAATACAACTAAACCGCTAGCATCAATTATCTCAGCATCTGAATCGTTGATTTGAGACTCCATCGCCTTAATTTTGCCATCTTCTAATAATATATCTCCCTTAAAGAACTCCTTATCATCTGCAAGCATAGTATATGCATTAGCATTTTTTATTAATATTTTTTTCATATTATAGTACACTCCTTCCATTTACAATGCAAACCTCTACTCTTGCATCATAGGTTTTTATAGGATTATTTGAGTATACAATTATATCTGCATGCTTGCCTTCCTCTATTGTTCCAATAACATCATCTACACCTAGCATTTTGGCTGGGTATGAGGTCATCATTTTTACTATATCTTCAGCTTCTATACCTGCTTTATACATTTCAATAGCATCCCATAAATAAACCTCTCTGCCTTCAGAATACCCTTTAGCTGTTGTAGTGAAGCTTACTAGCTTATTGCTATTAAGTAATGTCTGAACCTTTGATAAATCAACATTATATCTACCTGTTGCTGAAAGATTTGTAACATTGCCAAATATAACTCCCTCAGCATTTTCTGCTAGACTATCTACACATCTATCATACTCAAATGCATCTGTTACATAATACTTTATCTTTTCATATTGCTTTAATAGATGAATCAAGCCTTCTATTTCATGTTTAGTAATTGCAGCTATGAATATTGGCATTTCACCATCTACTACCTTTTTGATAATTTTTTGCTTATCATCGTAATCTTTTACATCTGTTACAGAAATACTATGTAAAGCATTTTCTAATATATTGAATACTCCCATTTTTGTTTTAGGAAGTATATCCTTCTTGCCATAAGTATCTCTTACGGTATCAGTTACACTGCACTTTAAGACTACTTTTTCCCTTAAGTATCTTTCACTATATTTAAATGCAGGTGTCTTAAATACAGCAACTTGTCCACCCATAACATTAGAGTTTGTAGGTGATAATCCAATTGTTGTAATTCCACTTAAGTAAAACTTTTGCATGCTTATCTCATCTGGATCAACACTGTATCTTATATTTAATTCAGGTGTCAGTGCATCAGTTGCTTCTTGATTATCCATATAAGATGTTGGAATTCCCATTGCACCTATTGATGAAATAGGGTCTATAAAGCCAGGAAAAACCTCTTTACCAGTTACATCTATTACTCCTGCACCATCACATTGTAAATTTTGACCTACTTTTTTAATTATATTATTTTCAACCATAATGTCATAATTACTTAAAACTTCACCGTTTCCTATATGAACATTACCATTTTTTAATATTATCATATTATCCTCCCATTATGCCACTAAGTGGCATTACAAAGAAATGAAAAATCGTTTTATGATTTTTCCATAGCGTGAATGTCTTTTTTCACGCTTTTCTCTTTCTAAATAATAACAAGGGTGCTTTTTTACAAAAGCCCCCTTATTACATTTTCTAAAATTATTTTTTTGTACTATTTTCCTGAAGTATAAATATTAGTGTAATCTGTAGCTGAGTGAGGAGTTATATAGTATCCTTCTACATAATTAGCTAAGAAAGTGTTTGAATTAAATACAAATGTAGGTACTATAACACCTGTTCCAACTAATAATTCTTCAGCTTGTAAGAATAATTCAGCTCTTTTTTGATTATCTGTTTCGTTTGAAGCTTGAACTAATAATTCATGGTACTTATCAGCATCTTTTCCTGTCCAACCAGATTTTGAGCTATTGAAGTATCCATCAACTGGATCATATATTTGTAATAATGCGTTTGGATCGTTGTAATATGGTCCCCAACCTGCAGTACTAATATCATAATCTCCAGCATTTACTTTGTCCCACATGATGTTCCATTCCATCATATCTATAGTAATTCTAACACCTAAAGTTTCTTCCCAAGTTTGTAATAACCATTCAGCTAATTTCTTACTAAACTCAGTAGTACCTCTAGTTGCATATCTAACTTCCATCTTAGATGGATCTGGATCTAATCCTTCTTCTTTAAGTCCTTCTATTAAAAGAGCTTTTGGATCAGGATATTTATCTTGAAGTGTTTTTACAATATCGTTTTTACCATCTACTCTTTCACTATAAAGTTCATCTCCAACATTTGTTACTGATGGCATTAATGAGTATAATGGTGTACATTGATCATTATTAACATCACTATTTAATTTTTCTCTATCAATTGCTAATGAAAATGCAAGTCTTATTTTACTGTTTTTAAAGTATTTATTATTACAGTTAAATCCTAAGAACTCAGGAGCATTTCCAGGAGTTATTATTTGTTTAAATCTTCCATCATCATTTATAACTTTTTGCCAATCTGGGTCGTTTGTATTTATAACATCGATTTCACCAGCTAATAACGCTTGAACTGATGTAGCTGTATCTTGGATAACCTTTCTGTTAATTTTCTGAAGTTTTACATTATCAGCATCCCAATACTTTTCATTTTTAACTAAAGTCATTTGAACGTTTTGGCTCCAGCTTTCTATAACAAATGGTCCATTCATTACAACCTTATCAAATGATGATCCGTAAGAATCTCCCCACTCCTCATATTTGTCTTGTCTAACTGGTTTAGCACCTGTAAGTAAATCTAAGAAATAACTATATGGTTTAACCAGTGTAAATTCTACAGTTTTTTCATCAATAGCTTTTACTCCAATATCTTCAGGATTTCCATCACTATATAAAGCTTCATTAAAGTTTTTGATAACTCCATCAAATAACCAAGCATTAGTAGAACCTGTTTTTGGTGTAGCCATCATTTTAAATGTATATACAAAGTCATTTGCTGTTACTGGAACACCATCATTCCATACAGAATTTTCTCTTATTTTAAATGTATATACTGTTCCATCTTCACTGATATCCCAAGACTCTGCAGCAGCAGCTTTAATCATTGAATTTCCATTTTCATCCGCAACATCTGCAACTAATGTTTCTAAAATCAACTCATGTGCACCGTTATCAGGAGCTGTTGTATTAATCATCGGGTTTAGTCCTAATACAGCACTTGCACTACTGAAAGTAAATTCTTGTTTTTCATCTGGTATTTTCTCATCTGGTGTTTTTTCACCAGAATCAGTACCATTGTTGTTTTGCTCATTTGAATTTGGAGTGTTTGGATCTCCTTTTGAATCATTGCCGCAACCTGTAAATGCAGTTAAGCACATTGTTGCAACTAAAGTTAAGGCTAAGGCTTTTTTTAATCTTATCATATTGTCCTCCTTGTAATTTAGCCAATTTATCTTAATAGACTATAAAACCTAAAAATCGGTTATATATACTACTAAAAACGATTTTTACTTAATTAAATGACATGCTACAAAGTGTTCTTTTGAAACCTCAACAAGCTTTGGCATCTCTTTTTTACAAATATCCTTTGCTTCACTACATCTTGATGCAAATTTACAACCAGGCTTAGGATTAATAGGGCTAGGAATCTCGCCTTCTATTGGTATTCTTCGCTTCTGTTTTTCAGAATTAGGATCTGCTATAGGAATCGCTGATAATAACGCCTTCGTATATGGATGCATTGGATTATCATATAACATATCACTTGTTGTAAATTCAACTAAACTTCCTAAATACATAACACCAACTCTATCTGAAATATGCTTTACCATTGATAGGTCATGTGCTATAAATAAATATGTTAAATTTTTCTTTCTTTGCAATTCTATTAACAGGTTAACTACCTGAGCTTGAATAGAAACGTCAAGTGCTGAAATTGGCTCATCACATACTATAAAATTAGGTTCTATAGCTAATGCTCTTGCAATACCTATACGCTGTCTTTGTCCTCCTGAAAATTCATGAGGAAATCTTGAAGCATGCTCTTTGTTAAGTCCTACAGTTGTAAGTAGTTCATAAATTTTATCTTGTCTTTGTTCACCTGAGTATAGTTTATGAATATCTATTCCTTCTCCAATTATATCCCCTACTGTCATCCTTGGATTAAGTGAAGAATATGGATCTTGGAATATAATTTGAGCACTTTTTGTAAATTCTTTTTTCTCTTTTTTGCCTAATTTATGAATATCAACTCCGTTGAAAAGCACTTCACCTTCTGTTGCATCATATAAGCCCATAACTGTTTTACCACATGTAGTTTTTCCGCAACCAGACTCTCCAACAAGACCTAAAGTTTCACCTTTATATATATTAAAGCTAACACCATCAACTGCCTTAAGTACTTGATTACGTCCAACTTTAAAATATTTTTTTAAATCTTTAACTTGAATTAATATTTCTTTATCTTTATTATTTGACATTTGAATCCCCCTTTAGTAATATTTCAGGTATTCCTGTCTTATCTGCTCTAGAATCGTGTAACCAACAAGAACACTCTTGAGTACTAGAAAATACATTAGTTTGTGGGAATTTTACTCTACAAACCTCCATGCCATACTCGCATCTAGCAGCAAATGGACAACCAACAGGTGGATTAATTAAATCTGGAGGTGTTCCAGTTAGTGAGTATAACTCTTCTTTGTTGTTTGTGCTTAATTTAGGCACTGATCTTAATAAAGCTAATGTATAAGGATGCTTTGGATTGTAGAAAATTTCATCTACAGTACCTCTTTCAACAACCTTACCAGCATACATAACTTGTATTCTATCTGCCACACTTGCAACAACTCCCAAATCATGTGTTACTAATATTACTCCAGTGTTTAATTTTTTTTGCAAAGTTCCTATTAAGTCCATAATTTGAGCTTGAATAGTAACATCGAGCGCAGTAGTTGGCTCGTCTGCTATTAGAACCTGTGGATTACAAGCAAGTGCAATGGCAATCATTGCTCTTTGTCTCATTCCTCCCGAAAACTCAAATGGATATTGATTTAATCTTTGTTTAGCATTTGGTATTTTTACAAGTTCAAGCATTTCCAAAGCTTGTTCTCTAGCCTCTCTTAAAGACTTTTTATCATGTATAACTATACTTTCAGCAATTTGATCCCCAATTTTCATAGTTGGGTTTAATGAAGTCATTGGATCTTGAAATATCATTGATATTTGTCTTCCTCTTACCTTTGACATTTCATTTTCATTTAGGTCAAGTAGATTTTTTCCATTAAAGTTTATCTCCGAAACCTTTTTATCTATAATTGACTGAGGTGTTGGTAAAAGCCCCATAATTGCTTTTGATGTAACAGTTTTACCACATCCGGATTCTCCAACGATTGCAAGAGTTTCTCCTTTATTTAAATAAAAGTCTACACCTCTAACAGCTTGGGAAACCCCAGCATAAGTATTAAACGACACATTTAAATTTTTAACTTCTAATATTCTTTCACTACTCATAAAATCCTCCTACTGTCTCAATTTTGGATCTAATGCATCTGAAAGACCGTCACCTATTAGGTGGAATGCCAAAATTGTAAGAATAATCATCATACATGGGAATAATAACTCATGCGGATAAAACATTAATTTTTGTTGACCTGCTGATGCTAATGCACCCCAGCTTGTTTCTGGTGGTCTAACTCCTAGACCGATATAGCTTAAAAATGCCTCACTGAATATAAATCCAGGAACAGACATTGTAATATCAACCATTATTATGCCTAAAGTATTAGGGATAAGATGTTTTAATATAATTCTTGTTGTACTTGCTCCAAGTGCTTTAGCAGCTTGTACATAATCTTGCTGTTTAATTTGAAGTATTTGGCCCCTAACCATACGTGTAGTTCCAACCCATGCAGTTAAACTCATTGCAAATACTAAGGAAAACATACTTCTACCTAAAACCATGGATAAAATAACCACTATAATCAAATATGGAAGGTTTCCTATAAATTCACATATTCTCATTATAATATCGTCAACTATTCCGCCTTTTAATCCAGCCAAAGCTCCTAACAAGGAGCCTATAACAAACATTACAGCTGTACAGCTTAAACCGATAATTATAGAAATTCTACCGCCAACACAAACTCTTGTGAATAAGTCTCTACCCATGTCATCTGTACCAAACCAGTGCTCTGCACTTGGAAGCTGGTCCTTTATAGAAGCATCTATATATTGATAATTTTTTCCTGTAACCATAGGTCCAAAACAAACTACTAAAACTACTAAAACTAATAATACTAAACCAATAAGTGCTAGCTTATTATTTCTAAATCTTCTCCATACGTCTGCCCAATATGTTAATGATGGTTTATTTAATTGATCTCCTGACAGACCCTTTGTGCCTACCCTCTTAAACATCTTGTCTGAAAGAGTAGCATTATCTTGCATTACGCCTACATTACTATTTTTGCTCATATCATTACCTCACTCTTAATTTTCAGACTTTGCAACTCTAATTCTTGGGTCAACTAGACCATATAATATATCTACTACTATTAAAGCTCCAACATATAACATAGCGAAGAATATCGTTAACCCTAAAATCATAGTATAATCATTATCAGAAACTGATTTTACATAATAAGCACCTAGTCCAGGGATAGCAAACATTTTTTCAAGTATAAATGAGCCTGCAAATATACCTGCTATAGCTGGTCCTGTCATAGTTACAATAGGAATCATAGAATTTCTTAAAATATGTTTTTTTACTACTCTACCTTTTTTACAACCTTTAGCCTTTGCTGTAATAATATAATCTTCACTAATAACTGATAAAGTACTACTTCTCATATATTTTGTATATGATGCAATACCTCCTATAGCATAAGCTGCTACTGGTAATATAAAGTGTTTTAACTCTCCCCATCCAAATACAGGAGCTAATTTCCACTTGAATGCTACAAAGTATTGTAACAATGCTGCAAAAACGAAGCTTGGCACACATATTGCTAAAACAACACACACACGTATTATATGATCTCCTAGCTTGCCCCTGTTAAGAGCTGATACAAGTCCTAAGCAAACTCCTATAGTCACTTGAAATGCTATGGCTACTACACCTATTCTTGCAGAAACCCATGCATTATCTTTAATTACATCATTAGCTGATTTCCCTGTGTAAATTATTGATTCTCCAAAATCACCTGTAGTTAATAAATTTTTCATATAAATAATATATCTTTCGAATACAGGTTTATCAAGGCCATATTTGGCTTTAATTATTGCTTGTGCTTGCTCAGGCATTTGTCCTACCTTAGCAGCTATAGGATCTCCCGGAGCTCCAGCTATAAGAAAGAAAGTTGCTGTAATTATCAAAAATAATGTAATTATAGCATAACAAATTCTCTTTAAGATAAATCTACTCATAAAACAATCCCTTTCCTTATATTATTTTGTCATAATTCTTTGTAGTTCAATTAATTCCTTAGGTGCTATAACAAGGTTTTCATATCCATCCTTTGTAATAAGAACTTGATCCTCAATTCTTACTCCTCCCCAGTTAGGTATATATATACCTGGCTCCATAGTTGTAACGTTGTTCTCAACTAATACCGCCTGAGAATTTGCACCCATAAATGGTATCTCATGAACAAAAAGACCTATACCATGTCCAATATTATTATAATGATATTCATAGTATTCTGTGTCCTTTATTGCTTTAATAGAAGCCTCATATATGTCTTTACTAGTAGCGCCAGCTTTCATTACATCTAAAGCATCTTGGAGCATTTGTTGTTCAAGTCTATATACTTCTTTTTGTTTATCAGATGCTTTACCAACTACAACAGTTCTGGTCATATCAGATAAATATCCTTTATAACCACATCCGAAATCCATTAATACAAAATCACCTTCCTCTATTTTTTTGTCAGATGGTATGCCATGTAATAAAGAAGTTCTTTTACCTGAAATCACAATATCTCCATAAGGTTTTGAATCAGAACCTTCACTAACCATATAGTATGATAACTTAGCTGCAATTTCTTTTTCCGTAACACCAACCTTAATATCATTTAATATTCTATCAAAAGCTCGGCAAGCTATTTGACATGATACTCTTTGATTTTGTATTTCTTCAGGTGATTTTACAGATCTAAAATTTTCTATAACATCTGTTAGTGGAATTAAGTTTGCTTCAATCTTTTCAGATAAGCCACTATAATTTAAAAATGTTATATTGTCAGCTTCAAATGCTACAGATTTTAATTTAAGTTCATTTGCTAGATTTGCTATTGCTTCTGAGAGACTCTTGCCAACAGTTCTCCAATTAACAACCTCGAAGCCTTTACATTCATCTTGCGCCTGTTCTGTGTACCTTGGATCAGTAATAAAATAATTTTTACTAGTAGTTACTAACAAGTACGCATCATCACTGGAGTATTTGCTTACATATCTAACATTGTGAATTTTACTTATAAAAAATCCATCTAAACTTTTTTCTTCCATTACGCTTAAAAGTTTTTTTAACATACATGCCTCCTATTCAAAATAATAACAACATCCTATATTAGAGCAATTTTTATGCCAATAATTATTTCGACGTAAATTTATGGCAGTTATTATAAAATTTCACATGGTAAACGTTATCTTTTCAACATTTTTGACTAATAATAAAAAAAAATGAAAGATAATACTAATTATTGCTTTAGTAAAATCTCTCATTATTTTATTTGTATTCTTTTTAAGCACTTTTATGTAAATATTATAATCTTTTGTACCATTTACGGGCATTTAATCAAATGTTATGTTACCTTTTATATCATATTTTAATATTTTGTTAAATAAAGTTTGTCTAGGTATTTCAAGCAATTTAGCTGCTCGTGCTTGATTTCCATTAGTTACAGCTAAGGCTTTTTTTATCATATCTATTTCTACTTGTTTAAGAGTATCCTTTAGTGGGTATATAACTAAGTCATCTTTTTTTGATTTATCAATATCATTGCTATTATAATTTTTAATGTTATCCGGCAAATTATCCAACTCTATAATATTTTTTTCTATAAAGTTCATAATATTTTCTACAGTATATCTAAGTTCTCTAATATTACCAGGCCAATCATATGAAACTAAATACTTTTTACATGAATCCGATATATCAATTACGTTTTTATTAAGTATTTTATTGTACATATTGATAAAATAATTTAATAGAATTTCAATATCCTCTCTTCTATTTCTAAGTGGAGGAATATTTAAACTAATAACGTTTAGTCTGTAATATAAATCTTGTCTAATAAGACCACTGTTAACAGCTTCTAAAGGGTCCACATTGCTAGTAGCTACAACTCTAACATCAAGTTTTATAGTCCTATTACCTCCCAATCTCATTATCTCTCCAGTCTGCAAAACTCTTAAAAGCTTTGCCTGAAGTTCCAGATCCATGGAGTTAATCTCATCAAGTAGAAGTGTTCCACCATCGGCTATTTCAAACAAACCTGGCTTCTCTTTTGAGCCTGTAAAGCTTCCTGATGTTGTACCAAACAAAATGCTTTCTAGTAAGTTCTTAGGTATTGCTGCACAGTTTTGAGCAATAAATGGCTTATCTTTTCTTTTAAAACTCGAATTATGAATCGCTTGAACTACTAACTCTTTTCCTGTTCCAGTTTCTCCATAAACTAGTACGGAAGAAGAGCTATCAGCAATTTTTATTATTTTATTCTTTAGCTCCTTTATTTCCTTGCTTTCACCAATTATATCCTTAATTGTATAGCAAGCACCGTTGTTTTTATCGTTTGAACATGAATTTATTCTATAATGGTCTTCCTTTTGCAACTCAGTAACTTTTTTGTGTAACTTTTTAAAATTATTTACATCCTCTAAAATTTCTATAGCACCAATAATCTTGTTGTTATCTACCAAAGGTAAAGTTGTAGAAATTGCAGTTACACGCTTTTTAGCATAATTAATAAATGTTTGTATATAGTCAAATATAGGCTCACCAGTTTTTAAAACTCTATAGAATGTACTTTCTTCTTCAGTAAAATTTTCTAATAACTCTAGTATGTTTTTACCTATCATTTCACTTTGGTCTTTATTTTGATCAAAGAAGTTTGCAATTGGTTCATTATAATAAACTAAATTAGCGTTTTTATCAACTATAATAATACATTCATTTCTGTATTTAGTCATGGTATCAAGCCATAATTTATACTCCATAACAAGTTTTCCTCCTAAACAAAGTTCTAAAATCTTCTTCTCATAGAAGAAGAAGGTATCAGCATTTCATCCCTATACTTAGCAACTGTTCTTCTTGATATATTTATACCTTTATTTTCTAATACATCAGCAATCTTTTGATCACTTAATGGCTTTTGAGGGTTTTCCTCATCTATTAACTCTTTAATCTGTGCTTTAACACTTGTAGATGATACTCCCTCACCACCATTATCATCACTTACAGAGCTTGTGAAAAAGTATTTTAACTCATAAAGTCCTCGTGGAGTTTGAACATATTTTCCATTTGTAGCACGACTTACAGTTGATTCATGCACAGATATGTCCTCAGCTACATCCTTCAAAACTAATGGTTTTAGTGCACCATCACCATAATCAAAGAAGTCTCTCTGAAATTTTAATATAGACTCTACAACCTTATATAATGTTATTCTTCTTTGTTCAATACTCCTAATCAACCACATTGATGAATTAAGTTTATCCGATAAAAATTTATTGGCTTCTTTGTCATTAATATCATTAGACAGTTGCTTATAATAACTGCTTATAGATAAAACCGGAAAATTACTATCATTAACTATTATAATATATTCATTGTCTACCTTCTCTATAGTTACATCTGGCACTATATATCTAATATTATCACTATCAACTATAAACCCTCTCGCTGGTTTAGGCTCAAGCATTTTTATAATATCACAAATACTTTGAACTCTTTGCACAGGTATATGCAATTCCTTCGATATTTTTTGCATTTTATTTGTAGCAATATCATCTAAATACTTGTCTACTATTAAATATGCATTTCTATCTTGTATACCTTTTTCTTTTAGCTGAATCATTAAGCACTCACTTAAGTTTCTAGCTCCTACTCCAACAGGGTCAAATCCTTGAATAAGATGCAATGCTTTTTCAACATCTACATGGTTTTCACTTATTTGCATACTTATATCATGAATAGTTGAAGCAAGATAACCTTTATTATCTAAAGATTCTATTAAAAACTCCCCTATTTTTCTTTCTTTTTCTGTTTTTACAGACATTCCGAGCTGAAGCATTAAATGTTCTTTTAATGATATTTTTTTAGATATATAGCTTTCAAAGGATTGTCTATTGTCATAATCATTGGAGTTTTCGTAATTTTTATAGCTTATATCATCATATTTTTCAACTACTTCCTTCCAATCTATTTCATCCTTTGAACTATCACCATCAGAATATATCTCTATTTTTTCATTATCATCTTTAGAATTACTTTCTCTTTTTTTATCAACTACTTCTAAAAAAGGATTAGCCTCTAATTGATTATTCAAATATTCCATAAGCTCGACATTGTTAAATTGCAATATTTGTATAGCCTGCCTAAGTTCAGGTGTCATTATTAATTTCTGCGTTTGTGACAAACTAAGTTCAAAACCCATTTTCATGGTAACATCTCCTTTTTTAGCATAAATAAATATACTCATGCAATTGATATGTACAAAATTTTCACCCTTTTTATTATTGCATTAATTATACCAAAATACTAAAGAAAAAGCAAAATGATTTTAGATATAAAAAAACTTCACATTTTATCTCTAAAATGTGAAGTTTTTTTATTTTATTAGCAATCAGCCTTTTCCTTTGAAACATATCCTGCTTCAATTAATACGTTTATAGCATCTTTAAGCTTAGCTTCATTTACTAAAACTATAGGGCCTGTACAACCCATTCCGCTTTCAGCATAGATACCTTTTTTCCATAAAGCTTTTACAGCATCTTCAAGATCCATTATTTCTATTCCAGAAATTTGTCCTGTAACAACTTCTTTTTCTGGAGCATTTACTTCTTCATCAGCAGCTGCTTCTTTTTTAGCTGGCTTCATACCTTTTAATATATCAGCAAGTCCTGCTTTTTTAGCCTTAGAAAATTCTTCTTTAGCTATTGCAAGAAGATTTCCTCTTACTAAATCTGCTGCATATTTGATTGCGCCTTCAACTACTGGTTCACCAGAAGCTCTTGATATAATCATTATAATTTTATCAAAACCTTCACCGATACCTGGTCCATATCCGTAGCCTAATGATTCGTATGAGCCGCCAGTAGTGTATGAAGAAAACATCTTCATCATTAAGTTACCTGTTAAGGAGTCCATAACCATAACATCTGCTGCTGCCATTAGTAGGTCATTACCTCTCATAACAACTCCGCCATCAGCTCTTTTTGACTCTGCAAAAGTTATATCAAAGCCATTTTCTTGAAGCTTTTTAAGTGCTATTTCAACTTGTCTAGCACCATCAATATTCAAGATACCTACTGTAGGTTTTTTAATTCCGCAGGCTTTTGCTGTGATTATTCCGTAAATTGCATTTTTAACCATACCTTCAACTCTATCAGTTGATGAAGTACCAGTAGTTGTAGCTATAAACATTTCTTTTCCAGTTCCAGGAGTTATTACTCTACCTACTGTAGAAACTCCTATAGGGAATGGATAGTGCATTGTTACTGCTGCATCTATTTCACCATTATTTAAAAGCTCTTCCATTGTTTTATGAGCTTCATCTTCTGCATTTACTACTGCTAATTTAAGTCCTTCAGCTGCTTTTGTGCCTATAACTGTTACATCAATGTTGGATTTTAATGCTTTTACAGCACCATTTATAGCATTTTCTTCACCATGCTCACTTCCAAGTGCAGTAATACCTATATTAGGTTTTTTACCATATGAGCCTGTTGAAAGTGTATCAGCTAGTTCTGAAAACACTTTACCTATAATTTTTTTAACTTGTTCTGACATTATATCACTCCTATTCTGCTAAAAGATTTGAAGCGAAATTTTTAAGTGCCTCCGCGATTAAGCCTTTGATTTGTTCTTCTGACACAGATTGCTCAGGTGTGTTTCCATTATTAGCTTCAACTAAGAATGATACTCCATCAAATAAGTTAGTCATTCTTCCTAAGAATAAACTTCCTTTACCAACTATCATAGCTCTCTTAGTAGTTCCTGCTAAAATTTCTTCTCTAGCAAATCCTAAATAAGGAACTCCTGATGGTATATGTCCTTGAGTTGGCGCCCAGCCTGGCATACCGTATTTATCGCCAAAAGTAGCTACCTCTGATTTTTCTAATTCGCCTCTTTTTACTGCTAAAGCAGCTATCATCTTATAGTTTGATGCTGGAACGTCTCCTGCTCCTGCTGGTTTAGTTATATCTGGGTTTTGCATTTCTGCTGAATATTTATCAACGTCAGTAATTTTAAGACCAGCTTTATCTAAAGCTTCAGTAACTAACGATCCAATAACAGCTTGTGGTGAAGAACCAGTTCCAACTGTATGTTTTCCAATTACGTCTGTGATAATTTCAGGACTAATACCATCATTTTCACTTATTAAAACAGCAAATCCACCTAAACAGTCTTCTAATATTGGAAGCTCTTTTTTAATGTGGTCTTTACCGTTCATACCTAATTTAGCTGTACATCC
Source organism: Firmicutes bacterium UBA2058 (assembly GCA_002332905.1). Classification (GTDB taxonomy): domain Bacteria; phylum Bacillota; class Clostridia; order Tissierellales; family Sedimentibacteraceae; genus UBA1535. Next base: position 88,897 of record DDAM01000041.1, on the reverse strand, counting down.
ACCTGCTGATACTACAACATTTTTGAATGCTCCAGATTTAACTAATGCTGCTGCATGAATTAATGCATGCGCTGGTCCTGCACAGAAACCTCTAACGTCTGAACCTGTAGCATTTTCAAAACCTGCAATTTCAGCACATGCTTTAGCGAAGTTTCCACCACCTCTTTGGTTCATATCTCCACATGCTTCTTCACAACAATCAATTACATATTCAATTTCATTTTTATCTATGCCATTTTTTGCAACTAAGTGTAACAAAGATAATACGTTTGAAGCCTTTGAAACTAAGTTTTCAAACATAACGTGAGCTGATAAGTTTTCATCTATATCATGTGCTCTTTTTACGCAACCAACAACTTTACCTGCATGGTGTAAAGCTTCTGCATGTTCATCATTGATGATATGCATAATAGTGTCTAAATCTTCACCATCTTTAATTTTAGATGCATAGTCTTTTAATATTGGATGAACGTTATATTTATCTTTTGTACTTGAAGCAAAATTTTTCTCTAATTTAACAAGGTCAAATGCGTCACAAATTTGCATTAATGCTATAAATTCATCTTGTGGCATTATTTCACCAAATTTACCTTCTCTTGTTGCCCCTTCTACCTTTTTATCAAACCAAGGAGCTTCTATTTTACCTAAATCTTGTGGTGTCATGTTTCCTATATAAGTTTGGTTTGGTGGGTAAGCTACTACCTCTTCAAACGTTCTAAGATTTGCAGGTATTTTCTTTAAATAATCTGATTCTGGATTAACTCTTCTTTCAGTAGTTTGAGTTGTTCCATGATGTAACACCATGTCTGGTGTATGAACTAATACATATCCAGTAGCTTTTAATACACTATTCATTATTTCCTCCTAAACTAATTACAAATACATACTTTGTATGTATTTATATATACAAAATACATATTGCAAAAAAGGTGATTTAAATCACCTTTTTTACTATAATAATAATATTGTTCCAATATTATCAATAAAATTAAAATTTACAGAATTGTTCTCTTATAGAAGACATTTCAGAAATTATGTCATCTACATCGATAACCATTTCCATCATACTAACTTGCTCATCGTAGATAGCTTCATCTACTTCACCTTTTATTTCTGGCTCACATACATGATATACACGAAGTCCTAACTGAACTCCTGTCAATGGACCTGCGAAAGTTGGGTCACCGTTTGTTACAGTTTCAGCAGCTAAGCCTGAAGCTTCGCCTTCAGCAGCACCTAGTACTACTACCATGTTCTCTGCACCGTATTTCTCAGTTAACTCTTTTACTCTCTTTTGATTTTCCAAATCCATTGCTCCAGCGGCAGTTCAGACAAAGCATTCTGTAGATGAATATACTACTTCTGCTCCAGCTGATTTAACACACTCTTCAATAGCTGGACCAGGAATACCATCTCTGTCGCCTATAATGATTACTTTTTTACCATTTAATAAGCTCATTTTTTCCTCCTGTTTTGATTTATTAATTTCTTTTTTATTATTTGCTGTTTATTACTATTTATTATATAAATTTTATATAAACTATTTATCTATTATATATAAATTATTTATATATATTTTTGGATCATTGCCTCTACTGCTTCTGGTGTAGCGTCTTCTTTGATTAACTCTTCAACTTTAGCACCATCTTTGTATATAGCAACAACTGGTAAACCTAATATTTTTTGTCCTATTGCAAGTCTTCTTGCTTTAGTAGTATTTAATGAAGTAAATTTCATTTTTCCATCATATTTTTCAGCAAATCCGTGAACATGTGGCATTAAAGCTTGACATGGAACACATCCATCACCAAAGAAGTCTACTAAAACATATCCTTCAGCTTGTAATACTTCAGCTTCAAATGTATCCTTATTTAATTCTAACATCTTAATCCTCCATTACTTTTTATAGTGAACATAGTTCGCTTTTTTACAGATTTTCAATGTATTTTTCTGCCTGTACTGCAGCGATTGCTCCATCAGCAGTTGCTGTAACTACTTGTCTTAAACTCTTAACTCTTACGTCTCCTGCTGCGAATACTCCTGGGATATTTGTTTTCATATCTTCATCAGTTTTAATATAACCATTCTCTAATGGAAGTATGTCTTTGAACATTTCTGTCTTTGGTAAATATCCTATGAATCCGAATAATCCAAATGTACCATCATTTTCGTCAGCAACTATTTCTGTAACTTCACCTGTTTTTACGTTTTTAACCTTCATAGACTCAAGTACACCGTCTCCGTTTACTTCTTCTACTACTGTATCCCACATAAATGCAAGCTTTGGATGTGCGAATGCTTTTTCTTGTATAGATTTTGCAGCTCTTAACTCATCTCTTCTATGAATGATAGTTACTTTTCTAGCAAATTTAGCTAAGAACATAGCTTCTTCTACAGCAGTGTCTCCACCACCAACTACATATACTTCGAAATCTTCAAAGAATGCAGCATCACAAGTTGCACAATAAGAAACTCCTTTACCAATAAAGTCTTTCTCATTTTTACAACCAATTGGTCTTGATGATGCACCAGTAGCGATTATAACAGATTTTGCTCTGTATTCGCCTTTTTTACCTTTTAAAACTTTTTCTTGTCCTTCTAACTGAACTTCTAGTATATCGTCATAAACTCTTTCTGCTCCAAAATGTTCAGCTTGTTTAGACATTCTTTCTATTAAAGTAGGTCCTGATTCACCCTCTAAGCATCCTGGATAATTTTCTATCTCAGATGTTATAACGATTTGTCCACCGTCTTTATCTCTTTCTAAAAGTAGAACGCTTAATCTTGCTCTACCAGCATATAGCGCTGCTGCAAGTCCTGCAGGGCCAGCACCAATAACTACTACATCATATAACTTACTCATCTTTGCCTCCTAAGATTTTAGCAATTGACTCAAAAACAATTATGATTTATTTGTCAAATACTGTTTGACCATCAACCTCAGTTGTTAAAGCTTTAAGAGCCTTGTCTACTAAACCTCTTCTGATTTCTCTCTCTTCTTCCAAGCTTAATGCTGGGTTTCCAAGTGGGTGAGGTATAGCAATTGTAGGAACTATTCTGTTTGCTCCAACTGTTAATGATATTGGCACTACTGTACACATATGAACTACTGGAATACCAGCTCTTTCAACTTCTTTTACCATCGTTGCACCGCAACGTGTGCAAGTACCTCAGGTTGATGTTAATATTACTGCATCAACTCCGTCAGCTATTAACTCTTTAGAGAACTCTTCAGCAAATTTCTTAGAACTTGCAACTGCAGTTCCGTTACCTACTGTAGTATAGAAATATCTGTGTAATGAACCGATTTTTCCTGCTTTTTCATATTCTCTTAATATGTCAACTGGTATAACTCTATCTGCGTCATCATTAGCGTATACTGGGTCATATCCACCGTGTGCTGTCTCATGATCAGCTGCTGTTAAATCATTAAATCCAGATATGTCATATTTACCATATTTAGAAGCTGATGATGATTCAATGTGGTCTGGGTTTCCTTTTGGAACAATACCACCTGATGTTACTATAGCTATTTTAGCTTTAGATATATCTTTTACTGCTTTATTAGGAGCTACTCTATCAAAGTCAGGCATTGGGAATTCAGTTACGAATTCTTTTCCGGCTAACTTTTTAAGAAGCATATCAACTGCTCTTCTTGATCCTCTTTCTTTTTCAAAGAAGTTAACTCTTACACCATTTGGCATATATCCTTCTTCTGCTGATGCACCAATTTTTTCACCTTTTGCTAATTTTAAAGCTAAAGGAGCCATTTTCTTAACTGCATCTCTCATACCAGCAGCACTGTTTTTAGTCTCAACCATATATATCTTAGTTTTGAACATATCAGCACCTGGATTTTCTTTGTACATACCTGTTAATACAGGGATATTTAATTCTGTTTGAACAGCTTCAGCTATAGTTCCACAAGCAACACCATATCTACCAGCGTTGAAAGCAGGTCCAGCTATAAATAAATCTGCATTTTGGCTTTTAACCATTTCTAAAACTTCAGCTTTAGCTTTATCTAAATTTTCGTTGAAATATGAGTCTCCACAAACTATTGTAGCTACTATTTCAGCTTCTCCATTAAACTCAGCATTGAATGCAAGTCCTGGACCTACTGGTCCTTGTCTTAATTCAGCTGGTATGTGAGCCATTTCTTCTCCACCAACTTGGGCGAAGAATTGGTTAATATATTGAACAACTTTTATCATTTTTGTCTCCTCCTTCCTTCCTATCTCGCACTTAATCTATTAAATCCAAGCTCGTTTGTAGCACCTGTTATAACTTGAAGCTCAGCTACGATTGAACCGTCTTTTTGTAATGAGTGTTCATTACCACCTGCTATTACGTTTACTACTTCTATATGTCCTATAACTTTGTCCATTGGAGGTAATGTAATAACTTGGTTAGCATTTCCACCTGTAACTACTGCGTTTGCGCTTACGTGTGCATCTGCTAATGATTGTGATTTTCCGTCTTGTCCAGCATACTCATCTGTAATTATAACTGTCTTAACGCCTTTTTCTTCAATTTTTTTACAGTTCATTATTAAGTCTGTATCTGGGTTACCGAAACCTTCTTGTGAAACGATAGCTCCATCTAATCCTAATAATTCAGTAAATTTAGCTGTGAAGTTTGAAGATCTTTCTTTATCAGCTAAGTAAACATTCTCGTTTGTTATGATAACACCTACAAAGTTTAATGTTTTTCCGTGCTCTGCAAATAAATCTTTTATAACTGGGTTATTTAAGTGGTGGTATGTTGTGTTTTTATCACATGCAGATACACAGTTTCCACTTACAATAGCTCCATCCATCATTTCTGTTGGGTACATTAATGAAGGTAAAGTTTGTTTTGCATCAACACCGTATACATAAGTATCATGTAATAAACCTTGTGATTGAAGCATCTGTACATAAGCTACTCTTGGAAGCTCAGGATACATTTTAATTCCTTCTGATATTGATGGTGTTTCAAAAGTCTCAACTTCATCAGGAGTTACATTTCTTCCTAACTCACCTAAATACATAGCTGCTTTGTATCCAGCAAATCTTACTGCTTTTTCATGTTCGTGTTGTTTTAAACCATCAACTGGCTCACAAATCATTACTAAATTGTTTAATTTAGAGAATGGTGTATATTCAGCTCCGATACCACACATATCTATGATACCTTCTTGGAAACCTACTATTTTACCAGTTGTAACAACTGCTGAACCTTGTAATACGTTAGTTCTTCCAGAACCTACTGTATCAACTTTTGAGATCATTCCTGGGAATAATCCACCTTGTCCTTCAACCTTAACTCTTGGTTCGATTACGTCTTTAACAGGAGTTATACGAACGCTCTCACCAGGTCTTGCAATTTCAAAGTCAACTGATTTAATGTTTTTGTTTTCTAAAATTATGTTTCTTAATTCTTCTTTATTCACGTAGATAACGCCGTTTTCTAATTTTGATTCATTAGCAAATTGCATATCTTTAATGTGAATTAAACCTAATTCTAACTTCAAAAAAAGTCACCTCCATATGGATTTTGTTATTTATTATTTGTGTGAAAGAATTTCATTTATGTGAAAGAATTTCACATTATATATATAAGGATATAATATATTATTTATTATACCCTATTTAACGCGCTTTCAAGCACGGTTAAATCAATTAATTTAAAATCTTCTATAATTCTGTCTGTATAGACTATATTGTACTTAATTTTGTTAAATTTATCACATGTTATGATACCATTTTCTATGATTAACAATGAATTGTAATCCAGTACAGTTTTATCATCTGATATCATGATAGATTTAAACAATGATTCATTTGGTTTTACACTACTTGATAAAGGATGTGTTAACATTTTATATCCTTCATGTATTCTGTCTCTAACTTTTATCATCACTTCTTTTATACTGCAATCATAAAACTCAACACAATACTCATCCTTATATTTGTTATATACCATATCATTATTAGTTATTATTATAAAACCCATATTTACCGCCTTATAAATTTTAAGTATGTAATCAATTTGTGTTTGTCCTACCAAAAAATGGTTATTATAGACATAAAAAAACAGAGCAAAAAGCGTGTCGCCTTAAGCTCTGTTATTAACCTGAGAGATTCTTTTCTTAATACAATTTACATTGTTTTCAAAAATTGCTCCTTCGGTGCTATGCTTTCCAGAGTATTGTCCGGTTACGGTCCTTTTGCCTGAGATCATCGTCATATACATTGGCATTTGTAATAACTTATTCCTTCGGCGCTTCATAGCGAAGAACTCTTCGCATTTAAAGTCTCTCCCGCAACTTTCATTCAATCTTATTCTTATAAAATAATACATTTGATGTATTTCATATATCGTTTTTATTACAGTCACATTATATAAAATATTTTTATATAATGCAAGCTAATTTTTAAATATTTTTATTCTTTTTTTTAGTAATTACTTCAATTACTGTTAAAGCAATATTTGAGGAGTGGTCTCCTATTCTTTCTAAATTATTTATAGTATCTAAAAATATAATTCCTGCATTAGGCTCACATACATGATTATTTAGTCTTTCAATATGATTAGTCCTTAGAGTTTTAAATGTAACATCAATACTTTTATCTTTTTCAATAACCTCATAAGCTAAATCTGTATCAACAGTTTTTAAAACAGTCAAAGACATTCCATAAGCTTCTTTAGTAATATTAAACATATCATTCACTTCAACTTTTGCAGTGTTTGAGAATGATACATTATTTTCAATCATATACATAGATAATTCAGCTATATTATCAGCATGATCTCCAACTCGTTCAATATCATTGAGAGTATTCATAAGTGTTACAAGCTTATCTTTTTCATTGTCAGTCAAAGAAATCTTATCTAGCTTAACTAAAAAGCTTAAAATTGTCCTTGCTAATTTATTTACTTGCTTTTCAATTTCATAAACCTTCTTAGCTTTTAATTCATCTTTGTTAATAAAGGAATTGATAGACAAGTCGAGCTGTTTTGATACAATTTTACCCATTCTTAATGTTTCTCTAGCTGCTTGAGCCAAGGCAATAGAGGGTGTAGCAAAAAGTCTTTTATCAATATATTTTGCTATTTCCTCAGGCATTTCATCTTCTCCCTTAACAAGTGCTGTAGCTGCCTTTACAATCAAGTTTGAGAATGGAAAAAGAATTATAACATTAATTATATTAAATAAAATATGAGCAGCAGCTATTTGTTGTTGAATATCAACTGGAACCAAATGCAGTACAAGCATCGAAACAGGCTTAGCTAAAATCAATAAGAACAAGACAGTACCTATTACGTTAAATAGTAGGTGCATAACAGACGCTCTTTTAGCTACCTTGTTAGCACCAACACTTGATAACAAAGCGGTTACGCATGTACCAATATTTTGTCCAAATATTATTGGAAACGCCATCTGAATAGTTATACCTCCACCAGATGCAACAGCTATTAAAAGCCCTGTAGTAGCACTACTGCTTTGTAGTAATGCTGTAATTCCAAAACCAGCAAGTATTCCTAAAAACGGATTGTTTAAATTCGATAATATATCCATAAATATGGCAGACTCTCTAAGTGGCTGTACTGCCTCTTTCATTAGGTTCATACCTAAAAAAAGTATACCAAAGCCTATAATAACCTGTGATATATCTTTAATCTTTTTCTTTTTGGCAATTAAGTGTATAAAAACACCAACACCTATAAAAAGTGGTGCTAGCTTGTCTAAACTTAATGACACCAATAATGCTGTAACAGTTGTTCCTATGTTGGCTCCCATTATTATTCCAATAGCTTGTTGTAAATTCATTAGTCCTGCGTTTACAAAGCCAACTGTCATTACTGTTGTTGCACTACTGCTTTGAATAATCATTGTTACAATAGTACCAACAATTAATCCCATGAATTTGTTTTTTGTAAGAACTGCAAGAATGTTTTTCATTCTTTCCCCTGCTGCTCTTTGCAATCCATCCCCCATGTAATTCATCCCAAAAAGAAATAACCCAAGCCCTCCGATTAAACCTATTGCAATATCCATTTCTCCTCCAAAATTAGGTTAAATTAAATTTGGAAATTTAATTTGTCTTAAAGCCTCATATAATACTATATTAACAGAATTTGCTAAATTTAAAGACCTTGCATGTTCATTTTCTATCATTGGAATTTTAATTCTATTTTCATGATATAAGTTATGCAAGTGCTCGGGAAGCCCTTTAGTTTCTTTTCCAAAAAAAATAAAACAGTCATCCACATATTCAACATCAGTATAAAATTTATCTGCCTTAGTAGTTGATAAATAAATATCTTTTTTACCATGAATATTCAAAAATTCATTTAAATCTTCATAGTATGTAATATCTACTAAATCCCAATAATCAAGACCTGCTCTTTTAAGTTGCCTATCACTAACTGAAAAGCCAAGCGGTTTAATCAGGTGTAACTTACTACCTGTAGCAGCACATGTTCTTGCTATGTTTCCTGTATTTTGTGGTATTTCTGGCTCAAATAAAACTACATTAATTGACAATTCAAATCACCTCATCTATAGAGTAAAATATATATTTTACTCTGTTAACTCTCGTTGATTATAACATTATTGTTCTACATAATAAAGATATTTTTTAAGCTTATTACTTCCTTTTTTTGCAATTTGGTGTCCTTCCATTTTAAGAAGATCTACTTTATATTCTAGTCCAGGAGCAAAACCAACTAGATTTTTATCACTACCTATTACTCTATGACAGGGAACTATTAATACTATATTGTTTTTATTATTAGCATTTCCAACTGCTCTAGATGCTTTTTCATTGCCGACAGCTTTTGCTATTTCACCATATGTTTTTAGTTGTCCAAAAGGAATCTTCATTAACTCTTCCCAAACTCGCTTGTTAAAATCTGTACCTATTAGCTTAACAGGAATATTCAAATCAGTTGATTTGTTGTTTAAATAATCCTCAATAATGAGCGAATATTCACTTTTAAATTGATTTTTACATACCTTATCAAAATTGTTATTTAAAAAATATAAAAAATTCTTTTCTGACAAAGGACTTACATTAAATTCTAATTTTACAACATGTTCTTTTGTATAACCAAGAAGCAAATTAAACTTTCCTACAACGATATTTTCACAATAAACAGTAGACATCATATCCCCCTAAGTTCTTATTTTTATTCTTCATTAAAATTACATAAATCTCTTATTACACATTCACCACATTTTGGATTTCTTGCAGTACAAGTCCTTCTACCATGTGTTATAAATAAATGGTGTGCATTTATCCAATATTTACTAGAAAGTTTTTTCATAAGTTCATCAGAAACTTTATCAGCAGTCGCTCCTTTTGCTAGTCCTAATCTTTTACTAACTCTAAAAACATGTGTATCAACAGGAAATGCAGGTATTTTAAAAGCTTCTGCTAAAACAACACTTGCTGTTTTTCTTCCCACTCCTGATAGCACTATAAGTTCCTCCATGGTATTTGGAACTTGTCCTTGATAAAGGGCTTCTAATTCCTTACATAGGTTATAAATACTTTTGGATTTATTCTTATACAACCCAATTTTCTTAATTTTTTCTTCTATTTCCTCTATAGAAAGTTTTGAAAATGCATTCAAATCAGGATGTTCTTGATATAAATCTTTTGTAACTGCATTAACACTTTTATCTGTAGCCTGAGCACTTAAAATAGTAGAAACTAATAATTGAAATGGTGTTTCATAGTTAAGCTCACATTTTGCATCTGGATAAGCCTCTTTTAACTTAAAATAAATTTTTTCTGCTTTATTCATAACCCTCCTCCTTTAAAAGTTTCTTATATTCATTTGATATAAATTCATTCTCATATTTAATTCTATTAAATATTAAATCTTTACTTTTTTTTCTATTTAGTTCTAATAATGTCCATGCTGCATATGTTTTAATCATTTCAGATTGACTATCTAATTCGTTTTTTATTATATCATAAAAATTATCAAGTTTCATATTTCCACAAGCAATTATAGCATTTCGTTTCCATATACTATTACCTCTCCAACTGCCAGCTAAATTGCCATACTTAACATAAAATTCTTTATTAGATAATGTAAATAACTCTTCTAAATCTATTAACAAGCTATTATAATTTTCTTTAGTATCTTGATTTAAATTCTTATAGTTTTTTGGACAATTAGTTTGACATATATCACAGCCATATATTTGATTGCCCATAGCTTTTCTGTATTCTATTGGTATATATGACTTAGTTTGAGTTAAATATGAAACACATTTTTTTGTATTTATTGAACCATAGTCCCAAATTCGCTGATCAATTTTATCTAGAATTGCATTATTAGGGCATTTACTAATGCATATATTACAATTTCCACATTTATTTTCTACATTAGTCATCTCATCAACGTCAATATCTAAATCAGTTAAAATAGAGCCTAAAAAAACAAAAGAACCAAATTCTTCATTTATAAGCATGCTATTTTTTCCTATATAACCAAGACCTGAATTCTTACATATAGCTCTATCTATCGCTGGTGTATTATCCACACATATTTTATAGCTAAATCTAAAATACTCCTTCAATTTTTGAGCAAGTAATTCAAGTTTGTCATGTAAAATCTTGTGATAGTCCACCCCATATGATGACACACTAATATTTCCCATATTATTAGCTTTAGGGATCTTGTATCCTTTAGCATATGGAAGTATAACAGTAATTATGGTTTTACAATTTGGAAGTAAATAAGAAACATCGATTCTTTTATCTAGGTCAATTTCTTCAAATTCACAGTTATAATTATTTTTTACTCTATAATTTAGTAATTCTGATAAATTATTAAACCTTGTTGTCTTTGTAAATCCAACCTTATCTAATCCAAGTAAACTTGCTTCTTTTATGATTTTATCTTTCATATTTTATCCTTACTAAAAAAATTATTACATAAATTTTTTATATGTGTTTTTAATCTTCTCTTCTAATATTAATGTTTTTTCGTAAAAAATACCTTTTAGAGCCATAAATGATATAGCTAAATAAAAAACGCTAAAGCTTAAATAAAAACAATATGCTGAAATTATTAAAAAAATAATATTGATAAAAAGTACTATCCTATAAACATACTCTTTTTTTATATAACGCTCTAAAATTGATTTTAACACATTACCACCATCTAATGGTATTATGGGTAAAAGATTTATTAAAGATAAAAATATATTAATGTATGCTACATCATTTAAATGATACATAGTGTATATATCACTTTGACGATATCTATATGATAATAACATAATTAATATATTAGTAAATGGTCCTGAAAAAAACAGAGCAAGTTTTCTATTTAACGATAAATCATTGATATTTATCTGCATGTTTATTCCAAATAAGGCTATATTAAATTTAATTATTTTTGCATGTATTATTACTGCTGTAATAAAATGTCCAATTTCATGAAGTATTAATGATACATATAAAATTAATAAATATCTTATTGTCACTTTTTCTTTTCATTCGTATATTTTAAATAACTTAGACGGATTGATTGATTCACCATTTTCCCATATTTCAATATGCAAAAGTCTAGTTTCATTATTCAATTTACCTATAATTTCACCTATTTTTACATCATCACCTTTTGAAACAAATACTTCATCAAACATTGCATATATAAATTTTTTACTACCCTTTTCTACTACAATATAATTTGACATTTTCTCGTTTCTTCCGACCGCTGTTACCTTACCTGATGATATTGATTTAACAGACTCCATATTAGAAACAATATCAATACCATTATTATATTCAGAACTTTCTATAGTTTCATCAATGCTATATTTTTTTAATATTTTTCCACTTACAGGAGCAGCATATTCAGAATCGCTAAAAAAACCAAAATTAAATCCCTTACCAAGATTAGTAAAAATCGACTTAATATTAGATAGTGTTAATTTTACATCTATTGTTTCACCTAGCTTTTCTTTTGCACTTTTTAGATATACACCTGAATAATTGTTACCAAACTGCTTAGTAACTATAACTGCTACAACTAAAATTATACTAAATATAACTTGTATCAATAATCTTTTATTAACATTTTCTTTTCTTTTTATGTTTATTCTTTTTTTTAATATTTTATTCACAACTAGACACACCCCTTTTTCTATTATTGTATTAAAATATTACAAGCTTTATTACAATAAATTTAGGGGTTTGAAAAATATACATTTAATATATTTTTTTAGATATGTCCTCTATTACTTTAGATAGTTCGTCATTATCTTTAGTTAAGAAATAATCACTTTTTAAACTATCATATTTGTCATCATATTTTACAAATGAAAGGATTGGTTCAGGAAAAACCTTTCTAAAATCCTTTATATTTAAAGCTTCATTTTTCTTAGCGCTACTTGAATCATATTTATTTATTATTATGAATTTATTTTTTATAGAATTTTCAGATGCTACAATGAAGTCATCATTAATCTGTGCCAATGATGAAAATTCATTATTATTTAATATTATTATTGAGTTTATATCCTTTACATTTATACAATAACATTTACTAATTTTAGCTGCCTCGATTATAATATAATCGTAACTTCTTTCAAGCTCTGAAATTAACTTATTGAAACTACTTATTTCTACATTACTAAGCTTATCTTTTAGTCTTGGGGTTGGCAATAAATCAATTTTATCATTTATGTTAATAATAGCTTGATCAATATTGCATACTCCATCTAAGGCATCCTTTAAGTCGTAAATAATTTGTTCCTCTAATTCCAAATACTCAGCTATACTTTTGTTTTTTTCTGAAAATTCAACTATTACAACCCTTTTATTTTCCTTGGATGACAACTCCATTGAACACAGTTCATTAGAAATTTTTACACAATATAGGCTCTTACCAATGTTATTTTTTTCAGAGGTTACTATAATTTTATTACTCACAATATTCACATCCTTACCTTCATATAGATTTTGAAGAATCGTCTTTTGATTCTTCCATAGAGTGAAGAATCGTCTTTTGATTCTTCACTCTATTTACTCTTCCTTTGTTTCTGTTCCAGGTCTTTGCAATGCACCGCTTAATGTAAGATACTCAGCTATAACATCTCTCACAATCGGAGTCGGATATGTCCCCAAGCCACCTTGGAATATTACACAGGATACAGCAATTTGAGGATCATCATAAGGTGCATATGCAACAAACCATGCAAAATCATCATAAGGCTGTCCGGTTTCAGGATTAATGCCATCCTTCTGCGCAGTACCTGTTTTTACACCAAATTGAACCGGGAATGTTTTTAATATACCATCATTTGCAACCTGCCTCATCCCCTCCTGAAGTACCTTTAAATTGTCGTAATTAGTAAGCTCAATTCTTTCTGATGTTCTTTCTCCTTTATAGGTAATTTCAGATCCATCATAAGTAACAAGTTTGTCAATAACACTAACATTATGTTTATATCCACCATTTGCAATTGTAGCAACATAATTTGCCATTTGTATCGGTGTATACGAATTGCCACCCTGACCAATTGATAGATTTAAACTATCTCCAGCATTCCAAACAGAGTGATTAATGTAGGTGTATTTCAGAATATCTACTAGAGGCACTTTAGAATTATGTGTTTTATCAGGATTAAAATTTAAGCCTTCTAATCTTTTATAGACTTCTCCCCTAGTTATTATATCTTCGTTTAACCAACCTACAATATTATTTATAGCATTATTTAGTTCTTCTGAATCCATATTATAACCGTCTTTTATATAGAACTGTAAATTTTCTTCTAAAAACAGTCTTAGATAAAGTCTCGCGCTAGATTTCTTATTCTCTAAATTCGGAACTCCACCCGAATATTCCTTAGGAATATCAATTTCAATACCAGTTGGATCATTTAGTCCAAACTTAATTGCCATTTCAGTAACATCTTCAAAATCAAGCTTTACTCCATGTTTTTGTCCAGTAGCAGGATTTTCTCCAAGCATTGATGTCCAGAAATAGAAGTTACATGAGTTTTTGATAGCTTCATAAATGGTTTGAGCACCGTGTTTTCTACCATACATGTTGTAAATCCAACATCCAAATTTTCTTTGACCTACTTCCATAACACCAGCGCAATAGACCTTAGCATTTGGATCGATTCCCTTTTCCAGAGCAGCAAGAGCAGTAACCATTTTAAAGGTTGACCCAGGCTGTATCGCTGTTAAAAGTGCAGTATTGTATAATGGCTTAGGTGCTAATGGATCCTTAGATTCATTTAGTAAGCTATTCCAATCTTCTGCAGAAATACCCGTAGCAAACAAATTCAAGTCATAAGATGGGTAATTTGCCAGAGCTAATACCTCTCCCGTTTTTACATCAATAGCGACTAATGAAGCTGATGTAGCATTTTTATATGGATCTTTATATTTATAATTTCCCCATTCACTTTCATATGTTCCACCAACCTGTAATGCTTTTAGTCCCTTTTCTAACACTTCTTCAGCCTTTACCTGTAATCTGCTGTCAATAGTTAAATATAAATTATCGCCTGGTATTGGTGCAACTTCTGCAACAGATTCAATAGTATTACCAAGATTGTTTACTGCAACAGTTTTCTTTCCTTTTTCTCCAGCTAAGTAGCTTTCAAATTTCTCTTCGATACCAGTTTTACCTATTATATCATCTAAGCTGTATTTATCTTTTTGCTTTACTATATACTCTTCAATTTCAGTTTCCTGAGATATTTTACCTAGATATCCAAGTATGTGGGCTGCTTGTGTTTTTCCTGGATAATATCTTATTGGTTCAATTTCTACATTAATACCACTAAGTTCATGATTTCTTTCGGATACCATTGCTACTGTTTTTTCAGAAATATCATAGCAAATATCTATGGGATGATATGATAGATAGCCTTGCTTTTTATATCTATCCCTAACAACTAAAATGTTTCTTGCATCATAATCATTAATTTCTTCCTCTAATTTTATATCACCTTTTAACTTATTAAATATATCTTCAGCATCTATATTTTCAACTTTTCCTACATTATTATTTACCCAAGTGCTTTTTTCGTATAAGGGTGTATACTCCCAAGCTGATATTGATATATTTGGATTTATGCCACGATTTAACAGCTCAGACTGAGCATAATAACTAATGTCTTTTACAATAATGTCGTTTATTATTTTACCCTCTTTTAAAGCCAAAGCTGTAACTAACTCATATGCAGAGGCTGTACTCTCAAGGTTAAGCTCATTTATATATTTTTGTTTGTTACCACCCTCTACATACTCATATGTCAAAACTCCATCCACTTCCTTTATTGTTACAGGTAAATCCTTATATACCTCTGATAATTTTTTAATTAAAATTTCACCTGGTATTACTTTTGAGTCACCTTCTCCATACACCGTGTTAAACAAATAATCAAAAACATAATATTTAGTTAAATATATAAAATCTTCTTTAGCAGTGGATTTTTCTGTAATTCCTTCATAATTTGATGCTAAGCTACTTTTTAAAGCTTCGTACCTTTGGTCCTGTATAAATGAAAAACCTATTAATGATATGTCATTTACTAATCCTTTTTTAATCAAAAACTCATAAGTATATCTTCTTGTTTTAGAATTAGATAACAGATTTAAAAAAATTCTGTTTTCTTGATTTAATAAATATTCAATTAAATTATTTGGACTTATATTTTCATCAATTTTGTTTTCTAATAAAAAACTCTTAACTTTCTCTGTATCAGCAATAAATTGAAAATTATTTTCTACCAATTCTATAGGAAAATCATTATATTCTTTTTGTAAAAAAAGAAAAACTTTGTTTTTTACATTATAATTTTCGTTATATATAATTGTTTCACTATTTAACCACTCATTTATTAAATTATTTTCACGCAAAACATTAATAACATATTCAGTTGGCGTATAAGTAGTTTCAACATTTTCTTTATTAAACGCAAATGTATCTAGTATAATAGGAAATTCATCTATTAGTGTTTCACCATTTTCATCTAAAATTTTTGATAAAGTGTATACTACTTCATTAAAATTATCTTGTTTAATTTTATTTTTATATAATTGAACAGTAAAGCTTGTTAAATTATCAGCAAGTATAACACCATTTCTATCATATATCTTGCCTCTTGGTGCATTTATAGGTATATCCTTAATCTTTTTAACATCAGCTGTTTCCCTATATTTTTCACCTTCAACAATAGTTAAAGTAGCTAATCTAAAAGATAGAACTATTATAATTACTAAAATTATAATATATAAAATATTAAATCTATTGTTAAAAAACTTTGATAAACTCACTTAATCCTCCCCTTATGCTATAGTCTCGACGTAGTCGAGACATTGTAGTGGTATCATAGTGCGAAATACATTTCATACTGTGAAGTGTTTTTTCACACCTACAATCTATTATTGAATAGCCTTATATTTATTTTGTTAAATACATAGTTTAATAATCGTTGTACAAAAATACAAAGCACAGAGTTAATTATTATTTGAATAATAATTTTATCAATTATAAGTGTAATGCTAGATACATTCATCTTTAAAAAGAACATAATTAAAGCAGTTGTAAGATGATAAAAAACAGTAGCAATTGCAGTTACAAAAACATATAACATTTTATTTTCTCTGTTTATTTCTTCACTAAAATTCCCTAGTGTTACACCTATAACAAAATAGATGAGTGCATTAATACCAATTACATCCATTATTAGAATATCATATAAAATCCCTGTAAATAATCCAATAAATCCACCCATGAACACATTAGTTGTTAGTGAAAATAATACAACTAATATAAGTGCAACATTAGGTACTACATCAAAAACTTTTATGAAATTATATAAGGTTACTTGCAATATTAAATTAATAAACACAATTAAAATTATATAAAGCCTCTTCATTCTATCACCTATTTACTTTCAAAACGAAAACCTTATATATATTAGTAAATTCAATTACAGGATCAACATATATTTTTTTAGATGATGCATCTGTTGTATCTACTATATCACTAATCTCACCTATAAAAATATCTTTTAGATATATGTCACCTATACCTGATGTAAACAACTCATCTCCAACCTTAGCTTCAGTTTTGTTATCTAGAAAAAAGCCTGTAACGCTACCGTCAACATTTCCACTTATTATGCCATTTTCATTATTTTCTACATTTCTAAAGCTAACCTTACAGTTTTCATCAATAATTGAGGTAACCTTAGCCCAGTTATTCCCAACTTCTGAAATTACGCCTACTAGCCCTACTTGAACAATGCCTTCATCGGTATCTACAGCTTGAATAACTATATCATTTTTACTTACACCATCTTTTGAACCTTTATCAATTGTAAATCTACTAAACCAGTTAGAATCATCTTTAGCTATAACCTGTCCAATTACATAATCATATGTCAAGCTAGTTCTTAGTTTATATTCTGCTTCAAGTATATCTGATGTATTAACTATATTTTTAAGAATACGATTTTCTTCTCTAAGCTTATACAAATTTTCTTTTAGCATTTCGTTTTCTTCATTAATTTTTGTTATATTTTGAACAGATTTAAATGCATTGCTAACGGTTTGTCCAATATTATATGTTATTTTTTCCATATAGGAAATTACGGTACCAAAAAAATTCTCAGTACCTGTCATCTCATCTCTCATACTTGAAGTTATACCTATAGTTATAATTAGTATTAAAACTATTAAAACTATGATAAACTTTTTTAAATTTTGAAGTATAATTTTCATAAATTCCTCTAATACGCCGTTTCACGGCATTAAAATTTGATGAAGAATCGTTTTTTGATTCTTCCATAGAGTGAAATGTGTTTTTATTTCACTCTTTACATATCTTCACAAAGTTTTCCTGCGCCTAAAGCTACACAATCTAATGGGTTTTCTGCAATTTTAATTTTTAGACCTGTTTCTTTTTCCATAAATATGTCTAACCCTTTAATCAATGCTCCTCCGCCAGTTAAATATATACCATTACTAAATATATCTGATGATAGTTCAGGAGGAGTTCTTTCAAGACACCTTTTTACACCACTTACAATATTGTTTATTGTCTCTACAATAGCTTCTCTTATTTCTTCATTTGTTAACTCTATACTTCTTGGTAAACCCAAAACCATATCTCTACCAGTAATAGTCATAGTAGTTGGAATTTCCTTGTTTTCAGGAATTTCATAATATTCTTGACAAGCATTTCCTAATTCATGCTTTATTTTTTCAGCTGTTGATACTCCAATGTCAAGCTTGTATTTCCATTTTATATAATCTTTAATTTCTATATCTAAGCTATCACCAGCTACACGAAGTGAATCACTTACAACTATTCCACCAAGTGATATAACTGCAATTTCAGTAGTACCTCCACCTATATCAACAACCATATTACCAATTGCTGCGCCTACATCAATTCCAGCACCTATAGCAGCTGCCATTGGTTCTTCAACAAGTTTTACATTCTTAGCTCCTGCATTTTGTGCTACTTCTAAAACAGCCTTTTTTTCAATGGATGTTACGCCAACTGGTACACAAATTACAATATTAGGTTTCGCTAATTTTTTATAATCTAATGCTTTACTTATAAAATATTTGATTAATACTTTGGCAATATTAAAGTCAGCTATAACGCCATCCTGTAAAGGTCTCACTGCCTCTATATTATGAGGTGTTTTCCCTAGCATTTCTTTTGCATCTTTGCCTACTGCTCTTACTTCATTATTATATACATTTATAGCTACAACTGATGGTTCGTTAATAACTATTCCTTTTTTATTTACATAAACTAAAGTATTCGATGTACCTAAATCAATACCTACACTATTTGATAAAAAACCCATATGTCTATATCCTCCTAAAAAACTTTAAAGTCTAAATTTATATATAACCATGCTCTTTAAAGCTTAAGAAATTTCCATCACCTATTATAATATGATCTAAAACTCTTATGCCTATAATTTTACCACATTCAACTATTCTATTAGTAATGTTTTCATCTTCATTGCTTGGTTCAACTTCGCCGCTTGGATGATTATGAACCAAAATAATTGAAGCACTGCTATTTTTTATAGCTTCTAAAAAAACTTCTCTTGGATGTACAACTGTACTATCTAAACAACCGATTGAAACATCATTTATTGCTATAACATTATTTTTTGTATCTAATAAAACTACTTTGAATACCTCTTTTTTAAGATACCTCATTTCTTCAAGCAATAAAGCAGCTATATTTTGAGGTGAAGTTATTTTTGTTTTATCAACCTTATCACGGCTTATTCTTTTACTTAGTTCTGCTACAGCTAGTATTTTTGAAGCTTTTGCATCATTTATGCCATTAAACTTTTTTAAAGCTTCTGCGCTAGCTTCAACTATATTTAAAAGTCCCTTATTGTTGTTATGAAGAATTTTTTGTGACAAGGTAATAGCTGAATCTTTTTTACTACCAACTCCTAAAATTATTGCTAATAACTCCGAATTAGTCAATGTACTAGCCCCATGCTTTAACAATTTTTCACGAGGTCTTTCATCCTTTGGTATCTTTCTTATTGCATAGTTACCTTCCATATTAAATTATCCCCCAATATTATAATCAAAATAACACCCTTCATTTTTTTACTTATTTTATTTTTCTATAAACAAGTATTGCTATAATTATGCCAATTATTCCGGCAACAGTTATAGAAGCATTAAAACCTATAGTAAAGCTTATTATATTTAAATCAATAAGCGTTGGACCAAATCCAATACTTTCCCCATAATTTAATATAGGCAAGTATGTGGACAATGCTCCACCTATTATCTTGCCAAATATAGAACCTGCCAATATAACTAAGATTAAAGCTAATGTATTTCCTCTTTTCAAAGTATACTCATCCTCATTATTTAATATAGTCCACCTATTCAAAAGATAGTTTTCTATCTTATAAGTTTAACATTATTTTTATACATTTACAAGGACACAATATACATTTTCAAAAAAAATCTTAGGTATTTTCTACCTAAGATTTTATAATTTACATTTGTTTATTTCTATAGCATTTTTTGGACACTTAAAAATTCATTTTCAAAAAAAATCTTAGGTATTTTCTACCTAAGATTTTATAATTTACATTTGTTTTATTTCTATAGCATTTTTTGGACACTTCGAAGCACATTCTCTACATCCAACACATTTTTCTTCAACAACCTTATGCTTTAACCTAAGCTCTCCTTCAATGGCATCAACTGCACATTTTTTCTTACAAACGCCACATCCAACACATTTTTCTTCGTCAATATATGCTTTTACTCTTTTTGATAAATCTCCTGATATAGCTCTTGTTGGACATTTTGCAGTACATACAAGGCATTGCTTACATTTAGAATAATCTATCTTAGCAATATTGTTTTCTACATGTATTGCATCAAAAGGACAATTCTTTTCACATAATTTACAGCCTATACATCCAACCTTGCAAATATCCTTAACAGCCTTACCAAATTCTGTGTTTTTACATTCAACAATTACATCCTGACTATAAGGTACTAATTCTATTACATTTTTAGGACATTCTGTTATACACTTACCACAAGATGTACACTTTTCTTTATCTATAACTGCAACACCATCAACAATAGTAATTGCATCAAATGCACAAGCTTTAACGCATGTACCATATCCTAAACAACCTTGAGAACATGATTTATCGCCACCTTGAACAATAGCAGCTGCTTTACAATCTAAAATTCCCGAATATTCATATTTTTTAGTTGCCTTGCTATCGCATCCTTTACATAATACTTTAGCGACCTTCTTTTCTCCAATTTCTGCGGAAACACCTAATACTTCACTTATTTTTTGAACAGCTTCACTGCTTGCAACTGGACAACCATTAGCCGGAGCTGTACCGTTAGCCATGGCATTTGACATACCATCACAACCTGGAAAACCACAGGCACCACAGTTAGCACCAGGAAGTAGTCCTCTAATCATTGTAACCTTTGGATCTATCTCTACTTCAAATGCCTTTGCAGCAACTGCTAATATTACACCAAATACCAGTCCTAATATGCCTAAAACTGCTATTGCCGAAACTATCGCAACCATCATAATAACCTCCTTAAACTCCTCATTATATTGCTAAGCCAGAGAAGCCTAAAAATGCAATTGACATAAGTCCAGCTGTAATTAATGCTATTGGAAATCCTTCAAGTGCTTCTGGAACATCAGCAAGAGCTAATCTTTCTCTTATACCTGCAAATAATACTATTGCTAACAAAAAGCTTAATGAAGCTCCTAATGAGTGAACAATAGTTTCTATCAAATTGTAATTTTCTTGTATATTTAATATTGCTACACCCAAAACTGCACAGTTTGTTGTGATAAGTGGTAAATACACACCAAGAGCCTCATAAAGAGATGGTGTTGACTTTTTAAGAAACATCTCAACAAATTGTACCAATGCAGCTATTACTAATATAAAAGAAATAGTTTGTAAATACTCTAAACCGAAATTATCTAATACAAGTCTTTGCAATAACCATGTTATAACTGAAGAAAGTGTTATAACAAATGTAACTGCAACACCCATACCAACAGCCGTATCAATTTTTTTAGATACACCAAGGAATGGACATATACCCATGAACTTAGCAAAGATAATATTATTAATTAAAAATGCACCTATAAATAAGCTAAATAAATTCATAATGCACCCTCCCTCCTATGCTTTTTTAGCTTTAATCTTTTTAGTTATAATATTTACTGAAGCAATTAATAATCCTAGTGCTATGAAAGCTCCAGGAGGCATAATCATAATAAGTGCCGGTTTAAACGCCTCGCCAAATAATGTTATACCAAATATAGAACCTGCACCTAATATTTCTCTAACTCCGCCTAATATGGTTAAAGCTATAGCAAATCCTAATCCCATACCTAAACCATCAAATACTGAATCTACAACACCATTCTTAGAAGCAAATGCCTCTGCTCTACCTAATATTATACAGTTAACAACTATTAATGGTATAAATAATCCCAATTGCTTGTATAAAGCTGGTATATATGCATGCATTAGCATATCTATTACTGTAACAAATGTCGCTATAACAACAACAAATGCTGGAATACGAATCTTATCCGGAATAAACTTTCTAAGTAAAGATATTACTGCGTTTGAACCTATTAAAACAGCTGTTGTAGCTAGTCCCATACTCATACCATTTAATGCTGAAGTAGTAGTAGCAAGAGTTGGACACATACCCAAAAGTTGAACAAATGTAGGGTTTTCAGTTATTAAGCCATTCATCATATATTTTAATCTACTCATTATTATACCCATGCACCGATTTCACAAAAACCCATGATATATTTGTGCATGGGTCCAGTGCCTATCCTTTCATTATTATTCATTTCCTTCAACCTTACTTCCATTTAAATATTTGTTATATATTTCCACGGCATTATTAACAGCACTAGTGAAAGATTTAGTAGAAAAAGTAGCTCCGCCAAGAGCTTCAATATCAGTTTCTTTAGTCACTGACTTGGTTACTATAAATTGTTCCGCTGTTGTCTTTCCAACAAATTGACCTTGGAATTTAGGCTTTTCAATTCCTGTGCCTAGGCCTACTGTTTCAGAGTGTGAAACAACTTTCATACCAACTATTTTGCCATCAACAGAAATACCAAGAATTATCTCAATATCTCCACCATATCCTTTTATAGGACTTTTTGTAGTTATACCATATCCAAGAACGTTACCGCTTTCGTCTTTACATTCTCTTAAATCTACAAATTTTTCATTTTCTAATTTAATTTTTTCAACTAACTCTTTATCAAACTCTTCTATACTTACAGCACCTGGAACTACTATTTTAGCAACATCAGTTCCCGAGCTTTCAGCTTCAACTGCCTTTTGTATAATATCCTTTGTTAAATTATTTGAAAATGACAAAACTAGACCAGCTATTGCTGTAATAACAAATAGGATTACTCCTAATTTTACTATTTCGTTTTTCATCTTTTTGCACCTCCAAATAATTTTGGACTAGTATATTTATCAATTAACGGAGCTAAAACATTCATTAATAATATAGAATAAGAAACTCCCTCTGGATAACCGCCAAGTTCTCTAATAAGCATTGTTAATAGTCCTGCTCCAATACCATATATGATTTTACCTTTTGAAGTGACAGGTGAAGAAGAATAATCTGTTGCCATAAAGAAAGCGCCAAGCATTAATCCCCCAGCTAACAAATGATAAAGCATACCATTTAAGCTTCTTTCAGTTATTAAAGCAATTATAGCAACTGTTCCTATATACGCAACTGGAATTCTCCATGAAATAACTTTTCTAACTATTAAATACACTCCACCTAATATTAATAATAATGCTGAAGTCTCTCCTAAGCATCCAGGAATTCTTCCTATTAGCATCTCCATCATGCTTGGAAGTTGAGCACCAGTTTCAGCTGTTCCTTTCATTATTGCAAGTGGTGTAGCAGTTGCAATTGCATCAATCCCAACTGGTGCTTCAAAATTAGTCATTAGTGGTAACCAACACGCCATAAGGAATGCACGACCTGCAAGTGCTGGGTTTATAAAGTTATTACCTAAACCACCAAAAACTTGTTTTCCTATAGCTATAGCGAAAGCAGAACCTATAACTGGAATCCAAATTGGTGCACTTGATGGTATATTAAATGCCAATAATACACCTGTAATAGCAGCACTAAAGTCACTTATTGTTATAGGTTTTTTCATAATTTTTTGACAAGCTACTTCTGTAATTATAGCTGATAATACAGAAGCGGCAACTAATATTATAGATTTAAATCCAAAATAAAATATACTTGCAATAAATGCTGGTATAAGTGCTATTAAAACGTCTAGCATTATCTTACTTACATTTTCCTCTGACCTTATATGAGGAGAAGATGAAGCAATTAATTTATATCCTTCCATTACAATTCCTCCTACTTACCTGTTTTTCTACGGTTAGAAACAATTTCTCGTTTTGCAACTCTTATTGATTCTATAAGTCTTCTTTTTGATGGACAGACAAAAGAACAAGAACCACATTCTATACAATCTAAAGCGTGATATCCTTCTGCTTCATCAAATTTATTTAAAAGTGACAATTTACTGATAATAAGTGGTTGTAAGTTTACAGGGCATATTTCAACACATTTACCACATCTAATACAATTTTGAGGCTCTTCAATAGTAGCATCCTTCTTATTTAACACTAATATTCCAGAAGTACCTTTTATTACTGGAACATCAGTTGTAAATTGTGCAATTCCCATCATTGGTCCACCATTTATGATTTTTCCAGGCTCTTCAGAAAATCCTCCGCACTGTTCAATTACATCGCTAAAAAGTGTACCTATCCTTATATATAAATTTTTAGGATTTTTAATTGCACTTCCAGTTACCGTAACAACTCTTTGTACAACAGGCATACCGGTTTTAATAATATTTCCTAGAGTTGCAATAGTGCCAACATTGTTAACAACTACTCCAACATCCATAGGTAATCCACCTGAAGGAACAACTCTTCCTGTTACAGCATTTATAAGTCTTTTTTCATCACCTTGAGGGTATTTAGTTTCAAGCTCAGCCACTTCAATACCTTCTACGTTTTCAAGAGCTTTTTCCATAACCTCAATTGCGTCTGGCTTATTTTTTTCAATAGCAATAAAACATTTCTCTACATTAACTGCTTTTTTTACAGCTTTAGCTCCAATAACTACATCTTCAGCTTTTTCAAGCATTATTCTATGGTCAGCAGTTAAAAATGGCTCGCATTCAGCACCGTTTATTATAACTACATCAATTTCCTTATCCTTTGGAGGGCTTAACTTAACGTGAGTTGGGAAACCTGCTCCTCCCATACCAGTCAACCCTGCTTCCTTTATAATTAACAATACTTCATCTTTAGTTAGTTTATCTATATCACCTTTAGGCTTAACTGATTCATCTACTGTGAACTTCTCATCAGATTCAATAACTACACAATTTACCTTCATGCCACCACTTGAGTTACGCATTTCGATACTTTTCACAATACCTGAAACACTAGAATGTACATTTGCTGATACAAAGGCCTTTGACTCTCCTATCTTTTGTCCCACTTTAACAGTTTGTCCAACTGTTACTAAAGCATCACAAGGAGCACCAATATGCTGCTGTAATGGTATAACTACAACATTAGGTTCTTTAGCATTTTCTATTTCTAAATGTTCGGTTTGCTTTTTATAGTGAGGCGGATGAATTCCTCCCTTAAAAGTAAATCCCTTTGTGCTCATCACATCACCTTCTCCAATCATATAATATATAAACAATATTGTTAATATTATTAAACAATATTTTTAATATTATTAACAATATTTTTAAAACAACACGAGTCTAATTATACAACTCATCTGTTGATTCATCAACATATTCTTTTATCCATAATAATATTTCTGGACTATTCAGGTTATTATCACCTAATACTTCTTTTATTTTCTTGGTTGATAATTCAAAAAATTTTTCGTCTACATAATGCAGATATTTAAATTCACAATTCACTAAAGAATTGATAATTGTCATTATTGTGCCACTTATATCTCCTAAAGGAGCTCTATCTATATTATTTCTTTCAAAACAACAATTTATTGTTGTTCCGACACCAATATGAGATTCTATTTTAAAAGAACCATTACATCTATTAGTTGCCTCTTTTAATAACGGAATACCTAGTCCTACTTTTCTTGTAGTTCTGGTCGAAAAAAAAGGATTATCAACATTTTTTACTATATCTTCATCCATTCCACACCCATTATCTTTTATAATTATTTTAAAGGTATTTTCAAATGTACTTTCACTTATAATAACCTCAATAAAAGTTGCATTTGCTTTTATTGAATTTTGAACAATATCTAATATATGCAATGATAATTCTTTCATAATAACCTCCATTATGCTACTACGTGGCATTATAGATAGAGATGAAAAATCACGTTTTTAGATTTTTCCAAAGCGTGAATGTCTTTATTTTCACGCTATAACCTCGTATAAGTATTATATTATTTAATTAATAAATAATTTATTTAATTAGTTAGTATTTAAATAACTAAAAATATCTTCAAGTTTTTCTAAATTTATATAATTTATAGGCTCAGATATATTTTCTAAAATATGTGCATCAGAGCTCACAAGTTTTTTATAATTCATAATTATTTTTTTATTTCTTTCACTAAGTTCATAGTTATTTGATATTTCAATAAATTCAAAATTAATATCGGTTGGGAAAAAACCTAAAACACCTAATATACCATTACTTTTTTTATTTATATGCGCAGGAACAATCACACCATTATACTTATTTACAATAGTGTTTATCTCACCTATAGAATATTTGCTTGCACTTATAAGCAATTTATCTAACCTTCCAATTATTTCATCATTTTCATTATAAATATTTTGTTCACCAAATATATCTGATTTGTTTAAAATATTAGGTAAAGATTCATATATTAAATCACTAACTGCCTTAGCTGACTTATAGTCTTTAAAATAACTTAATATATGAACCTCTTCTTTAGTATTAATTTCTATACCTGGAACGACTAAAATTCCTAAACCTTGTGCTACCTTTTCTATTGCCTTATAGTTTTCTATGGTATTATGATCTGTCACAGAAATCATATTAAGCCCTTTAATATAAGCCATATTCACTATATTATTTGGAGTCATATCCTTATCACCACATGGTGACAAATCAGAGTGTATGTGAAAATCATAAAAAAATTTCATTTTAATTTAAGTTGTGTAGCTTACATGCTATATCATAGGCAGAAGCTTTTGTTTTTAATATTGGTATATGCAATTCATTGCTTTTCACGATTGTTTGTACTTCAATTTCCATACCTTCAACAACAATTATACAAGCAATATCCAACAATTCAGATACAGCCATAATATTTAAATGTGTTTGAATTGTAACCCATATAGACTGCTCTTTTGCTTTCGACATAACTACACTTAATAAATCCCCAATATACACATTTTCTAGTGAAATATTGTTATCATTATCATTTCCACTTATTATCTCACAACCTAGCTTTTCTGATAATTCTGTTATTTTCATCCTTATCCTCCATAGAAAGTATATTAATTACTTTTAATTTTTTTTATTTGCTTTTAATAAAATACAACCATCTAAATTTGCAAAACCATTATATACATCTTCTGCATATGCTCTACATGTTGGTGAGCCACATGAACCGCAATCAAGTCCAGGTAATATTGAGCTTATAGCTTCTATGTGCTCCATTTTTTCAATAGCTTCAGCTAATGAAAGATTATCTTTATTAAAATCATCATTTATAATTTCTATGTCAAAAAAATTCCTGTCAAACAACTCTTCAAACTTACTAGTTTCTAAATTTGATTTCATTCCTTCACTGTTCGTCTTTATAATATAATTAATATTTCTTTTAGCTAAAAATGGGTTTTCAACATTAAAAGTACCGCCCACACATCCTTCTGTGCAAACTGATAACTCAACATAGTCGATATCGTTAAGCTTCCCATTTTCTATTTCTTCTAAAATATTAATTATATTTTCAATTCCAAAAACTGAAATTGAAGAATTAAGCTTTGATGTCTCACATTGTCCACCAGATATAGCCCATTTAATGCCTTCAATTGAAGGTTCATTATTACAAATATTTTCGCTTTTACTTATTTCTCTAAATAAATCTCCATAAATTGAATTAAGAGGTATCACATAATCTATACTTGATTTTTTAGCACCTATAGGATTTGTTATTGTCAACATTTCAGCAGGACAAGGTGATATATAATACACAATAATATCCTCTAAAGGTATATCAAATTCATTATGAACATTATATTTTGCAAGTCTCGCTGCAATTTCCATTGGAGATTCAACTGTAACAAGATTGTCTAATAAGGATAAATATCTTATTTTTATTAACCTTACAATTGCAGGGCAATTAGTAGATATTAAAGGTTTAATCTCCTTTTCTGAATTAACTTTTCTGTTAATAACTTTAGAGGCTAATTCAGCAGCGTAACTTTCATCATAGACATAATCAAATCCTAATTTTTTTATAGAATTTTGTATATTGCATATTTTAGTTCCAATAGGAAATTGACCATATATTGCAGTTGATGGAATAGCTATTGAATACTTTGTTTTTGTTATTTCACTTCTGTTTACGTTATATGGTGTATAAGCATTATATGGACAAGCCTTTATGCACTCACCGCAATATATGCACTTGTTAGTATCAATAACGGCTTTTTCATTCTTAATCCTAATTGCTTGTGTTGGGCATTTTCGCATACAATTAGTGCAGCCTTTACATTTATTTTCATCTAAAAGTATTGAAAAATCCATTGTTGCACCCCTTCCAATATTTAATAAACATTAACCAAACTATATAATTCTAAATTAAAACTGTCATAAAAATTTTCGTACCATTTTTTTGAGTATTAATTTCAAAATCATCTGACCATCTTTTCATATTAGGTAGGCCCATTCCAGCACCGAATCCTAATTCTCTAACAGAGCTTGAAGCAGTAGAATATCCTTCAGTCAATGCAAGTTCAACATCTTCTATGCCTGGTCCTATGTCATCAGATACTATAACAATTTTATTTTCATATATGTCACAGTAAAGTTCTCCACCATAAGAATGTATAACCATATTAATTTCAGCTTCATAAGATACAATTGCAACTTTTCTTATAACCTTAGGATCTATACCTAATATTTTTAAATTTTTCTTAATATCACTTGAGCCTTTGCCTGCTAAACTAAAATCATTTGCTATGATTTTATATGTGTATCTTTTTAGGTGGTTTGCATCTTTCATTTTGATAAAGCTGACAAACCCGATTCATAAAGCTTTCCGCAAGTTTCAAACATTATCAAGTCAGTTGTTAATATGGTTATATTAGTTTCATTTGCAATGGCTAAAGTCTCTTCACTTGGCTTTTTACCTCTAACTAGAATAATAAGAGATATATCCAGCATTTCAGCAGTTCTTATAACCTGAGGGTTATTTAGTCCTGTGATTAATACTGTAGTATTATTTGCAAGTGCTAACACATCACTCATCAAATCACTTGCGAAAGCATAGTTATATTCTTTCTCTTCATCAATTTGATAAGTAACACATTCTGCGTTTAACAATTCAATAAATTGCCCAATCTTCATATACTCCTCCCATTTTTTATATTTAAACCCATGCTCATATTAACGATGTCAAAAAATTATGCACGGGCTTGGTGATTATATCTACTGTTATTCTCTATTACTTTTTAACCTTATATTATTATATATCAAACAAATAAATAAAAAAAGAGATTTTTTCGATAATACCATTTATTAAATTTTTAACAATTTTCTAAGATATTTTATCATTTTACTAATCTTATTTTTCATCATTAAAAAAGATGCTACATAAATTCTTTTTATATATAAAAATTTCGAATAGCTAGCTAAGTTGACAAACGACAAATATAAATATATTATTGTTTGGTATATAATACATAGGAGGCATGGACTTAGACATGGATTTAAAGAAACGACAAGAAAGCATACTTAGAGGGAATATGTATAAAACTATTTTTGCCTTATCATTACCTATAATGATAAATAACTTAATACAAACCCTTTATAATTTAATTGACGGATTGTGGATTAGCAAGATAGGTTCTGTTGAATTTGCTGCCACATCTTTTGTTTGGCCAATAAATTTTTTATTTATTTCAATAGGAATGGGACTTTCAGTTGCTGGAACATCTATATTATCACAGCTTCTAGGAGCTGGCGAACATGAAAAAGCCAACAAATATGCAAGTCAATTAATTGTACTTGCCATATTATCAGGAATAGTCTTAGCTGGTGTTGGAATTATCATATCAAAACCTATAATAATGCTAATGGGTGTTCAAGATGAAATATTATATTTTGGAGATATTTATTTAAAACTAACACTTTTAGATTTACCTTTCATGTTTTTATTTGCAATATTTAATGCAACAATGAATTCACAAGGAAATACAGTCCTCCCTACAGTTTTAAGTGCGATAAGCGCAATAATAAATACTGTTCTTGACCCAATATTAATGTTTACATTTAATATGGGAGTAGCAGGAGCCGCAATTGCCACAGTTATATCTAAGGCAATTCTTGCTGTTGCAGGTATTATAATATTATTTAAAGGCAATACAGTAATTAAGCCTGATTTTAAGAATTTTAAATTTGATAAAAATATAATTGTAAATAGCGTTAAAGTAGCATTGCCAGCTTCAATTGGACAATCTGGCTCTGCAATGGGATTTTTAGTACTTAATACGTTTATCGTTTCATATGGCACTGCTACTATGGCAGCATATGCAATGGTAAATAGAATAACATCACTGATAATGCAACCCGCAATGGGAATTGGAACATCATTAGTATCTGTAATTGGTCAAAATCTTGGAGCAAATAATTATAAACGAGCCAAAGAAGGTTTTGATAAAGCCATAATAGTAACAAGTGTTATAGGTGTAATTGGAGGTTTGCTTCTAATAGTTTTTAGAGAACCAATTATTAACTTTTTCATGCAATCTAAGGATGATATGAAAGTTATTGAGCAAAGCATTACATACTTAATAATTATATCGCTTTCAATGCCGCTTATGGGAATATTCAGCGTTTTACAAGGATTGTTTCAAGGCTCAGGTCATACAAAATATGCAATGTCAATGGAAATTGGACGTTTATGGTTTGTTAGATTACCTATGATTTTATTATTTAAGTATTTCACTGACATAGACGAGCTCGGAATTTGGTGGTCAATGTCATCAAGTAATCTGATTATTTGTATATATGGTTATTTAGTATATAGAAAAGGTAACTGGATGAACAGAATTTCTCATTAAAAAATCAATTAAATATAAAAGAACTTATAATTTACACTTATAAGTTCTTTTCAATTTTTATCATTTTCATTATCCTTTTTTGCTTCAAAACATGCCTCTATATTTTCTCTTTGAACAGCTATCGTCGCTAGTGTATCCCCAAGTTGCGTAAAAACAGCTGCTAATACGCCAAGCTGTTCTATTGTTTTATCCTGTGCTATTGCTATTGCCAAAGTATTTACAAGAACTGCTAACTCCTCTGGGCAAATCATACAATCACCTCACTATATAATATTCATATATAATGCCAATGATGTAATTTTTTTAGCTAGTAGGTGGTACTTGCTGATAACACCAATACCAATTCTCACAGGTCAATCCAACGCTTGAAGGATTATTTGCACGTACCAATAATTCTTGATATGTTTTTGGTCCAGGTACCATAGCAGGTTGATATGGTAACCAATTGGCAGGAGTAACAACACCATCCCTATCTGTAATTTGCAAAGCTTCTAACAAACGTAAAATTTCTGGTATATTTCTTCCATTTGTGTTTGGATAAATTAGTATAGCTCTTATAATTTGATTTGGATCAATAAAAAATACGTTACGTACTGTTTCTGAAGTTCCTATTACAGGTGAAAACATTCCGTAAAGACGCGCAATTTCTCCTGAACGATCTGCTATAACAGGAAATGGTATTTCAGTACCTGAGGTTTGGTATATTGAGTATACCCACGCCAAATGCGACGGGGTACTATCTATACTTAATCCTAATAGTACTGCGCCTTTATCTACAAACTCTTGATATAAGCTTGCGAACGCAAGGAATTCACTAGTTCAGACTGGTGTGAAGTCGCCTGGATGTGAAAATAATATTACCCATTTACCCTTTAAATCAGACATTTTTAATGGTCCCATTGTTGTAACTGCTGTAAAGTCTGGAGCCATCATACCTATTGATAAGTAGTTTGGACATTCTTGGTTCATAATAACCTCCCATTATGCCACGAAGTGGCATCATAATCGAATAGATAGTGTGAAATACGCTATCATCTTCCTTTACTTATCAATGTATGAATCCAAACATATATAGTTACCAATAAAAATTAAATTACTTTTAATTTTTTATTTTAAGTAGAATCCTATTAGCTTCATGTTCTCATCAAAGCTTATTGTATATGTTACCTTTTGATTTTCATATTTTGCAACTATTACTGCTACTGCACTTTCATTTCCATCCTTGTCTTTTTGACCTACTATTGATTCACTTGTAAACTCTACGAAAGAACCCGCATTTGGCATAACCTGTGCAACTGCATTTTTTATAACATCTACTGTAAATGCAGCTTTTAAATCTTCTCTAGGTAAATCAGTACAGAATTTCTCGTATTCACCTTCGTTAAGCAATTTTATTGCATTTTCTGATGTGGTTTTAACATTGTTCTCATCAAATTTTTCTGATAACTTAGGACTAGAACATCCTGCAAATAAAACTAAAACTAATGATAAGGTTAATAAAATACTTAATATTTTTTTCATAATAAATCTCCTTTAATTTTTTTAATTATATAAATTTAATTATTATATATTTCTTTCTAGTCTTCCTGCCATTTTACACGCTTTTTAGATTTAAACACATAAACCATTAATGATATTGATATGACTGCAAATACAACTTCCATGGTCAATGTTGAAAATCCGAACATTTGAGACATAAATCCTATTGATGCATCTATAGCACCATGAACTAAAATAGCAATTATTAAACAAAGACATGATTTGTTTTTTCTAACTCCTTCAAATATTATTATTGTAAGTCCAATATGTATTCCCATAGCAATGATTCTTTCTATCCCACCAAGAATAGTACTAAGTGGAGTTAAGCTAGTACACTGATAATATATTGCATTTACAGTAGCCTGCGGCAAATCAGCTAAATTTGCTTCAAACGTACCAGTATTTATCATTATTGAAAATATCAATATATTCACAAAACTTAGTCCCGTAATAAGCATTGCTTCAATCGCTCCATGACCTAATCCAAAGGTTATACCATCTATATAACGCTGATTTTTTTTCATAAACAATTTAATCAGTATTAAACGTCCTATTTCTTCAAAAATACCAGCTGTTAAGCCTAGAAATATCCAATAAAGGTATGGGTATTTTATCTGAAATACATTGTACCAAGCAAACTGTGGCAAAAGACTATTTATAACAGGAATTCTTAGTACAATCTGAGATATAAAAAAAGCTAAAGCACCTAATATAAAAGATTTAAAAGTTTTTTTATATCTTCTTTGTATAAGTACAAAAACAATAATCGGAAGTATAAAGCAAATAAATAAATCTAGTATAATCATTGCTACAACTGAATTTGAAACCATAATATCTCACTCCTTTTACATTGATTTATTATTTTAAATTGGCAGCATAATATATACATTAAACATATGCTCATCATATTTATATTGAATATCACCATTATATTTTTTTACTGTTCTTTCAACATTGTTCAGTCCTACACCTTGATGATTAGGTTTTGTAGAAATAAACCCTTTAATATATTTTTTGGGCAATACTTTTAATGAATTAGATAGACTGATGCTAATAAAATTCTGCACTACATCTACTATCAAATATATACTTGCATCATCAACTAATTTAGCGGCTTCAATAGAATTATCTAAAATATTACCAAATATTACAGTTAAGTCTATGTCCTTAAATTTGTTTAAATCGATATCTCCAATTCGTATATTGTAGTTTATTTTTAGACTATTCATTATACTTGCCTTATCATTAAGTATAATATTGAGTATTTTACTTGATGTATAGTACTTATGGCCTAAATTATTAAGCATTTGATGTACATCCTTTGCATACTCCAAAGCTTTCTCATTATTAGTACTCTCATATAAACTCTCCAAAGCTTGTATATGTTTTCTTATATCATGTAAAACTCTTACTGATTCCTGATATTTTTTCTCTACATCCTCATAATATTGAAATTGTAGCTTTTCCTGTTGGTCATATAAAATTAATTGATTTTTAAGCTCATAGTTTTTTTCAGTAATTTCTGCAATTTTAGAAAAATATATATTTAAAAATAAAATTATAATAACATTTAATATAAACAACCCTATTAGGTTAAAATCCACAACAAATTGCATTGAATATAGCAGTGAATAAATATATATAATACTAAACAGTGGCAAGATAAAACTTGCTACATACTGTTTTTTTGATATTTCACTATGCTGTTTTTTTGTTATAAGACTAACATATAGCTTAACTAGAATATATGATAATAGCTTTGATGTAAGAACATACAATATCACATAATATCTTAAATCTGTAAATATAGTAATTCTATACACAATAAGAATTTGAAAAATGGCGCTTAGTAAAAAATCAAGCATAAATACAGAAATCGTTAGACCCATATAATATATCATATAAATTCTTTTTCTATTACATATAAAATGTGCAATTATAGGCAATAAAACAACACATGTAAATAAGTTTATAAAGGTGTTTTGAAAAAGTGAAAGTCCTAATAACAGTACAGAGTAAATGACTAATATTCCATACTTTAAAGGTCTTCCTATATTGACATTACAACCTAATTTATTAATTCCATCTATAAGTATATATACAAAAAACATACTACCTATTATAGGTATGACTATGTATGCTATAATATCAATTAAATTTGAATTCAAAATACACCTCTACTTCTTTTTATTTCCTCGCTTAAGTAGCAATTTAGCTTTTTTCTAAAATCAGTTGATTTTTTTTGTGACAATGGTATTATTGTATTATCAGTCATTATTATATTATATCCCTTTATAGCTTTAACACGATATAGATTAACTACAAAGCTTTTATGAGGCATTGAAAAGTTATAAACTTTCATTTCAAAACATATATCAGTTATTTTTTTCTTTAAGGTGAATGTTTCTGATGAAGTTATCATTTTTACAATTCTATTTTGATACTCAAAGTAGAATATATCTTTAACATTTAGTCTTTTTATGCCCTCTAAAGTTATAAACTCAAGCTCACTTCCTTCTACCTCAAATTTGTATGTTAATGCTTCGTCTAGCTGGTTGAATAATTCATCCTTGTCAACTGGCTTTAACAGATAAGCAAAAGCATGAACGTTAAAGGCAAAAATAGTATAATCCGTATAATTAGTCAAATAGATTATCCTAACACCTTTGTCCTTTTCTCTTATTTTTTTTGCAGTGTCTATTCCATTAATACCCTTCATATCAATATCAAGAATAATAATGTCATAATATATGTTAGAGTCTAGTAGTTCCTCACCTGAACTAAATGTACTTACTTCAATTGGGAATTTTTTATACTCCTTTATTAAATCTTTAACCTTACTTAATATTGTTACCTCATCATCACAGATTGCAATCTTTATCATGAAATACCTCGTTAAATGTTTTATAATTTCTTTGACACTTACTTCTAAATTATAACAACTATATAAAAAATGAGCAATACACTTTACATAAGGTAAAGTATATCGCTCATAACATACAGATTTATTCTACTTCTCTCAATCTATCAACTATACTGTCTTTACTTACTGATTTATAGCTTAAGACAGGTACAATAAGTGATAAAATGTATAATATCGGCATACATATTAAAAATGGAATCGCACTAAAGTTTAGATTAAAATACCATATTCCACTAAACAAAAGCTTAACCAATAAAAAGCTTAAAGCTAATCCAATAGTTATAACAAACAATGAGGTCAATAGCGCATATGTCATACCTTCAAATGCAAGCATCCTATTGACCTGCTTTTTGGTCATCCCTATACTATGCAGCATAGCAAGCTCTCTACGTCTTGAAATAATTGATGTCAGCATTGTATTGACAAAATTCATAACACCGATAAATCCGATTATAAGACTTAATGCTAAGCCTACACTTTTAAATGAATTTTGCATAGTTTTAAATTCCTCAACAAATGTATCTTTTGAATTATAATTCATATCAGTATTTATATTCTCACAGTAATTTTTTAAAAAGCTGTTCATTTCGCCTTCAAAATCATCTTTGACATTAAACGCTGTATACATAGGAGCTAAATTTCTTAAATTTGATATGAACTCGTCATTTAACATATAAAGTTCTGTATTGTATGGATGTGAATGTCTGACTGTTAAGTTAAATGGAAGATTTGCTATTGCCATAATTTCATATTCCTTTACAGTATCGTCTGTATATTTAATACTAACCTTATCCCCCACATTGTACGGGCTTATTTTACCATTATAATCAAAAGAATTTGCTATTATATAATTACCTGTTTTTAATTTTTCATAATCAATTTTACCTTTATAAACCTCAAGATTATCTAATATAAGCTTATCCATACCATAGATGTGAGAATAATAGACTCTTTCTTCTAAAACTCTGTTAGCCTCTTCAAGTCCATCCCCATAAATATATTCAGGAAAATCATTGATTAGCTTTTTAGTATTATGTATAAATGTATCAGTTGCAGGCAAAATTACTTCTGAAAATCTTGTATTGCCTATTTCCTCAATACCATTTTGCGAATTTATCAGTTCAATAAATTCATCAGAAACAGTCTCCTGGTCACTGTATCCTATATATACGTTAAAATATCCTGTATCCGCAACAACAAAATCAGTTATTATAGACATGCTGAGGTATGCGTTCATATCAAAGCTATTTACAATCAAATATGTGCAATTTAAAATTATAAGACTTAAAGACAAGGATATAGTTACAACAGCAGCCTTTTTCTTATTGCGAAAAACATTTGAAAAAGCCATCTTAGCTAAATTTATGCCATAGGTTTTCTTGCTTTTATTTTTCTTATTTTCTTTAGCATCTGTATTTCTTATGGCTTCTATAGGACTGACCCTACCTGCAACAACAGCCGGCTTTCTTACACTTATAAGTACAGTTATTGAGGAAAATATTAATGTAGCCATAAATATAAAAGGGTTAGCAGAAATTATCATATTAACTATGTTTAAATGAGCTAATGTGAGGGGAGTTATCACATATGCAACCAAATATCCTATAACAAGACCTATTGGTATACCGATTATACAAAGCATAATAGCCTGTTTTCTGATGATTTTACCTATTTGCTTTGATGTGGTTCCTATTGTTTTTAGCAACCCATAAAACCGTATGTCGCTTGATACTGAAATGAAAAATATATTGTAAATAATCAAATATCCGCAAAACATTATTAGCAAAATACCTGCAATTACAACCAAAATAGTGACAATATTCATATCATCAGAGGATGACATGTACGCCCAATTAACACCATAATCTATATCAACAGGACTGTATCCGCTGTCTTTAATTATATTTTGCAGTTTTTTTTCAATATTAAAGGAATTGCTAAACATAACATCAGCACTTATAGTTCCAATAATTTCACTAACTTCACTGATTTCATAATCCTTCAGCATATAATCCAAATATTCTCTGGAAATAAAAATCTGACTTGCCGGAATAACCTTGTCACCCTCCCAATACCCTGACAATACGAAGGTATCGGATCTTTTCTCGTCATCAAAGCTATATTCAATAGTTATTTCCTGACCTAACTTAGGCTCTATACCCAATGCCTTTAAAACTAATTTATCCATGGCAATTTCATTAAAGTCTGAAGGCATGCTGCCAACAGTCGGCTTTGCAAACATCATCTCGGCTTCTCTATCAGTTGCATATCTGATTTCAGACGGTCTTTTTAATAATTCATAGTTTTCGGCAAAACCTAAAATAATTGAATACTGTATCTCCTTAATAGATTTGTGGGTCTTTAATTTGTCAAATTCTTCTTGAGTAAGATATTTAAAGCCACCATGTGCACTTCCTCCAACCTGTCTCATTGTAGAATCCTCTAGACTATCCTTCATACTCAGTCCTATAGTAAAAAACGTCGTAAACATTACTGTTGTTAAAACTATTGCTACAACAGCAAATATATTTCTTGTTTTATTTACCTTAAAGGAGCTTTTTGCAATATTGGATATGACTTTTTTGTTTTCTACCTTAAGCATTTTTTCCACCACCTATGATTTTACCGTCTTCAATTCGTATAATTCTATCTGCCATTTGAGCAATTTCTTCATTGTGTGTAATCATTACAATAGTCTGCTTAAATCTCTCACTTGTCACCTTTAAAAGTCCCATAACATCAATGCTTGTTTTGCTGTCTAAATTTCCAGTCGGTTCATCAGCAAGAATTATAGATGGCTTAGTTGCAAGTGCTCTGGCTATAGCAACTCTTTGCTGCTGTCCTCCAGAAAGGTTATTTGGAAGACTCTCAAGTTTACTTTCAAGCCCTAGAGTTTTAATTATTGTATTTATATACTCCTTATCAGGCTTATTGCCATCTAGTTCTATTGGTAAAATAATATTTTCATATACATTTAACACTGGTACTAAATTATAATTTTGAAAAACAAAACCTATTTTTCTTCTTCTGAATATAGTAAGCTCGTCATCCTTTAGTGTAAAAATATCCTTACTATCTACTATAACATTTCCACTAGTTGGTCTATCAAGTCCACCCAGCATATGCAGCATTGTTGATTTTCCACTTCCGGAAGTTCCTACTATTGCAACAAATTCTCCACTATCTATTGATACATTAATATCATCCAGCGCCTTTACTTTTATACTTTCTTCATTACCATAATATTTTTTCAAATTTTTAGTTTGTAAAATAATCATTTTAATCCTCCAATAAAAATAGTCTATGTTCATTTTTTTATTACATAGACTATATTAACACTAAAATCTTTCTATATTATTTCAAGATTCTTTCATTTTTGAAAGAATCTATTCTTTTTCAGTATTGAAAGAAGTTAGTTCTTTTTCAGTATTGAAAGAAGTAAATCTTATTTAGGTAAAAACACTGAAAATGTTGTATCTTCATTGATTTTTGATGCAACCTTTATATATCCACCTTCAGACGATATTATTTCTCTTGTTAGGTATAGACCTATCCCAACACCCTCTATTTGCTGAACATTTTGCGATCGGTAAAATCTTTGAAATATTTTACTTAAATCCTGCTCCTCAATACCTATTCCGTTATCTATTATATTTATACGATAAAAAAGCTCGTAGGGAACAGCTATGATTTTAACACTTCCTCCATTTTGTGTGTACTTTACAGCATTATCTACTATATTGTATATAGCTTCAACAGTCCACTTCATGTCAAATATTGCATGGCCTTCTTCTATGTTTGTTGTTATGTCTATATTTTTTGCCTTACTCTTTGACTCTATTTGTATTAAAATATTGTCAACAAGCTCACTTATTGAGTTTTTTATAGGATTTACACTAATAATACCAGTTTCTAATCTTGATGCTGTAATTAAAGCCTCTATAAGAAAATCTAGCTTTTGACTTTGTAAGTTCACCTGTTCAATCATGTTCCTTGTATCATCTGATATATTATCTTGCTCCATTAAAAGAGATGAATATAGCATTATGTTTGCAATGGGAGTTTTAGTTTGATGTGATATGTCAGAAATTAATGATTTGATAACATTTTTTTCTTCCTCTAGTTTTTGTGAGGTCATATGGCTATGAGAAAGATATCGTTTAAGCTTTGCTTCCAGTGATGATAATAATGATTCATCAAAGGTAGCTTCACTAAAAGTACCATCTATTACACTATCAATCATTTTGTTTAAATTCTTAATGGTTTTTCTAACACTTGTAAATCTCATTTATTTCACCGCCCAAGTATATCCAATTCCATAGACTGTTTTAATATATGTAGGCTTAGATGGTATATCCTCTAACTTATCTCTTAATCTTTTTACTGTTACTGACAAAGCATTTTCATCCACATACTCTGCTCCATCTGTCCAGATTCTATCAACTAGATAATCTCTTGTTAGAGTGTTGCCTCTATTCTCAACTAATAATCTAAGCAATTTTTGTTCAGTTTTACTGAGTTCTATGATACTGTTATTTTTCTTAAATTCCATAGCATCAAAATTGAATAAATAGCTATCAATTTGCACGCAGAATGTTTTTGTTACTGTCTTTCTTAATTGCGTATTTACTCTTGCTCTTAAAACCATAAGACTAAATGGCTTTGTGATATAATCATCTGCCCCCATCTCAAGACCTGTTACAATATCAATTTCTAAATTATTGGCAGTTAAAATTATAACCGGAATCTGAAAATGCTTCTTTATTTTAGCTAGTAGTTCAAGTCCATTTCCATCTGGCAGATTAATATCCAATATTATTAAATCAAATGGGTTGCAACTAATTTTTTCGTATGCAGTTTTTATATCATATGCCTGTTCAATGCTATAGTCATCACTTTTTAAAGCAAGCCTTATTCCATTACTTAAAGTGAAATCATCTTCTACAATCAAAATATTTATCATAAAGTTCTCCAATTGATAATTTTAATATACCTACATTAAACTATTCAATAGTTATTATATCATAGTCTCAGCAAGCTGAGCCATTTTAAATATGCTATGCATATTATATCATAGTCTAGACTTCATCGTAAAATTATTCTAATATTATTAATAAATATATTTTAAAAGGCACATTATATATAGTTTTTTACTATAATTAATGTGCCTTTATTATGTACTCATTTAGCTCAAATTTTTACTTCATATTGTTTTTCAGAAACAATGGTATGCTTTCAACAAAAAATGTATTAAAAATTTCTATCATTTTTTCTTGTTCTTTTGGTAAAACCCCTAGTGCTTGTTGCATAGCGAGTCCATCTATGGCAGCTATTAATATAGATGCAACTGCATTTTTATATTCGTTATTTTCTATTCCAAAAGCATTTGTAAATAAATTTCCAGTATTTGTTATAATTTCAGAATAATTTATCTGATACTTATCTATTATCTCTCTATTTCTAGCAATTGCATCGCAAAGTAAAAGCATATGAAGTTTTTGTTCATCAACTTTTGAAAGTCTTTTAGTAACCTCAGAAACAATTTTGGCAAGCAATTTTTCTTTCTCACAGGATACTTTATCATTCTTTACTTCTTCCACCATTTTATGTGTAAATTGAAGAGACTGTGTAATTACGTCAAATAATATATCATCCTTATTTCTATAATGATGATATAATGCTCCCGTTGTAAGCCCTGCCTTTGCTGCAATCTTTCTTACTGTAGTTTCTTCAATTGAGTTTTCCTTTAAAACTTCAATTGTTGCATCAATAATACGCTGCTTTCTTTTGTTGATTTCACTCATATCATTCATTTTCCTTATAATTTATTCCTAACTATTTTATCATAGTCTCAGCTACGCATAGTCTTGCTACGCAAGACATATGACATTTCAAATATGCTACGCATATTTTATCATAGAATGATAACAGATTTCAACAAATTTTATTCTGCCATTGCTTCAACTTCTTTATATCTCTTATTGTCTGAATATAGTTCGCCCTTGTAAGGATTTTTCTTTGTCTTTCTTATTTTATAAATCATATAAATAAATACTAAGGCGTTACTTCCAAGAGCTAATACTCCAATTACAGTGTAAATGGTTGGGTTATAAGTAGATGTTACAACAAATTTTCCAACATCCTGAAATGCGGGAAATGTTTGTGCAAACATACACCAAATCGCAAGAGTTTGTGCTCTATGCTGTAGCCAAGCACCTTTTCCAACTGTAAATGCACATAGCGTTGGTGCTAGTAAAAGTGCAAATCCAGCATACCATGAATGAGTAGGTATACAGTTGTATGTATAAGTAAAATTCCATAAATCATAAGCTATAATCCAAAACCATAACATATCCGGCCATAGCATATCCCTACTTTTATCCTTTTGTGTTTGTTTACGAATAACAATACCAAACCAACCGGTTATTGTTATAATATTAAGTATACCTGCTGTTGCATTCATAAAGTTCCATGGTCCACCCATTACACCTATTACTTCACCTTCTATTGCACCAGAATTAATTAACCAAAATGATGCTCCAACCTCAATATCTCTAGCCACTGCTTCTAATATGTTAATAGCTAGTATCAATGGAGGAAAACAAAGAGCAATCTTATTATCTGCAAGTCTCCACTTAACCTCTCCAGTTAACCTATCTTTTCTTTCAAGGTGCCTTATACACCAAAAACCAATACATCCTGCTGTTGCAGAATATACCTTAGCAAGATGGAACCAGTCTGTATACGTTACATCCTTAAGCACAGTTGCCCATATTATAGTTAAAACTATAGGCAAAATAGCAAAAGAAAAAAATCCTGCCCATTTCCACCTTCTAGCGAATTCATTAAATACAAATAAACCTGCAAAGATTACAAACCACATTCCCCATGCTGAAAAAAGTGTTGCACCTTCTGCATAATTAAAAGTAAACATAAAACCCCTCCTTCTATAAGGCTTTTTTGTATAAATATTTTTAGCATGCAACTATTTCTTTAATCATAAACTCTCTTCCACATAACAAATCAAATCTACTGCTTCCGCATTTAGGACATTTCTTGTTATTTTCAATTATATTAAAAACCTTGTTGCAATGCTTACATATACCATTACCCGGTGTTACCTCAATTTTTAGCTTGGTATCTTGCAAAATTGTGTTATCAATTGCAGCTGGATAACAAGCCTCAATATATCTTGGTACTACTGGAGCTAATTCTCCAATTTGAAGAACTAAAGTATCTATTTTTGTAACTCCATTATTTTTAGCAAAATTTTCTAC
Source organism: Firmicutes bacterium UBA2058 (assembly GCA_002332905.1). Taxonomy (GTDB): domain Bacteria; phylum Bacillota; class Clostridia; order Tissierellales; family Sedimentibacteraceae; genus UBA1535. The sequence continues at coordinate 46,210 of DDAM01000041.1, read as the reverse complement.
TGTCTTTACAACTTCAATCATTATACCTAGCTCATGCATAAAATTTTACCGTCCTTATTTAAAACCCAACAATTTTTTTGCCTTTTTAACAACTATTCTTCCTTTTCGTTTTATTACATTTCTAATTACTATAGGCTTCATATCTAAGAATGCTGCACCAGCACCGTCATATTTTCTAACTAGTGAAATTGCGTCAAATTTGCACTTAGTAGTACAAACTCCACATCCAACACATAAAAATTCATCTACAACTGTAGCACCGCAGCTTAGGCAACGTTCAGTTTCTTTTTTAATCTGCTCTTCAGTCAACAGTCCACGAATATCCTTGAATGATATCTTTTCTTTAATTTCATTGTCATTTGATGCTTTTTGCCTTGGCATTTGGTCATATCCACTAAAGTCAACGTTGTTTTTGTCAAGTGATTTAAATTCTCTTTTACTACGACCTATAGTCAAACTCTGTCCTGGCTGAACATATCTATGTATTGAAATAGCACCTTGTTTACCTAAAGCAATAGCATCTATAGCAAATTTAGGCCCTGTTACAACATCCCCTCCAGCAAATACATCTGACTCACCAGTTTGGAAAGTAAATGAATCTGTCTTTATAGTTTTGTTTGGATTTAACTCTATTTTACTACCTTCAACCAACCCGCCCAAATCTATAGCCTGACCAACAGAAATCAAAACATGATTTGCTTCAACTATTATAGTTCCATTTTCATCATAAGTTGGATTAAATCTACCATCTTTATCAAATACAGAAATACATTTTTTAAACTCAACCCCTATAACACGACCATTTTCAGAAACAATGCGCTTAGGTCCCCAAGAGTTATTAATAGCTATATTTTCTTCTAATGCTTCCTCTATTTCTTCTTCAAGTGCTGGCATTTCATTACGATTTTCAAGACAGAACATATTAACACCTGTAGCTCCTACCCTTGTAGCGGCACGAGCTACATCTATAGCAACATTACCTCCACCTATAACTACTACATTACCTTCAAGTTTAGAGTGATTACCTAAATTAACATCACGTAAGAAATCAACTCCTGTCATTACACCCTCTGCATTTTCTCCCTCAATATTGAGTTTTCTTCCTGCTTGAGCACCAATTGCTATATAAAATGCTTTATACCCTTCATTTCTTAAAGTATCAAGTGTTATATCCTTACCTACCTCAATACCAGTTTTAAATTCAACACCTAGTTCTTTTAATATATCTATTTCTGCATTTACTACATTTTTTTCTAACCTAAAGGATGGTATTCCAAGAGTCAACATGCCACCTAGCGTATTTTGCTTTTCAAATACTGTAACCTTGTATCCATCAATAGATAAAAAATATGCACATGATAACCCTGCAGGACCAGCCCCAATTACAGCAATTTTCTTTCCATACTCATGTCTTAGCTTAGGGATATAGCGTTTATCAATATTTAAATCCTGCTCTGCTATAAATTTTTTAATATCATCAATAGCAATTGGATCATCTACATCACCTCTGGTACATGCAGATTCACATTTTCTTGGGCATATACGACCACATACAGCTGGGAATGGATTTTCTTGCTTAATTAGCTCTAATGCTTCAGTATATCTACCAAGGGATGCAAGTTTAATATACCCTGGAATAGCAATATGTGCTGGACATTCTGTTCTACATGGAGCAGTTCCTGAATCAAGAACTTCTTTTCTATTATATCTATAGTCAGGATTCCAATATTCTGGTCCCCACTCTGTGTCCGATGGAAAATCTACTCTTTTTGGTTCCTCTATAGGAGTTTTACTGCATAGCTTTTGACCTAATTTCAATGCATTTAATTGACAACCATCAACACATTCACCACAGCCAACACACTTTGTTTTGTCTACCTTAGATACATAGTTTGAACGAACCATATCTGGATTTAAAAACATTTCAGCAGTTCTCAAAGACAAGCATGAGCAGCCACAGCAGTTACATATTGCATGTGTTTTACCATTTCCGTCTGTATTAGGTATTTGATGTACTAATCCGTTTTCTTCAGCTCTTTTAATAATTTCAAATGCTTCATCTCTGGTTATTTTTCTGCCTCTTCCTGTACGGATATAGTATTCAGCAGCATGGCCCATTTGAATACACATATCTTCCTTTAGATGCCCGCAACCTTCCCCCATAACTTCTCTTGCTGTTCTGCAGGAGCAATCAGAAACAGAAAAAATCTCATTATCATATAAATACATAGATACTTCCTCATAGGAAGCTCGTCTTGATTCACCCTCAATAGATTTTTCTATTGGAATAACACGCATTAGTCCTATGCCAACAGGGAAGTTACCAGCTGTTGCAGGTCCTCTTTTTCTCCCGTATGCCTCAAAGGCTTCTGCAATTTGCGGATATTTCTTTACATTTTCCTTATTGTTAACCATCATTTCCATAATTCCGGGAACCCATGTATCATGCCAATACTTGTCTACTCCGTCAATTTCAGATATAAAACTTACACCATCAACAGCCAATCTCCATAAAAGCTCTTTTGTTTTTTCAAGAGATTTTCCACATTTTTTTGATATTTCTTCAGCACTTTGCGGTTGACGGAACTCTAAAAACATAGCTACTTCTGCCATTTCATCAGAAACAACAGGCTCTAGTATTTTATATTCTGGGTCATTTTCTGTAATAGCATTTTTCGAACCCATCTTTTTTCTGCCAATTTTATTGGCAAGCTCTAGTACTTTTTGTTTTGCCATGTTATCCTCCTAAATTTGATTCCAATTCTTAACCTCATTGCGTACCCATTCAAACCATTTATCCATACCTTCACCTGTTTTTGCTGAAATAGGTATGATTTTAATATTTGGATTTATTTTCTTTGCACGTTCTTCAACAGCTTTTAAATCAAAATCAAAATATTCCATTGCATCTATCTTGTTAATTAATAAAACATCAACAATTGAAAACATTAAAGGATATTTTAGAGGTTTATCATCTCCTTCTGGAACACTCAAAATCATAATATTCTTAGAAGCACCTGTATCAAATTCCGCAGGGCATACTAAGTTTCCTACATTCTCTAAAATTACAAAATCAATTCCGTCTATCTTAAGGCCTTCTAACCCTTGTCTAGTCATATCTGCATCAAGATGACACATTCCACCTGTATGCAATTGAATTACCTTTGCATTAGTTTTAGCTACAGCTCTAGCATCAACATCGGAGTCAATATCTGCCTCTAGTACTCCAATTTTCATTTCATTTTCTAGCGCCTTAATTGTTTTTAAAACAGTTGTTGTTTTTCCAGAACCCGGTGATGACATTAAATTCAATAAAAAGGTTTTATCTTTTTTTAACTCTTCTCTAAGCAAATTAGCTTGTTTATCATTATCCTCAAAAACACTTTGCTTAATTTCTAGAACCTTAAATTCATTCATACCACCTAACCTCCTATGTTTTTATATTTATTAAATTACTAAACATAACGCTTGTTATGTTATTAATTTAACAATATCATTTTACCAATTTTTTGTCAACAACATCCTGAAAATTTTTGCATATATTTTACATAAAAAAGTGAACTACGCTCACTCTATGGAAGAATCGTTCCGATTCTTCATTTATCTAATAGGAAAGNNACTTTCCTACTAGATAAAAAAAGAGCTGCTATGCAACTCCTTCTAAAATTAATAACTAATTTTTATCTATTTTGCCAAACATCACTTTGATTATCAACCTTCATCAAATCGCGTGGATATTCTTTATCCATATAAGGTGAAGTAACTATAAAATCTGCAGTTGTTTCATTATTGGCAATTGGTATATCAAACACCTGTGCTAGTCTTAAAAGAGCTTTAACATCAGGGTCATGTGGATGAGCGGACAATGGATCAGAAAAAAATATCACCATATCTATTTCACCCTCTGCTATACGTGCTCCAATTTGTTGGTCTCCTCCAAGTGGTCCACTATTAAAAGCAAAAACATCTAATCCTGTAGCATCTGAAATTCTTTTTGCAGTTGTACCAGTACCACATAATGAGTGTTTTTCTAAAACACTTTTATTTTTCTTACACCATTGTACCATCATATCCTTTAAATTATCATGAGCAATAAGAGCAATACTTTTTTGTTTTCCAATAGGCTTAAGTTCTATCAAGACTTTATCCTCCTTTAATTTGTCAACAATGTATACATATTATAACCATTCAATTATTATTATATCATTATGTTTACTTTAAATAAATATTTTCTGCAATTTATTAACAATATTTTAAATCAGTCAAAGTTTCATGCTTTGGTTAAAAAGCATAAATTTGTAATCTTACATAAAAAAAGTATTAAAACTAAATTTTAGTTTCAATACTCTTTTTTTACTAACTGTTAGGCTTATTAAAGCTTGGTGGTGTAGCCTCTGGATTGCTAAATTTATTAGCTGGTGATGGGCTTGATAAATCAAAATATAATTTAGAATCTTTTGTAACACCAAAATCTTTATTAGAACCTGTATTTTGCACCTTGTTAAATGCTTCACGGAATAATGCATTATGAGCTTCTTCACGATTTAGCAGAAAATCTATTGTTTCTCTAACTCTTTTATCATTTATTTGTCTATAAAGATACTCATATACAACCTTTGCTCTTTGCTCTGAAGCAATGTTTGATAGCAGGTCAGCACACAAATCACCAGTTACAGTGACATAATCAGCATTCCACGAATAACCAGATGAATTAATAAGGCCGGGACTTAGTCCTAATATAACATGAGTTTGAATTTCACCTGCGTCAATAGTTGTATAATCAACATCATGCCCGTTTAGCAAATTAATTGTAGTTGCAACCATTTCCATGTGACTTAATTCTTCGGATGCTATATCCATAAATAAATCTTTTATTGCTTGGTCTTTAATTCTAAAACTTTGAGACATATACTGTAATGCTGCTTTTAATTCTCCATTTCCTCCACCAAGTTGCTCTTGTAATAAAGCTGCATACTGTGGATTAACTTTTTCAATACCAACTGGATGAAGTAATTGTTTTTCATGCTTAAACATATAAACACCTCCTTAATATATTTTCTTAATTTGTTAAAAAAATATTCAGTTTTTGGAATTAATTAATAAAATTTATTAAGGAATTCATACGCACTCATGTTTTAGTTAATTTTCAATATATTATATATATATAATAGCATGGTAAAAGTTTTATATTTTCACCATGCTATTTTTACATGCTATTTCAGTTATAACTGGCACTATTTAATTTGTTTCTTTTTTTGTTTCTTTTTCTCTAATAGGTAATAATAAGTCTATTTGTATTGTAATATCATCAGGAGAAAGTATATATTTATTTATATAGTTTAGATGTTCCTCCATGCACTCACATTCAACTGCTTGTTCTTTAAAATTTAACTCATATTTTTCATTGTTTTGTGCCCACTCATACAGTTTAAACCATTCATCAAACGCCCCCATAGGTATCATGTAAGAGCAGTATAATCCACCTAAAAACTGCTTTTTAGTAAATGGTAACTTTACTTCATAATCATCTGGAATAGTAACCCATCTTTCATAACCGTGGTCACTTCCATCTGGCATATTACCATTTGGATTGTTGAATCCATAATGTCTAAAATCGGGTTTCTTTTCATAAAGCCTTGTCTCTTTTATAAATTGATTAAGTAAATTCCCGCTTTCAATTTCTGCAACACTACCTATGCAGTGAATACTTGCTATTGTTGCAGGTGGTAAATAGATAATCCTCACATCTTTATCATGTAGTTTGTTTAAGTTTTCGTTTGCATTATTTAGCTCTTCCATGCACTTCTCCTCCTTAAATTTTATCTTAGTAAGGCTCAAAGGTTCGACAATCTTTAAGATATCATCGTCTTGTAGTAAATCCAATTTAATGTTGATTTTCACACTCTCTTTTAGACGTAAAACTAAAGCATCTAATATACTTCTAATAGTAGTAAGAGCTGTTATTTCGCTATCAAGCTCCAAAATATTTTCTTGAAAGATATCAATTATGTGTGTTTTTTCAGCATTTTGAAAAATGGAATTAATTTGTTTAAGTGGAATACGCAGTTTCCTCAAAACGATAACTTGCTGTAAACGCCTTATAGCAAATTCATTATAAATCCTATAAGCATAATTATCTTTTCTTTGGCTTTGCAAAAGTCCTATTTGCTCATAATAACGAAGCGTTCTTGTAGAAATATTAAAATTTCTTGATACCTCACTGATTGTCATTATATCCATACCTCTATCTCCCTTCTATTTTAATCATAAAGCACGACACGACGTCAAAGTCAATAGTTTTTTATAATATAATTTCTAGTCACACATAACTATAATTTCATAAGGTGTAGTTTGGGCTGGTATACTCCTTGTAGTGATACCATATATAACAATTAGATTGCGGTTTGCAGGATTTCCAGTAAAGGCCTGACCATTTTCAAGCATAATCTGGGTATTTGGAGATAGGTTTATTTTTAAAGTACCATCACTGCTTACTAACTGACTATCAAAATAATCTACTTTAACATTAGCACCTTGCACAGCGTTTGCCACAACAATAGCTTGATATTGTGGCGGGTAAATTAAAGGCACTGGTGCATTTGCATCATAAAATCCAGTTACCACATCACCTACTAATACCATTATATGTCCTGCAAAGTATGTAGCCGGTGAAATAACAAAATTTACTATATTTTCCTCACTACTTTGAACAGTCATTAATTTATAACATCCTGAGTTTTCATCATTTCCTGTCCAGAAATCATTTATCGCTGTAACAACACCATAAAAAGAACCAAAATGTATCATTATTTATTCCCCCCCATATTTTCTAAAACTTATAATCTATCATATGCATTGTTTAAGTTTTATGTTAAATATATTAATGGTTATTGACTAAACTTTTCGAATGTATTATTAAGTATTATATCATTGCATGCATCTCATTACAATTAATTATATTTTAGTAATGATACTACTAATAATTCTATTTTATAAAATATTAGAACCAAATTAATGATTCTTTTTAAAAATTATTTTTTTAACAGAATATATATGGATTCATATGGGTATATTACATCCAAATAAATAAGAATAGTGGTGATATTATGAATAACTCAAACAAAACTAATAGATTAATATATGAAACAAGCCCATATTTACTTCAACATGCTTATAATCCAGTAAACTGGTATCCATGGTGTGATGAGGCATTTGAAAAGGCAAAATCTGAAGATAAACCTATATTTTTATCAATAGGATATAGTACTTGCCATTGGTGTCATGTAATGGAAAAAGAAAGCTTTGAAAATGAAGAAATTGCAGATATTTTAAACGATAATTTTATCTCTATTAAGGTAGACAAGGAAGAACGTCCTGATATTGATAGTATTTATATGAGAGTTTGCCAAACCTTTACTGGAAGCGGAGGATGGCCTACAAGTATATTTATGACAGCAAATCAAAAGCCATTTTATGCAGGTACATATTTTCCACAAAATAAGTTAGCAAACATATTGAGTGCAATTAAACAAAATTGGGATGAAAATAGAGAAAAATTAATTAATAACAGTAATGATGCTGTGGAATTTTTAAAGGGAGATAAATATAAATCTATTGACGAAGACTTAGATTTAGTTAAATCAGCTATTTCTATGTATGAAGATTCTTATGATAAAAAATATGGAGGTTTTGGAGACACACCAAAATTCCCAACACCACATAATTTAATGTTTCTAATAAGATACTATGAAAGCACTAAAAATAAATCAGCACTTGAAATGTCAGAAAAAACACTTCTTCAAATGTACAAGGGTGGAATTTTCGATCATATAGGATTTGGATTTTCACGATATTCAACAGATAAGTATTGGCTTGCTCCTCATTTTGAAAAGATGTTATATGATAATGCACTACTATGTATGGCATATTTATTGGCATATGAATGCACAAATAATGAACTGTATAAATCAGTAGCTGAAAAAACCTTTAAATATGTTAATAGGGAGCTCACAAACGAGCAAGGAGCATTTTTAAGTGCACAGGATGCTGATAGTGAGGGCGTAGAAGGAAAATACTATGTATTTAAACCAAGGGAAATAATAGATGTTTTAGGAAATAAAGACGGAAAGCTGTTTAATAATTATTATGATATAACAAGTAGAGGTAATTTCGATGGTGAATGCATACCTAATCTAATAAATCAGATTCCTCCTTTCAAAAATCTTGACAACTTATTACTAAAACTTTATGAATACCGTAAAAATAGAACCTCACTTCATATTGACCATAAAATTTTAACAGCTTGGAACAGCCTTATGATATGGGCTTATGCAAATGCATATAGAATACTTAATAAGGAAGAATACTTAAAAACAGCTGAAAAAGCAACAGATTTTATAATAAATAATTTATTAGATGACAGCACACTTCATGTAGGATTAACAGATGGCAAACGTAGCGGTAAAGGATTCATAGATGATTATGCATTTTTTATTATGGCGTTAATCTCATTATATGAAGCGAGCTTTGATGACAAATATCTTAAATTAGCTCTTAAGCTAAATGATAAGACTTTATCAGATTATTTTGATAATGAGAATGGTGGATTTTATTTCATTGGTAAAGAGAATGAACAACTGATACTTAATCCTAAAGAATCCTATGATGGTGCTATTCCATCTGGAAACTCTGTTATGTCATATAATTTGTCAATACTATATAAACTAACAAAAGATGAAAGACTTTTTGAATTATCAGAAAAGCAAACAAAGTTTATGATGAGCGAAGCACATGAATATCCAGCAGGCTATAGTTTCTTTTTACTTTCTACACTTCCTACAAAGGATATTGTATGTGTATTAAAGGATAAAAATGATGTTGATAAAATAAAAATAAAATCAAATTGGGTTGTTCGAATAATTGATTCACCATCAAAGGAATATCCATTGATTAATGATAAAACAACTTTTTATATATGCGAAGAAAATATGTGCTTACCTCCAAGTAACGAAATTATATATTAAAAGTGGAATTAATATCCCACTTTTTCTTATATTTTACCTAGAAATGCGTTGTGCGTCTTCACTCAAACATTAAGGAATAGCGTGCTATTTATTTATTAGCAACACTCTCAAAAGTAATAACCTTTTCTGTGTCTGTTGGATATTGCCCAAACTTATAATCTGAAGAAATCACAATATCTTTAAATCCAATACTTTCAAGTATTAATTTAAACTCTTCTACTCCATACCATCGTAGTGGGAAATACTCTAGTTCTGTTTGTAGAAGCACACCTTCACGCCATTTTTCATATCGACCATAGGAAATAGTATATTGATTTATATAATCAACTTCCGCAATCTTATTTTCTAATGCAATTATATCCCCATTAGAACATTTCCATGTTCTTGTAGAAACTGTACCTATTGAAATATCACTTTGCAAAAATATATCAACAATTAATCTACCTCCATTCGATAAATGCTTATAAAAGTTATGTAATACTTTTATGGAATCTGCTCTGTTATGTATCAGAAGAAATGTTCCTGCAGGCACTATAATAGCATCGTATTTTGTATCGTTTGAAAAAGACTCCATGTTTGCTTCAAAAAGTTTTGGATTCAGATTTCTTTTTATGCAATTGTTCTTACATACATATAACATGTCTTTTGAACTGTCAAATCCCTCAACATTTAATCCCCTTTCCAAAAGTGGAATTAACATACGGCCAGTTCCTGTAGCAGGTTCTAGAATAATCCCTTCACAGGATGCTAATCTATTCATATAAAATTCTATATCACCAAAAGAATGTCCTATAGGCTTATCCATATCATATACTTCTGAAGATAGTCTACCATAATAACTTAACATATTTTTTACCTTCCTTTACTCTACTCTAATATTTTACTTTTTAATCCTACTCTACCTTTCTTTTATCCTCAAGGTGGATTTATTATAACAAAAACTTTTAATGAAAGCTGTTCCTATTTTGCTAAATACTAATTTCTTTACTCATTTAAAACATTTGTGCAAGGTTTATAGACTGTATTTATTGCATAAGTAAAAGTCTGTCGAACATTTTGCATTATTCAACAGACTTTAAAATTTGGTGCGAGTAGTGGGACTTGAACCCACACGTCCTAAAACACACGCCCCTCAAACGTGCCTGTCTGCCAATTCCAGCATACTCGCAAAATATTTTTGCCTAGCGTTTATGATAGCATTTTTTACTTCTTTTTTCAAGTTAAATTTATATAAAACATATTTATTTTTATGATAAAGTAAACTTTTTCTAAATAATACTACCAAAATTCAACAAAAAGTATTATAATTTATTAGTCGATTAATTTTAAAGGAGCAAAAAAATGAATACTATTTTATCATTAGGAATTATATCATTAACTAGTATTATTGTTGCAAAGCTTTTAAGAAAGTTAAAGCTTCCATCTGTTACTGGTTATCTACTAGCAGGTCTATTACTGGGGCCATCTATATTTGGAATTATTAGTCAAGATTCCATAAAAGAACTAAGTTTTATAAGTGATTTAGCTCTTGGTCTTATCGCTTTTCATATAGGTGAGAATTTTGAAATTAGTGTAATTAAAAAGCTAGCTAAAAAGGTATTGTCTATAACTTTTTTTGAAGCATTTGTAGCTGTTGTGTTTGTGTTTATAGCATTATTCACTATAACTCATGAATTTGCCTTTAGCATTGTAGTTGCCTCTATAGCTGCGGCGACAGCACCAGCAGCAACTATTATGGTTATAAAAGAATATAAAGCAAAGGGGCCATTAACTGATACTCTAATTTCAGTTGTTGCACTTGACGATTTAGTGTGTATATTGCTTTATAGTATATCTACTGCTGTAGCCCAAATTGCCTTATCTGGCTCTTTAACAGTAGGTGAAGCTATTGCTAAGCCACTTATTGAAATATTCGGAGCATTTTTTGTAGGAGGAGCAATAGGATTTATTATTTCTTTCCTTATAAAAAGAACAGCAAATAAGGAAATATTAACTTTACTACCTATGAGCTTTATACTTTTAGCTGTAGGTATATCAATTAAGTTCAATTTATCATCTTTACTTACATGTGTGGCAATAGGTGCAGTTGTAGCCAATTTTTCACCTGTTTCTCATAAAATTTTTGATACTACTGAAAATTTATCAACTCATATTTATTTGTTATTTTTCACTTTATCAGGCATGAATTTAGATTTAAGTATTATAAAAGGACTAGGAATCCTAGGTATAGCTTACTTGATATCAAGGTCATTAGGAAAAATGACTGGTGCTTATATAGGTGGATCTTTGACTAAAGTTGAACCTAAGATAAAAAATAATTTAGGCTTTGGATTATTACCTCAAGCCGGAGTAGCTATAGGTCTTGCATCATTAGCTTCTACGACATTCCCAGAAATGGGACCTAGAATTTTAAATCTTATAATGGCATCAGTATTTGTATATGAATTAGTTGGTCCTGTAATATCTAAACGTATGTTAATAAGAGTGGGAGAAGCACAAGAAAACTAAATATAATTTAACACACATTTTATATGTCCCTTTCGCATATTTTTTAATATAGATTTTTCAAGAGTGAGATAACCCATAACATTTCACAGGTAAAATTATGCGAAAGGGATTTTTTATGATTTATTTTATTAATAAGAAAATTATTGTTTTTTTACTAGGTTTATTTACAATGATTTTTTTATCATCAATATATATAAATTACAGGAGTGTTGCAACCTTTAGTGATTCTCCAGTAGAGGAGGAGCTGTTTTTTCCTGCTTTTAACGTTCATGTGAATGATACTGATAAGGTTGTAGCACTAACCTTTGACGATGGCCCTACTAGAGAATATACAACTAAAATACTAAATTATCTTGATGCTAAAAATGTTGTAGCGACATTTTTTGTTTTAGGTATTCGTTTGAAAAACAATGATGATATACTAATTGATATGGTTAAAAATGGCTGTGAAATTGGAAATCACAGTTACAATCATAAGCAGTTTTTATACTTAAAAAATGATGAAGTAAAAAAACAAATTGAATATGTAGATAATTATGTACGAAACGTAACTGGATTTAGTATACGTTCTGTTAGAACTCCCTATGGAGAGTATAATCAACGAATAAAAAAAACGATTGATAGACCTATAGTATTATGGAATATTGATTCAGAAGATTGGAAAAGAAAAGATGCTTCAAAAATCGCTGAGCATGTTATAAATAATGTTGAAAACGGTTCAATTATTTTGCTACATGATATATTTGATTTTTCTTATGATGCAACTATTTTAATTGTGGAGGAATTACTTGCTCAGGGTTATAAGTTTGTTACTGTAAGTCAGCTGCTTGAATTAAATGAAGTAAATGGAGATGGAGTAGTTTTTCGGAGCAAGTAAAAAAAGTGAACTATGTTCACTCTATGGAAGAATCGTTCCGATTCTTCATAAAAAAACTGTCGCTAATAAATTAGCGACAGTTTAGGCAAAAAATTTAAGAGGCATTTATAAATTTTAATTTACAAATGTAATATAATTATAACACCTATATAAAAATTTACAATGTTTTTTTTCCTACTCTTAAATTTTTTTATTTTCTTACTGCTTCTGCACCAGCTTTTAAAGCCTTTTCATTAAGTGGTAATAACTTAGCTTTATCTTCTCCAAATACTTTCAAGAATGCTTTTAAAACAGAATCTAATGACACAGGCTTGAATAATTCTAAGTATGCACCAAGCATTACCATATTTGCAGCTTTAGCTGTTCCTAATTCAGTTGCTAATTCATTTGCATTAACATAATAAGCATCAACATCTGTTCTGGAAACCTTTTTATCTATCAATGAGCTATTAATTATTATTTTTCCGCCAGCTACAACATCATTCTCAAATTTATCTAATGATGGTAGATTCATTATTATAGCTGAAGTTGCATCATCAGTAATAACTGGTGAGCCTACTGGTTTATCAGAAACTATAGTGCTACAGTTTGCTGTACCACCTCTCATTTCAGGACCATATGATGGTAACCATGAAACATTTTTATTTTCAAGCATTCCTGCATATGCAAGTATTTTACCGATAGCCATTATCCCTTGACCACCGAATCCTGCCATTATAACTTTTTCGTTCATGTTATTTATCCTCCTCAAAGTCTCTGAAATTTCCTAAAGGATAGTATGGTATCATGTTTTCTTCTAACCATTTTAAAGCATTAACAGGAGTTTTTCCCCAGTTAGTTGGACATGTTGATAATACTTCTACTATTGCGAAGCCTTTACCTTGTATTTGACATTCAAAAGCTCTTTTTATAGCTTTTTTTGCTTTTCTGATATTTGCAGGATTATTAACTGCAACTCTTTCAACAAATTTTGCTCCGTCTATTGTAGCAAGCATTTCTGCCATTTTAATAGGCATTCCTGAATGTTCTACAGTACGTCCAAGTGGGGCAGTAGTAGCTTTTTGTCCTATCAATGTAGTAGGAGCCATTTGTCCGCCTGTCATACCATATATACCATTATTAACAAATATAGTAGTTATTTTTTCCCCTCTATGAGCTGCATGAACTACTTCTGCTGTACCAATAGATGCTAAGTCTCCATCTCCTTGATAAGTAAATACAGTATTTTCCGGTCTTACTCTTTTTATTCCAGTTGCAACTGCTGGAGCTCTACCATGAGCCGCTTCCGACATATCACAGTTAAAGTAATTATATGCAAGCACTGAACATCCAACCGGAGCAACTCCTATTGCATCTCCAAGCACTCCTAATTCAACTAATACCTCTGCTACTAATTTATGGATTACTCCATGTGTACATCCTGGACAGTAGTGAGTTTGCGCATCTGTCAAACCTTTTGATTTTTCATATACGATTGTCATTATTTTATACCTCCAGCTATTTTTTCTATATCTACAACTACACTTGCTGGTGTTGGAACCATTCCACCAACTCTACCGTTAAAGTATACTGGCAATCTTCCTTCATTAGCTATTTTAACATCATCAATCATTTGTCCAGTACTCATTTCAACAGTTAGTATACCTTTACAGTTTGGATTTATTTTTTTGAATTCGTCCATTGGGAATGGCCATAAAGTTATTGGTCTAATTAAACCAACCTTTAATCCTTTAGCTTTACAATCTTCTATAGCATTTTTAACTATTCTTGCAGTTGTGCCGTAAGCAACACATACAACATCAGCATCTTCCAATCCAAATGACTCTACTAATACTTCATTTTGCTCTATTTCTTTATATCTTCTATCTAATTTCCAGTTATGATCTTCTAAGGCTTGAGGATCTAAGAATAATGAATTTATAATATTAGGTTTTCTATTACCTTTTGTACCATCAGTTGCCCAAGTTTTTTCTTCTAATTTTACTTCTTTTGGCTCTTTAAACTCTACAGCCTCCATCATTTGTCCAATCATACCATCTGCCAATACTAAAACAGGCATTCGGTATTGATCAGCCTTAACAAACGCATCCATAACATAATCAACAAGCTCTTGTATACTGGCTGGAGCATAAACTATTGTTCTGTAGTCTCCGTTTCCACCTCCACGAGTTGCTTGAAAATAGTCAGATTGGCTCGGTTGAATACCACCTAGTCCCGGTCCGCCTCTCATAACGTTAACTATAACGCAAGGAAGCTCAGCACCTGCACAATAAGTTATACCTTCTTGCTTTAAAGCCATTCCTGGACTTGAAGTACTAGTCATTACTCTAACTCCTGCACCTGCAGCACCGTAAACCATGTTTATAGCTGCTACTTCACTTTCTGCTTGTAAAAATACTCCACCTACCTTTGGTAGTTCACTTGACATATATTCAGGTAATTCACTTTGTGGAGTTATAGGATATCCAAAGAAATATTTACATCCAGCTTTTATAGCAGCTGCTCCTATAGCTTCATTACCTTTCATTAAAACCTTAGCCATTTAATTTCTCCTCCATCATTATATTCTTTCTACTTTTATTACTGAGTCTGGACACATAACTGCACAATTAGCACAACCAATACACTCATCCATATTAATTACGTGAGCTGGATTATATCCTTTTTTATTTATTTTATCAGTATTTAAGCTGATAATTTTTTTAGGACATACTGATACACATAATTCACAGCCTTTACAAATGTCCTCGTTAAATGTTACTTTACCTTTAGCCATTATAAAACCTCCATATTATAATTTCATAGTCTCAACTTTGTTGAGATAATGTAGCATATATTGTAAAACAAAATTTGTATAGCAAATTTGTTTAAAAACAAACTCATAGTGTTAACTCATCCACTCTTCCCTCATATACATTTTTATAGGGAACAGTTTTTCTTTTATCTCTTTATTTTCTATCTGAGATGCAACACTTTCTATAGCAACTTCATAAGCTATAGGAATATTGGTTATTAAAGAAACCTCCTTAGCCAGCTTATGACCTCTTTCTATATCATCAACTGTTGTATCCTTAAGCAAATGTGTAGTATTAACCAATCCAGTTACTTTTAAATCAGATGTTGATTCTATAGCTTTTATATAATCAATTACATCTTCAGCCGTTTGTGTTTCTGGTCTATTAGCATTAATTACAAACAGTAAATCATAATCTGTCTTTTTAACTAAGGGAGAAAAGCTAGCCAATACTCTTGCTCCAACAGCATCTCCTCCTATATCTAATACGGCAGCTACAGATTCATTTTTTATAATACCCATAACTTCTGCAGGAATTGCTGGCAAATCAAGTGTTGTACTTCTTACACTACTATCACAAACATGTATGCCTATAGATTCTAAATATTCCTTTTTCTCTCTAGTACGGAAGTAGGTATTTACTATATCTAAATCAGCTATATTTACCTTGTCGTTTTTCTTTTTTAAATCTATAGCTTTATTAACAGAAAATTCTGTTTTGCCACTCCCATAATGACCTGTCACTATGGTTAATCTTTTATCAGTCAAGCTTCTTCCTCCTTTCCAGACAATCAGTATGATTGTCTACATTCAGTATGATTGTCTACATTCAGTAGATTGTCTATGTGTAAATTTTTGCTTTTTCTTCACCTATTATAACTCTTATTCCACCCTGTGCAAGAGCTAAAAGCTCATCTTCACCAGGATATACAAATATTTTTGAAATAAAGCTCACTTTATTAGAGATAAACTTAACAAAATCTTTATCATATGCAATACCACCTGTGATAACTATTCCATCTACCTTACCATCTAATACTACAGCACATTCTCCTATTGATTTTGATACCTGATAAGCCATAGCATAATATACAAGCTTTGCATTTTCATCTCCAGCTTCAGCCATTTCACTTACTTTTTTAGCATCATTTGTATTTAAATATGCGTTAAGTCCACCATTACCTTTTATCATTTTAGCCATCTGCTCTTTAGTATACTTTCCGCTAAAGCAAGCTTTAACAACTGCTCCAATCGGAAGCGAGCCAGATCTCTCAGGTGAAAATGGTCCATCACCATCAAGTGCATTGTTTACATCTACAACTCTACCCATTTTGTGAGCTCCAACAGAAACACCACCACCAAGATGTACTACTATTAAATTTAATTCATTATAGCCTTTTCCTAATTCTTTTGCACAACGTCGTGCAACTGCTTTTTGATTTAATGCGTGGAATATACTTGTTCTTTCAAAATTAGGATGTCCACTTATTCTAGCTATATCATCCAATTCATCAACAACTACTGGATCCACTATAAAAGAAGGTATATTAAGCTTCTGAGCTATAGAATAAGCTATCATTCCGCCAAGATTTGATGCATGCTCGCCCATAACTCCAACCTTTAAATCCTGCACCATTACTTCGTTTATACTGTATGTTCCACCCTCAATCGGCTTTAATAATCCGCCACGTCCTACAATTGATGATAGTGAAGATAATTCTATATTGTTTTCCTTAAGAGCATCTAAAATTATATTCATTCTAAATTCATATTGGTCTGATATTTTATCATAGCCTGCTAATTCTTCTGTTTGATGTCTTAAGGTTTTTTCAAACACAACCTCTTCATTGTCAAAAACTGCAATTTTAGTTGAAGTTGAGCCTGGATTAATTATTAGTTGTCTTATTTTTTCCATAATTATACCCATGCACCGATTTTACAAAGAACCCAGTCTTTCTTTTCAAGAAAGACATAATATTTATGCATGGGCTCGGTGCCTATCCTTTCTTTATTTTTTATTTCTTTCAACCTTACCTACGCAATTTATTTCACACTTGCATACATTACTGCTAATGCTATAGAGTTTAATTTTGCTTCATCTGTATCTGCTCTTGATGTTAATACTATTGGAGCACTAGCGCCAAGAAGTATTCCAGCGTTTTTAGAACTTGATAGAAATGCAAGTGATTTATATAAAACATTTCCTGCTTCTATATTAGGCATAAGTAGTATGTCAGCATCCCCAGCAACTGGATCATCAATACCTTTATGTATAGCAGCCTCTTTAGATACTGCATTATCAAGTGCAAAAGGACCACCGATTATACATCCTGTTATTTCTCCAGCCTTATTTTTTTCAACAAGCTCAGCTGCATCAACAGTAGCTATCATCTTTGGATTTACTTTTTCTTTTGCACATATTACTGCTACTTTAGGTTCCTTTATTGATAATGAATGTGCAAGACTAACTATATTTTCTGTTATTTGTCTCTTTTCATCTGCATTTGGCGCTAAATTCATAGCTGCATCTGTTACAAACAATAGCTTATGATATTTTTCTAATTGAAAGACTGCTGCATGACTTAAAAGGTTGTTTGTTCTTAAACCAAAATCTTTATTCAGTACTGCTTTTAATATTATTGATGTATCCACTAAGCCCTTCATTAATATTTTTGCCTTACCGTCATGAACTAATGTCACTGCTATTTCAGATGCTTTTTGTATATCAGCTTCATCTATAATTTCAACATTTGTTAAATCAAGGTTTAATTCATTTGCATAGCTTAATATCTGTTTTTTATCACCAACAAGTATTGGAGTAACTAAATTAGCATCCATACCCATTTTAATTGCTGATAAAACTTCTTTATCATGTGCTGCTGCAACGGCTATTTTAACATTTTTATTAGTCGCTACTTTAAGAATATCTTCAAAATTTTTCACTATAACCTCCCATTATACTACAAAGTGGTATTATAAAATAAAGTGTGAAATGTGTTTTTATTTCACAGTGTGAAAAATTTTTTCTTCACACTATCACCTCTTATTATATTCATGCAAATACTATGCCAACAAATTACAGTATTTTACACTGATTTTTCAATGCATATAAAAAGCAAAACATCAAGTGTGCAAATTAATGCATGCAACATTTTGCCCAGTTATTATGCGTGCAAATTATTGCACGTTTAAACAATATTATACTTATCCAGTTTGTAATATAAATTACGTATAGAAATACCAAGTTTTTTTGCAGCTTCTGTTTTATTATTATTCAAATTTAATAAAACCTTTTGCAAATATTCAGATTCTAATCTGCTAATATGGTCATCTAAAGTTTCTATACTTTCATTAACGACTTTTTTTGGATTATACAAACTTTCGGCTTTTATAATTTGATGTGGTAAATTATTTCTCTTAATTATTTGCTCATTAAAGTTCATGTTTATAATACATCTACCAACATAATTCTCTAATTCTCTTACATTCCCAGGCCAATCATAATCCATAAGCTTGTCCACTGCTTGCTCTTCTATACCTTTTATATTTCGTCCATATTCATAGTTAAATTTTTTAATAAATTCATTAACTAATAAAGGTATGTCGTCTTTTCTTTCCTTTAATGAAGGTATGTTTATTGGAAATATATTTAGTCTATAATATAAATCCTCTCTAAACTTTCCTTTTCTAACAGCTTGTTCTAAATTTACATTTGTAGCTGCAATAATCCTAACATCAATTGGAATACTCATTGAACTACCAACTCTTGTTATTTCTTTTTCTTGTAAAACCCGTAAAAGCTTAACTTGAGTATTAAGATTTATTTCTGATATTTCGTCTAAGAAAATTGTTCCTTTGTTAGCTTCTTCAAATAAACCTTTCTTACCGCCCTTTTTAGCACCAGTAAATGCTCCTTCAACATAACCAAATAACTCACTTTCTATAAGTGATTCAGATAAAGCTGCACAATTAACTCTAATAAACTGATTATTTTTTCTAGAGCTTTGAGCATGGATTGCATGGGCAAACAGCTCCTTACCAGTACCGCTTTCTCCTCTTAACAATACCGTAACTGGAACTCTAGCAGCCTTTTGAGCTTGAAGCTTACTATCTATAAATTTTTCTGATTCTCCTATAATATCATCAAAAATGTACTTTGCTGATAACTGTCTAATTTTCTTTTTCGCTTCCTGCAATTTATTAGTTAATTTATTTATTTCAGTTACATCTGTTAATCCTGCAACACTACCAATAAGCTTATTATTAACAATAATAGGAGCAGCCTGAGCAATAACTATTTTACCTGTTGGTCTAAGCTTAAGCGTCACTCCCTTTATTGCAGTCTTAGTTTCTAAAACTTTTAGGTGAACACTCTCTCCCTCCAAAACATCATAACTAGCTTCTTTACCAAGTATATCTTCGGTACTAATTCCAGTTATTTTGGTATAGGCTGGATTTACCATAATGTGTTCACCTTTATCATTTACAACGCTAATAGCATCCTGAGTGCTTAGAAAAATAGCTTCAAGAAGACTCTGATATTCCTCTAAGTTATTTAGATGATTATCTACTAATTTTAAAACATTTTTTATATTTTTATCCATCTTTAACCTTCCATTATGCCATAGTCTCGACTACAAATGTATAGGTACAGCCTATAAAATGTATAGGCACAGCCTATACATTGGAGACATTGTAGTGGCATCATAAATAGAAATGAAAAATCGTTTTTTGATTTTTCCATAGTGTGAAGTGTTTTTTTCACACTAACAGCATCTCAATTCTTAATTTAATTGCAAAATCGTATTTATTTTTCTATTCAACTTTAGATTTTTCCAAATTGAATTTAATATATTCAGTGTCGCTAGTTAGGCTTTCTATCTCCGAATCTGTTGTAATGTTTAATAAAATCTCGTTTAAACCCTCTACAGAGTCCATCAAATCAACAACAAGTTTTAAATTTTCTTTATTTATTTTATTCATAATAGTAGAGGTAGCTTTTATTGTAACTGTAACCTTTTGATCTTCTTCTATAGGTGTAATGGTATAATCATCACCTTTATTGGCAAACTCTATATCACTAAAGTCAAAAATAAACTCTTTTTCAACAATTTTTTCAATTGTTGCAGTTACATTAGCTTTATTAGTCTTTCCTACAATTTTCACATTCTTACCAGTAACAATTTTCTTCTCAGACATAACATTTAAATCAGTATCTGTTATATCTATTGGCTCAGTTTCTAATTCAACTATAGTATCTAAAATCTCCTTAGGAGCTGCAATTTCAACGCTTTTCATATCAATAGCAAGGTCAGTTAATTTATATCCCTCTGCTGGCTCTCCTGTAAATACAGGTTTAACAGGAACTGTTTTTGTCGGTAAAATCTCATAGCTGGCTTCTACAGAGCTTGGTGATATTGTCAAAAATTTCGTATCTATCTCTTTATTTGTATTGTCATATAGTACAACTGGCTTATTCTGAATAACATTTTCCTGCATTCCTTCTACATTAACAACAGCTACTGCACTACTTACTGAGTTTACTATACTTCTAGGACCCTTTACAATAACTGAATCAGGGTTTGAAGCACCATACTCCAAATAAAATCCTGATGCCTGAACACCTTGGTATTGTACTAGAACATCTACAGAAACAGACACAATTTTATCAATTGTACATGTAATGTTTTTTGGAGTTATTAAGTCAACTTTCATATCATTATTAGGAACCTCTACTTCAACAACTAAAGAATTCAAACCTTCTTTAAAATCAGTTATCTCAGCTGTAGCCTTAATATCCTTAGCTTGAAGCTTTAATAGGTCATTATATAGTCCTTTAACCTTTACATTGACTGTAAAGCTATCTTTATTTTCCATCAGCATATATGATGTACTGCCCTTAGTAAGCGCTTCTATATTTTTAATAGTTACAGGTATTTTATAAAATGGCTTTTCTCCCATAGGATTTTTATCAATCATTACTAAAACCCATAGTACAACTGCAACTAATGCACAAATAACCTGAATAATTATTTTATCGTTTTTTATTTTCATAGATACTTCTCCATTTTTCAAATATTTTTGGCTTGTCATCGTCTAAATATATCTTAGCCAATACTCTTTCCAATTCTTCTATTTGAATGTTTCTATATAATTTACCGTCGATAGCATACGAAATATATCCAGTTTCCTCAGAAACAATTACAGCAATAGCATCAGATTTTTCAGTCATGCCTAAAGCAGCCCTATGTCTTGTTCCAATGTCTTTACTAAGTTGGTTATTATCTGTTAATGGTAAAAAACAACCTGCTGCTGCTATCCTATAATCTCTTATAATGACTGCACCATCATGCAAAGGAGTATTTGGTATGAAAATATTAATTAACAATCCACTTGATATTTCTGAGTTTATTGTAACTCCAGTATCAATAATTTCATTAAGTCCTGTTTTTATTTCAAAAATCATCAAAGCACCTATCTTTTGTCTTGAAAGTGATGATG
This sequence comes from Firmicutes bacterium UBA2058, assembly GCA_002332905.1. Lineage (GTDB taxonomy): Bacteria > Bacillota > Clostridia > Tissierellales > Sedimentibacteraceae > UBA1535. The sequence continues at coordinate 24,507 of DDAM01000041.1, read as the reverse complement.
TAGCAGTGGAGATTTCTTTTATAACCTTTTGAGATGAAGCAACATCCTTATCTAATGATGATAAAGAAAACATTGACGTTCTTCCAATATATTCGAGCGCTCTTCTTAATTCAGGCTGGAATAATATTACCAGCGCAATAAAACCTGCCTGTAACGTGCTATTTAATATCCAGCTTAATGTAAATAGTTCAAACAATCCAGATAACTGTGTTATTACAAGAATTAAAACAATACCCTTTACAAGCTGCTTTGCACGCATGTTTTTAATTAGCATGTATCCCTTATATAATAGAAAATAAACTATTACAATATCTATAATATTAAAAATGGAAATATTTGTAAAAATCAATTTTATTTGTTCCATCTCGAATCTCCTGTTTTATTTTATTCGCTAAACTCTTTATCTAACTTAGACATGGTGTCCTTATAGGATCTACGCATTCTTTCTTTTGCTTCAGCTGAGTAATCTCCACTTTCTATATACTCCATTACAGGTAGTATTCTATATGTGAATGTAGTTTTACCTTCTTGCTTGCCTCTATAAACCCATGTAGGGGTGTACTCAATATCCTCTATTGTAGTTTTACCAGTTTCTCCACTTTTCTTAATTTTAAGGGTTAGTATAACCCCGTCCTCTGTTTGAGCCGGTAGTTCTTCCTCAGTTCTCTGATTTGAAATAAAGTTTCCTGTAGAATAAGCTACAAAAACTCGCTTATCATTATATATTAAATCTTCTGCATCCTGTATAACATGTGGGTGGCTACCAAAAATTATATCTACACCCTCTGATAACATAAAATCAGCCCAATCCTTCTGTCTAGCATTTGGAGTTTGCATATACTCATCTCCCCAATGCACTATCATTACAATTAAATCAGCTTTATTTCCCTTTGCATATGCGATATCTTCTTTTATCTTGCTTTCATCAAGCTTATTAATCATTGCATCTAAATCTTCTGATGATAAAACTGAATCAAGACCATTTAACATTTCTGTATATGCTAAAAATGCTATCTTTACGCCCTTAACATCTTGCATTATTACTCTAGTTTCCGGTTTCTCAACATAAGTTCCTACGTGAGCCAAGCCTCTTGCATCCATTTTTTCAATAGTTCTAATTACACCAGTTTTTCTAGTATCCAAGGAGTGATTATTTATCGTTGATAAAACATCAAATCCAGCATACTTAATTGCATCTAGCACCTCATCAGGAGCGTTAAAAAGTGGATATCCTTGATATTCGTATATATCATCGCCACAGGTAGTTCCTTCAAAATTGCCTACAGCAATATCAGCTGATTCTATTATTGATTTAATAGGCTCAAAATATGGTTTAAAATCATAAGTACCTGTTGCAGTATCATAAGCTCCATTTATTTGTCTTGGATGAAACATTATATCTCCAACAGCTGAAATTGTAATATTTATATCATCTTTTTTTGTTACATCATCAGGTTTATTTTGATTTTTTGTTTCATCATCTTTACCATTTTGAGGATCTTTTGTCTCCCCTTCAGGATTTGTAATTATATTATCATCATTAGGCAAATCCTCTTTTTGATTGTTATTTAAATTGCTAATTATAAAAAAAGCACCAGTAAATATTACAATTAACAAAACTAAAAGTATAATTCTTCTTATCATATATTTCGTTTTTTTTCTCATTTTGCCAACCCTTTATATAGTTTTTTCTTAATAATATACTAACTTAATTTCACATATTTTGCAATAATTAATTACTGCTTTAAAAGCAGTAATTAGTTACCGCTTCATAGGTGGTCTTACTAGACATTTTTCGTCAAAACCAATTAAGTCATGTCTATTTGCTTTTTGCAAAGCCTTTAGCACTAAGCCATAATTTTCTCTTTTTCGATATTGCATTAATGCTCTTTGCATTTTCTTATCCTCAACAGATTTAGGAACATAAACAGATTTACCCGTTAAAGGATTTATTTCAGTATAATACATACAAGTAGATAATGTACCCGGCGTAGGATAAAAATCTTGAACCTGCTCAGGCATATGCCCCATATCCCTGATATATTCTGCAAGTTTTATTGCATCATTTAAAGTACATCCTGGATGTGCTGAAATAAAATATGGAACTATATATTGCTTTAATCCAAGCTTTTCGTTTTCCTTATAAAACTTATCAACAAATTTATTGTATATTTCAATAGATGGTTTACCCATTAGCTCCAGTACGTTATTAGAAACATGTTCTGGAGCAGTTCTAAGCTGTCCGCTTACATGATGCTTTGCTAATTCCTTTATGAATTCATCATTTTTATCATATATAGCATAATCATATCTAACACCTGAGCGAACAAAGACTTTTTTAACATTTGGTACTTTTCTTAATTTTCTAAGAAGCTGTACGTAATCACTGTGATCAACGACTAGATTGCCGCATTTTTTCGGCGATAAGCATTGTTTATTCTTGCATACTCCATGCTCTAATTGTTTTTCACAAGATGTAAGTCTAAAATTAGCAGTAGGTCCTCCAACATCATGAACATAACCCTTAAAATTTTTATCCTTAGTCATTTTTTCAACCTCATGAATGATGGATTCATGGCTTCTGGACTGAATTGTTCTTCCTTGATGAAAATTTAATGCACAAAATGAACAGCCTCCAAAGCAGCCTCTAACACTTGTAACACTAAACTTAACTTCTTCTAGTGCAGGTATTCCTCCACCCTGCTCATAGATAGGATGATAAGTCATTTCATAATCCATATCATACACATCATCAAGTTCTTGAGTTGACAATGCTTCGGCAGGTGGATTTTGTACAACATATAAATTATCATACTGTTCAACTAAGGTTTTGGCATTTATAGAATCTGTATTTTCGTGTTGAATCCTAAAGCTTTCTGCATACTTTTCCTTAGAAGCCACAACCTCATCAAACATAGGTAAAAATACAGGCTCAAATGCTCTTTCTTTATCTTTTGTTTTATATACTGTACCTTTAACATATGTTATTTCCTCAATAGGCAATCCTGAATCTAAGCTATCAGCTATCTCAATTATTTGTTTCTCGCCCATACCGTAAATTAACAAATCTGCTGATGAATCTAAAAGGATTGACCTTCTAACCTTGTCGCTCCAATAATCGTAATGTGAAAGCCGTCTTAAACTTGCCTCTATTCCACCGATAATTATAGGACTATCCTTATATGCCTCTCTAATCTTATTAGAGTAAACAATAACTGCTCTATCAGGTCTTTTGCCAGCAACTCCACCTGGAGAGTAGGCATCAGTACTTCTTTTTTTCTTCATTGATGTATAGTGATTAACCATAGAATCTATATTGCCTGAATTAACTAAAAAACCAAGTCTAGGCTTTCCTAAACGTTTAAATTCCTCTATATTGTTCCAATCAGGCTGTGCAATTATTCCAACCTTATATCCAAACCTTTCAAGTGTTCTAGCAATTATTGCTGTACCAAAGGATGGATGGTCAACATATGCATCTCCAGTGACAAAAACAAAGTCACAATAATCCCAACCATATTTTTTTAAATCTTTTTTATCTATAGGTAAAAAGCTCATTTATATCTCCTTAATGTTTATAGCCTCAAGCTCCCATAATCCCGACTATGTCGAGACATTTTGAGTCTATGCATTATATCATAGTCTCAACTACGTTGAGACATTTTAAATATGCTACGCATATTATACCATAAAATATATGTTTAATGTAAAAAAACTGTGCCTTCGGACACAGTTTCTAATAATATTTGCAATAAAATATTATTTGTTATTTAACTTTTTCTAATTGACCAGCTTTTTCTAAAGCTATAATTAACAATGGAATTAAAACAATTTGAATAATAATTCCAGGTATTGCTTTAACAAACGCATTTGTTAGAAAAATACTTAGACCGTATGGCTTACTTGCCACTCCCATAACTATTGCGTTGACAATGCCAGATACAACTCTTCCACCAAGCATTGCACCAATCAAAGATACATATACATTTTTATTTAAGCTCTTATAAAGTAGTCCGCATAGTAATCCATATGTAGCTAACTCGAATACCATTCCAATTCCAATTGGAAACATTACCGGCATTCCTGTAAATAAACTAGATAGTAATGGTGTTATAATTCCACAAATCATACCATATTTCCAACCTACAATAAATCCACATAATAAAACTGGAATATGCATAGGTAAAAACACTGGTCCCGTACCTCCAAATAAATGAAATGCTTGTGGTAAAATTACTCCTACTGCTATAAACATAGCTGTCAAAATTAAATATTTTAAATTACTTTTACTTTGCATCTAATTTCCTCCGAAAATTTCAAATAAGCATCTTCAGATACAAAATAACTTTCGTAGCTATTTTATTATATTATTTCAATAATATAATAATATTGTTTCAATATCAGTTTCATTATATATTATAAGCTGCATTAAAACAAGACAAAAAAAACTACCTATTTAACGCAAAGCAATTACACTCTCTTATATAATCTAGAGCTTTATCTGTACTCCAAAAGAAAGCATCCTCACCAACCTTTTCTTTCATACCACAACGTTCAAACATTTGCAAAACATTAGGCTGTACGCATGAAAAATATACTTTCTTATCATCACTATGTAGCTTTTCACATAGTTCGATTAATGCCTGCACACCTGAAACGTCAGCCATTGTGACACCTCTCATAGAAAAAATTAAAATATCTTTTGAAGTTTTAGCTGGTAATTTATCCTCTAAGGTATTAGCTGTTCCAAAGAACAACGGTCCTGTAATATAAATTACACCCGTTTTATTATATTTATCACAATGCTTAGTCTTATCTGAAAGTTTATTTTTATCAACATCAGCTATGCTAATTTGCATATCTGATATTTTTACCATAAACATTAATACAGAGAATACTATACCCGCTAATATTGCTGTAGTTAAATCAAATGCAACAGTAACTATCATAGTTATTAGGTATTGAAATATAGCTGTTTTTATTTTTTTATTAAATATGTCCTTTATAACATCCCAGTCATTCATTCTAATTGCTGTGACCATTAGTACACCAGAAAGTGCAGCAAGCGGAATCTGAGACATTATTGACCCTAGCAAAAACATTGATAATAGCAATACAAGTGCATGAATTATATTGGCTAAACGAGTTTGTCCTCCAGCTTTTATTGAAACACTGGAACGGGCTAACGCAGCAGTAGCTGGAACGCCACCGAAAAATGGTATTACCATATTTCCTATACCTTGAGCAATTAATTCTTGATTTGAATCAATCTTTTCATTTTTTATACGACCAGCTGATCTTCCACAAAGTAATGTTTCAATCATAATTAAGGCAGCGATACTTATACCAGAAGTTACAAAGGTTGATATATGTGACATATCAATCGAAGATACATCAAGTCTATTAGATAAGAAAATAGTACGTGGTATTTCACCAACAACACCTACCGGCAATTTAAGAATCATATTAACAGCTGTTGCTAATATAATTGCCATCAATGGATCTGGGCAATATTTTCTCAATTTTTTAGGGTATAAAATCATTAATAATATAACCGCTAATCCTAAAATAAGAGGAACAATATTAATGCTTTGTTGTGTTGTAAAATAGCTAATTACTTTTGAAATTACATTGATTCCTGATGAAGTCAAACCTGATATATTGTCGATTTGACCTGAAAATATGATTATTGCGATACCAGATGTAAACCCTGTAACAACTGGTAATGGTATATATGACACCAATCCACCAAGCTTAAATATACCAGCTAATAATAAGACAACACCTGCTATAAAGCCTGCTATAAAGATTCCCTGTGGACCATGATTAGCAACAAGCAAAAGTGTTATTGCTGTCATTGTTCCAGTAGGCCCTGAAATTTGAAATGAAGCACCTGACAAGGTACCAATTATAAGTCCAGCAAGTATTGCAGTTATTAATCCTGAAGCAGCATCTGCCCCCGAGCTAATTGCAAAAGCAAGTGCAAGTGGCAAAGATACAGCAGACACAGTAATACCTGCGATTATATCCTTACTAAGACTTTTTTTGTTATATCCTCTAAATTCTGTTTTTAATAATGTTATGTAGTTTTTGAGCATATGCATTGTATATAACTCCTATATGTATTTTATTGCACGATAATCACATAAATTGTACACCCCTTAATTTTTACTGTCAAGCTAAATAAGAATTTATTAACTTTTATTAGAAGATATGTTATAATTATAAAGATAATTATTTTAATAATTATTTGTGAAGGAGTAAATCAAATGAAAAATATATATGATATAGCTGTAATTGATGGCAAGGGTGGTGGAATTGGAAAAATACTTGTAGAAAGTATAAGAAAAGAAATTCCTGAATTAAGTATATTAGCACTTGGAACCAATAGTGTTGCAACTACACAAATGTTAAAAGCAGGTGCTACAGATGGTGCAACTGGTGAAAATGCTATTGTACATAATGCATATAAGGTTCCTATAATTGTTGGAGTACTTGCTATTATAATGCCTAATTCACTACTCGGAGAATTAACCCCTAAAATGGCTGAGGCTATTTGTGACAGTGATGCATTGAAAGTACTTATCCCTTCTCATAAATGTAATGTACACATTGCAGGTGTAGAGGATGTATCTCTACAACAGCTTATTAATGATGCAATAGTATTAATAAAAGATAAAATAAATAACATGCAGATATAACTAAAAATAACANNTGTTATTTTTAGTTATATCTGTATATTCATCATACAACTATTTAAGTCTAAATGTAGTGCAGAATGTTTCTTCACTTTTATCTACACTTGAACCATGAATCTGTATAGTTTGAGAACGACATTTATTGTCCTCGTTATGCACACAAGTATAAGCTTCACAACTTACATCTGCCTGCTCCTTAATGGTTTTAGATGAATTTTTAAAGCTGCCATTATCTTTAGCAAATGTTTCACAATTTGTAGCTCCTCTACTTTGTGCTCCATCACCTGTAACATCAATACTCTCTGCACAGCAATATTTATCCTTGTTTAAATAACAATTTAAAACTCCGCATATAATTTTAGTCATAAAAAATTCTCCTTTATATAAAAATCTAATTATGTGTATTTTAACCTACATAATAAATTATATTCAAATTTAAATTTATTTAATTTATTTATTAAGTATTAATTTAGAATTTAATAATATTTACTTGATTTTTAGACAACAATGATATAATATTTTCCTAGGTTTTAAAACATACAATGGCTCAGCTTGGCTGAGACTATGATATAATAAATATGGAGGAATAATGATTTTTTCTAGCTCGATTTTTATATTTGCTTACCTTCCTATAGTTTTATTAATATATTTCATTGTTTTAAGAAGTATAAAATTAAGAAATATATTTCTTGTAATAGTAAGCCTTTTGTTTTACGCATGGGGAGAGCCACGATTTGTATTTGTAATGCTATTATCAATTATGCTTAACTATGTTTTTGGAATTTTAGTAGACAAATATAGAGATAATAAATTAATTTCAAAGCTTTCATTAACCTTAATGGTTATTTTTAATTTAACAATTATATTTATATATAAGTATTTAATGTTTACAATTTCAAACATAAATAAAATAGCAGGCACTAATTTTGTTATACCAGAAATTGCTTTGCCAATAGGTATATCATTTTTTACTTTTCAGGCAATTTCATATGTAATTGATGTTTATAGAAAAAATGGAGAAGTTCAAAAAAATCCACTTAATGTAGCTTTATATATATCATTTTTTCCACAACTTATTGCTGGTCCTATAGTTAGATATGAAACTGTTGCAGAACAAATAAAGTACAGAAAAGAAACCTTAGAGGACTTCTCTAAGGGTATATGCAGATTTATAATCGGTATAGGAAAAAAAGTACTTTTTGCTAATACTTTTGCTATACTAGCGGATAAGGCTTTTAACTCTAATTTGTCATCGTTATCTGTTGCTATGGCGTGGTTAGGTGCCATTTCATATACATTCCAGATATATTATGATTTTTCTGGATATTCTGATATGGCTATAGGTCTAGGAAAGATATTTGGATTCCATTTTAATGAAAACTTTAATTATCCATACATATCAAAATCAGTATCTGAATTTTGGAGAAGATGGCATATATCATTGGGAACTTGGTTTAGAGATTATGTTTATATTCCACTTGGAGGAAGCAGAGTTAAAACTAAATTACGATTAATCTTAAATTTATTTGTTGTTTGGTTTTTAACAGGGGTTTGGCATGGTGCTAACTGGACTTTTATTACTTGGGGACTATATTATTTTATTTTGCTGACTATAGAGAAATTATTTAGTTTTGAACAAAAGCTTAAAAAAGCAAGTGTTTTTAAATGGTTATATACATTTTTAGCGGTTATTTTTGGTTGGGTATTATTTAGAAGCAATGATATAGATTCTGCAATAATATACATAAAATCTATGTTTGGATTAAATAATAATGCTCTAGCAGATGTATTTATCTTATCAAATTTTGAAGGATCAACAATATTTTTTATTGCAGCGGCGATTTTTTCAACACCTGCTTTAGTCAAATTACAAGATCTAATAAAAAAACATAAATTAGAAGATAATTTTGTGTACAATACAATTTATATTTTAGTCTTAATTTCAATATATTTTATAAGTCTTTCTTATATAGTAAAGGGAACTTATAATCCATTTATCTACTTTAACTTCTAGGCAGATAAAGCACAAAAGAAAGGCATGGAGGAATTTATGACAAAAACAAATAAGAGAAACTTAGTTGTTGCAATAATTTTTTTAATAGTATCCTTTGTTATTGGTGGTAAAACTATTGTAAACAATTATAAAGAAATACTAACAAGTACATATAAAACATATAAGAATTCGGATACTAATCTAGTTGGTAAGTTTATTTTTACATTTGAACAATATGTTAAATCTAACGACTCAATTTTTAGTAAAAATATTGCTGGTCAGCAGTATTTTATTGAGGGATATGGTGCAACTCAAAAATTATTGAACAAAAAAATTATTAACGATACCAATATAGGTTATATGTTAATGGATGAACAGGGATTATTGCATTTTGCAGCATACAATTATAATACTAAGGCTAATGCTGAGAAGCTAGCAAGTATTAATGATTATTTCAAGGATATTAGTATGCCATTTTCGTTTATATTAGCACTGTCAAAGGATTATGAGGGTTACACAACATTTAAAAAAGGTATTGATATTTACGCAAACTCTAATCTCAATAGTGATAAATTCATATCTGGATTAGATGAAAATAAAGTAAACTATCTTGATTTAAGAAAGTCTGCTAATATAGGAGATTTAGATATTTCAAACTCTTTTTTTATAACTGACCATCATTGGAAAACAGAAACTGCATTTTGGGCATTCAAGGAGCTAGTAAACTATATAAACCTTACTTATGGTATAAATCTAGATGAAAATAACTATTATACTAACATAGATAATTATAAGGTTGAAACATTTAATGATAGCTTTTTAGGTTCAATTGGCAAAAGAATGGGTAGAATTTACTCTGGAATTGATGATTATACACTTATTATACCTACATTTGAAACTAATATAAAGCTATATCAAGGATTTGATAAAAAACTTATAAGTGAAGGAAGTTTCAATGATACAGTAATCAATAAAAGCTTAAGCAATCCAGATAATCCAATAACAACAAATAGATATGCATCGTATTTTAGCTCAGATAATGATTTTAATACCATAGTTAATGAAGATGCTCCAAATGATTATAAAATATTGCTGATTAAGGATTCCTATGCACTGCCAGTTGCTGCATTTTTATCACTAAGCTGCAAAGAAGTTACAATGGTTGATTTTAGACTATCTAAAGATCAATCTGTAAAAGAGTTTATAAATAATAATGACTATGATTTGGTTTTAATGCTATATGGCTCTGGCTCAATTTGTAATGATGCAATGTTTGACTTAAAATAAGAATTTAGAGCACTAACATATGTTGATGTAGCATAGGTTAAGCATAATATAAGCTTAATAGATAAACTTGCCAAAAATGCAGATAATCAAAGAAAAATTCTTTTATTTTTCTTTGATTATCGATTTCTATAAGTAGCTAAGTAGATAAAAAATGTTTATGTGACTTAATGAGGATTTCCCATCCTTATAAAAATCAAGGGAAACCGAATTACGGAAACAGAAACATTTTTTATCTGCTTTGCTTTCCTTAGATTCGAGACTAAACTATATCAAAGTAAGAATTTATCTACTAAGCTTAGTAAGTTAAATTCTTACTTTCCTAATGCTTCTAGTAAATCCTTTGATTTTCTTGTATCACCTATTAATATGGCTCCTACTAGTACATTATCCTTGTAAAATAACTTTTGATATGCATTATTTTCATCATCTTTTTCTTCTTTTGAATCATAGTGTTCATTTGGATTACTACCAACGTCACCCACTGAAAATATACTTGTATTAAATATATTAGAAGTAGTTGAAGGAACAATTGAGTTATAAATACTTTCATCCCCAACTGCATTGACACCTGCTGTTTTTCCTTGTTCTATAGCCTCGCTCCACAATGCATAATTTATACCATTAAACTCACAGCAATCACCACAAGCATATATATCATTTATATTAGTTTGCATTTTCTCATTAACTATGATCGCTCTATTTATATTTATTCCTACATCATCTGCAATTTTAACATTTGCTCTAACACCAGCTGAAACTACTACTAACTCTGATACCAATTCTTTTCCAGATTTTAATTTAAATCCTGTTACTTTATTATCACCAATAATTTCATTTACTGAATCATCCATTACTAATTTAACACCTGAATCAAGTATTATATTTTCTAGAATTTTAGAAGCTGTTTCATCTAACTGTCTAGGCAATATTCTACTTGCTAACTCAACTACTGTTACATCAAGTCCTAATTTTTTAAGTTCCCAAGCAGTTTCAAGTCCTAATACTCCGCCACCTACTACAGTAGCTTTATTAACATTTTTTGCATATTCCCTTATATCTGTAGCATCTTTTAGATATCTTAGAGTAAATACACCTTCTTTATTATTGCCTGTTATAGGTGGCATAAAGCACTCTGCACCAATTGCGATTATTAGCTTATTATACTCTTTTATTAAACCTGTATCTAATAAAACTGTTCTTTCTTTGCTATTTATACCTACTACATGTTTGTCTAGCATAACTTCAATATTATTTGATTTAAACCAGTCATAATCCTTCATAAATATCTTATTATAGTCAAAATCTTGACCTAACATTTTTGAAAGCTGTGGTCTATAGTAACCATATACTGGTTCCTTTGAAATCAAAGTTATATCACTCATTTTATTTCTTTTTCTAATCTCTTCGATTGCTGTCATACCAGCAGCACTAGCACCTATAACTATAAATTTTTGATATTCATTAGTTGAAAAGTTCACTTCACTTTTCTCTAATCTTATAAAATAATTAGAATCTACACCACAGACAGGACATATTGTAGGAACTTCACTGTTTTTAATTATTTCTCCACAAACAGTACATTTCCACTCATAAATATTATCAGTATTTATCATACTTACCTCCATGTTTATTTAACACTACCTGTTACAATTGCATTTCCAAATTCTTTTCCAAATTCATAAGCCTCTGCAAGCTGGCTCTCAGAAGGTTTAAATCTAATTCTAAAACCATCCTTAAATGTTTTCATTTTTAATTGTTTTAGTCTTTCCATTATATCAGGCACAGCCTCTCCACTCCAACCGTAAGAACCAAAGGCTGATGCAATCTTGCCTTTATGAATAGCAGAATACATGTCAGTCAAAATATCCCATATTGGTTTAAGTGCTTCTCCAAGAATAGTTGATGAACCAAACATAATACCATCTGCCCAATATATTTCATTTAATACTTCAGTTTTATCTGCTGTCACTAAATCAAATAGCTTAACATTTACTCCTTGTTCTTCAATTCCTTTTTTAATATTTAGAGCTAATTCTTCAGTATATCCGTAAGCTGATACATAAGGAATTACAACTGTTTTACATGTATTTGGGTTTTCTTCTATTGAATATTTTTTTGACAGATTAATAATTTTCCAAGGATCCTCATCTAAAACAGGTCCGTGACCTGGACACACCATATCAATTGGCAAATTTTCTAATTTATCAATAGCTGCTAAAAAATGAGATTTGAACGGAGCTAAAATCATATTGTAGTAGTAAGTAAATGCATCTAAATAGTCATCTTTATTTTTAATAGTGCTTTGTAATACTGTATCCAAGCTATAGTGAGCTCCAAATGAATCACATGAAAATAAAATCTTATCCTCTACTAAATAGGTGTACATAGAATCAGGCCAATGCAAGAACTTTGCATCGATAAATTTGAGTGTTTTATCACCAAGTGATAATCCATCATTATTTTTAACCTCTAAGTATTTAAATTCTCTGTTACATATGTGCTTTAGAAAGTCTATTGCCGTTCTTGAGCCCATTATTGTTATATTAGGATTTAATTCAAGTAATTTTTCTATAGAGCCAGCATGGTCTGGTTCAGTATGATTGACGATTATATATTCAATATCTTCAATTTTCGTAATTTCTTTTAGCTTATTTATATATTCGTCAAAAAATTTAACCTTTACAGTCTCAATAAGTACTGTTTTATTACTTCCTTTAATACAATATGAATTATAAGTCGTACCAAATTTAGTGTACATTATTATGTCAAATACGCTTAAATTTGGATCTAAACTTCCAACCCAATAAACATTTTCTTTTAGTTTTAGTGAATTCATTTTATTATCCCCTTAATAAATTATATTGCTATATTTACCCTTTTTAATAGATTTTAAACATGTAAACATAACTCTAATATTGATTGATAATATTATAACATAATATTCTTTAATAATGCTAAAAAATAATATTATTTTAAATGGTCTATCTGATATTTTAAGTATAATGAAAACATCATTAAGAAAATGAAGGAAGGAAAGAGAACTTTCCTATTAGATAAAAAAACTATGCATTATATATTTTTATAATACATAGTTTGATGTTTAATTTTTTATAACATATTTTTATATCTATAATCTGATACTGGTATAAAGTTTTCCTTTATATTTCTAGGACTAACCCATTTAAGCATGTTTATAATAGTTCCTGCTTTGTCATTAGTTCCTGATGCCTTTGAGCCGCCAAATGGGTTTTGACCAACTACAGAGCCTGTACTCTTATCATTAATATATAAATTTCCTGCTGAGAATTTAAGTATATCTTCAGTTCTATTGATGATATTTCTGTCACTTGCCCAAACTGAGCCTGTCAATGCATATTTGTTGGAATTAGCGCATTCTGCTAATATTTCCTCAAATTTATTATCTTCATATACATATACTGTTAATACAGGTCCGAATATTTCTTCCTTCATAGTTTTAAAGTCGAGGTCTGTTGTAAGTATAACTGTTGGCTCAACAAAGTATCCTATACTATCATCACACTTGCCACCAAATATTATTTCAGCTTTATCTGAATTTTTAGCATAATCAATATATGAGCTAATTTTAGTAAATGACTTGTTATCTATAACAGCAGCCATAAGATTTTCTCTGCACTCTGCATCGCCAACCTTTATAGTCGATATTTCATTAACAAGCTTTTCTTTTAACGTTGGCCACATGCTTTGAGGAACATAAGCTCTTGATGTTGCAGAACATTTTTGTCCTTGATACTCAAAGGCTCCTCTAATAAGTCCAGCGACAACTTCATCAACATTAGCCGAATTGTGTATCATGCTAAAGTTTTTACCACCAGTTTCACCTACTAATCTTGGATAACTATTGTATTTGGCAATATTTTTACCTACAGCAGTCCACATACTATTAAATACTTCTGTAGAGCCTGTGAAATGGACACCAGCTAAATCTTCATTTGACATTACAATATCACTTATCATAGATGCATTACCTGGTATAAAGTTAATAACTCCATCTGGTAATCCAGCCGCCTGTAAAAGTTTTAATACTATATATGAGGAATATACAGCTGATGATGCTGGTTTCCAAACTACAGTATTTCCTGCTACAGCAGGAGCCGAAATTAAATTTGCTGCAATAGCTGTGAAGTTAAATGGTGTTACTGCATAAACAAATCCATCTAATGGTCTGTATTCAACTCTATTAACACTATCAAAAGAGTTCATTGGCTGCATTTCGTATAATTCACATAAAGATTTACAAATTGCATTTAAAAAATCTATTAATTCACAAGCAGAATCAATTTCAGCTTGATGGAAGGTTTTACTTTGACATAACATTGTAGCTGCGTTTAGTGTAGATCTCCATGAAGTTGAGGCAAGTTTAGCTGCTTTCAAAAATATCATCATTCTTCTGTCATAAGACATATTTTGCCATTCATTTTTAGCATCCATAGCAGCCATAATTGCAAGCTTAACTTCATTTTCTGAAGCAATATGATAATATCCAATAGATTTATTTTTGTCATGTGGAATTATACATTTTGCAGTTTTGTTAGTTCTAATTTCCTTTCCGCCTATAATTATAGGAATCTCTAAATTTCTGTTTTTTAATTCTGCTAATTTATTTTCTAATTCTTGTCTTTCTATACTACCAATTTTATATTCTAAAATTGGTTCATTTTTAAATTCTTCAACTTTAAAAATTGCGTTATTCATCTATACCTCCATGCGACTATATGAAGTAAGGGCATAGTTTTATTGTTATACCCTTTCTCCAATTATTCAATTGAAGAAAGCAAAAGCACAGTAGATGTATCAACGATACATTCATTTTTTAATAACTTATCATGAAACTTTGTGATATAATCAGGCGTCAATGTTCTTATCTTTAATATAATGCACCATTCACCAGTTGCTCTATGACATTCTTCAATTATGACATTTTCTATTTTTATATTATTTATGTCATTCATAAGCTTATAAAAATCAGTGGTTTTTACTTTTAAAGATATATACGCACTAATGCTATATCCAAGCTTACTCCAGTTTATTTTTGTTCTATAACCCTCAATAATGCCTTGCTGCTCTAATTTAGCTATACGCTGATGTATTGCTGGTCTTGACATGTTTAGTTTTTTTGATACTTCCTCATGAGTGATACGCCCATTTTTCTGCAAAATGTTAAGTATCTGCTTATCCAAATTATCCATAATGATTAACATCCTTTTTTTAAGTTATAACTTGATTATATTCTAATGTAATCTTTATATTATGTCAATTATATTATTATATTTAATACTATAAGTAATTATATTTATCTAATAAATTACTATATGTTGTTAAAAATTAAATTTATATTATTTTGTCATATGGTGTCGAACGAAAAATAGCAATTTATAGATATATTTAAATATTTTTGTAGTTTATAAAATTATTTTATATTAAAATAAGGTATGAGCATAAAGAATACAATATTAAATAGATTTGAAAAATTTCTAAATAATAATCTAGAGAATACTACAGAGGACGAGTTAGAAGTTGCCTTATACGGAATGGAGGTTGTTTATTCATTAGTAACAAAGACGTTAATATATTTTATAATAAGTTTAATACTAAAATGTCATAAGGAATTTTTAATCGTTATGCTAATTTTAGCAACAATAAGATCTACATCATTTGGATTTCATGCAGATAAAGAAATCAGCTGTTACATATCAAGCTTTTTAGTCATATTTGGAACTATCTACATAGCAAAAAATTATAGTTTCAATCTTGTATTTATAGCAATTATTTGTTCAATATCATTAATTTCAACTATATTATTTGCACCAGCTGACACAGAAAAAAGACCTCTTCTAAATAAGAATACGAGGTCAATTTTAAAACTATGTTCATCTATTACAGCTTTGTTTTTTTCATTTATAGCAATTAATAATATTGGATTTATGTCTAATGCTATTGTCTGTATACTAATAGTTAATTCCATAAACATATCTCCAATATTATATAAAATTTTTAAAAGGAGATACAAAAATTATGAGTACTATTAAAAAGGATTTAGCAAACAAATTATTAAAAATTACCACTGGTCTAGCGAAGACCTCAACGGCTATGACACCACATATGTTTTGGAGTGAACCAAAGCTTCCTAAATCTTTGTTAAAGAAGTAGGTTCATAAGCAACGTGTAACTCCTGAATGAAGAGTTCACCTTCAATTCTTGTTCGAAGGTCTAACTCTTCATATTTTTTCACTATCTCATCGACTATATGAAGACCAAATCCTCTACCTTCTCCTTTAGAGGAATACCCCTTTTTAAATATTTTCACTGTGTCAATATTAGCATCTTTAATTGAGTTCATAACACTTATTATAAATACAGAATCATTTTTCAACATAGATAATGATATGTAAGGATCCTCCGATTGCGTTGCAGCATCTATAGCATTGTCAAGAAAAACCCCCATGATATTACACATATCTTCAGAAGGAATTATAGTATCTTCTATATCATCATCTATAATCATTTCGAATTCTATACTTTTCTTCTCCATCATAGCTACCTTAAATACAAGCAGGGCTTTTAGTCCACTTTCCTTTATGTGACTAAGATTTTCATTGTCTATATTACTTACACCTACAATTTTTGTAAGATACAGCTTTGCCTTCTCTAAATCTCCGCTTGATATATATCCTGATAGTACTGTAAGTTGATTGCCATGCTCGTGTGCTATTTTACGCTGATTTTCGATTGAGCCTTGCAAAACCTCGTTATAAACACTTAATTTTTCATTATATTCATTTGATATTTTTATTACATTTTCCTTATCTATTATAACATTTGCACTATATATTAATAGTCCAATTGAGAATATAGAACATGTATAAGAAACTATAGATATATACTGTAAGCTAGGAATTTTAGCAATATGATACCATAAAAAGAATTCAACACAAATTCTTATGACCTGTAATGCAATTATTGTAAACAACAGTATCTGTGTAAATCTGCTAAAATTTGACATTAACAAAATTTTATTTTTTCTAATTTTAAATACCATTACAGTTATAACGATAAGAGAAATATTTATTAAATTGTATATAATATAATAATAAACATCATTCATAGCATATACCATATCCAACTTTAATATAAAAACAAATATAGATGATACAATTGTATCAATAAGCCCATTTATGGATATAACAATAATACCTCTAAGTAATTTCTTTATAAAATTTGTTTTATACATTATTTGACATAAAACAAATGTCATAGATATTATAATTACCATTTTAAACGATAAAGGAAATAAATAGTTTACTGATAGTATGAAGGAAATTGATACTGTTATAGCAAGAATCAATCTATAAGTAGTAAATCCTATCAAATCTTCTTTATTGCCCATACTGTAAATTAAAAATACATCCATCAATGCATATATAATACAATTTACAAATTTAATTATTTCTAAAGTCAAAATATTAACCCCCTATTAAAAAAAGCAGATAAATTTCATTACACATTATGCAAAAAAACTATCTGCTCATTTTTATTATTCTGTATATTCTTTTGCTTTCTCTTCGCCTCTTAATACTCTTAATACTCCAAAGGTTAAGGATTCCATTTCATTTTCACCTGGAATTATTTCAACTGGAGCTAAAAATTTAACTCTTTCTACTATCCAGTCAGTTAACATTTTAGAATAAGCAATACCACCTGTTAAAACAATTCTATCGACATTACCAGACAATGCAACTGATAACTCTCCAATTGATTTGGCTATTTGATATGCCATAGTTTCATACATCAGTTTTGCCTTTTCGTCACCATTTTCTATTCTTTTTTCTACTTCTCGCGCATCAATAGTCCCAAGATGTCCTTTTAAGCCAGCTTCACCTCTTAGCTTTTTCTTCATTTCATCTTTTGTATATTTTCCAGAAGAAATATATTTAAATAAATCTTTAACAGCAACTCTACCTGAACGTTCTGGTGAAAAAGGACCTTCATCATCAGATACTATATCTACCATTTTGCCACCACTATGTGCTGTAAGTGATATTCCGCCTCCTAGATGAGCCACTACTAGATTACAATCTTTATATTCTTTACCTAATTTTTTTGCTGTTTTTAGAGCTGCTGCTCTCATATTTAATGCGTGAGTTAAGCTAACTCTATCTACCTCTGGTAAACCTGTATGTTTTGCAATATCTATAAGCTCATCAACAGCAATAGAATCATATATGTAAGAGTTTATATTTAGTTCTTTTGACATTTCATGAGCTATAAGTGCCGCTAAGTTGGAAGCATGCTCAAGAATTGGTCTGTTCATAAGTCTGTCTACCATTATTTCGTTTACTAGGTATGCTCCTGATTTAACTGGTGGTAATAGCCCACCTCTGCCTACTATAGCTGAGAGTTCTTTAGGATCAACATTATGATGTTCTAAAAATCTCATAACTGCATTTTTTCTAAATTCAAATTGATCTTGTATTCTATTAAATTCTGCTAATTCACTATCTTTATGCAATATACTTTCCACAAACATTGGTTTCTCATCTTCATATACTGCAATCTTTGTAGAGGTTGACCCTGGGTTTATTGATAATATTTTGTACATAAACTTCCTCCGTTACACCGCTTTGCGGTATCTAAAAATTTCAGTGTAAAACTCGTTTTACGCTGAGTGAAATGTTTTTTTATTTCACTCTTCCTACTTTCTATTATTTTGTGCAACTAAAGCTCCTAATAAGATTGAGTAATATTTTGAATCATATGAGTCAGCTCTTGAAACTAACACTACAGGAGCGCTTGCTCCTACTATAATTCCGGCACTTAATGCATTGCCGAAGTAAGTCATAGTTTTTCCTATGCCATTGCCCATTTCAATGTTTGGAACAAGTAGTATATCAGCATCACCCGCAACAGGACTGTTGTATTTTTTGATTTCAGCTGCTTCTTTAGATATAGCAAGGTCAAATGATATTGGTCCTTCAACTATTACACCCTCTGCGAATTCACCTGCTTCACACATTTTTTTAAGAGCATCACCGTCTACAGTTGGCGGCATTTTAGGATTTAATTTTTCCTTAGCTGCTAAACAAGCTACCTTTATTTCTTTATAATTTAATGCCTTAAGAACATCAACTGCATTTTCTAATATATGCTTTTTACCTTCTAGATCTGGATATGTCATTATGCCGCCATCTGTTAGGTATAAAAGCTTATGATATTCTGGCACATCATAAGCCATAACATGACTTAATGTTTTTCCTGTAGTAAGTCCATATTCTTTATTTAGTACCTGTTTAACTAATATTGATGTATCAATTAATCCTTTTATTAAGAAATCAGCTTTACCTTCACGAACCATTTTTACTGCTATTTCTGCTGATTTTTCTAAGCTATCAGAATTTACTAGCTCATATTTGTCAATATTAATATTTGTGTTGTCAGCTATTTCTTTTATTTTTTGTGCATCCCCAATTAAAACGGGAATAGCAATATTATTTTTATATGCATCATCTACTGCTATTAAAACATTTTCCTCTTCAGCAGCAACAACTGCAAGTCTCATTCTTTTATCGCTATGCAGCAAATTTTCAATATCTTTTAATTTCAATTATTCCACCTCTTTATATTTTTCAACTATTTCAAGCAACTTTTCTTCACTTAAACCTATGATTACCTCATCACCTATTTTAAGCATAGGTATACCAACCATGGCTCTTCCTCTTATACCTTTATAAGTATCATGGGTATCTCTTATTTTTATAAATTCCTTCAAATTTTTCATGCTTTCGGTAATATCAACATACGTATATTCAAAATTATTTGTGTCAAGAAACTCTTTGACTGGAGCACATCCAGGTCAGTGTTGACTTCCATAAAGAATTTTTTCATTTCCCATAATTCCTAAATCTCCTTTTATATAGTCTCAACTACGTTGAAGTTGAAGCTATTATATTCTCAACTACGTTAAGCCATTTAAATAAATTTATTATATGAATTTAGAGGCAAAATAAATTTTGCCTCTATATATTATATATTTGTTACTATTTTATAAGATCAACTAATTGACCATTTTTAAGTCCAGCTGCATTTCCTTCCTCTATATCAACATGGAACTCTAAAGCATATGTATCATGAACTCTAACTAATACATTATCAAATACTAGTCCTCTTTGTCCTTCAACTGGAACTTTTACTAAATCTTTATCCTTTACTCCATATTCAGCTGCATCTGAAGTATGCATATGAATATGTCTTGAAGCAGCTATAACACCATTTGGCATTTCAACTTCTCCTTTAGGTCCTACTAATTTAATTCCAGGAGTTCCCTCTAGCATTCCAGAATCTCTAACTGGTATATCCCCTAATCCTAAAGTAATTCCGTCACTGAAAGATAACTCTACTTGCGATACTTTTCTTACCGGTCCTAATACTCTAACACCACTGATAGTTCTTTTTGGTCCAACTAAATCAACCTTCTCATCACATGCATATTGACCAGGTTGTCCTAAATCTTTAATTGGCGTTAACTGATGTCCTTCACCAAAAAGTATATCCACATCTTTTTGTGACAAGTGTACGTGTTTATTAGACAATCCTACTGGTATTTTTTTGCTCATTTTGTATCTCCTTTTTAGTATTACATTTTATTTAATTTACCAATAAAATTATAAGATAAAAATGCTTTTTTTTCAACATAAATATTTTAAAATAAGAATTATACGTGCTTTAAAGTTAATATTAATTATAAATATATAGGTAGAATAAAATTTGTTTTATTCTACCTACACACTAGATCGTTAAGTTCCTATTTATTTTCTATCTTCTTTTTAGAAAACGACTTATACAGGTTGTAAGCTATATTTATTGCTGATAGGATTATAAAGTAATAGGTTATATATAATCCCATTTGACTTTTAAATACTATTCTATGCATTGCATAAAATAGTACAGCAGCTAATAAATAAATAATAACTTTTTTATTAATAAAAATATTACCAATGATGTCACTAGTTTTTTTATGTACTTTTTTATCTAAATTTTCAATATCCTTATATTCATATGCTTCAGATAATAGTGAATTTTTATCTGCAAATCCATATAAATCATCTAAATTTATTAATTCAACACTTATTTTATCTTTGTACTTTTCAAACATTTCCTCAGCTTCATCACTTAATTCATTTAACGTTATAACTATAGATTTTTTAGCTTTTTCATCAATTAGCATAGTCAACAAATTTCTTATATCTATTTTCTCTATACATGTATCCTCGTAAAATTTCATTAGATATACATATACTATTTCTCCATTTTTTACTGTGTTATAGCAATATTCTTTGATTTTATGTATATCTTTATAGCGATACTGATTTAAATAAAGCATAATAAAATTTTCAAATTCATTATAGTCGGAATAGAATATTTTCTTTTTAAATTTTTCTTTTTTTATTCTTTGCGATAATTTTTCCTTTCCAATTTTAATTTTTTTATCAATTGTCATCTTGTTCAATAATGTTAAAATTAAAAATAATTGAAGTCCTATAATTATTGAAAAAATCAAGTCATTAGTATATAAATATAATGCAGTAAGTACAACCATAGTTACTATTGTTTTTACTAATGCTATATCTAATCTAAATCCCATATACTTTCTAGTTTTCAATGTTTCCTCGATGTATAACCTTTTTAAAAATTTATCATCCATATTAATCATGAAAAAACACCTCCTACCAGCATTCTTTCCCAAAATAGAAGATTTTATTCATGGAAAATTATTATAATGTATTACTTATAAAAGAAGCCATACCAGTTTATATTTGGTATGGCCAATTTTTGATTACTTAATTTCCATTTACTGCTTTTTCTAGCTTATCAAGGTGTTTAATTGGATAATAACATAAAAGCTCTTTAAACTGCTCTACTGTTAGATTCTCCGCAGTCGTATAAATTTTTATTTTTTCATCTAAGCTAGCATCTATAAAATCACTCTTTAATTCTTCAAAACTTTTTTGCATAAACATATCTCCTCTCAACTGTTATATATTTATTAATATTATTTAATATTGTTAGTAATATTATCTATTTTTTATTTATTATTATTCACTAATATAAATTAAAAAAATTTCATGACAAATCTAATTGCGAAGTTATGCATAGTATTTCTACATCCAATGAAGTAGGATTATAGCACCTGTGTGGTAAATTAGAGTCTATATAAATACTGTCTCCTATTTGTAAAATTTCATTAGAATTGCTAAACTCTATTAACAATGTTCCTTTTTTTACAACTATACATTTATGACATTTTAAAACATTGAAATTTCTATTATCCCATTCATTTGATCGCAAGGTTATTTCATATACATAAAATTCAGGTTTGATTCCGTCATTTTCACTAAGCTGTGTCAGAAAGTTAATATTAGTTTTATTATCAGAAATTATTGTTTTTCTATGCTCTTTTCTTGTAATAATCATTTTATTATTTTGTTCTTCTAAAAAATAATACAAGGACACATTTAAAGCATTGCTAATTTTATTAAGAGCACTTAAGGAAGGTTCGATTTTATTTCTTTCTACCTGCGATATGTAGCTTGCTGTAAATCCAGTAAGACTAGCAAGTTTTTCAATAGTAAAATCCTTTTCTTTTCTAAGAAGCCTAATTTTATTACCATTCATATTAACCTCCATTAAGCCGTTTTACTTCGTAACATGGTATGAAATGTTTTCACACTATTAACCTAACTTTATTATCTATTAATTCTACTTCAAAAAACAAAAAAAGGCAATAAAAAAGAAGAGACAAGGAGAACTCTCTTCTCCTTTACTCCTCTAATAATCTTTACTTTTTTCTACAATGTTTCTGCTTCTTTTCTTTCTAGGTAGTCATCGTATGTCATAAGTCTATCTATCATACCGTCTTCAGTAAATTCTATAATTCTATCAGCAATTGTTTGAATCAACTGGTGGTCATGAGATGAAAATAGTATAACCTCTTTAAAATCTATTAATCCGTTATTTAAAGCTGTTATAGACTCCAAATCTAAGTGGTTTGTTGGTTGGTCAAGAACTAATACATTTGAACCTGAAAGCATCATCCTTGATAGCATACAACGAACCTTTTCTCCTCCAGATAGAACTTTTGCCTCTTTAAATACATCATCTCCAGAGAATAACATTCTACCTAAAAATCCTCTCAAAAAGCTTTCTGATTGCTCTTCAGAAAACTGTCTCATCCAATCAACTAAATTTAAGTTACAATTATTAAAATATTGTGAGTTATCCTTAGGGAAATAAGATGTCGTAATAGTTTGACCCCACTTATAAGTTCCCTCGTCTTGCTCTATCTCTCCAGTTATAATTCTGAAGAATGTAGTTTGAGCAAGCTCACTTTCACCTATAAATGCTATTTTATCTCCTTTATTTATTCTAAAGGAAATGTTATTTAATACTTTTACACCATCTATAGTTTTAGACAACCCTTCTACCGTTAATATTTCATTACCAACCTCTCTATCAGGCTTGAATCCTACGAATGGATATCTTCTTGATGAAGATGGCATTTCCTCAACAGATAATTTATCTAACATCTTTCTTCTAGCAGTTGCTTGCTTAGATTTCGATTTATTAGCAGAGAATCTTTGTATAAAGTTTTGTAATTCTTTTATCTTTTCTTCATTTTTTCTATTTTGATCTTTCATAAGCTGTTGTATTAACTGGCTAGACTCATACCAGAAGTCGTAGTTACCAACATACATTCTGATTTTTTTAAAGTCAATATCAACAATATGTGTACATACATTGTTTAAAAAGTGTCTGTCGTGGGAAACAACTATTACTGTTCCTTCAAAGTTAAATAAAAATTCTTCAAGCCACTTTATAGATTGTATATCTAGGTTGTTTGTAGGCTCATCAAGAAGTATAATTCCTGGCTGACCGAATAAAGCTTGTGCAAGCAACACTTTAACCTTTTCTCCACCGTTTAAATCCTTCATGTATGAATAATGCAAGTTAGAGCCAATACCTAAGCCTTGAAGTAATTGTGATGCTTCTGTTTCTGCATCCCAGCCATTCATTTCCGCAAATTCACCTTCAAGCTCAGATGCCTTCACACCATCCTCGTCAGTAAAGTCCTCTTTTGCATATAATGCATCCTTTTCCTTCATTATTTCATAAAGTCTAGCATTTCCCATTATAACTGTTTCTAAAACTTGAAACTCATCAAACTTATAATGGTCCTGTTTTAATACTGACATTCTAATATTATTAGGTATTGAAATTTCACCTGTGTAGTTATCTATTTCACCTGATAATATTCTTAAAAAAGTTGATTTCCCTGCTCCATTAGCACCAATAACTCCGTAACAATTTCCCGGAGTAAACTTTAAATTTACATCGCTAAACAATTTACTTCCACCAAACTGTAAGCCTAATTCTGTTACTGTTATCATTTATTTTCATCCTTTATAATATTTTTTCTATATTTTATATATTTTATAT
>DDAM01000063.1 GCA_002332905.1 Firmicutes bacterium UBA2058 | reverse complement strand
CGAAACCTCCTTAAAATCTATTTACTTTTAAGGGCTTTGCCGCAAAAAAAGATCAAGGTATCTATTTTTATACCTTGACCTTTTAGTTCTAGACTACTCAATATCTTAACTTAATGACATTGCGATGTGTATCGTCTTTTTTACTGGAAAAAAATTTCAGATAAAAAATATTGACTCTATACCTACAATAGACTTTATAATATACAAGGCATGATAGACAGGAGGAGAACTATGGTAAAAGAATTTATAAAATATGCAATTCCATCTGCACTTGCAATGTTTGTATCATCTTTATATACAGTTGTTGATGGCATTTTTGTTGGACAAGGT
This sequence comes from Firmicutes bacterium UBA2058, assembly GCA_002332905.1. Classification (GTDB taxonomy): domain Bacteria; phylum Bacillota; class Clostridia; order Tissierellales; family Sedimentibacteraceae; genus UBA1535. The sequence continues at coordinate 10,635 of DDAM01000063.1, read as the reverse complement.
GTAGGAGATATGGCACTTGCTGCTGTAAATATTGTACTTCCATTTACTGTATTGCTTTTTGGACTTGCATCAATGTTTGCGATAGGTGGGGGATCATTAGTATCAAAAAACATTGGAGCAGGAAAAATAGAAGATGCAGTTAATATATTTAGACAGGTATTTAAGTTTTTACTTATCTTAAGTGGTATTATAAGTATTATATGTATAGTGTTCACAGATCAAATTGTTAGGATATTGGGAGCAACAGATAACCTAAGTGGTTTGGCAGTAGATTATTTAAGGTTTTATGCAATTTTTTGCATACCAAATTTAATTGGTATTGTACTAAATAGCTTTGTTAGAAATGATGGAAGACCTAGATTAGCTATGATTTCTACAATAGCTGGTGCTATAACAAACATAGTATTAGACTATGTATTTATTTTTCCGTTTGGTTTAGGAATTAAAGGGGCAGCTATTGCCACTGGACTTGGTCAGATTATAACTGTTTTAATTTTACTACCACATTTTATTAAAAAGATAGGATTTTTATCATTTGGAAATGTAAAACTAAATCTATCGGATTTAAAAACATTCAGTATGATTGGATTTCCATCATTTTTTGCGCAATTTAGTTATTCTATAATTGTATTAATTCATAATGTAATGCTAGTAAAATCCTTAGGTGAGATAGGAATATCGTCATATAGTATAATTAATTATATTACAACTAATACTTATATGGTGCTATATGGAATAACACTTGGTGTTCAACCACTTATTAGCTACAATTATGGTAGAAAAGATGGCAAAAAAATGCTAGGTTTTTATAAAATTACATGCATATCTTCTGTTCTAATAACTGGTTTTTTTGTAGTAATAAGCTTTTTATTTGGGAAAACATTGATTGGTATTTTTACATCTGATCCTGAGATTTCAAAGATTGCTTATTTAGCTTTACGTGTTGCATGTTTTAGTTACTTTGCAGTAGGAATTAATTTAAATACACTTGTTTACTTCCAAGCGTTAGAAAAACCTAAGTATTCTAATTTAAGCTGCATTTTAAGATCAGTTGTTTATCTACCTATTAGCCTGATTGTTTTATATTATATATTCGGTGGGAATGGAATTTGGGGTGGAACAATACTTTCAGAAGCTTTAACATTAATTACAATAACGCTTATAGCAAATGTAAACACATCTACTAAGCATGCATTAGCAGTAGATAGTATTTCAAAATAAATAAATATATTAGGTTGTGATAAAATAAATCGCAACCTTTTTATATTTTCAATAACATTTTTTAACTAATTGAGGTTATAATATATAATAAGGTGAGTAGCGTTAAAAAAGAACTTCACGTTTAACGGAGGTTAATGTGGATAGAAAATTTTCTATTGGTGAGGTGTCTAAGCTGCATAATGTATCTGTACAAACACTAAGGCATTATGACAAAATTGGATTATTAAAGCCAGCATATATAAATGAAAAAAGCAATTATAGATTTTATTCCATAGATAATTTTATTATGCTAGAATTTATTAAACAATGTAAGGTAATGGGACTTACGTTGGAGGAAATAAAAAAGCTAAAAAACAACTATACTTCCATAAATTCAATTTTAGACACTGTTACTAAGCAAAAAGAGATACTAACGTATAAGATTAAAGAATTAGAAAATATTAAGCTTAATATTGATATTCTTGAAAAAAAGGTGCAGACAGCTTTAGATGAAGGAATTGGACAGCCATTTATTAAATATTGTTCAAAACGTAGCTACATAAAACATAGTAATATAAAACGCTATACAGAGGAATTCGAAATACAGCTTACAGAAAAATTAAGAGAAATTGAAGGGAAGTATGGTGAGGCTTATAAAGAATTATCTTTTGCTATATCCTATGATAAATATAAGCTAAGTAATTATTTGGACTATGATCATATGTTGTTATGCTTTTATGATGATATTATGAATGATGAAGAAAAAAGTGGTGTTTTGCCAGAGGGTGAGTATCTAACTATTAATTTTGAGGATGACTATAAAGATACAAAATATTATTATGATAAATTAATTAAATATGTAGAAGATGAGAAAATAAATGTAGGAGATACATTTTACGAAAGTTATATTTTAACTTATATAGGAAAAGGTGAAGAGGTTAAATCTTTAGGTCAAATTCAAATTGAAATGTTAGATAACTGAGGTAGAATATGAAAATTTTTATGATGAAAATTGTATTAAGAGCGTCTTGGGTACATTCTTTAAAGGAAAAGAGAATGATAGTAAGAAGCATTACGCAAAAATTAAAAAATACCTATAATATTTCTGTTGCAGAGGTAGAAGAGCAAGATATACATCAAGTAATTGTAATTGGTATTTCAGGTATAGGGGCAAGTTTAGCTCAAATTGATTCTATTATTGAGAACATAATTTCTTTTATAGAGAGAAATACTGATGCTGAAATAATTAATATTGAACAAGAAATTTTAATTTAATTGTTATTTTTAGCTTAATGTGCTAATATTATAAAAATAGAATATATTACTCTGGAGGAATATGCATTGGAATGTGAAAAACGTAAAAAATTTATAATAAATTTTATATATGTAGCTATTATCATCTTTCTTGTTTTTATGGTTATTAAATATGGTTTGACTTTAGTAACTCCATTTATATTTGCTTTTTTAATTGCGTACTTTCTTAAAAAACCTGCTAGGTACATATCTAGAAATTTAAAGGTACCATATAAATTTGTAGCACTTTTATTAGTTTTTCTTTTTTATTGTACAATTGGTTTAATAATATCGTTAATTGGAGTAAAATTAGTTTCAACAATTATAAAAATAATATATAGCCTGCCTTCTCTTTATTATGCACGTATAGAACCATTTTTAATGTTAACCTTTGATAATATTGAAGAATTAGCTTTACATATGGATCCAGCATTAGTGTCAACATTAAATGATATTTTTACTCAACTTACTAAAACGCTTGGACAATTAATATCAAGTGTTTCAATGAAAGCTGTAGCTTTTTTATCTAGCTATGCATCTTCATTGCCAGGGTTATTTATTAAAATATTATTAATGATTATTTCCACTTTCTTTATTGCTAGTGATTATGATAAATTATCTGGATTTGTCTATAGGCAGTTTTCTAGTAAAGGCAAGATTCTTATGATAAGCATAAAAGAATATATAGTTGGTACACTTTTTGTTTGTATTCGCTCATATTTACTTATTATGAGTATAACATTTATAGAATTGTCTATTGGACTTTCTATACTTAGAATAGAAAATTCAATAATAATTGCATTTTTAATATCTATATTTGATATATTGCCTGTGCTTGGAACAGGTGGAATTATGATTCCTTGGACAATTATAACTGCACTACAAGGTAATATCCCAATGGCATTTGCTCTTTTAGTTGTATACCTAGTTGTTACAATAATAAGAAATATTATAGAACCTAAGATTGTTGGTAGTCAAATAGGGCTACATCCTGTAGTGACATTAATAAGCATGTTTGTAGGTGCACAGTTGTTTGGAGTTATTGGTTTATTTGGATTTCCAATAACACTTTCACTTTTACGTCATCTAAATGATACTGGTGCAATAAAACTATTTAAATAATTTGTTTTTAATATAAAAAAGCCTCTGATTTTTTAATCAGAGGTTTTTTGCTTTTAAATTTGTATAAATGCTAAAAGAACAAAGTTTAATATGAATAATATTGTTGAAACCCAAAGTATTGGATGAATATCTTTGCTTTGTTTTCTAAACATTTTAACTATACAGTAGAAGATAAAGCCAGCTGCTATACCATAAGAAATACTGTATGAAAGTGCCATAAATACACCAGCAAAGAATGCAGGTACAGCCTCTTCAAACTCAGTCCATTTAATTTCTGCAAATGCTGACATCATCATGATACCTACAGCTACTAATGCAGGAGCTGTCGCAGCAAATGGGATAGCACTTACAAAAGTTGCTAAAAATGCACTTATTGCAAAGCAAATAGCTACTACAACACTTGTTAAACCAGTACGTCCACCAGCACCTATACCAGCTGCACTTTCAACATAAGTTGTAGTATTAGAAGTTCCTACTACAGCACCTACTGAAGTTGCTATAGCATCAGCAAACAATGCTTTGTCCATTTTTGATTTAAAACCGCTATTTGTTTCCATAGACTTTTCATCTTCTTCACTGAATATTCCACTACGACGACCAGTTCCGATAAATGTACCAATAGTGTCAAATGTATCTGATAAACTGAATGAGAATATTGTTATAAGTACAAGTGGAAGTTTAGAAACATCATTGAATAAAGACATTATTCCACCTTCCTTAAATATAGCTAAAAAAGTTGTAGGCAATGCTGCACAAGCCTCACTAAAGCTTACAGTATCCATTGTTGTAGTAACTCCCATTGGTATTCCAATTAAAGATGTTACTATTATACTAATTAATATAGCACCTTTTACCTTTAAAACTAGAAGTACTATTGTTAAAACAAGACCTATTAAGAATAACCAATATACCGGTTGATTTAATGTAGATAAGCTAGGTACTGTTACAGCACCAAAATTGATTATACCAACATTTAATAATCCTATGTAAGCTATAAATATACCAATACCGCCGCCAATAGCATTTTGTAAGCTTCGTGGTATAGCCTTAATTATGTATTTACGAATCTTTGTAACAGTAATAATTATATTAAGTATACCACATATAAATACCATAGATAGAGCTTGTTGCCATGTAAACTTAAGTCCAAAACATACAGTATAAACAAAGAATGCATTAAGTCCCATACCGGGAGCTTGAGCATAAGGAACATTAGCAAGAAGACCCATGATTAATGTTCCAATAATTGATGATATGATAGTTGCAAGAAATACTGCACCCCACTCCATACCAGCGTCGCTTAATATTTTTGGATTTATAGCTATAATATAAGCCATTGCAAAAAATGTTGTAAGACCAGCAATTACTTCTGTTCCTACAGTCGTTCCGTTTTCTTTTAATTTAAAAAACTTTTCCATAATAATTCCTTTCATTTATATATATTTTGTCTAAAATATCCTGAAAATAATATATGATAGTAGATATGGATATTATCAGTACATACAAATTGTACTAAATTTCTTCTTGTTTAGCAATAGTAAATGGCAAAAAACATTAAAAATTTTCAAAAAAATCACCTAATATATGGCAAAAAAAGCTAAAAATACGAATAATATATATTTATATTAAATAAAAAATTCGCTTTTTTCTTTCGACAAAATACCAATTGACAATATATTCCTTTTTAGCTATAATGTGTGCAAGTAAACTTATGAAAGTTTATGGGTACGGAATATTATTTGGGAAAGGAGATAACACATATGCCTGATAAAAAACCTGCTAAACCTGGTTCAAAACCATCTAACTCAGCTAAGGATAATAAAAATTCTTCATCAAAAAAACCAGCAGCAAAGAAACCAAAAATGTAATTTTATAATATTTTAAAGCACCTAATATGATGTAATAGTTATATTAGGTGTTTTTTTGCTGATAAAATTTGTAAATATGCTTAAAATAATGATAAATCACTATGTATAGGTGAAATGTTGAAAGAAATCTTTAATGACATTTTATGCAATTAGTTGCATGGAGGTATATATGGATACAAATAAAAAAATATTGGTAGTTGATGATGAAGTTAAAATAGTAAAAATATTGAAGGCATATTTAGAAAAATCAGGTTATGACGTTTTAGTATCTTTTACTGGGAAAGAAGCTATAGATATATTTGAGAAAAATGATGTAGCCTTAGTTTTACTTGACTTAATGTTGCCTGATTTGATGGGTGAGAATGTATGTAAGGCAATTCGTGCCAAATCAAGAGTTCCTATAATTATGATTACTGCAAAAACAGATGAAAAAAGCTTAATTAAAGGGTTAAGTATAGGTGCAGATGACTATATCATAAAACCTTTCAGTCCTAAGGAGGTTGTCGCTAGGATTGATGCAGTTCTTAGAAGAGTAAAAAGTGATAATTTAGTAAATATTCCTGTTTCATTTTGTGACGGATATTTAACTATTGATTTTATAAATTCAAATGTGAGAATAAATGGTAAAGAAATTTCATTAACAGCCACAGAGGCTAAAATTTTAAACACTATGGCTAAAGCTCCTAATAGAGTATTTTCAAGAGAGGAGCTTATTGCATATGCGCTTAATTATGAATTTGAGGGATATGATAGGAGTATAGACACTTATATAAAAAGCATACGTCTGAAAATAGAACCTGACAGAAAAAAGCCGAAATTTATAGTAACTGTTCATGGTGCTGGATATAAGTTTGTAGGTGAATAAGATATGGCGATTTTTAAGAAAAAAATTGATAAAATGCATTTGCAGCAGTTAACTTCAGATATTGCCCATGAGCTTAGAACTCCTTTAACTAATCTTCAAGGGTATTTAGAAGCGATAATAGATGGAGTATGGGAGGCGGATAATGAAAGGATACAGGAATGCTATGTAGAGGTTATAAGACTTAATAAAATAGTAGATGAGCTTCAGGAGCTAAGTTTATTGGAGGACTTTGACTTTATATTGCACAAGGAAAAATTTGACTTTAGGGAGTTATGCTTGTCGGTTATCAGAAGTTTTGAGCTAGCATCTCAGGAAAAGAATATCAGTATTAAATTGTTTGTGAAATCAGACACAGCTATATTAGCTGACTATAATCGTTTGAAGCAAGTATTAATCAATCTTCTATCCAATGCTATCAAATACTCTTATGAAAATGGGATAGTTATAGTAAATTATTATGTTAAAAAAGGTAATTATATTATAGAAGTAAATGATAATGGTATTGGCATACCAAAAGAGGACTTACCATTTATATTTGAAAGATTCTATAGAACAGATAAATCAAGAAGTAAAAAAACTGGTGGAACAGGCATTGGCTTAGCAATCACAAAAGCTATAGTTGAAAATCACAATGGCTCTATTTCAGCGAGGAGTAGTGATAAACTTGGAACTAGTTTTGTAATAAAATTACCTAGAGGATAAATTATTTTTTAAATCTCCACATTATCAACACATTTTTATGTTAGAGTATAATCTGTACTCTATAAAATACATAGCTTGTATAGGGTATAATACTAATCTCAATTAAAATCTTACAGACTAATCTCTTTCAGAGATTTGAGATTTTATAATTGATATTGGTACAAGGAGGATGAATAATGATAAATTTAAAGAAGAACATAGCAGTTTTGTTAGGTACAGGGGTACTGCTACTAGGTATGGGGTTTGTTTGCGACAATAATGTATATGCAGATGTGGTACCAGCAAAAAGTAGTGCTGTAGAAACAAAAATAGCGACTGTAACAACTACGAATTTAAGAGTTAGGAAAGGACCTTCTACTGATACAAGTATATTAGGTTTAGTTAATACAGGGGAAACTTTTACTCTCTTAGGTGAATCTGGAGAGTGGTATAAAATATCATACTATGGTCAAGAAGCATATATACATGGAGACTATGCTACTATTTCAACAGGTACTGCGCAGCAAAAAAGCTTAGGTCAAAAAGCTGTGGATTATGCACTTCAATTTGTAGGTAATCCATACGTATTTGGGGGTACAAGCTTAACTAATGGTACTGATTGCTCAGGATTTGTTATGGGTGTTTATAAAAATTTCGGTATATCTCTACCGCGTACATCGGGTCAACAAGGTAATAGTGGAAAATATGTAAATGGACTTCAAAATGCGAAACCAGGTGATTTAATATGGTATTCAGGACATATAGCAATATATATGGGTAATGGAAAAATAGTCCATGCAGCCAATGAAAGGTTAGGAATTACTGTGTCTAGTGTTTATTTTAAATCAATATTAGGCATAAGAAGAATTGTGTAGTATAATTTTTCTTTATAGCACTGAAAATACATGGTAAAATATACAATTATATTTAGTAGGTGGTTATTATGAGAAATATTTTAGCAATTAAGCCGTTTGAAAATGAATTTGAGATTGTTACTATGCCAAAGGTTCGCGTGATTGGAAAAGAGGCTCGATGTGGTGGTGCGTTGGGAAATACAGCACCTGCATTAGCGCAAGAAACAATGTTTTCCAGTACATACAAAGTTTTAGAAAATCTACCTCATGCGCTTAACTATGCGTGTGGTTGGACATGTGATTATGATGCAGAAACTGATACTTTTTCTTACATAGTAGGCTTCATTACACCAGCTGATACACCTGTTCCAGAAGGGTTTACCTATCGTGACAGTCCTGCTACTTTATGTGCAAAAGGATTAAGTGGAGAAGATACTGGACAAACTGTTAAACGNNGAAGCGACGTAATGGAGGTAAATATGAGATTAGCACATATAACATGGAAAAAGGCTGAGGAATATTTTAAAAGTAATGATACTGTTTTAATAGCAATAGGCAGCATAGAAAATCACGGTACACATTTAGTACTTGGAACTGATACGTTGATACCGGACAAAATATTGGAGATAGTAGAAAAAAAGGTTGATGTTATGATAGCACCAACAATTCCATATGGAGCATGTGATTCAATGACTGATTTTCCCGGAACAATATCTATAGGCTATGATGGACTGTTAACAATAATAACAAAAATAACTGATTGCTTGTTTAAGTTTGGTGTCAGAAAATTTGTATTTTTAAATGGTCATGGTGGCAATATATCTGCTTTAGAGACAGCTAGCATTAATATAAACAACAAGGGTGGCTTAGCAGCAGTATTTAATTGGTGGTTAATTGCACCAGAGCTTAATGAAGCGTGGCGTGGAGGTCATGGAGGAGCAGAGGAAACTGCCGCAGTTATGTCTGTTAATCCTAATTTTGTTGATATGAATTCATTAGAAGAAATGAATGTGAAGGATGTATCTGAAAGCCTTAAGGGTAGTGGCTTTAAAACTATAAGCTTTAAAGGAATTGACATAAGCCTTCCAAGAAATTATAAAAATGTAACAGATAACGGCTGGATAGGAAAAGATCATCCTAAAGCTGCAACAAAACAGTGGGGAGATGAGATGCTGGAGGTTACTTCTTGTTATTTAGCAGAGTTTATTGAAGAATTTAAAAAAGTGGGTGTTGTTTAATTTAACAACACCCTTTGCTATATTAGAAACTTTTAAATTAGTAAATTTTAGTTATTATGTCCTGTTTTAGCATAAATACTATACAAAGTATAAATGATAGTATCTCAGTTATAGGATAAACTAGCCAAATTCCAAATAGTCCAAATATATTTGTCAATATAAATATAAGACTAACTATAAATACTATACCTCTTAGAAATGATAGTACAGATGCAGCCTTTGCTTTTCCTATTGATTGGAAGAACACTGAAACTAATATATTATATGCAATAAAAGGCATTACAAAAAAGATATACAGGTTTGCATGTATAGCCATTTCTATAAGCTCAGGATTAGTTCGATTAAATAGCATTACTATTTCCTTCACAAATACAGTACATATCACAGCAATTATAACAGAGGTTATTAGGCCTGATTTGATAGCGAGATGATAGCTTTCATATACACGATCATATTTTTTTGCACCATAATTGAAGCTAATAATAGGCTGCATACCTTGTCCCATACCAAAGTATATGTTGTATAAAAGAGTTGTAACATATATCATAATTGTAAAAGCAGATACTGCAATTTCGCCACCTAATTTGATCAGAACCTTATTGAATATAACTGAAACTATAGCATATGAAAGTTCGGTTAGAAAGGTTGGTAATCCAATGACTAAGGATTTATTGCATTCACCATTTTTTAACCTAAAGCCTTTAAAGTCTAGTCTAAAGTTTCCTTTTTTATGTGTAAAATGTATTAGTAGTATTAAACAGCTTACAATTTGTGATATTCCTGTTGCTACTGCTGCTCCCATTAATCCCAAATTCATTGGGAAAATAAATATGTAATTTAAAGTTGCATTTGTTATAGCGCTAATAACCATTGAAAGCATTGCAAGCTTTGGATTGCAGTCGTTTCTAACAAATAAAGCTATGCCGGTTGATAGAGTGTAAAATGGTAGAAAGTAGCATATGTATTTACCATATTCTATAGTATAATCAAGTACCGCATCATTTGCTCCTAGAAGCTTGCATATATACTCAGGATTAAATAAAAACACTACTGAAAAAATTAAGCCTGCTAAAAAAATCAATGCTGATGACACTATAAATATATTTTGTGCGCTTGATTTTTTTCCTTCACCAAACCTCATTGATGCTAGTGTTGAGCCTCCAACACCTATAGCTAATGTAACTGCAACGGCTGCTGTTACAATTGGCGTAAAAATATTTACAGCTGCAAGTGCTTCAGGTCCTACACCATTACTTACAAATATACCATCAAGCATTATATGCAATGATTTTATAACCATTCCTATAACAGAAGAGTATAAATAATATGAAAAAAGTTTTTTTATTGGGTCATTATTCAAGTCTATTAATTTATTCATTAAATGCTCTCCTTATCTGTCAAATCTTTTATGATATTTTATGCACTATGCGAATAGGCATAACATTGTAGATGATATCAATAAAGTGGAGTAAAGTCAATGGTAAACTAATAAATTTCACGACAAACGCATGAAT
>DDAM01000042.1 GCA_002332905.1 Firmicutes bacterium UBA2058 | reverse complement strand
GTAGTATTCGAATTCATTAAAGCAGAGAAATGGCTCTGCACTGTGAGAAAGCGAGAGCCAAGGTTGTTTACTCATTGGAGCAATCTTTATTCGTATTGTTGAATGATAAGAGCCTTTTAATCTTTTACTACATAATTCCTGTCATTGTGTTAATTAATTTTTGTTATGTGTGTTAGCATTTTGTTAGCAAAATCTTTATAAACATTTTATCATAAATTTCATTTATATTATAAATTACTAAAAAAAGAGTGCTGAAAACTATTTTTTAAACAGTTTTGCAACACTCCTTTTTTTTGATACTAATTCAAATCATGCTATTTTGTTCCTTGTTTTCCTAAGCTTGAGCTTACGTAACCTGCAGGAATAGTAATTTTTCCTGTTGCAATTTGATCTGTAGTATCTTTTGGTAAAACTATTTGACCATAATTGTTCATAATTGTTCCTCCTCGTCTAATATATTTATATAAACATTATGCTTTTAAGCATAATGTTTATATAGCTAGGTTATTACATAGAATTTTTTCATATGTGACTAGAATAAAATTCACTATATGTATTACATTTTGAATAAGCTGAAAAAGAAATATCATTTATATTATAAATTACTAAAAAAAGAGTGCTGAAAACTATTTTTTAAACAGTTTTGCAACACTCCTTTTTTTGATACTAATTCAAATCATGCTATTATTTTTTTAACATATTTGAGCTTAAGTAATCTGTAGGAATAGTAATTTTTCCTGTTGTATTTTGATTTGTAGTATCTTTTGGTAAAACTATTTGTCCATAATTGTTCATAATTGTTCCTCCTTATCTAATATATTTATATTAACATTATGCTTTTGAGCATAATGTTTATATAGCTAGGTTTATTACATAGAATTTTTTTATATGTGTCTAGAATAAAATTCACTATATGTATTACATTTTGAATAAGCTGAAAAAGAAATATCATTTATATTATAAATTGCTAAAAAAAAGGGTGCTGAAAACTATTTTTAAATAGTTTTACAACACTCCCTTTTTTAATACTAATTCAAATCATGCTATTGTGCTGATTTTGAAGAGCTTGAGCTTACATAATCTACAGGAATAGTAATTTTTCCTGTTGCATTTTGATTTGTAGTATCTTTTGGTAAAACTATTTGTCCATAATTGTTCATAATTGTTCCTCCTCGTCTAAAATATTTATATTAACATTATGCTTTTGAGCATAATGTTTATATAGCTAGGTTATTACATAGGATTTTTTCATATGTAGCTAGAATAAATTCACTATATGTATTACATTTTGAATAAACTGAATAAGAAATGTCATTTATTTCATTACATTCCTCATAATAATTTATTAAGTATATTATTGAAAACTTATCATGAATATCATAAATAGATAGTGAATCATTATAATTACTTGTATCTATCCCATGTAAGTCAAAATATTGAATTAGCTGCTCTTTTAAGCGATTCTTTAGGTTATCTTCATTCTTTAACATCGCAGCAACTTCATTTTTTATTTTGTAACAACAAATTAATGATTTTATAACTTCGTTTATTTGTTCAGCAAGGTAATTATTTGGTATTGTATTATGTTTTAACTGTGATTTTAATAAATTGTGTTGTATTAATTTAATATGATGAGAAATTTGATTAGTTAGATTAGAGCATAATTGAATGTATTCGTCACAATTACTTATTTCATTAATTATAACAGCATCTCTTTTTATATATGAAGCTATATAACGTAATATATCGTATAACTTACTTGAATCATATCTATACTCTATATTATTAACGTTTAAATAACTTTGTCTTGTAATCCATTCTGGAATAACACATAATTGATTAGCTATTATTTCTTTAATAGATTCATCTTGATTTCTTTCACAGTGTTTAATTAAATAAACAGGATTAACATATTCCTTATAAATCGATTCATCCAACAAAAATTCAGTAGATTCATAAAAATTATCCAACACTTGATATTTGTTTTGTGTAACACCATATATAATAAAACAATGTGTACCATCCTGAACTCCATTAGAGAGTGGATAATTTTTATTGTCTATACTTGCTATGTATATCTGATCTGATTCGAATTCTAATTTCGAATTTTTATCTATTTTCTCAAAGGTTATTCCATAAAATCTATTTAAATTTTTTATAATATATTGAGTATCACAAGCTTCAAGAAAATTATCAAAACATTTTATGCTATCAAATCTAAGTTTCAAATCTTGCCCTATAAATAATTTCCAATACTCTCCATAATAATGGTATATAATAGATATCACCTGTTGTACAAAACAATTAAAATAATACTTATCTATATCTGGTACTATTTCATATGAATTTTTATTTTGCATGTAATTATACACTCCTTATTTTTCATATTTACTAACTTATCTGATTTCATAAATATGTATGTATATAAAATATACTTGTATAAGCATTTCAGTTATTGCTTAATTAACCAACCACTGATTACACATACTAACTATCATACTTTCTTGTATCTCTTCTATACAACAGCCTTGATTAATTCCACAAATTGAAATAACATAATTATCCTTAACTATTGTCTGCATTTTTTTTGAAATTGTTTCATCAAAAACGTTAAAGGAGTTCAATGGTATATATAATCCTTTGCCAATGTACTTTATATATGCTTCCTTTTTCGTCCATACTATATAAAATCGTTTTTTAGATTCTGCTACAGTATTATCTATAAATTCAATCTCTGGCTGAGTAAAAAAGCGATTAACTATTTTAAATTCAGGTTCTCTTATCTTCTCAATATCTACTCCAACTTGACTATCTGATACAACTACTGCAATAGCATTCCTAGTATGGGAGACATTATAATGAAAATTAAGATAATTATTAAGACTTGGCTTGCCATATTCACTTTTAAAAAAATCTATATCTTTATTAGTTAAACCAAAAGTTTTACAAGCAATTACTCTAACAATTAAGTCTGCATACAAACTAAGTTTTTTGTCAACATTAAAATAGTAGCGGTTAATTTGCTCTTTTTTTTCTTTCGATACAAAAGTAAGAAGATAATTTAAAGTGTTTTGATTTATGGTGTCATCAATACGAATATAATATAGATTTTCCATTAGTTAAAATATTGTTTCAATTCATTAACTTTATCAGTTTTTTCCCACTTGACATCTAAATCTTCTCTTCCCATATGTCCATAAGCAGCAAGCTTTTGATATATAGGTTTTTTTAAATCAAGATGATTAATAATAGCTGAAGGACGCAAATCAAAAATTATATTAACTGCTTCTGCAATTTCATTATCTGAATATTTACCAGTACCAAAAGTATCTACCATAATAGAAACTGGGCGAGCGACACCAATAGCATATGAAACCTGCAATTCACATTTCTTTGCAAGACCAGCAGCTACAATGTTTTTTGCTACGTACCTAGCCATATAAGCTGCGCTTCTATCTAATTTTGTAGGATCTTTTCCAGAGAATGCCCCTCCGCCATGTCTAGAATATCCACCATATGTATCAACAATAATTTTTCGTCCTGTAAGACCACTGTCACCCTGTGGACCACCAATAACGAATCTTCCAGTAGTATTTATATGCATTTTCGTTTTACTGTCAATTAGGTTTTTAGGAATAATTGGTAGTATAACTGTTTGTATAATATCATTATGAAGTTGTGTCATATCTACATCAGCAGAGTGTTGTGTAGAAACAACTACAGTATCAACTCTGACAGGATTACCATCTTCATATTCAATTGTTACTTGTGTTTTACCATCTGGACGTAGGTAGTCAAGTTTACCTGATTTTCTTACATTTGTTAGTTGCATAGCAAGTTTATGTGCAAGGTAAATAGCTAATGGCATAAGTTCTGGAGTTTCGTCACAAGCATAACCAAACATCATCCCTTGATCACCTGCTCCATTTAAATCTTCTTCTATATTGGAGCCAGTCTTGACTTCCATTGACTTATTAACACCCATAGCTATATCCTGTGATTGCTCATCAATTGAAGTAACTACAGCACAGGTATTAGCATCGAATCCATAGTCAGCGTTTGTATAACCTATATCTTTTACAACTTTTCTTGCTATCATTGGAATATCAACATAACATGATGAAGATATTTCTCCCATTAGAGTAATAATACCTGTCGTAGTTGTGGTTTCACATGCTACACGACAATTTTTATCCTTAGCAATTATAGCGTCCAAAACTGCATCAGATATCTGATCACATATCTTATCTGGATGTCCTTCTGTTACTGACTCGGATGTAAATAAATATTTTTTCATATTTTATCACCTTTTTTATTTTATTTGTTTATAATAAGTTGAAATCAACTTGCGTTATTATATCCTCTTGATTTTTTTAGTTATAGTTTTGGGAAATTCAATTTTTCGCACAATAGTTTTAGAAATATTTTTATATGTTTGCAATTGACTATTTATCATACTTAAATCTTTTTTAAGTTGTTTACTATACTCATCAATATTTTCATTTCCAAAATATACTTCTGCTACAATCTGATCACCCGTTTGATAAACCATAACCTCTTTTATATAATCAAGCTTATAAAAATACTCTTCTATTTCTTCAGGACTTATATTCTTTCCATTACTCAAAATAATTAAGTTTTTCTTGCGACCAGTAATATATAAAAAACTATCCTCATCTACATAACCTAAATCACCAGTTTTAAACCATCCATCTTGAAAAACCTGTGCTGTTTGTTCATCATTTTGAAAATAACCAGAACTTACTACATCACCTTTTACAAGTATCTCATTGTCAATTATTTTAATATCAATTCCATCAAGTACTTGTCCAACACTATGATCTCTAAAATAATAATTTCTATTAACGGAAAGAACTGGTGAACACTCAGTGATGCCATACCCATTTAGAATTTGTATTCCTAATGCTCGGAAACCTTCAACATATTTATTTTGAAGTGGCGCACCTCCTGATATAATAAAATCTAGTTTTCCACCAAAAGATTTTCGTACACTGAAAAAAAATATTTTTCTTAAATTTATTCCAAATTTTAAAAGTAAATTACTTAAAATAATAAGTTTATTTAGCAATATATCTTTCTTTCTTTTTTTAGCTATAATCCATATTTGTTTATATAATGATTCAACAATCATAGGTACAAGGATTAAATTTTGTGGTTTAAATTTAATTAAGTCATTTTTTAACTCTTTTAAATTTCTATTAATTAAAATCGTTCTACCTGATAACATAACACATAAAACACTTGCAGTTAATGCAAATGCATGATGCAACGGCAATACCAATATACTCGTCCCTTTAAAATAAACATTTTTTATTGAAGCAACAACATCAGATGCTATATTTTTATGAGAAATCATGACACCTTTTGGTTCGCTTGTTGTTCCAGATGTATACAATATTGCACTACATACATCATCTTGAACTTGATAATCAATGAATGAGTATATCCCTTTGCGGATGAGTTCCTTTCCTTGAGTAACAAGCCCTAATATATCTGTCTCTAAAACTAAAATGTTATTTATTTTTAAATGATTATTTATTTTTTGAACTTTTTCAGCACATTTTTTTGAACAAATAATACATGATACATTAGTTTTTTTTATAAGATTAACTAAATCAATTTCTATTATTTCTGGATCTAAAGGAACAATTATATTTCCTCCATTAATAACTGCAAAATATGAAAGTATCCACTGGTATGAGTTAATCCCAATTAGTGCAATTTTCTTATTATGAAGACCTAAATTATGAAGCGCAGTACCTAAACCATTTATATCATCTAATAATTCTTGATAATTTTTTTGTTCAATTTTACGTTTGTTTTCAAATTGAAATGCAATTTTATTTTTATATGTATTTGCACAATATGCGATGATATCTTTTAAATTATTGATTTGAGGTGCTACATTTAAAGTATAGGGTTTATTTTTCATACAAATCCTTCTTTCAATTCATATTATATATGAGTAATCATAGTTGTTTATCTAATAAGCTAAAATCTTTGAAGATATTAGAAAGTTGTATTTATTATACTGGTAAAATCATTCATATCATTAATCCATTTGCATTTTATACTCTCATCTATAATACGAGTATTTCCGGATATAGTACATCCAGGTCCTAATTCAAGGATATAATTACTTCCATACTTCTTTTGATTTCTAACTAATTTATCCCACATAATTGGTTTTGCTATTTGATTTGATAGTTTTTCTTTAATATCTGTGCCTTTCGTGGTCATATCTCCATCTACACAAGAGAAAACAGCATAATCAGAATCTCTAAATTCATGCTGATCAAATATCTGCCCTGAAGATTTTAATATATCATTACAGAGTGGACAATGAAAAGCACCACTTGCCCCCAAAGGAATTACCCATCTAGCACCTTTTTCTTTAGCTAGTTTTGATAATTCTTTTATTTTATCACTTCTCCCTGAAACTACGTTTTGATCCTGCGAATAAGCAATAGATAATGTAATATTTTTTCCTTCATGATCTATATGATTACAACATTCTTTAAGAATTTCTCTATCTAACTCTATTACTCGTACCATAGAACCTGTCTGTATAGTTTTATTATTCATTAGTAATAATTCTAAATCATAGACTAGTTTTAATACTTCAGGAAACGAAACTGAGCCAGTTGCCGCAACAGCAGCAAATTCTCCCTGACTAAATCCAATTGCAGCATGAGGTTTATTTATATATTTAAGAATTATTCTATAAAGCGCCAAACAATGTGTTATAAGACATACTGTATGAAGTTCAGGTCGTAATTTAGGATTTATATATGAGATTTCATATATATCTACATTTAAGAAATCACTTGCTTCATCATAAACATTCCTAAACTCACTAAATTCATCATAAAAATCTCTAGATAGCCCATGGTAAAAAGCATCTCTTGCAGGAAATGCTATAGAGTATTTATCGTAAACATTCATATTTCACCTTATATTACTTAATTTTATTTAGAATTAGTTTTCTTCTCTTAGCGAGATATTTCATATGCAACAAACGTTGGCGTACTTGAGCTTCATCAAAAATATTTTTATATAATCTTAATAATCCGTCTTCCAATTCACTGATTTTCATTTTTGAAGGTTTTATATTAACATCCCAAAATGTATAATAGCTCCAGTCATTTACTAAAATACGGTTTTCCTCATACATCTTGTCCCTCAAACGAGTGCCAGGCAACGGAGTAGGGACTGTTATATTAACTCCATATAACTTGCTTTGTTTAATAAAGTTTTCTGTTTCATCAAATACACCAATATTATCCTCATCAAGCCCTATTATAAAAGTTCCATACACTCCTATTCCGAAGGACTGAATTTTCTCTATCGCTTGCGTATATCCAGGAAGATGTTTAAGCTTCCAGTTTCTATCATCAAGTTGATATAGGCTATCATGGTGTACGCTTTCAAAACCAATCACAACCCATTGACAACCTGACAATACCATCAATTCTAATAATTCTTCATCCTGTGAGATTGACACATCAGTTTGTGCTAACCATCTAATATTCATTCTAATCATTTCTTGCATAAGTTTTTTACTATTTTTACGGTTAACAAAAAAATTATCATCAGCGAATAACACCAATGCATCAGGATACATTTTTTTGATAGTTTTTAATTCTTCCAAAATATTAGAATTATTTTTTCTACGATAACCAGAACCAAATACTTTTGATGCACAGCAAAATGAGCAATTATGAGGGCAGCCACGTGTCGTTTGAATCGTAATAATTTGATAATTGTAGTCTTTTAAGAGATCATATCTTGGTATAATATGATTCTCAAACTGAAACCTCTTTTCAGAATCATCTCTATATATTTTTTTTACACTTCCATTTTCATAATCTAAAATAAATTGTGGCCAAATAACCTCTCCTTCACCAACCATTACAACATCCGCATGTTGCATTGCTTCATCAGGCAATATAGTAGAATGTATACCACCAATTACTGTAAGGATATTTAGTTTTTTAAATTTATCAATTATTTGGTAAGCGTTAACGATTTGTTGAGTCATCGAACTGATGCAAACTATATCATATTTTTTTTCATAGTCTATCTCTTTATAGTTTTCATCTATATAATCAACTTCCCAATCCTTAGGAAATAATCCAGCTATAGTAATTAGGCCTAGATTAGGTCCGGTCCATAGAGCACGAAAACTTTGCATGCCGCTTGTTTCATTCAAAAATTCATTTAATTTATTATTCTTCCCAAAAGCATTACCTTTAGGAGATATTAGAGCTATTTTTTTCATAATTTAATTCTACAGCAATGTTCTTATTAAAAAACTCAACTATCCTTTCCTCATATTCTTTCGGTTTTAAATACTTGTTGGTTAAGTGTCTGGAATGCGGAACTAACCATATAGATGCATTGTTTGATTTAACTAATTCATATGCCAGTTTTGCATTTTCTAATGTAATAATATTGTCTTTTTCACCGTGGATCATTAGAACATTTTTTCCGTTCAAATTCTTCAATACATTGATAGTTTTTTTCGACATCTTTGTAAATCCAATATAATGTAGAAAAACGAATAGAAACGCTGCTCTACAAACAGGATTTTTTATTTTCTTAATATTTAATACATAATTAAAATATTTTTTAACATATATAAGTGGTCCACTGTCTATAACAACTGCATTTATGTCATCATATTCATCCATGGCCCAAAAAGCTTGAGTTGCTCCCATAGAAAAACCCATAGCACCAAAAGGGCCTTCTATGCCCATGCTTTTAATTTTTTCATAAAAAGCATTTAAGTCCATCCTTAAATTAACTTTTATTTTCTTAGCGGTATCACTTTCTCCGTGATTACGATTATCAAAACTAAGTATACGATATCCATTCATAAGGAGAAAATCTACAAATATTAAAATGGCTTCTTTACTTCCTCCTAAAAAATGAAAGACAAGAATTGTCCCTTTACAGGATGTCTTAGGCTGATAATCTATACCTGACAATTTAATTCCATCGCGTGTAATAAAATCAAATTTTTTATATGTATAAGGGATTTTCGTATTTATTTCATAATTGAACTTAGTAGGATGTGTCATTTTATATATTAATTTACGTGTTTTTATTGCTATAAAAAAGCAATACATAAAAATTGCTAGCAATAATAAACAAGTTAATATACGTATTATCATCATATAAAACCGTCCTTTATAAATGAATGGAGTTTAGATTGCATATTCTTATAGCATTATTTGCGTAGTCAGCGATGTATAAATAGTTCTTAGTATAGTCAATTGCTATTCCCGCTGGAATATTGTATCTAGCTGTTCCATCATGTGTATTAGAATCTACATAACCTCGCTTATGATTGCCTGTAAGAGTATTAATAATATTAGTTTTAAGATTTAATATTCTTATACAGTTATTTTCAGCATCTGCTATGAGCAAATATTTTTCTTGATAAACTGAAACCCAAAATGGTCCGTTTAGTTGTGCTTTTAACCCATTTTCTCCATCACCTGAATAACCAGGCTCTCCTGTTCCGCATATAGTTCTTATTGTATTAGTAGACATATTTACTTCCCTAATTTTATGGTTTCCATAATCAGCAATATAAATATATTCACCATCTTTGGTAACTGAAAGTCCGTACGGACGATCCATAGAAGCATTTAAAGGATTTCCTCCATCACCGCTGCAACCGAACTCCCCAGAACCTGCCACAGTATATACAATTCCATTATTTTTTATAATACGTATAACATTATTACCATAATCATTTGTATATACGTTATTGTGTTTATCTACAACTACTCCACCAGGTCTACTAAACTTTGCATACTCACCAGATTTTCCATCACCTTCATATCCTTCGCTACCGCATCCTGCAAGCGTTTCAATAATACCCTGCTTGTTTAGTTTCCTAATACAATGATTTCCGGTATCTGCAATATAAATGAATTCGTCCATCCAAGCTGCAATTCCACTTGGTTTATTAAGTCGTGCTTTGGTTGCATATCCTCCATCACCAGAATATCCATATCTTCCCTCACCGGCAATAGTAAAAATTATCCCATTGGCATTGACAAGTCTTATTACATGATTACCTCTATCCGCAATAAGTAATTCTCCATTGTTAGTTATATCTAATCCATAAGGTTCAGCGATTTGTGCACTTTGTGCAATACTTCCATCTCCATTGTAACCTGCAAGACCTCCAATCAACGTAAAGACACCTGACATATTATCAGTTATTATATGTGTCTCAATGTCATCAGCACAAACAACACGGTTTCTACCTTTCTTTTTTGCTTCGGATAATGCAATTTCAGCAGTCTTGAGAAAATGTTCAGTATTTTTATTGTCGCCACTATAAAAAGCAATCCCACAACTCATTGTAATAGGAACATTGGCATATATAGAGCGTTGATCCATGAATCTTTGTCTTTTGAATTGCTTTCTAAATATATCAACAAATGATGTAATATATTCTTTGTCACATTTTTCAAATATTAATATAAAACAATCACTGCAATATCTCGCTGCTATAAACTCATCATGAGAAGAAAGATAATCCGACATTCGAATTAAAATTTTATCTCCTTCTGAACTTCCAACTTTTGAATCAATATTGATAAAAAAATCAATATCACATAATACAATAGAAAAATTAATTTTTTTGCTTATCTTTTCGGTAAGATAATTCATAACAGTATCTTGATTCCAAAGTCCTGTTAAAGAATCAACTATTTCTATCATTATAATCCCAACCCTCCATCTAATGGAATCACCGTTCCAGTAAGATATTCAGGTGCGGCACTATCATCAGCTAAGAATTTAACTACATTTGCTACTTCATCAAGCCTACACATACGATGCATCGGCACCCCTTGAAGTAACTTTTCTTTATCCTTTTCATTCATAGATGATGTCATATCAGTAACAACTCCCCCAGGAGCAACAGCATTTACGCTAATTCCATACGGAGCAACTTCTTTTGCTAATGAACGCGTAAAACCAAGTAAAGCCGCTTTTGCAGATGAATAATTCACCTGTCCTGGTATACCATAAATACCGCTAATTGAACTAATAAATATAATTCTGCCAGACTTTTTCTTTAGCATATGAAATATTGCAGCTTGGGTAAGATAAAATGCACCATTCAGATTTGTATCTAGTACATCATTCCAATTTTCAATAGACATCAAAGCTAGTGTTTTATCCTGTCTTATACCAGCATTATTGATTACAACATCAATACAGCCCCATTGATTAATTACATCAGCAACCATTTTTTTAACTTTATGTTGATCTCTAATATCAAGCTGATAAGCTTTAACTGAACCCTTTAGATCTTTGCCCTTTGAAATAACATCATTTGCAGCATCTTTATTGTTCAAAAATGTAAATGCTACATTTGCACCTTGTTCCGCTAGTAGTAAGACAACTGCTTTACCAATACCTCTTGAACCACCGGATATAATTATGTTTTTACCTTCAATAGACATGTATTTTCTCCTCAATATTTTATTATTTATGTATGCACTGTATATAAGATTTTAGCCTTTGAAAAGTATCTTTTGAATTTAATATTTCTAATAATTGCTTTTCTTGAAAATTGCTCAATAATCCTTTATTAATAATTTCTTTGTGTTTAATCAATGTGTTAAACGATAATCCACATAATTTTTTTGCAAATAAAAAAGAAGTCTCTTCAAATTTTTGAAACTCCGTGATTTTGTATATTAATCCCATATTATATGCTTCATTGATATTAAATCTGTCATTTGTAAGTGTAATCATAAATGCTTTTGAATTGCCTACTGTTTTTGTGAGTATATCAATACCTCCATCTGCCAATAATCCACCGTATTGAACATCCGGCAACCAAAACCATGTGTTCTTACTTGCTATGCGAAAATCACAACTTAATGCAATAGACAATGCTGAACCTATAACAGGTCCCGAAAGAGCAGCAATAAATATTTTAGGTGAATGTAAAATAAGCTCTACTATTTGGAATGATGTAAAAACTGCATTATGGACATTATCCGTAAAAACTGTTTGCTGGTTGTCCATAAAGCTTCCTAAATCTAAACCTGATGAAAATCCAAATGATAATTTACTCATTATTATTACTATTTTAATATTTTTTTGCTCTGTAGCCCATTGTACTTTTTTATACAATTCATCTAGTAGTTTTTGATCTAAACTATTTGTACCAGGTTTATTCATATAAATAGAACATATATTGTCTTGTAATTTTATATCTATGTGCATTTACAGTCTCCTTAGTATTGTCATACTACATTTTACATTTTTATTTAGCAAATGTGATTTATACTCATCGGTTAATATTGAAGTTATTTTTAATCATATGGATTTGATGAAACATAAACTAACATTTAACTCAATTAACAAACTTTAAAAGATTTTAATTTGTCCCACATATTTTTTTCATCAAAATAATAAGGATCAACTACATCCCCTTTAATTTCAATAAAAGGAATATTTTCTTCTTTCGCTTTATATTTTATGTGTGGAACCAATGGTGGTAAAAATCTACAATTATTATGTGAAAAATGAATAATACCTTTAATATTAAATTGATCGACAGTCTTAAAAATTGCATCTGTGCGATTTTCCCATGTAAAAAACCTTGATGATATAATTCTTCGAGCAAGGTCCTCAAAGAAAGTATAACAACTCAACTTTGGCATACCGAAATCAAACATTTCTTCGCAGACTATCCTGCAATTTAATTTATCCTCAATATCTTTAATAATGCTATTTTTATAAAGAGGAATAATCCCCAGCCAAAGTACTCTTGGTAAATCTTTATCATTGGTCTTCACATTTTCTATTTTATTTTTAAATAGATTGAGTATCTCAATTGCACTTTTTTTACCGAGATCGTTATACAGTGGGAAAATTTTAAATAAATCCATAACATTAAAGCTTTCAGGATTTTTTATTCTAAAAACATCAATATCTTGTTTTATTCTTTGCGCTTCGTTTGATGCTACTACAACCTCTTCTATGCTTGATTTTAGTGGAAAAATTTTCTTTAGATTGTTATACATTTCTTCCAGTTGTTGCGCTAGATATTTAAGCTGATCTTTTCCTGTTGCTTTTGTGATGTCAACATAATAAAATGGAATTTCATATTGCTTTGCAGCATCTTTGCAATATGTCCATGCATCATTGCATGCAAAGCTCAATGCTGTAAATCCAACAGGTTTTGGTACAATCTCTTCTTCCATTATCAAGTGAAACATTGCCTGATATGAACATCTACCATGCGGAAATCCTTTTGTCTCAGCTTGTAATGCTGGATTGTCAAATATACGCCAAGCAGCAGCAATCCCAGCAAATCTTTCTATAAATACAGCCTGAACATCAAACAATTCAAGCAACTCTCCTGGGACATAATAAGAAGCAGCTAGATATTCTTTTTTATTTTCTGTTATATTTTTCATTAAGCTAAGCTGATTACTAAGATATTGTGTCATATACTGCTCATCTTGTGATTTGGAAAATCTTACAGCTAAATCCAATTTTGATAGGATACTATCTAAAGTTTTTGAACTTTGAATCATATTATTTTCCTTTCTTTACTATGGACTCATATTAATGTAATTCATTGTTAAAGTAATTTATCGCAAATATTGCTGCTCCAAGAGCACCAATTATTTGTGGTTCTTCTGTTTGATAAATACTATCTTGTAAGCTTTTAGATAAAATATTGACTATACATTTATTTTTAGCAACGCCACCAGTTATAGCTACAGGTTTTTTCATTCCTATAGCGGAAATCATACTCATCAATCTTTCTCCTATAGCCTGATGTATACCTGCAATAATATTTTCTTTAGGTTTACCTTCTGCAATCTTTGAAATGACCTCTGATTCAGCAAAAACCGTACAAATACTACTTATTGGTTCTATCTTTGTCGCAGTCATAGCAATTGAACCTAAATCATTAATATCGATTCCCATGGTATGAGCCATCACCTCAAGAAATCTACCTGTCCCCGCAGCACACTTATCATTCATATAAAATGTTTCTGCATATCCACTTTCGGAAACACGAATAACTTTACTGTCCTGACCACCAATATCTACAATAGTACGTACCTCTGGTGATAAAAAATGTGTTCCCATTGCATGGCAAGATATTTCTGTTATAGCTTTATCTGCTCCTGTTACATTTCTTCTTCCATAGCCAGTTGAAACAATACTCTTGATTTGTTCTCTCTTTATTTGAGCTTTACTACAAATATTATTTATGACTTCTTCTATGGCGTTTCTATGATTAAATCCACTTTTTACGATGGAAAAAGCGATAATTTTCTTCTTATCATCTAATAATACAGCATCTGTTGTTACAGATCCTACATCTATACCCAAATACAATTTATCTCCTCCAAATAGTTTCCTTAAAAGCTTCGAGCCTCAATTTCATTTGTTCCTCTGAAAAGCCTCTCTGATCAATACAATCTCCAGATAATTCAAGATAAGGTACATCCAACTCATCTGCTACATCCCTCACTTGCCATGAAGCACCAGCAATAGCACGACAACCATTGTGCATCATATGTATCACTCCATCAATCTTATAATCTTGAATAATTTTCGCATATAATTGTTTTCTTTCTTCTGCTTCTCCTAAATAAAAATGAGATAGAGTACGTTCGACTAGGCTTTCTAAAGGCTTGTCTAAATTATACTCAGGCCAATATATATGACCTGTAATATCAAAAACTATATAACATCCAAGTTCTTCTTCTAGATATTCTAGTAAATTGTTATTATAAAGTGGTGCGAAGTGAACCCATAAAATTCGTTTACAGTTTTTGGGAGTTTTTTTTTCTTTGGCCTTTTTATAGCGTTCAAACATTTCATCATAATATTCTTTTATTAATTCATATCCAAATTGTGAACCAAATAAAAAAGTTGCACCAAATAAGTTTCTAAGCATAAATCGCCCTGGAACAACTGGAGCTCCTTTTCTCAGTTCAAACACCTTAAGCCAATCTTCTCTGGTCTTATTAGATAACTCTAAAGCTTCTCGAATTTTTTCATTGGATAACTTCTTATTCGTGTATTTTTCAATCCATAAAACTAAATTTTTATATTGGCTTAGCAAGTAATCTTTATTAATATTTTTTCTATCAAATGGAACATTTAATACAAACGAATCAGTACCATATTTCCATTTAAAAAAGTTTAAAACCCCTACGCCACCATCACAAATATGTGAGGAAATAACTGCTCCTTGAGGACGACTTAATCCTCCTTCTTCAATTAACCCCAACATTGCTTTATGATATGAACATATCGAGGAACTAAAACCATTACCTTCACTATGAGAAATATACTTTCTTGATAAATGAAGTGATGACAACCAACCAGCAATCAACTCAATATTAACTGGGATTAGACCGGCAGCATAAAACAATTCCGGAGTCATAACCATATTTGTCCATACAATTTTCTCTGGATTTTTCCAAATTATATTTGTTAATATATCTACTTGATTCTCAATAACCATTTGAATTGCTTTGAGCGGTATATTTGGTATAATTGCTCCTGTTAACTTCATGCGTTGTACAAATTCATTATTAATATTAGGTTCTTTTAAGTTAGATTTAATAAAATCATGTGAATTATTATATTTTAAACATTCAATAAATGCCTCAATCCTTGTCGATAATTGACCAGAACATTTTTCATTATAATTAACCTCCAACTCAATTACTGGAATACCATTAGCTTTACACAATTCTTGAACAGCAGAATAGTTAAACAAATAGTTATCACAATTCTTAGTTGAAAAATATACAACACCTTTTAACCGATGGTTAGTTTTTATATAATCTTTAAATCTATCAATAAAACTGTTCATTCTAGCACAAGGATTTTCATAGTCATCTATTTGCGTTATGTTTGATGTATAACATATATATTTTTTCCATAATGCATCTCCGTTGTTTCTCATTCCGCAATGGTTTATCTCAAGATTATATTCTTTAAAATGATTCTTTATTTGTTCACGAAGCAATGTAGATATCGCATTGCCTAAAACATAAATTTCATTATTCTTATCCACATTAAGTTGATTATCATTTTCATGAAGTGGCAAACTATTTTCTAAAGAGAACATCTCGTTTAATTTATCCACTAAATCTTCTATATGGCTACCAAAAAACATACACTCTTCTTTATTATTATCACGTGGAAGCTCAAGCATATAACAAAACATATCTGGTTTAGTCAGCTTAATGTAATCATACAGTCGTTGCATACTGTTGCAGCAATTAGTAATAATGAGTCCATCAATTTTAATTCGATCCAAAATTTCGGCACAGTGTAACGCATAACTGCATAAGTTAACAGGGAGCTTGGTTGCGCTTTTTTCTATTTCTTCGTTATAATCATTTAAATTAACAACTAAAAATCCAAGATCACTAATTAATTGATGTGGAACATATGAACACATATATCCAATAATCGGTTTTCTGTCAAGTTCTATCATTTTTCTTTGTTACTCAACTTTTCTTTAAAATAATTCATCTTGTTTTTGATATTTTGTGATGAATTGATAGTTTTCATAACTCTTAAGTATCCTTCGTTTAATTTTTCTACTGTCATTTTTTTAGGCTTGATTACAGGATTGAATATAGTATAGTGATTCCAATCATATGTTAGTATTCTATTATCATCACACATTGCTTTAAAATTCAAAGTTCCTGGATAAGGCGTATTGACAGTAATGTTTGCACCATATAACTTTGTATCTAATATGAAGTCAATTGTTTTATCAAAAATATCTTCATTATCCTCATCAAGTCCAAGAATAAAACTTCCTATAACCCCTATACCACAAGATTGAATATTTTCAATTAAACTCTTGTAATTTACATAGTTGCGGCTTTTAAAACTGTTTTCATCTAATCCTTTGAGATTAGCAGAATTAGCGCTTTCAAGTCCGATTAGCACTTGTCTACAACCACTTTTATACGCCATTTTTATGAGTTCCATGTTTGCACCAAAGGATATATCACTATTAGCGTACCATGTTAGATTATATGTACTGATTTTTTGCATAAGTAGTTTTGCATGTTCTTCATGGCAAAACAAATTATCATCTGTAAAATATATCATCGCAAGTGGATTTATTTGCTTAACAGCTTGAATTTCTTTATCTATGTTCTCAATCTTTTTTGTTCTATATTGTTTTCCATATAAACTACGTAGGTTGCAAA
The DNA here is from genome assembly GCA_002332905.1 of Firmicutes bacterium UBA2058. GTDB lineage: Bacteria > Bacillota > Clostridia > Tissierellales > Sedimentibacteraceae > UBA1535. The sequence goes on along the minus strand of DDAM01000042.1, from coordinate 68,482 downwards.
ATTTACATCCATGTGGACAACCTCTTGCAGTTTGAATAGCTACTAGTTTTCGTGCATTCTCAGGTAAAAGATGGAATGAAGGCATAGGAGAATAATCTAAATCAACTTCTCCTAAAGGTTGTGAATATATTTTTTTAGCCATATTCATTTTATAATCTTTTAAAAATATAGGCCAAGTATATTCAGTTTCTCCAATCATGATCGTATCTGCATGTTTTATTGCCTCATCGGAACAAACCGTGGCATGTACTCCACCAAGAACAACATAAGCACCTTGCTGTTTATAATATTCCGCTAATTTATATGCTCTTTTTGCATTCGGTGTAACAGTATACATTGCAACCAGTTCATATTTTTCTGTCATGTCTAATTCTTGAAATTCCTCGTCAACAACTTGTACTTCATACATTTTAGTTTCCTCAGCTAATTTCGCAAGTACAAGAACACCAGGGGTAAAGATTCTCCACATGTTTTGGGTAACTAAGTCTTCAATATCATTAGACAAGTATTCATTCCATTTTTTATTTTCTGTTGGTCCATCACATTTTGGAACCAATAATAACAGACGTTTCAACGTTTCTCTCTCCTAAGTGTCAAATATATATTTTTAAAATAATTCATTCGTTTCTCAGAGGACTCTTTTGAGTAAATCTGTGTCAGTGCATAGCGGAAACCCTCTTTTAAATCATCAACACTCATATTTTTGGGTTGTACAACCACGTTCCAAAGACTATAACTTCCCCAATTCGTAGTTAGGATTCTTCCTTCTTCTAGTAATCTTGTATGAAGACTTGAGCCTGGAAATGGAGTTGGAACTGATATCATTGCTCCATACAAATTGTTTTTAAGTGTAAAATCAACTACTCTTTGAAAAACTGATTTATCATCACCATCTAAACCAACTATGAAAGTTCCCCATACACCTATTCCATAAGACTGTATTTTTTGTATTTCTTCGCCATATCTTTTCATGTGGTTATACTTCCATTTTTCAACGGCGTATAAAGATTCAGGAATAATGCTCTCAAAACCAATAACAAGTTTACGACAACCTGCTGAAAATAGTCTTTTAAGAATTTCATCCTGATCAGCAACACTTATATCTGTGTGTGTCATCCAACGTATCTTCTTATCTTTCAATGCATCTAGCAATTCTATTGCGAAGTTCTTTTTAACAAGCATATTGTCATCAGTAAAATAAATCTGTGCATTTGGTTTTAACTTTTGAATAATTTCAATTTCACGCATCACCTTAGCTACGCTTTTATGACGATATTTTGGTCCATATACTTTAGTTGAAGCACAAAATTCACAGTTATGAGGGCATCCTCTTGAAATTTGTAATGGTATAGTTTTATACTTATTTATTTTTAATAAATCATATCTAGGTATAGGAACCTCTTCCATATTAATTTCTTTAGTATTTTTATATACACTCAATGGTTTATTGTTAAGATAATCCCTCATAAATTGAGGAAGAGTTATTTCACCTTCTCCTATAAAAACTGTATTAAAATATTTAAGAACTTCTTCAGGTGAATTTGTTGGATGCATACCTCCAGCAATAAGATAAACGCCTTTTTTCTTAAATTTCTCAGCTAATATAAATGCTCTGGTTGCTTGTTGTGTCATAAATGACATAGCTACCATATCATATTGCTTCTCCCAATCAATATCTTCAATCTCTTCATCAATATACTCTATTTCATCGAAAAAGCTTTCCAATATTGAAGCAACTGTAAGTAACGGAGAATTTGCGCAGGACATTAATTCCCTTAAGGAATCTATCCCACTAAGATTACTGTACAGTTCTGCTGTATATTTGTTTTCTTCATTTGTGCCCATTCCAACTCCAATTGGGGAAATCAATGCTAACTTCATGTTTACCTACCTTTTGGTACAATATTTTTTACATCAATGTTTGAATATAATATCTTTATATGTTAACTATTTACTTTTTTCTATTTAACAACAAGTTTTGATTTAATACCTCTTCTATGACAAGAGCACTCATCTTCAATAAATAGTCCAAAACAATCATTCATTTTATTTATATGAATAATCATAATAGCACAACATCTTTTAGCAGATATTTGCTCTATACCATATATTAATGCATGTTTATTGTTCTTAGAGGATAATAATGGCACACAAGGTCCTTTTGCTCCAATTTCTATAGCTATTCTTGATAACGCGGTTGCTGACATTATATTAGGAAACTTACTAGGATTGATACCAATATATCCTTTATTTTTTAATATTGAATTGTATTCTAATATAGACTCAAGCGGTCCAGTATCACTAGAAAATACAATACCAATATCTTCAGAATTTATCTCATTACCCTTTACCTTAGCATAAAGCTGTTGTGCAATTTTTATAACAGTTTTAGTTTGCACACTCATTAATCGTGAATCACGGTGCAAAAACTCATGCTCATCAAATTTTCTTCCAAATAAATATACCCAATCAGTTACTACAATGCTCATTACATCACACTCTGTTCTTCATTTTTACATAGAATAATTACATTTGTTCCACCAAATGCAAATGTATTAACCATAGCTAATTTTGCTTTATGCTTTATACAACATTTTGAAACTAAAACATCGCATACAGGATCTTGCTCTTCTAAATTGCAAATAGGTGGGATTATATTGTTTTTAAAAACACCTATTGCTACCAGAACCCCAAAGGCTCCAGATGCTCCTCCTGTATGCCCAATCGCACCTTTCGGCGCTGTAACATATATATTATTTGCATGGTTTTGAAAATATTGATTTATTATTTGGGACTCAATTTTATCATTTTGTATTGTTCCAGTGCCATGTGCAACTATTAAATCAACATCATTTTTACATAAATGAGACATAGAGAGTGCTTCATCCATGGCTCTGACAACTTGTTTTCCATCTGGATTTATTTGCACAATGTGATATGCATCGCAAGTCACACCAGCTCCAGGAAGAGAGCAATAGATTTTTCTTTGATTTCGTATTGATTCTCTTCTTTCTAAAACATAAAAAACTGCACCTTCGCCAATTGCAATTCCATTGCGCCTTATGTCAAATGGTTTACATCCATCTAAATCAATCGCATTTAGTCTTAAGAAACCTGCATATGCTGCTTGTGAAATAATATCAATACCACCAGCAATTACTAGATCATATCTTTTCGATTTAAGAAGATCCATACCATAACTAATAGCCTGACTTCCAGCTGAACATGCATTTCCAATATAAACTACATCACATTTTAGTTCTGTAATTTCTGATAGCTTGTACGCTAAAGAACAGAAATAATTTGCTTCATTAGCCTTATTCTCATCAAAATAATATTGATCTGTCAGTCCTATTCCTGATCCAATTATCAAACAGATACGCTCAGCACTTGGATAATTATCAAAATTACGATCTTTTAAAGCAGCTCTAATTGCTTTATTGCCCATAGTTAAAATTCTATCTTCAGGTTCTTCAGATTGTGATTGGAAGTCAGTTTTAAATACTGGTATTTGAATATCTTTTAATATATGTTTATCCGTTATTTTTGTAATTTCATTGTTACTACTATTTATTCCGTCAAAATAATCTTCAATAGTATCGCCAAACACAGAAACAACACCTATTCCAATAATACATATATCATGCCCATCTGTTTTATTCATTTTTTACCGCTCCGAATGTCAATTGTCCTTCCACAATCAATGCATCATCTACTTTCACACAAGCTTTTACAATTGCCATCTGTTGGTACAACTTAACTACTTCTACTTCAATCCTCATAGTATCACCAGGTCTGACAGGCTTATAAAAGTTGACACGTTTAATCCCTCCCAGTGCCAAAAATTGCACTTGTTGATTAATTGGTTCATTCTCATATGCAAGCGAGCATAATATAGATGCAGTTTGAGCGATTGACTCAATTATAAAAATTCCCGGATATACAGAATTATCTGGAAAGTGAAAAGATGAGAACATTTCGCTTCCAGTTACATTTTTTATGGATACGATTCGCTTTCCTTTTTCATGTTCAATTACCCTATCAACAAATATAAAAGGTGATTTTTGTTTTAAAATAGATTGAATTTCATCAAATGAAATCATATTTTCTCACCTAAATATTCATTGGTAAGCTTAATAACATTATTGAGTGTTGTCATATCTCGAAGTCTTTCTGGTTCAATTGTGATACTAAACTCATTTTCTATTGCTGCAAGGATTTCTAAAGCTCTAAGTGAATCTAAACCCATGTCATCTATAAAAGATTCATCTGGATTTATTTCATCCTTGCCAATACCCACTATTTCACATACTATCTCTTTGATTCTTTCTTCACAGTTCATAATTATGACCTCCAAAATTTAATTAATTTTTATACAATTTATATACCTTTTAAAATAAGAACAGCAACTTTATCTTTGTCTGTGTTAATCAAAACCCACATTGCATTTTTTTTGTTATTTGTATTTATATCTATTAATGCTTTATTCGCTTGTACAATACCGCAAGTTCCCATCCAATCTGTTTCAATATATTCTCTTGAATTGTTGTAATTCATTTTCTTGCATATATCATCAAGAAGTTTTTCACTCTCTTGTAGAGCAAAATCTGAACTTAAACTCATATTTGATATTTTACAATAACTGTCTCCTGCATATTCTGCTGTATCAATAATTAAACTTGCAATTGTTTCAGTTAGAGATACTCTCTGCTCTCTATTTAGTGCTTGTGATTTATATCCAACAACTTCTGCAAGTTTTTTATTATCTGTTATTGTTTTTTCGCTTTCTAGCATCAAAAATCCGCCTGCTTCTCCCAATCCTTTATCGCTATTTTTCATCAGGATTTGAAGCTCTGCATTTTCATCCACACCACCAGCCAAGACCATTGACGATAAACCCATTCTAATAAAATTGTATCCCATACCTATAGAATCAAGACTTGATGTTAATCCATTGCAAACGGTATATACAGGACCAGCAATTGAAAACTGTATGCTTACTTGACATGCTGGAGAGTTAAGAACAGTATTCGGAAACAAACCTGGATTAACAGCTAACGCTCCATTTTTTAAAGCTTCCATATCATAATTATGTATACTTTCCAGGGCACTATACTGAGTTCCTAAAATCATCATGTAATCATTTATACTATCTTTTTCAATGTTTATACCGGCTTTTGCTAATGTCATAGCAGCAGCGGCTATTGATATTTTACTAATTCTATCAATATTTCTTGTTTGAAAATTTTTAAGCAATGGTTCGTATTGTTCAGGCTTTATTTTAAAATCTTTATGCATATTGTCATCTTGTATTCCAATAATAACCCCTGAGCTAGTTATATACACTCTATTTTTTTTCATTTATTTACTCCCATTTTTGATAATAATACTACTAGATTGTCCCCCAAATCCAAATGAATTAGATAGAATAAAATTAATATTTGCTTTACGTGCAATATTAGGAACGCAGTCAATATCACAGTCTGGATCTGGGTGTAAATAATTAACTGTAGGAATCAATATGCTTCTTTCCATCATTTGAATAGATGCTATTAATTCTAAAGCTCCAGCTGCACCCATAGGGTGACCTATCATAGATTTAATAGAACTTATTGGTGGAACTTTATCTGAACCAAAAACTGCCTTAAGAGCTTTAACCTCAATTTTATCATTTGCTACTGTTCCTGTTCCATGAGCTGAAATATAATTTATATCTTCAGGTGAAATATTAGCCTCTTTGATTGCACAAGCTATTGCTCTTTCAGCGCCATCTCCCTGTGGATGTGGTGATGTCATATGAAATCTATCTGACGTTAATCCGACTCCCATGATTTCGCCATATATATGAGCTTTTCTTGCTTTTGCAGAGCATAATTTTTCCATTATTACAATGCCACAGCCTTCTCCAACCACTAGACCTTTCCTGTCTTTATCGAAGGGTCTACACACATCTGGTGATAGTGATAGAAGTCTTTGAAATCCAGTAAATGCAACTCTAGAAAACACATCCACACCACCAGCTATTACAACGTCAACCTCACCCCACTCTAAAAGTTTTTTACCAAATCCAACAGCATAATTGCCTCCTGCACAAGCAGCAGGAACAACATATATTGGTCCGGAAGTATTTAGAATATTACTTATAGCAGATACTATATTATCTGTTCTATACTTTTCAAGAAACTCCTTTGTAATTTTTTCATAATTTTCACATTGCTTAATCATAGATAACTGCTCTTCAATATTAATTTCTCCCATTGTAGTACTTAGAACAATAGCTACTCTCAAATGAGATAAATCTTCTATAGCTAATCCTGCGTTTTCAAGTGCTGATATAGATGCTGCTATGCTATATTGAGATGCTTTGCCATATATTTGTTTATATTGATTTGGCACCAATACTTGCCATGAATTATCTGCTACACGAGCACCTATTTTTATTCGATAATTATTATCATCTTTATATTCTTCAATTTCTTTATAAGTGATTGTTCCAGATGATAGTGTTTTCCAAAATTCTTCAAGGTTTGTGCCAGCAGAGGATATGACTCCCATACCTGTTATAACTACACTATCCATATCTATATTCCTTTCATTTCATCGAGTGCATCCGGAACTACATGCATTCCAACTGCAATTTTCTTCTTTATTGGACTAACTTTATCAAAGGTTGAACGCATAAACTTTGCACTTACGCTTCCCTGATAATAGCGACCTAAAGTTGTTAACTCATATCGGTTACCATTGTCAAATATATAGTTTTTATTCTGGAGTTCTATCAGGATATCTCCAAATACTTCCTCCATATGCTTACCATATTGATCATAAAATACTTGCTTATCTATAAAACTTCTTCTAAAACTTAACATCATAGTACGTTCTAATAGCTTGTCATGAGTAATCTTTTGACTTACCATTTTAATTGGCAATTTTCCTTCATTGACTTTAGAAATATATTCTTTAGGATTTTGTAAATTTTGATAATTAACACCATTTATATATCCAAAACTGAATGCACCAAAAGAAAGATTATCTCCATATCCATCATAAGTTAATTCCCAGAACTGTGATTTATTATTATTTCTACAATATTCCTGACTACTTTGTACAATAAAATTGTTATCCTTAAGAATTTTATCTGCTTCCATATACATTTCAAGGACTTGATCTTCTTGAGGTAAATTAGGAATTGTACCATTTTCTAATTCACTATATAATTTTACATAAGAGAAAACTGTTAATTTATATATTGATAGATGATCAATAGGAAGTGTTAGTGCAATCTGTAAATCATTCTTCCATTCATCCAGTGTTTGTCCTGGAAGACCAAATAGGAAATCAATAGCAACATCTTTGAATGGATATTTTTTAACCATGTTAATCCATTCGATAATTTCTTTTTCAGTATATTTCATCTCTAATATATTTCTAAGTTTTTGAGAAAATGTTTGCACTCCTGTACTTATACGTGTAACTCCTGCTTCATATAAAGAACTAATCTTGTTTTCATCAGCATTGTACATATTACACTCAACTGTAATTTCAGGATTTTCTAGAGGTAAATTGTTTTTTAATTCTGAAATAATTTCTTTCAATTGTGAAGAGGAAAGTACTGTAGGTGTGCCTCCTCCTATAAAAATAGCATCTATTTTTTGAGATTGAACGTATGCTGTTTTAGCGTATAGATTTATTTCTTTTTTTAAAGCATCAACATATTCATCAAGAATTTGTTTTGAACTAGGAATTTGCCTACTGTATACACAAAACTTACAAATATTTGAGCAAAATGGAATATGTATATAAACTGGCACACTCCATGGATCAACACTTTTATAATCAAGTTTCATATATGAGCTGTAATCTTCAGGCTTAATTCTAGGATCCATAAGCGGATAATTAATTACTGCAACGTCATAATCAGTATTAGTTTTAATCATAAGATACCTCAATAAATATTAAATTTTTTTTTAAAACTATTTTCAATTTCACTCCCAAAATCTTCAGCAGTTCTTCTGTCTCTAGCATCTCGCCATACTATTTTTTTGCTGTCAAATTCCCCACTCATAGCATCAATTCTTCTTAATAGTCGCCCCATGATTAATTTATCTTTTTCACTAATCTTATCTAATAAAAGTTTGCCTGGTAAAGCTTTTTCACAAATTAAATCAGAAGGCGGAAGATTTTTTTTAATTTGATCTAAAAATTCTTTTGATGCATCTCCATATTTAGTAGCCATAGCCCAGCAGGTCACAAAAACTGCTATTTTTTTATCTCTAAGTTTTTCTTTATTATTTATAATAAAATTCTCAATACTTCTCATAGGTTTTCCTATAAATATTGGAGAACCTATAATAATAATGTCATAATCTAATGAATCTACCTCACACACTTTTTTTATATCTGTATCCATTTTTATACCAGATTTTATGTACTTACAAATTTCATTGGTAGAGCCATATTTCGTGTCATAGCAGATTAATGCTTTCATCTCTTCATCTCCTAAAACTATATGTCTTTTTTATAATAAAGAATTTAATCATCTTAATTTTTACTTGTTAATACCACTTTAAAATGATCTATAACTCTTTTCATGCGTTCAGTAGAATTAAGCTTTATATTGAGATCTACATACCCTTTTTGCAACTCTTCAATTGTCATATTGTTTGGTTTGTATGTGAGTTCAAAACCGTTATATACAGACCAATCATTCGATAGTAATCTCCCTTCACGTTTAAATTTTTCGTAAATTTCAGTGCCTGGGAATGGAGTTAAAATTGTTATATTAGTTGCATACAGTGAGGTTTCTTCAATAAATTTATATAAATTTTCAAATACATCTACTGTATCATTTTCCATACCCACTACAAAACTTCCAACAACTCCTATTCCGAAACTTTGTATACGATTAATAATATCTTTATAGAAATTAAGTTTCTTCATTTTCCAACTATTTTTGTTCAGATCTTGCAAATTTTCTGAGCATAAACTCTCAAACCCTATCAATAACTGGGTACACCCTGCGTCAGCTATTTCTGAAAGCAACTTGGTATTATCAGCAACACCAGCATCCGAAAATGCATACCAGTTCAAATGACTATTTTTCATAATACTTAAAAAACTATCATTCCTGCGTTTATCAATAAATAAATTATCATCTGTAAAGAAGATATATGGCTTTTTATATAAGTCCTTTATGGCTTTTACATCTCTATCCATTTGATATGAGGCTTTACATCTAATTTTATTACCATAAATCTTTGATGATATGCAAAAGCTACATTGATGAGGGCATCCTCTTGATGTTTGCATAGGTATACTTTTATAAGGATATTGTTTTGCCAAATAATATGCTGGCATAGGTGTTAATGATAAATCGGGATACCTTGACTCTTTATAAATCCGTTTGCTTATGTTTTTGTCAACATTACTCAAAAACTCTGAAAAAGTATTTTCAGATTCTCCAACAAATACTACATCTGAATGTAAAAGAGCTTCATCTGGTAAAAAAGATACATGTGGCCCTCCCATTGCAACTTTTATTCCTTTGCTTCTTAGATTGTCAGCAAGTTTATATGCTCTATTAACTTGAGAAGTAGCCGGTGAAAAGAAAGCCCAATCAGCATCAACCTCGAATTCATGGGCGTAATTCAAATCAATATATTTAATATCACTATCTTTTGGCATCATTCCAGCGATTGTAATTAAGCTTAAACTTGGACATGACCATAGCCTACTTCTAGCATGATACTCCCAATCATCATCCATTTTTATAAAAAAGTTATTATCCTTGGAAGCAATAGAATACTCTGGAACAATAAAAACAGCTTTCAATATTTGATCACCTCAAAATGTAATTTAATGTAAATATGTTTAAATGAGATTAACTACTTGATTATTGTTTTATAAATACAGCCTTTGATTGTATCTACCCAGTAAATCTCACCTTTATTTTTAACGAACGCAGCTCCAATATGACATATTCTATCTTTAATATAGTGTCTTTGCATTTGTTCCTTCCATATATCTTGATTTAATATTAGAGACAAGATATTTGTATTAATATCAATCAAATACATTCTTCTTTGTTCACAAACATATATATTACCCTTCATATCAAGGGTTATTGCTATTGGATAGCTTAATTCTTTAGTCTCTGCCTGTGGGTTTAATATATGAACATGATTATCTTTTATATCTAAATAACATATTCGTGCATTTCCTGTATCTGTATAATACAGTTTGTTGTTATGATAAAAAATTCCATAAGGCTTATTAATATTTTCGCTACCCTCTATAAGCACCGATACATCTCCATCAGATGTAATTTTAACAAGTCTGTTATTCAAAAAATCATTTGTGTATATATTGCCTATCTCATCAACTGTGACTCCTGCTGGGAAGTTAAATGTAAACTCAGAATCAATTTTGATTGGTCTCCATACCTCCTCTTGCTGAGTCTTATAGAAAATATTGTTTTGCTCAGCATCAGCCACAAATAAAGTACCGTGATTTGTAATCCATAAAGCAAGTGGTCGCATCAAAGTTGAGCAAATATCGCTGCATGCAATACTGTTCGGCAATTCTCCTATACTACCATCTTCTTTTAGCCAACATATTCTGTGGTTTTGCATATCAGCAATATAAAATACGTTATTTTTTTCATAATAACAAATTCCAGATGGATAATTTAAATCTCCATCCCCACTTTTAATTGATTTAACTAAAACAATTTCGCTCATCGTTTATGAAATATAACTATCAATTAAATCAGCAAAAGAACTAATGTTTCTTATTTTGTCCATGTTTAAATCTGAGTCATCAATTTCAATATTAAATTCTTCCTCAATCTCAACCAAAATGGATAACGCAAGAATTGAATCTATTCCAAGAGATAAAAGTGAAGTATCATACTCTAATGTACGAATTTTTTCTTCATCTTTTAGTCTTGAAATGATAATTTTTTTAATTTTTTTCTTTACTTCATTCTCATTATTCATTGTTTATTACCTCCAATTTCATTGAACATAATCTATTATTTGCACCATCTAGCAAATACAAATTTTTATTTATATCTACTGCCAATCCATTTGGATTTGCCAAGCGAAAGTTTGTAACTGAATATGATTCACCTATTCCTGCTACTCCATCGCCTACCAACGTATAAATCTTTTTAGTCTGCGCCTCATAAAAGCGTATGCAATGGTTTCCAGACTCTGCAATAAATAAATTGTCTTTATCATCTGCACAAATCGCTACCGGACGATTTAAGCATACTTCGAGGGCGTTTTCTCCATCTCCTGAATATCCTTCTTTACCGCTTCCAACTATTGTATTTATGATTCCTGTTTTAATATCAATCTGCCGGATGCAATGATTAAAATAATCTGCAAGATAAACACAACCTATTCTCCTATTTATCCCTAAACCATATACTTCTGCAAAAGTAGCTTGAGATGCTTGACCACCATCTCCTGAATATCCATATTGTCCAGTACCAGCAAAAGTTGTTATTATATTATGCTTATCAACTTTACGAATTACATTATTAGCAATATCATTAATATAAACATTATAATCTGCATCTACTACAATACCACCTGGCTTATTTAAGCATGCATTTGTTGCTAATCCACCATCACCCGAGTATCCTGTCTCAGAAGTCCCAGCTAATGTTGATATAATGCCTGTTTTTAAATCTAACAAACGAACTACGTCATTGCCTGTGTCTGTAATGTATACTTTATTATCATATACTGTAAGTCCCGTTGGTTTATTGAGCATTGCATTAATCCCTAAACCTCCGTCCCCTGAATATCCAAACATACCTGTTCCCACAATCCTGCTTACCATAAGTCCATCATACATAAGAATGCTGTTGTTATTCTGATCTGCAATATATATTCTACCAGATTCATCAATATCAATTGCCTGTGGCTCCCAGAGTCTTGCTTGATAAGCATTTACCTTACCATTAATTTTTCCAATTTCACCATAGCTACCTAATATTATATTAATCTTTAGCTCTTTATTATAAAGTTCACGTTCGCATCCAATTGTGTTTGTTTCAGGAGCTTTGACCACTCTATTTCTACGATATGCTTTGGCAAGAAATAATCCTACTATAGATTTTTTTATAACAGTATATAAATCAAGTCCATCAATAGGGTATGAAGCAATACCAGCACTAAAAGAGATTAATATATTTGAATAATTCTTGTAACTATTAATTGCAAATTTTTGTTTTCTAAAATCTTTCCTTATATTATCAATAATTTCGTCTAGTTTATTTTTATTACAATCTGAAACTGCAATTAAAAACTCGTCACCTTCAGATTTCCAAATTTTTGCTCCAATTGGCAATCTAGCATTTAAATAAGTCCAAATGTTTTTGATGATATCATTGAGTTCATTTACACTAAAATGTCTGCATATGCGTGTAAAAAAATCAATATCAATTATACAAATTGCATATTCTTTACTTTGTCCACAATTTTTTAATAAAAAAGATTGAAGCTCATCATTTGGCCAGCTTATCATTTTTCCCTCCTTGTAAAAACTCCGCTATATTTGGTGGCATATCTTTAGTTCCAAAAAAGCTAATATAACGATTAATCTTTTTAAGAAGATGGTTATCTATCCACGGAGCATTGGATTTTTCATATGTATATTTTGACCATCCTTCAAGTGAATCAGGAAAGTCCATTCCATATTCAAGTGCTGTTTCATAAAGCGGTGTTCCAAGATAAGGTGAAAAGATGAATAGCAATATCTCTGTATTAGAATTAATATTTTTAATTTTCTCAATTAAGAGAATTGTCTCCTCAAAATCTTTTTCAGGATTCCAAGGGAAACCAACCATAAATGATAATGATGCCATTATATTGTGCTGCTTGCATTTTTCAACAAGCTTTAACACTTGATCATTAGTATGTCGTTTATTTATTTTAACTAAAACATCTTCATCCCCTGATTCAATTCCAACTATTACTCTGTAAAATTTGCTTTTTACAAGTCCGTCTAAATAACTATCAGAGAAATTTACGAATTGTTCAACAACTGCAGTACCATCCCATCTAACTGGAATATCTTCTTTTATCATAAGTTTACTGAAATCTCCAACTCTTTTTTCATCAACAAAAAAGTTGTTATCATAAAAATGTACTGCATCAATATTATGATTTTCATAAAGATATTTAACACCATTGAATGTCTGTTCTGCTGTAAGGCTGTTCCACCTTCTACTATAAATTGATCCAATTGAGCAAAATTTGCATGAGCATGGGCAGCCTCTACTTGATTCATATCCTATAACACGTTTGTTTCCCCAGAGTTTTTGAATATAATTATCCATATTTATATATTTATATGAATGTTCAATTGATCTTACTGTTTTTATTTCTTTTAAAAAATGTTCTTTTGTAACTATAATATTGTTATTTTGGTCTTTATACAGTAAATTAGGAACATCATCTAGATCATTCTTATTAGCTAATTTATCAACTAGTAGGGGAAACGTACATTCTCCCTGTCCAGTTATTATCATATCAACTAAATCATTGACTATTGTCTGTCTAGGCATAAGACTAGAATGCCAACCACCCCATATAATTGGGATATTAGGGTTTATCAGCTTTACATAACGGGCAAATTTAATTCCGTCCATTATTTGATAACTAGTGATAGCGCTTATTCCAATACATACGCACTCATCATCTATTAAATTAATTAATCCGTCATTGCAGGGGTTACTCTCAATCCTTCCGTCTATAACAGTTATTTGATATTTATTATCGTCTAGCTGTGCAGCAAGTGTTAAGACAGATAATGGCAAACCCCTATACAAAGGTTGAGAATCTTCATCTCCTACTAATTTTGGATAATATAGTATAACTTTTTTCATTTATATTCCCCATTTATAATTTTATATCTGCAACATTTTGCAAAAAACATGAGTAAGTCTGTCAAAATCAAGCTTTTCTGGTTGTATAAGAGATTGAATATGAAAACCATCACTTACAACAACCATAATCCATGCCAGTTGTTCTATATCATATCCATATTTATTCTCATATATATTTTTTATTGTTTCTTGAAAAAAGTTCACATAATAACGATAAACACTTAATAATTCATTACTTAACAGTTGTCTGTTTTCTGTTTTTAAATCTCTTAATTTTTTCCAAGCATCTATGTATAATGACAGCGACTGCGAATGACTTTCAGAACCAGAAATATAATGTTTTATAAGCACATATATTCTATCTTTTTCTGTTTTTTGCTTTTCCACGTCCGCCTTAATTTGTTCAACCCATAAAACAGCAGCATATTTCATAGCTGACATTCTCAATTTATCATCAGTATCATAATACTGCTTAATTTTTTCCGCATCTAGTTTTACATAGCGGGATATGCTATTAATATTTGCATCTTCATAAAAGCCTTCAAACATTACTTTTAAAGTTGCTTCAAGAATCAATCTTTTCTTTATTGATATTTTTTCGGTTATCATCATCCCTCCTCCGAACATTTATCATACGTTTTTTTAGTTTTAATGTTCTCTCAGATACATTTTCTTTAGAGTAGAAATTATCATAAACCCAGGCTACGCCCCTTGCAAGATCATTTGCTTCCATATGAAGTGGTTTAAATACAACATCCCAAAATGTATAACGACTCCAATTGTAGTCGATAATTCTGCCACTTTTCGACATTTGTTTAAACAATTGTGTTCCTGGAAGAGGTGTAAGTATAGTAAAACTTCCTGAATAAATACCATTTTTCAATGTAAAATTAAGAGTGTTTTCAAATACTTCACATGTATCATTATCCCCTCCAAACATGAATGACCCCCATATGTTAATACCATTTTCATGTATTTTATCTATAGCAGCTTCATAATTTATAAGCTGCTTTGCTTTCCACTGCTTATCATCAAGAAAATTCAGTCCACTTTTTGAAACATTTTCAAAGCCAATAAATATCCAATGACAACCAGATTCATAGAGCAATTTTAAGAGTTCATCATCATCTGCTACTGATATATCCGTTTGTGTTCCCCAGACAATTCCAAGCTTTGTTATTTCTTTGATAAGTTTTTTTGAATACTCTCTTTGTATAAACATATTATCATCAGCAAAAAAAATAAATGCATCAGCATTAATTTTTTGGATTGCCTTTACTTCATTTATAACCTGCTCTATATCTTTATGCCTGTATGTTGCTCCGTACATTATTGGAAGTGTACAATAATTACATGTTCTAGGGCATCCTCTTGTAGTCTGTACACTGAATGATTTATATAGCTTTGGATCTAATATATCATATCGTGGAGTCAGTGATTTAGTTAAATCAATAAATCCATCACTACGATAAATACGTTTTGGGCATCCTTTTTCAAAATCATCTATAAATTGTAACCATGTGTTTTCACCCTCACCTATGAATACTGTATCAACATATTGCAAAGCTTCTTGTGGCATAATTGAAGCATGAATACCACCTAAAACAACATATGAGCCATTTTTTTTAAATTGTTGCGCTATTTCATATGCTCTATAAATCTGTTGAGTCATACCAGTTAAAGCAACAATATCAAAATACTCTGAAAAATTAATTTTGATTCCATGATCTTCATCAATGAATGAAATATTGTAACGTTCAGGTATTGCTCCTGCAATTGTTAATAAACTTAAATTTGCCGTTTCCCATGCACCATAAAAATTTGACACAATGTCGCTTCTTTCAAGAAAACTTTTTAATAAACTATTGTTTCCATATTTAGAACCTTTCGGTACAATCATTGCAATTTTTTTCACGTGCTTCCAACCTCCTTATTGTATAATTTGGTACAATCATTCTTAATGTGTCAATATATACTACTTTCTTCATTAATGATTTTTATTCTTCCTGTATCTCCATTAATATTAATCCATTGGCCGTTTTTAAATACACTTGTGGCAGCGTCATTGAATATAACTACTGGTATTCTATATTCACGTGCAACTACAGCACCATGCGAAAGTATATTTCCATAATTCATAACTAATCCACTAACAATTCCTAATATTGGTGTCCAACTAGGATGAAATGTTGAAACAATTACAATATCACCATCTTTTACTTTGCTTAAATCCTTCACATTAGAAACAATTCTTACTTGTCCTGTAGCTGTTCCACTACTTATACCAATGGCTTTAAAACTCCTTTTATCAACATTTACCTGAACTCTGTAGAGTGAATCATTTTTTATAAGATATGGTGGTTCAATTTTTGCATTTTTATTATATGTATGGATTCTTGCCTCTATAATTCGTCTCCAGTCTTTTTGTACACGGTATTCACTATCCTGCACCAAAAGAGCTATTTCATCAATAGTCATATGAAAAATATCTTCGGTATCATTAATAATATTATGTTCTTTTAATATATTTCCTATTGAAAATAAAAGTTTTCGAATAAGCAACCAACTTTTGTCAAAATAATAACGTTGATTCTCTCTAAGAGCCATGTACTGTGAAGACATCTTTGTAAAAAACAAAATTTCTGTTTTTCTCCAGAATCTATTTAATATGCTGTTAGATGATTGCTCAACATACTGAAATACTTTTTTCTTGCAATCATTATAATGTTTCTTTATATCTTCATTACATATAGAAAATTCTTCTAGATTATATGATGGATTAAGTAAAAATTGTTTTATGATTTCTAAAACTATTTCCGGTTTTTCTATCCAGTGTGGTGAATATAAATCATCACATGAGGTTCCCCTGTGACCATGTTTATTGATAAAACTATCAAAATTATGCATAAATTTTTCTGCATCTAAGCTACAGGATTTTGAAATTTTATTATAAATATTTATAACTGGACACGTTAGGAATATAGTATTAATTTCTGGAGATGATTTTGCTAATTGTGCCAAGCAGAAAAGTTCATGATTTGATTTTATAGTCATATTTTTTGAAGAACCTGATTCAATTAACCCTGCAAGTATCTCTTTATAATTGTACATTTCTTTCAATTTTACTGAAAGTAAGTTATATGCAATTTGTGCAATACCAAGAAAACGATAATGGTCTTTACCAATATATTTACAAAAAACATTTATGACAGATTGTAATATTATCCATGTATCTGACAAACTTGTTGTACTTACAAATCTTTCTTTAAGGTCATTTAACTTTTTTTCATACCTATTTATCCTTAGATACCAGCTTTTACTCCCAATTAACATTAATAAAAGTAACTTAATTTTTTTAGTAAAATTCTTTTCTTTTGATTGTAAAAACGGAACATCATCAAAAAAATTTCTTTGATAAGATTGATTCCAATATACACGATTAAAATAGAATAGAAGCGGCTTTTCATTAAATAATTTGCCTTCTTTTTTATTATAAAAACTTAGATATACAACTTCTTGCCATGATTTTAATAATGAAAGATAGCAGATACAAGCTGGCTCAGCATATCTATCCAGCAAACTGCATTCAATTTCTTCTGAAATATTACTATCAAAAGGGACATCCCTAATTATTGATGAAGCTTTTTGCAGAACAATTGGTCTGCACTGTAAAACAAAGATTTCATTATCAAAAATTGTCCATTCAATATCACAAGGTACTCCAAAAGTATTTTCTATTCGTTTACCAATATCAACTAGAATGCCAATTTCATCTTTAGAAAGACTAAATTGTTGTTGAATACTGTTTTCTACATTATCTATTTTTAACTCAAATGACTTATTTCCTAATGAGTATTTGAGTTTTTTCTTAGCCGTTGTTTTTGAAATTATTTCACCATTTTTGCATATACACAAACTATCAGCAGGTGTCGTTCCATCAACTACACCAATATTTAAACCATAACTTGATTCTATTATCATCTGTTCGTCATTTTTATTAATTGGATTAATTGTAAATAACACTCCCGATTTAACTCCAACAATCAATCTTTGTATAATAACGCCCATACCTTTTGATTTAATTTTATTATAGTCTCTATATTGTTTCGCTTGTTCAGAGTAATATGAAGCCCAACACTTTTTAATAGCAGTTTTCATATCATCTAATGATAGAATATTAAGAAAACTTTCATAGATTCCTGCAAATGAATGCTCTAAGCTATCTTCTCCTATAGCTGAAGATCTAATAATTATTGACTCTTTATTACAATTAATACATAAAGTATCCCATATATAACTAATGCTTTTAATTATTTTATCTGGAAATGTTCCTGTTTCTATTAACTCTTGTATATTTTTATCTATGGTAGAAATGTTATTAAAACTAAGAAAATCATTAAGAGCCATATAAGACAAAGCATATCCATTTGGCACTAAAAACTTTTTAATTTTTAATTTTGAAATATTAACAGCCTTATCTCCATAATATAAAGATTCTTCACTATTAATTTCAAAAATGTTCTTTATGTAATACAATATTTTTATCCCACCCTAATTTATTCACTAGTATACTAATATACTTATTAGATTAACTTTTAAGTCTTAATACAATTTTTCATTTATTTAACAATTAAAGAATTAACGTATTCCACAAGTGAACTTATTTGATTAAAAAATGATGAATTTAGTTTATTAAATGGAAATTCAACTCCAAATTTCTCTTCAATTAATACGGTCATCTTAACAAATAATATTGAATTTAAACCTGTCTGAGCGATTTTAGTATTAATATTTAATACATTTTCATCAGTTCCTGTGACCTCACATATTATATCTATAATCTTAGTGCATATATCATCAGGAAGCTCTTTAATTAAATTCGAGTCATTACTAATAGTTAATTCCATGTTTTCTAATGCTTTACGATCTATCTTTCCATTAGCTGTATAAATAAAATCATCTAATGGAATAAAAATATCTGGTACCATATGACGTGGTAAATTTTCTAGCATAAAGCTTTCAAGAATATTTATGTCAATATTTATATCATGCGTAAAATACATGCAAAGAATACTATCAGCATTATCTTTTTTAGGCTTCTTAATAACTGCTATAGCTTTTTTTATTCCATTAAACTGTGTAGCTACTTCATCTAGCCTTTCCAGTTCAAATCTAAATCCCCTTAACTTTACTTGATTATTTTTTCGCCCCACATACTCAATACATCCATCTTCAAGTATTTTCGCATTATCTCCAGTTCTATATATAACTTTATCTAATACATGATTTGGAAATACAAATCTATCTTTTGTTAATTTTTCATTATTAAAATAACCTGCTGCGAGACCAGCACCAGCAATGCATAATTCTCCTTCTTGTCCAGCTTGTACTTCATTAAGCTCATCATCAACAATATATATACCAGTATTTTTGATTGGTTTACCTATATCAATTCTATCTTTATTTGTTAACTCACTAACAGCAGACCATACTGTGGTTTCAGTTGGTCCGTACATATTATATATACGTGCATTTGTTCTTTCTTTAATCAATCTCAAAAGCTTAATTGATAATTTTTCTCCGCCTAGCATAATGGTTTTAACATTTTTTAAGCATGATAATTCTTCATCATAATTAACTAACATTTGCATTGTTGATGGTGTCATTTGAAGCATAGTTACTTTTTTACTACATATTAACTTGTCCATTAGTTTAGGATTAAACTGTTCTGTTTCATTTGCTAAAACAATAGTTAAACCTTTGCATAATGCAAGTATTGTTTCTACTACAAAAATATCAAATGAACAAGATGTAAAACATGCTATTCTATTTTCTTTTGAAAAATCAATGACTTCACTTAACCCTTCAATTAAGTTAATAACAGCTGTTTGATAAACTGCTACGCCATTTGGTACACCTGTTGAACCAGAAGTAAATATTATATAAGCAATATTTTTGTAATAATCATTACAGTTAATTATTTCTGTTGATTTGTTTTTGTTACTATCTTCAAGACTATCTAAAAAAATAACATTTTTATTATCAAAATAATCTTTATACCTAGATAGGGTAATAACAATATTAGAATTACTCTTTTTTATCATTGTGTCTATCTTTTCCTGCGGATATATTGGGTCTATAGGAATATAAGTTATACCCAGTTTTAAAGCTGAGAATATAGATATAATTAACTCAGGACACCTTTCAAGCATAATAATACATGAAGTATACTTATTTTCATGAATCATAAATCTACTTGTTATGATTTCAGCAAACGCATTAACTCTACTTATAAAATCACTATAATTAATTGTATAATTATTAAAATCAATAGCTGGTTTGTTTAATTCTTTGTTTTTTAACAACATATTGAATATACTATCTTGATTCATATTAACTCCTTTGTGTATAAAATTTGTTTATAAATACCTTTATACTACAAAACTTACTACCCAGCTCAATAAGCATATTATAACAATTATAAATTATCATTAGATAACATTATAATTATTGCACATGATTGTACTACTTTATTACTTAAGATATTGATCATATTTTCTATAGAAGTTTAAAGCTCTATCATTTATTGAAATTGATTCATCAACATTCATGCTTTTTGCTATGAACTCAGAGCAATAATTGCATTCATGACAAACTTCATTGCATAAGTTTTTATTGTTATAAAATCTATCAATATAGCCATCTAGTTTTTTATTATCAAGTTTTAGTTGAAATGAGTTATATGGTGAGAATAAAGTAATTAATTCTAATAAATCTCCATCATAGTTTTCATTAAAGTAAAATTGTATAGCTTTTAGAAGATTATCTCCATTTGTATTTTGACGTCCCTGTAATTTAAAATATTTTACACCCTTTCTATAATAATAATGTAAATCTTCAGGACGAATCCAATTTAGTTTTAACATATTACCTATATCTCCGGCTTTTTGCATTGCACATCTATGAAAATAATAATTTGTTTCATCTTCAGTGTTATTATTATGGCAATGAGACTCATGGTTGTAATGAAACATTTTATACGGACAATTACGCATACATACGTTATTAACAATTATTTCAACTTTAGAATCAAAAGTATCACATATATTTCCTATAATATCAAATTTTCTTGTAATATCAGGATCAATAACAATTCTGTCTGCTAAATTTTTATAGAAAACAGCTTTATGTACTGAATTTATCTCACAAATTGCAGAAGCTTTAATTTTTATTTTTAAGTTTAGACTATTAATCAACTCCATGATTGATGGTAATGCTACAGTCATTGAATCTACACCAATTTCATAGAGTGAAGTAATAAAGTCTTTGATTCTTGATATCTCCTCTTTATTAAATTCAATATTGCCCATACAAGAGGGATTAAAAACATAATTAAAATAAATATTTTCTTTTCTACAATAATTTATATATACTTCTAGTTCTTTAATGTTAATTTTGGGTAACATCGATGTCATTCTACCTGAACCAATAAATTCACCCTCTGTGATCTGACCATATACCTCATATACATTAAATTTATTTGATTGTGCATTCATCTGACTAATCTTATCAAGTGTTTTACAATTAAAATCACTTGGAATACAAAAATAATACATTTTTTCTCCCTTATTTTTTGATAGTTAATGAAATAATTTATTTAATTTTTTTTTTGCTATAAATCTAAATTAATTTTTACTTATTTGATTTCTTCAAGTAAAGATTCAAATTCACGAAAGCTTAATTGTTGTTGTTGATCAGACAAAGCCTTTTTAGGCTCTGGATGCAGTTCCAGCATAATTCCATCAATATTCATAGCCTTGACTGCTTTTGCTATTGATAAAACAATGTCAGTCCTACCTAACGAATGACTTAAGTCAGCAATTATAGGTAGAGATGTTTCATGTTTTATAATAGCAATGCAAGAAATGTCCAATGTATTTCTTGTACTGTCCTCAAATGTTCTTATACCTCTCTCACATAAAATAACGTTTGTATTTCCATTTGAAACAACATACTCAGCAGCATTTAAAAATTCATTAACTGTTGCCGTCATTCCACGTTTTAATAAAACGGGATGATTTGTTTTTCCAACTTCTTTTAACAAAGAATAGTTATACATATTGCGTGATCCTATTTGAATAACATCTATATAATCAATTGCTTTTTCGATATCGCGTGGATCCATAATTTCAGAAACAGTTATAAGATCATACTTTTTTTTAATATGCCCTAATATCTTTAAACCTTCCTCTCCTAATCCTTGAAAGTCATAAGGACATGTACGAGGTTTATATGCACCTCCACGAATAAACTTCAATCCGTTTTTTACTATGAACTGAGCTGTTTGTTCCATTTGTTCTATGCTCTCAACCGCACATGGACCTGCGATTATATGTATGTTTGAGTTAAGATCGAATAGTTTATTTAAAGTTTTAAAGTTATTATTATAAACTAGCATATCTTTCTTTTCCATTAGAATATCTCCTTTGATTTATATCTAAACGTTTACGATTTATGATCTTTAGTATTTATAGCAATTTACTACTCTAATAAAATTCCAATCAGTAAAAATTAGTAATTATTGTTTAATTTCCTCTTCATTAGGTTTCCTTAATATATTTACTGATAAATCAATCAGGCGATCTTGTCCCTGAAATTTAAATAAAACTTTTACTCTTTGTTTATGTTTATCTAGTTTTTTAATTAAACCTGTATAGTTACATAAAGGTCCATCGGTAACCTTAATAATATCATTTTCAATAAAAATATCAGATATACCAATTACACCTTTTTCATCAACCATATTGATTATATTGGCTATTTCACTCTGATGAATTTCTTGAATTTGATAATCACTACTAAGAAATCTATACAAATTTTCTAATTGACGTACTTTTTGATAAACATCCCAAGGGTCATTGGTTTTTACAAGGATATAGCCAGGGAACATAATTTTATAAACATCAATAGTTTTACCTTTGTGCTGTTCTTTCAACTTGCGTTTGGGTACTATTAACTCACATTTTTCTGTATAATTATAGTATTCTAACAATTTTATTATCTGTTTGTGCACTATATCTTCTTTACTTGTTTGAACATAAACAGCATGCCAATTCATATTATCCCCCCAAAAAAAGTCATAGCTTCGCCATCTGACTAATAATCTTTAGTCAACATATAAAAGTTATGTCTAATTATTGTTTTTTAACTCGCCGAAACGTAGATTAAATCATATAATTATCTTTTTTACTCATTCTATATTCAGCTATTTTATATATAGTATATATAATAGCTCCTAATAAGTTTATTTTAATTATTATTTCGACAAAACAAAACCCACAATTGTTCCAAATTAATCACCATTAGGTAATAAAAGTATATTATTTTATTTATTTTGACAATTTAAGAATTTAGGTTCAATAATAGTAACATGACTTCATCCTCTTTATTAGCAATCTTTTGTACAAGTTGACTTGCTTTATTATTGTAACCGTTATTGACAACAGCATTTTTAATTAATATAGATTTCACAGTTCCCCACATAACATATATTTCATCTAGCTTAGTGATTATCTCGTCAAATAATGAAGTATTAAAATTTTTTTTTGCTAATTTTAAAGCAGAAGAAAAATTATTTCTTCTCCACTCAATATTAGCAATGCTAAAAATTAAATTCGATTGATCTATACTTTTAGAATTAGTAGTATCTATTTTTTCACACCTAGAATTTAATATATCATCAGCAAAATTTTCTATCTTTTCTATATGCTCCTTACGTTCAACACATATATATCCTTTTATAAATGACGTTATACACTGCAAATCATTATCCTTTTTTATTTTTTCGTCATAATTAAAATAAAAAAAGCTTTCAGTATTATCAATTAATGTTTTTTTATCAATTCGTACTTTATTATCAGATAAAAATGCATCAACACATACATAGCCATCATTCTCAATCTCTGTAATTAAAAAACAATGAGTTCTATGTTTTTGAAATTGTAAGCTATTCCACGGAAGATAATATGAATCCATCTGTATACCGATCGGCTTTAAATTGTGATACACTACATCTTCTATCTTTTGGGCAACAGCATTTTTATTATGGATTACTTCTCTAGTGACGAGTAATCCATAATAGTCCTTTAATATGTTATTTTCAACAAAGGATTTGACACTTTCATCATAATCTGATTTTTTTAATCCTACTTTATAATACTTAATACTGAAAGCATCAAGAAAGTAGTAATCCAGATTGCAATGAGGTAATAAAATATTTCCTGCTGATAAAATCATAGCATCAAAACAATTTAACTTATTCATTTATTAATCCTTTTTCCTTTTCTTGATTATTATTATATAATTAATTCTAGACATAGCTGCTTTATTCTGAATCAACATTCTTATTATATTGCATAATGAATTGCACCAAATCCTTAATGCAATATATATTTGTTTCATCTATAACAATATTGAATGCATCTTCTATATCAGCAATAATACATGTATAGTCAACTGAATTAATCATTAGATCTTTTAAAAAGTGCATTTCCATTTTAATTTCATTTGGTTCATTAAGATACGGAAGTATAATATCACATACTTTATTTAGAATTATTTGTTGTTCCATATATTTAACCTCTTTTTTTAATTGAATTAATAGTAATATTATAATTTCAGAATATAAGTAAAAAATAACCACTCTCAGATTCTTTCCATGAGTGGTTATTTTTATAAGTTTGTAATAATTATATTCTACAACACATATTTTAATTTTAATGTAACTTTTTACCCCTTAACATACGGTTGACAGGTTGGACAATAATAAATTTTTCCGCCTAAAAATGCTTCGCACATAATCGTATCGCCACATACTGGACACTGTTTTCCTTTTGTTAAGGTTGACATTTTAGTTTTATATTTACCCTGATTTCCAAAAATATCCTTTTCAACATCTCTTCCGCCGCCTACTAACATTTCATTTAATACGTGTTTAATTGAATAAAATAAGTCTTTTTTCTGTTGATTATCAAATGCCTCAAGTTTTAATCTTGGATGGATATGAGCATTGAATAATATGTCTTGTAATACTCCATTACCCAACCCTGGAATACGCTGTTCTGTAGTTAAAAACGCTTTAGCAGACAACGTCTTTTTTGAATTTGCAAACATATCATTATAATACATTTCATCAAACTCATCAGTTAATGGTGATGGTTTTTCCTTTGCCATTATGTAGTAATAATTATCGTTTTGACCTTCGACATATGCATATAAACCACCATACATCTGTATTGCTCCAACAAGAGCTGTACCGTCATCAAAACGAATATATAACTGATGTCTTGATGGTTCAGATTCTCCTGCTTCAAGGTATCTAAGAGTCACACCACCTTCAAACGATATACAACAATCCTCAGCATGCATCTCAACATGTCCGGCAACTGCATTACTCCCCGTTATTTTTTTACCACAAAGTAACTCACCATACCCATTTGGATCACCCCAGAACCATGCTAGTTTATGTGGTGAATGATTAGCAACAACGTAAGTAATAGTTTTACCATAGAATTTTTTTAGTAACTGCTCTGACAAACTTTTTGCCTCTGGAAGTTCAATCATGAGTAATTTCCTCCTCTAACAATTAGATTACAAATTCGATTAATTCTATTTAAATAATATTTCTATTGACTTTCACTACCTTATTTTAATTTAATAGGGACAAAATATTCAACTTGCCTATATCCTAACCCAAGCTTTAATGTATCAGGAGAAGTAACGTGAAACATAACACAATGTCCTGGATGCTCATCTAGTTCTATATTGCTATTTGCTTCGATCCACTCTTTTATACCATTATAAGCTTTTGTAGCTTCATTTAATTCAAAATCATGTGCAATAACAGTTGCGTATAGTCCACCTTCGAAATTAATTATTTCGAATTCTTCCGTATCTTGATTTGTTACCCAATCTTCAACAGCATACCACCACACAGTGTCACCTTTTTCTTCATCATACCACATAAAATCTCTTGGGGAAAAGTGATCTTTCCTCTTTTTTTCAAGACGCTCCCACATCATATTGAATCTCTCATGGTTATCTCCTTGTTTAACACCAGAAGTCACCATTCTACATGCAGGTAATTCAATAATTCTAACATCCTGCTTCTTATCAAGTTTATTTGTTACCTCAAATAAACGGTTGATGTTAGCGGGTTTACCAATATAATCTACAGTTGTCAAATGTGTCTCAATATCCTTAGCTTTATCATAAAGCATCTTAACACTAGATTCATTGCTCAAATCTATTCGCTCTATTTCATGAATGAAATCTAGCACAATTCCTTTTAACTCATGTAAAAGCGCAACCTCATCATCAATATTCTGTACTTTTTTACCTAGTACCTCCAGAACAACTTCAGAACCAGATGTATTAAAAATGCGTTTAATATCTTTAATGCTAATATTTAGTTTTCGTAATGTGAGAATTTGCTCAAGTCTTTTTATATCAGTTTCATCATACGACCTATAAGCATAATCATCGTTTCTTACACTACTTATTAGTCCCATGTCTTCGTAGTAGCGTAACGTACGAGCTGTAATGTCATATTTGCTAGATACATCACGAATTTTCATCATGCTTCCCATACATTTTACCTCTTTCATAATATTATTTATTATAATACAGTATAAACGCTTACCCAAAGGTAGAGTCAATAAAATTTTTATTTTTTACTATAAACGCTAATCATTGGTACTATGCTAAGAAAAGTACAAATTCAAATCAAAAAAATTTTTATCCAGTTTTGCAAACGTTTTAATTATATCTTACTGCAAATTAAAATATTTTTCAATATTTTTAAAATTTATATTAACAAGCAGCTAATATTTTTTTTGATAGCAACTTATTGTATTCTTTTTCATATGCATTTGTAGATTTATAACCAAAGTAACTACGAATTTTCTACCATCACATATTTAAGAATCTGATTCTAGTATACTTATTAAATGAATAATAAATTTTTCTTCTTTTACTTGCAAGGCTTTTAGCATGTCAGATAGTTTATGTGTTAATGATGATTTCATTTCGATTTCTTTTATATATCTATTGCATAGCATCAAAGAGAGTTTTTCCAGTTCGTTATTTTCAACTAATAAAGGGTCTAAATCAGGAATGTATCCATTTTCATATAAATAATGTAACCTTCTGTTCATCAACACAAATTTTGTATTAATAAGATGCAAAGGACGGGATATATTCAGATTTTCATTAGATTTGATTAAACTTATTAATAAATCATACATTTTCAATCCAAAGTAATAATCTTCCTGCAGACGATCGGATGTCGCCTCAAATAACATAGTTGAATCTAAACAATATTTAAGTTGCCTAATAACTTGACCTTTGTTAAACTTCCATGTTATATTATTTTTCATAATATATAAATGAGTACTTACATATCTATCAGAATATGTTGAATCATCATATTTTTCAAAAGCTTGATTAATTTCATCATATGTACAAGTTTTAAATGCAAATTTTCTATTATCAAAAAAATCAGCTAGATATATTATTCTAGCTTCTTTGTCATATCCATAAATAAAAGGATTATAGTCAACATTTATAGTTTTTTTGTATGCAGCAATATATTTTACATTTAAAAAAGTGTATATATAATAATTTTTATCAATAGCGCGTTCTATATAATCGGTGAACTTACAATCCATCAATGTTTTCAATAGTTCACGACTTATCTTTGAACTATC
Source organism: Firmicutes bacterium UBA2058 (assembly GCA_002332905.1). GTDB lineage: Bacteria > Bacillota > Clostridia > Tissierellales > Sedimentibacteraceae > UBA1535. Next base: position 40,816 of record DDAM01000042.1, on the reverse strand, counting down.
TAAGAAGGGACAGTCGAACCAATACTCATAACTAAAAAAATTATCATCGTCTCCATCTGATCTCATACACGTTACAATAAAGTTATTCATTATCCAACTGTAGGCTTTTGGCTCTGTAAGAAGCATTGACCAAAGACGCGTATTATTTGGTGCATGCTCAACAAACGGATGCACTAGTTTTAATACTTTCATCTTCTCCATAATATTCTCCTTTTTTTCATTAACATTAGTAATATTCATACCTAACTATCGATTGTGAAGGCAGTCGATTAAAGATATGAAATATATTTTTTATTTATCTTAATTAATTGAATATGTTGTTCATTAATAATCGGAACAATATCTTGCAATGAATCTACTTTATTTTCGCTGATTAATGAAGAAATACGATACAATAAATCAACATCTAATTTCAATATTTCTATAGCCCATTTATTTTTATTTTTTATATCACTTAAATCTTGAGATAAGAAAAAATATTTTTCAATTTTTTCTTTCCATATATCTATTGCACTTTTACATAAAGCTGCTTTACTATTTTTAATTTTATATCCACATTCATTATCTGTTTGCAAATTATTAGCATTTATATATTCTTCAATAGCAGTTCCTGGGTATGCTACAACGACACTACTAGATAACAAACGTGTTGCAAATAAGTATTGATGATTATCTAAAATTTCTTTTAGCATTTTACAATTTTCCTGAATATCACTTAACTTTATTATTGGGTTAAACAACATGAATCCAAATGAATAATTAATATGCAATGACTCTAGTATTTGTAATGATTTTATGTTTGTTTCTACTGTAATGTTTTTGCTGTAAAAATTCAGGTGTTCCTGTACAAAGTTTTCAATTCCAATAAATACTGATTCTAATCCTATTTCTTTAAAATTATTAAGATACTTTTCTCCAAGTACAACATCATCAGCTCTCATTTCACAAATGAATTTCACATGAATATTTTGATTTTTTATTAAAAAAGAGAATTCCTCAAACCATATTTTATCATTCATTGTTCTAAATGCAAAGTTATCATCAGCAAAAACAATAGTTGTAGCATTATGGTTATTAACCAATTCCTTGATCTCATCAACAACATTTTTCGGACTTCTTTTTCTTAAACGTTGGCATTTTGAAGCTTCAATCATTTTATGTAAACTACAATAACTACAATTTCCTCGACATCCTCTTGATGTTAATACAGAAAAAATATTATACTTATTTTTTTTATTTGCTACACGATAAGGATACGGCAATAAATCTAAATCATTAATTGGTTCAGGCGCACCAGTATAATTTACTCCATTTTGATCTAAATATGCAATTCCTCTGGTGTTTTTCCAGTCTCCATTTTTCAAATTTTCCATTAGCTTAATACTAATCTTTTCACCTTCACCTATTATCATGCAATCTATATAACTAAAAAAATTAGCCATATTTTCATATGACTGTGTAGGCATGTACCCTCCAATAAAGGTAAATGTTTTATTATTAAGTGTTTTTATATATTTTGCAATTTCAAGAACAACATCAGCATTATGGTAATATGTTGATAAGCCTACAGCATCATATTTTTCTTGTTTTAAATGCTCAAGCAATTCATCATTTGACATTTTCATTGCTGGGCAATCATATACATCAACATTATGTCCTTCTTTTGTTAATGCTGAAGCAATATAAGCTATACCTAAATGTACATTGTACTCAATAGTTGTTTTTATAACTAAAGAGTAAAAAATTAAACAAATTTTCATTTATTTCACCTTTCTATTATGCTTTCAAGCATTTATTATGTTCATTAACATTATTAGCAAACCAGTTATAGCTATCATTTGCATCATTCCATATGTTTTTATTAATTTCCTGCGCAACTATTAACATATTTTCCTGCACAGTTTTTATTTTATCTTGTTTTTCAAGAATAGATAAATAATATGGGTAACATTTATCATTTTTGAATTGGGCTTTCATTTCTCCATCAAGCCATTTCTCTTTGATTTGTCCCTTTGATATTTCTGTGGTAATAAGATCATTACATGAGCATTCTCTAGAATAATTATATGCTGTTGATTGTTCTTGTTCTATGTAGCTGTTTACAAACTGTCCAAAGTATATTTTGCTTAATATTTGTGGAGCATTTATATAAATATTATCTAATGCTTTAATCAATGAGAACATCCATGGTAGACCTGTATGCTCTCCAAACGCCAATCCATGTTTTTGAAGGATTGTACTATCTTTTAGACTATCATAAATGAACCCTTGTAATGATTTATTTGAACGTCCAAGTATAGAACACGATATACCATCTATACCTTGTTCAAATGCCCAATAAACTGAATTTGTAAATTGCTCAATGCTTAATTTTTCGGTAAACCCTGGTATTCCCATTAATATATTCCCTATTATATTAATGCCCATCTCTTTGCAGCATTTTATTGCATTAATAATTTGATTATTTGAAATATCTTTGTTTAACCACTCATTTCTAATAAAATCATCGGCACATTCAACTCCGATTCTGATTGTTACCTTTGAATTGCCAAGATATTTCTTTAAAAATTTTAAACGCTCTATGCTAATATTTCGAGCTGAACATTCAAACTCATATATGAAAGGCCTACGTGAGAAAACTCCACTATTCTTCGATAGAATCATTTTAAGACATTCATCTGGCATTTCTTTTGGATCTAAAAAATCATAACAAAATAAATATTCATGTATAGTACGATTTTCAACTTTTCCTCTTGCGTTAATAAAACTCTTATAAACCAACTCTGAATAATATTTTTCATTTCGATCTTTCATAGCTTGAAGTAAGGCCATTGTATAAATTGATTTTCTGTGCAAATTACACATACTACAGCCTGACAAAACGGATTCATTTTGAAAATGATGACAGCCACACGTTATCAAACTACTCATGTTATTATCATCAAATGAATAAATGAGGGCTTTATTATTTTCAAGTAGTGAGTACAGGTCATTTTCATCCATACTTGATGCTTTATCATAATAATATTTGAATGTCTTTGTCTCATCCTTCCATATATATTTCATTACATCATTCATAAATAAACTCTTTTTCATTTTATAACCTCATTGTGAACTTATTAATTTAGTTTATTAAAATTCTGGTAAATATCTGGTAGATATGTTATAAAATTATGCATTAAATTTTTTTCACACTCGATAGCAAATTTTACTTTTTTTAATATAGCTTCTTTTTTTTCAGTATAATTGTTTAACAAATATGACTTCATTAATATACCTGAAATAGCTACCCATTGTTTGTATAAATTGTTTGATTCATCTTGCATTTTTGAGATATTTGGATTTTTATAAAATGCATTGATTTCCTCTAAATAATATGAAAAAAGTAATCGTCCTCCAGGGATATAATAACCAATTGCTTGATGAAATGTTGAAAGCCAAAAATCGTTTTTTTCTGTTGAATAATATGTATTATCTAATGAATTTATTTTCTCAAGTACTTCAAACAATTTATTTAATCCATAATAAGCTTTTGATTTATACATTTTATTTAAGCATCTTACAATTGATTTTTTATATTGTTTATTGATTGATATGTTTTTACGTTTACTAATATAGTATACTTTTTTTGTTAATTTCAACAACTGTTGTGCTTCTATATTTATACAATTAAGACGATAGTATGGATCACAACATATGTAGTGATTTTCGTCTTTTTTGAGTACTAAAAAATAATGAAGTTTATGCATTTTTTTATATAATGTTGACCAATAACAATCATAGACGTCCATTGAAATAATAATTGGACAATCATTAATTATTTTTGTATCTATATAGTTTTGCAATGACTTAATAAAAAAAGTTTTTCTGCAATGAATCTTTAAACCATATATTGATTCAACCAATTTTATTGTATAGTGAGGAAAAGTCAATCTATCACCAATTTGTAAATTTATATCATCATTATAATCTATACAAAGAGTATTTGCTAACGCTAACTTATATGAACCATATAATTCATTAATAATAGTAAACAAACAAACATCGAAGCATCTCATTCCCATATAATTAATGATTTTATAATCTTTCATTTTCTTCTCTGTTATCTCTCTTTATTTTTCCGGATAATGTTCTGTTTATTTTATTAACAATTAAGATTTGAGAAGGAATTTTATACTCTGCAAATCTTTCTCCACAAAATTGTTTTACATCATACAATTGGATAGGTGTATTAACTTCTATATGAGCAATTGGCACTTCTCCACAATAATCATCTTTCTGTGCAAATACATAAGCACATCTAATACCAGGATATTGTTCGAGAACATTCTCTATTTCTTCAGGGTTTATATTTAATCCGTTTTTTATAATTAAATTTTTTTTTCGTCCTATTATAAACAAATAGCCTTCAGAATCAATATAACCTATATCCCCAGTATAAAGATAGCCATCATTTACAGGGTTATTTGTTTGGCCATAATATCCCAACATAACGTTATTTCCCTTTACACATATTTCTCCTTCTTTTTCCCCTTCATTAGAAGGTAAAACTTTTATATGCACGCCTTCAATGGCTAGACCAACAGAGCCAATTTTACGTTTAAAATCCTGTGCTGGTAAAGTAGTTAACCTTGGAGATGCTTCTGTTATACCATATGTTGAATATATTTTGCATTTCTTTATAACTTTAATTGCTTTCTCCCATAAACGAGCATTTAACATAGCAGTACCAATACAAATATGTCTAAGTTTATCAATAGTTTCATCCACATCTATATCATTAAATAAATTATTCAATATTGATGGTGTTATATTGGTAATAGTCACGCCATTGTCGATTATTGTTTTTTTAAATACAGTTGGGAAATATGCATTGTCATTTAATATGCTTGTTATTCCAGCATAAAGATAAGAAAGAAATTGAGATGTATGCGCATATGAAAAAGACATTGGCAACACAATCAATCCAACATCATCTTCTAATACATCTACGCTAGCAAGATGTGCTTTAATATTTGAAATAATGTTTTTGCTGCTCAGCATTACATATTTTGATTTGCCAGATGTACCTGATGATTGCAGTATTACAGATAATTTATCGTCATCGTTACAACAAGAGATTTCATCTGTTGTAGTTAAATTATAACTAATTGTGGACATATCAATACTCATTATCGTGTAATTAAAATCAGGTTGTTTAGATAAGTATTGCGCCTTGTCACAATCTGTTATTATCATTTGAATATCTAAATCCTTAATTATTCTATATACTTCTGATATCATTGAGTCCTTATAACAAGGTACTACAATACAATCAGCATAAAGAACAGCAAAGTAACTTACACAGTACAAAATATTATTTTCAAACATAACTATTATTTTGTCACCTGGGTTCAGCTGTTTTTTAATAGTTTTTGATAGGTTTAAAGAAGCATTGTGCCACTGTCGAAATGTTATTGCTTCATTTCTATGCTTAATTGCTATTTTTTTATTATCCTTTTTATCTATTAGCAAGTTTCTAATCACTGTTATTTTCCTCCAAGTTCTTTTTATTTATGTAATGTAAAATTATCTCATTTATATTATCTATAGTGTTAATCTTACTTGGAGCAAAATCATCAGCATCAATTTGAAATCTATATTTTTGCTCAAATGCCATAATAAGACGAACAGCTTTCATAGAATCGAACCCTGAATATAAAATATTGACATTTGTGGGTATACTGAAAAAATCTTCATTGTCAGTAATCATTACAAGGAGTTCACGTATTTGATTAATATAATTTTTCTTCTTCAATTTTGCACCCCCACTCATAAATGCTATAATATGTATTGTTAAGTAATATTAATGATTGCTTGTTCAGCATAGAACTATATTCATTAGCATAACTAGGAATTAATATTAATCTCAAAAAAATATTGGTTTTTAATAATGAAACATTATTAGTTATTATAAATAGAACAAATTTGTCTTCATGATGCTCGACACCTATTACACAGTATTCACCTAAATATGATTCTCCTTTATAGTTGAAACCTATTTCGTTAAATTGCATGTGTATAATGTTTTTTAGTGAATTGTGATATTGACTTATAAAAATTATATTGTTACCTTTTACTGCCTGTTCTACATTATCAATTATGCGATAAGTAACATTTGACTGCATATCTAAAAAGAATGTCTTAGGAGATGCTAAATTTTTTGCTAATTGTAAAAATATTTTATTATTATCTTGTAGTAGGATATCTACACCTTTACAAAAAAATTCTGCAATACTAAATCGCATATAAGGAATTATATGTAGATCGCAACTTGTCGTATAACAAGCAATATTATCATCATAATACAATGTAATATCATGACCTGTATCTGATACACTAAAGCTTTCTTGCTTGTTGATATGAATATTAAATATTTTTCCTCTCATAAAATCCTTAGATATAATAAAACCTTGGGCGCCAGATATACTAATATAAATATGTTCATCCGCTACATCAACATTTAGCTTTATTTGTCTACAGTATTTTCTTATTGGTAATAATTTAATCCAATATATCTGTAAATGATAATTAGATTGTGTTATAAATGAAAAATGAGAAGGAACTTTATCCTTCTCAAATGAAAGTAATTCTTTCATAAAAGTGGAATCATATAACCAATAATGTAAATCTGAATGATAAGATTTTTCTGCTAAAAAGCCCTTGAAATCTGCAATGGTTGACAATTCATCCTTAAGTAATTTATACGCTCCCATATATAACTCATCGTCTGTACTAGATATGTTGCGAATATAAAGATTTGATAGATTTGATAAATGTTCTTGATAAGGCAGACCTGATACAGTATATATCCCTGATATAGTATGTGGATATTTTTCAGCTAGTACCCAAGCAGCATGAGCACCATTTGAATAACCAATTAAATATATTGGATATTCTTTTAGAAATAAACTTTTCAGATAATTGACTATATCTAAGTAGTGTGTCTCACCTATACTGTTTCCTAAAAGATGTCCTACCTGTGGTGCAAATACATGGATAACATCCCCCTGATTATATCTTCTCTCATCCGTACAGTAAAAATCATCTTGTCCAAATGTTAAATCCATAACCACTTTATACTCTTTATCATCTTGTAAAGGAAATTCTGGCAAATGTAAATAGTAATAACATGGTGACATATGACAGGTTGAATGGTAATATACCTTATTATAGTGGTAATATATTGGTAAATATATTTTATTATTAAAGTTATGTTCATTAGGATAATCTAGTACCCATGAATATAACAGTTGTGCTAAACTTGTTTCCCAATACCGTTCTACATCTTTTGTGTTAGCCATAGCATACAATCTTATCTCTATCTCTTTTTTGATATATTCAGATGCATTTTTATATACCTTTATGAGTTTCTCTTTGGTTTGCTCATAATTATAGTCTATTTGAAACGTGTCTAAGGTAAACTGTGTTTTAATAATTTGTTTTTCGTTATCACTGCCTACACTTTCTATCACTAAAAAATATATATCAGATTTTGGAAGCTTCATATCCTTGTCAGTAAACCGATAATTTGTTTCTAACAAAACTTTATCATGTAATACCATTTGATTATTAATATTATATACAATTAATTTATTCTTTTGAGTTGATGTAATAAAATTTCGTTCTCCAATATAAAATTGATATTCATTTTGATTTTGTTTTTCTTTAATATACATAGAACGTTTTAAGAAAAAATTATCCTCAATCTCATCATCAAAGTTACATGAAAATATCTGTATGCTATAAACAAATTTTTTGATTTCGCCAGGAATTTGAAAATATAAACAGTGTTTCCCAGGTTGTAATTTTAATGTTATTATACATGCATCCTTCTTATCCCTCCAATATATTAGCTTATCATCTATATAGCAAAAGAATGAGGAATTAACAACTATACTAATTCGTACATCTTGCTTAGATGATTGCTCAAAAGGGAAAAAAATAAAGTATGATTTTACTATGTTATCAGTTTTTTTAATGAGGCATTCACCATTACCATCAATTAATGTTTTATCATTTATTAATGGCATCCAAATGAAATCTGATTTGTATCCATAATGATGTTCAGAAGGCAGTAAAAAAAACTTATTAAGATGACTTATATTTGATATATTATTCTTCATCTAATACTACTCCTCAATTCATGCATATATTATTTTTGTACATGGTTTATTCATTTTTTATTATTTACTAACATTTTGCTATATAAATCATACATCTTCTTTATTTGTCCCTGGTAATCTAAATTCCTGCTCCATTCCCTACAGTTTGCCTGATAATCTTTGTAAACATTATTGTCTGATAAAAGCAAATCCATCGCACTGGCTAGCGCATGAACATTATGATTCGGGACAGAAATGACGGTGTATCCATCTATACTCCAATTATTTATTCCTTGAATATCATAAGTTACTACTGGTATTCCATAAGAAACTGCTTCTGCTCCGCTAAATCCATATGTCTCACGACAAGTAGATGGAAATGACATGATTTTTGAATCCAAAAAGTATGGTTTTAATTTCTCGTGTGGTAAAAAACCTAAAAATTCAACCTTATTAATAATTTTAAGATTGTCTGCCAATTTTAACAAGTATTTAAGATATTTCATACTATCAGCACCAGCAATGTAAAGGTGCCAGTTATCTGTTTTTAATAGTGCAGCTGCGTGTAATAAATCCACAAGCCCTTTCTCATTAGCAATTCTTCCAACAAATAAAATATTATTCTTTTTGCCTTCAGAAAAATCTTGCTGCTCCTTAACCAATGGAGGAATATAGTAACTCTTATCTTTATTAAATCCAAGCTTTTGCATAGTATTTTTTACATTATCTGAAAAATAGAAAATTCCATCATATTTTTTGATTTCTTCTAAATATTCGTTGTATTTATCAAATAATTCCTTACTTATGCAATTCTTTTTTACACAAGTTTCATTTACAGGCTCTTCACAAAATATACCTTCTGGATATTTTAAATAATTAGGACATACTACAGAACTGTAATCATGAAGCGTTCTAACTCTAATTTTTCTTTTACTATATTCATAAAATTCCTTATATTTTGTATCATTTGTAATCAAATAATGACTTACAACATCATGGAAATGAATTATATCAGGATTTTCCTCTTTCATAAATTCGTCAACATTAATTTGATCTAATGATGTAACACTTTGATTAAATACATTTTTATTATTTTGTTTGGAAGGTTCATAACATAAATAAATTTGTTCTACATCATATTTACTCATGTCTTCTCTCATATTATGTAAATAGGTATATGTGCCGTATATCTCTGAAACAGATCTGACAAAATGTAATATTTTCATATTCTACTCCTTGTTTATTTTTAGTAGTTCTCGTGTATTGTTGTATTCAGAATGATTAATACAGTTTCCACATGGGTAATCCCAATGTTCACGTTCTTCTCCAAAAGGTTCTATCATTTCAACAGCTGATTTTATTCCATCGCATTTTACCATACCCAATTTTTCATTATTTATATAATACATATAACCATTTTTTATCATATCGCAAATGAAGTTTCTTTTATTATGCTTTACAATGTAATCCCATCTATCAAAAAATTCTTTTGGTGGCAAGAAATCTGCTTTTATCAATTCATCATATGCAAAGGACAACTCTGTAATTTTTCCATCAAGGCTACATGGAAATATATGTAAATAACTATCAAAATTTCTTTCTTTTAGGTATGATATAAAGCTATTCATTTCATCTTTATTTTGATAACAATATACACATTGTATTTCTGCTTTGTAGGTAAATATATTATCTAAAATGCGATTGACTTGATCCTGCTTAAGTCTTCTAAAGCGATTCATTCTTTCAGTATGACCATCTAAAGAAACAACCGCTTTTAGCTTAGTACCAGGACATAAAACTTTATCTAGTAACAGTCCATTTGTAAGTATTTCAATAACATATCCATCTCTACAGCATTCTTCCAAATAATCTATAATCTTGTTATATAAAGTGATTTCTCCCCTGCACTCAACCCTAAAACAAGTAGTATTCTTATTGAATTTTTTAAAAATCTTGCTAATATTAACAATTATTTTATCTTCATCAACTTCAAATGGTTGATTTTTACAATAAATACAATGCAAATTGCATTTTGCCATAATATTTATTACTCTAAAATCTTTGGTTTTATCCATATGTTCTATCTCTCCATTTTTATATACTTTATTAAACTAAAATCTCTTCCCTAATAAAGTAGAGGGAAGAGATTATAATCATATAAAAAATTTTAGTTATGACGCTTTACCATTTCAAGGCGTACTGATAGCTAAATAATATAATTAATAATTTATTACAAGGCGAACTTCATGATATTATCATGTAGATTAATTATTATTAGTTAACTTACTAATATAATTTACCATATCAAGTATGGTTTCAAAATTACCCGGCATCAATGCTTCATCCTCAAATTCAATGTCAAATTGATTTTCAATGTCAATTATGATTTTAATATAATCAACAGAGTTAATATTCATATCATTCATCTTTTCTTCAAGTGTTAAAACTTCATTATTATCTTTTATATACTTTTGATATATTGCTATTAATTGATTTTCTATTGTTTTCTTATCCATGGTTTATACCTCCATCAATTTAGTCCTTTCAGGTACTCTGAAAGCTTAAATTTTAATATATTATATAAATAATCTTATCAGTCTACAAAAAAATTCATTAATAATCTTTTATTTATGGTTTTCATTATCAATTTGTTTATTCCAATCGCATAACATTTTATACAGCAAATCAGTTAAATTGTCAAAATATCTGTTCATGGTGTTGTATAATTCTCCAACAAAAATTTTCTTTTTTAATTTAAGTAGATATTTGTAATATAGGATATCCCACTTGTTTTTTTCTTTTGCTAACTCCATTTTATAACCATCCTGATTATTAAAATGATGTAAACTATCCCTTAAATATGTGAAAAATGGAATAAAATAAGCTTGAAAAAGAAATTTAATTTCTTCTATATAATCCTCTTCATATACTAAATTAAGCAACATTTTTACCGCATTTATTCCTGTTATAACATTGTCACTGTTATTTGGGTATAGAAACTCAGTTACGGTATCTCTTATTTTTATTTTTATAGAATCAGTACTATAATTTTTATTAAAAACTGATGTAATATAGAAAAAACCAGTGGCATTCTGATGCAAGAAGGGTATTTCTATTGATGTCCATAGGGCACTAATAAGACCATTATCATCTGATACTGTAGCATCGGCAACTAGGTAATTTTGCTCTTTTTCGTCATATCCATATAATACAGTGCTATGCATTTCTTGATGACCTACAGGATTTAATACTCTATTATTATAAGGAATAATTCTGGGATCCATTAAAATTATTAAAGGTATGTCATTGCATAGTAATTCTTCAATCTGAATTGTATCCATTTTTTTACTAAACAACATATTGCAATTAAAGTAAGTCGATATATTCTCAACAATATGTTGATAGCAATCATAATCAAAGCGATCACTAATCAATTCAGTTTTTGATGCAGTATTAAAGCTATAACGCAATCCTTTGCAAATAAAATACAAATCACTTTCAGTTATGTTAATACCATTAAAACATAAAATATTTTTTATAGATGCAAGCATACAGTTTTTTCCTGTCGTTAAAGGATAGCCATTAATCATGTAACTGTTCTTTATCATTTTGCTAACTCCATAATTTCATTTACAGATTGATAATATAAAAACTCTTCTGGATTTATATTTATTGAAAAAATATCTTTCAAATCAGCAAATATCTGAAGAGCCACAATCGAGTCTCCCCCTAATTCATATAAATTATCATCTGGATTAATCTCTTCACAGCCTAAATGCCTGCATATTAAAAAACTAATAATTGTTTTCCTTAATGAATGGCTATTGCTAGCATCAAATTTCAAAAGATTTTTTAATATACTATTATCACTGATATTCATAGTATTCATCATAGTATTTGAATCTTTATTAAAATCAAACCAACAACGCTTTGATTCGAAAAAAGACATTGAAGATACTGTTGACATAGAAAAATTTTTTTTGAAATCAAATAGTTTGTCCGATTCTTCTATAACAACATGACAATTAGTTCCACTAATACCAAATGAACTGATTCCGCATCTTCTCGGAGCATTGTCAGTATTCCAATCTGATACTTTATCACTTATAAACAAAGCACTATCATCTAAGTTTATGTTTTTATTCAGCTTTGAAAAGTGAACAGTAGGTGTATATTTCTTATGAATTAATTGAAGAACTGCACGAGTAACACCAGCTAGACCTGCACAATATCCTAAATGTCCTATATTTGATTTAACTGAGCTTGTTGCGCAAAAATGTCTGCTATTTGTATGCTCTTTAAATGCTTGTGTCAATGCATCTAACTCAATGGGATCACCCAACCTAGTTCCTGTTCCGTGAGCTTCAATATATGTAATAGTTTTTGGATTAACATTTGCATTCTCCCATGCTGAAAGAATTGCATTTTTCTGTGAATCAAGATTTGGACTTGTAATACTAATAGAATTTCCATCACTATTGATTGCACTTCCCTTGATTATAGCGTAGATACTATCACCATCAAGATTAGCTTTTAATGCATTTTTTAGCAATAGTGTACATACACCTTCTCCAGATCCTGTTCCATCGGCACTATCATCAAATGAACATGTTCGATGATTTTTTGAACGAACGCCTATATCACCATTATATACAGGAACTGAATATATTTGAGCACCACCTACTAATGCCATATCGCATTCACCATTGCGAATGCTTTGACACGCTGTGTGTAATGCAACTAGGGATGATGAACAAGATGTGTCAATTGCCATTGCTGGCCCCTTTAGGTCTAATAAATAAGATATCCTTGATGTTATAAATGATGATAATACGCCAATAGCATGAACATTTTTATTATCTCTATCAAGGATTGATATTATTTGTTGAAATTCATAATCTCCTCCATAACCTATAAATAAGCCTGTTTTACTATTTTGAATTCGTTCTCTATTATATCCTGCATCTGCAAAACATTTAATGGCTGTTTCCATAAATATACGATGAGCTGGTTCAGTGTATATAGCTTCCTTTTGACTAATGCCAAAATATTTATAATCAAACAGATCAATTCTATCCAAATATGCTGCGGGTGGAATTTTTTCAGGTAAATGCCCATAAGCATACTGATAAAAATTTTCTACATCCGTTTTTCTTTGTTCGGGGAGTGTTCGTATATAATCCTTTCCTTGAACAAGGCCTTCCCAAAATTCATCTAAAGTATTCGCTTCAGGAAAACGGATAGCAATGCCAATAATTGCAATATCATTTTTTTTCATACTATATATTTCCTTCTATAATTATTTAACTAATTTGCTCTAATAAATAATCAGCAAGCATATTCACAGTGTAATATTGAAACATGTTCGTAATCGTAATTTTATCTGGGTAAAGCGAATCAAGTTTTTCATATATTTTCATTATAATCAGTGAATTTCCCCCAATGTCAAAAAAGTTATCATTATTACTAAATTTTTTATCTCCAAGCTCTTCTTTCCACAAATCTTTTATAACTTTAATATAAGGGTTTATTTTTTGTACATTATCACTTTTTTTATCTGATATTGCAAGCATTCTATAGTCAATTTTTCCCCTTGACAATCTTGGCAATGAAGAGCAAAAACTAAAGGTAATAGATTCCGCATAAAATGGTAACTTGCTTCGTATCTCTTGTAAATAATTATCAGGCTTATTATTATCATCAAGAACTATATTTGCAACCAATTTACCATTATTATAAGTAACAGCAATATCGGAAATGTACTCAATTTTTTTAAGTAAATTTTCTAAAGCATCTAAATTTACTGCAATTCCAGATATTTTTACCTGCCGATCAATTCTGCCCATTAAAATAATATCTCCTTCCTTATTTTTTATCCCCAAATCTCCGCTACGGTACACCCACTCATTAAATGGAGTTAAAAACAGCTTTGGATCATTAGGATAATAACCACTGTATAAACCTACACCACTTATACTGATTTCACCCTCATGTCCTACATCAACAATATTTCCTTTATCATTAATGATATAAACATAAACATTTGAAATTGGTACTCCAATCATTCTCGAATCTTGACCATCCATTCCTATAAACGCAGTGGTAGCTATACTATTTTCCGTAGGACCATATTCATTAATTAAAATTAGGTTAGTGTATTTCTCATTTATCATTTTTATGAATTTTTCATCTGACATATCACCTGCCAGTACAACAGACTTAAATGTGTGAAGATTGTTTTTATTAGCCTGTTCAAGTAATTTCAAATAAAAAGGCAACATACTAGCGTGTGTAGCTTTGTAATACAAAATAATTTTGATTAAAAATGGAATATCTCGATTCTGCATTGGAGTAGGCATAATTAAGCATGATCCAGCAAGCAATGACGTGAAAAAATTCGAGTAAAATCCATCAAATGCTTCTGATAAAATTTGAAGAATCACATCTTCTTTTTGAATATCATAAACATGAATTCTCCAATTTGTATAATTTACAACACCCGCTTGCTTAATAGATATACACTTTGGTTTGTCTGTTGTACCTGATGAGTATATATGATATAGTACATTTTCTTTTGTAAGCTTACATAAATCTCTTTTTTCTTTCTCTTGTCTTAACAGTGATATCATACATCTACTATTTTCGTTTACATATTCTGTATCTGTTAATACAATCAATGGATGTATTTGTTCAACTATATTATCAATTGATTTTTTATGTAACTGTATATCCAATGGAATATAGCAACCACCAGCCTTTATTACTCCCATAATCGCTATTGCTAACATGATACGATTTTTCGTATACAAAATAACTCTATCTTCCTTTTGTAGTCCCTCTGATAACAGATAATAAGCTATGTGATTAGACATCATATTCAAATATCTGTATGATATAGTATTAGGTATAAGTTTCTCATATAGTTGTTCTCTTTTGTGTTTCTTAATAGAATAGCTCATCTCCATATAATGCATTAATATTCTGTCTGTTTTACCTTTTTGCTTATAATCAATGTATGGATAATTATATGAAGACATTTCTGGATATCCATTGTCAGAATAGTAGTTTTTATTACTGTAATCAAGATAGTTCTCATAACAATTCGCTGATGAAGACATTTCAAACTTTTCAGCATGCTCAGCTAATAATGCTCCTGGCTGTGCATGAAGGCGTCCCCATTCAAGAGAATGAAAACATCTGAATCGTTTTAATTTATCTAAAACTCGATTTTCTTCATCTATATCACTATCACTATAATATGGCATCCCAGCGATAGAATATATGTCTACTTCACAGTTTTCAAATTGTTCACACAGTCGCATAAACTCAAATAGTTCATTATCACTAATTTGAGGCTTGCCATCTGTCATGTCATTAATTTTTTTACGATGCTTTTCTGATAAACTACAAATATCAATTCCAAAACGAACAAATTTAAATACATTTACAACATATTTAACTACATCGTAATCTATAATACCCGTACAAAACAATGCACAAAAGTGATTGCTAAGATTTAACCCATTGCAGATATCATAAAAAAAATTATAATTTTCAATTTGTGGATTACTTATACTAAACATATAGGATGCTGTATATTTTTGAGTAGCAATAATATCTTTCCTAACTAAATCACTAGAACGTGTATGTGTATTGCAATTATTTTTAAACGATAATTGTTGAACAGCCTTTGAACCACCGCATTGAACACAATTATAATGGCATCCTCTTGATAGTGGCAGATATATTGTTGTATATAAGACACCACTACTATCTATTACTATTTCATCTAAATCTATTAAATAGCTATCTACACTAGTTATTGTAGTATTACTATGTTGTATAATTTTATCACCTTGTTTTGAATATGTATTAGGAATCAAATTATCTCCTGTACATATTTTTAAAAAGGCCTCTTCTCCATCACCATAAACTAAGTAATCTATACATGGATGTGAAATTACGTTTATTGAATAATAGGATGCAGTGTCTCCACCAACCACTACCTTTATAGATGGATCATACTCCTTAATGATTGCTGCTGTTTCATAAACTTTACGTATGTGTGGAAACCATTTCATACTAATGCCAATACAGCGAGGTTTAGTTTTTTTTAAATAGTTTATTAATCTGGTTTTGTATTCTAATGCTGTGTAAAACCCATCAATTAAAATGGTTTTAGCATTTATACCATTTTCTTTAAGATAAGATGCTAAATATAAAATACCAACACTTGCTATCCCTGGCTTATCACCAATAATCAAGACATCTGTATTAGTTAATGATTGTGTATGCAATACTGGGTTATAAACAGGTTCGCAAGAAGGGATAAAAGGCTTTATATTATTTATTGTTGGTAGCATCATATATTGAATACTATCAATAATTAAAAATCCTCTTTGTATAAGTAAATCACTTATAAAAATTATTTTTTCTAATGAGTCCAATTCAAAACTAAATTTAGAATTTATGATATTTTCTGATGAATACGCAACCTCAGGCTCAATAAAGTAAAACACTAATTCTTTATTTTTTTTATCACTTTCATTATAGGTATCCCAAACAGTTTTGCTTCCATTAAAATTCTGAAGTAAACAATATGCTGCATCATTACATACTAGATTATAATTTTCAGTTGATTTAATAAACCATAAATTATTTTGGATTTTTCTGATTACTAAGTATTTATTCCATACTAAACAGTAGTATAATATTTTATTTTTTATGTTTTCACAAAGATTGAATTCATCCATGCTAGCGAATGTTATTATGGCATTTTTATCAGTGTTTTTGGCAGCTACTTCTACAAATTTATCGATAATTGTCCATCCCGGTAATGATATGTTTTGTTCTTGTCTAACTTTCATATTCTTTATTCTTTCATTTTTTGTCATATGTAGACTCCATTATACTTTTTATCATTTGCTTATAATCATCAGTTGATTGATAATACTTCATCGCTAATTTATTAACTTTCATACTCTCATCAAAAGATAAATTATCATTGAAATACTTATTGCAATATAAACATGTCTCACAATTATCATTACAAAAGTTGTTATCTAAAAACGGTTCTATAAATCTGTCTAGTTTTCTGTTATCTATCTTAATCCTAAAAGAATTTGTTGGTGAAAAGCAATCCAATAAATCCAATAAATCTCCTTCATACGATTTGTTTAAATAAGATACTACCGTTTTAACTATATCACCCTTTGCAACAGCCTGACGACCTTGTATTTTATAATAATGAATTCCAATTTCTTCATAATAATGCAAATCTTCTGGTCTAATAAATGGCATTTTTAGAATGTTTTCTGGCTTTTCAATTCTTTTCATAATGCATCGATGAGAATAAAAATTTGCACTTGATTTGTTACATTCATAATCATGTGACATTTGATTGTGATGAAATGGCCTATAAATACAGTTTTTGTAACATACTACGTTAACAATCATTTCAACTTTGCTTGTTACATTCAAAATGTTTTTAAGTTCACAGAAATTTCTATTAATACTTTCATCCACAACTATGCGATCTACATTCATACTAAGATAAGAGCGTGCTTTGTCAGAATTTGTTATACTACACACTGTTGATGCTTTAATTTTGAAAGGTAATCCACTCTCTCTAATGAGTTCAATGAGTGATGGTAAACAAACTGTGATTGATTTTACGCCTACATCATGCAAATATTTTAGAAACTTGATTATATTTTTTATTCCATCCCGTGTAAAATCTTGATTTGATAAACATGTTGTGTTAAGCACATAATTAAAATCAATATTTTTTGATTCTGAGTAAGAAATATATTTTTCTAATTGCTTTTTATTAACATATGGCAGTTTATCAGCAGATCGTCCAGAACCCAAAATATTTTTCTCAAAGTTTAGCTGTCCATATGTTTCATGTATATAATCGTCATATTGCTCATTTAGACGATTATATGCATTTAAAGTTTCTACATTGAAATCTGCTGGTACACTAAATTTATTCATATAGTCTTATCCTCTTTCTATAAACATAAAGTAATTGTTTGATTTTTATTTAATTTCATCAAAGCAACCATAAAACTCTTCGAATACATTCTTAAGTTTTTGATTACTTTTCATTACAGACATATACTTCAATAAATTAAAAAAGTGAGTGGCAAATTCATTTATTTGATTAATGTTATACATTTTAGCATTATAAGATATCTCCATACATTTCATAAAATCAAATGCTTTAATTGAAACATTGAAAGCACTTATTATTTGATAATTTGACGATAAAAATTCTATTTTAATTGAATTATATTTATTAATGCTTTTATCAATTGGATAGTTTTGAATTGTCAACATTTGACTATACACTGTATTAATATTTGGAAATATTCCAAACCAATCATGATTATTTATGTACATATGTTTTTCAGCTAAAAGCAAATCATTTTGGATGTTTGAAATGATATCACCTATAAAAGTATCATTTTCACAATTCACTCGTATTGGTACAGTTTGTATCCACAAACCAGTTAAATTATTCATTTCATATGGCAAAAGGTTGTTTCTACCTGATACAGTCGCTCCAATAATTATGTCTCTTTGATTGCTTTGCAATGATACTTTAATTGCCCATGCAGCATATAAGTATGTTGATAAACTACAATTATTTGCAACACAAAATTCATCAATCATATTAAGTAAATAATCTGGAAATGGGAAAGAACATATACAATTTCTAATAGAGTTTTCATATTTTAAATCATTAGTTTCATACTCAATATAGTCAGAAAGATATTCCATCCAAAACTGTTTATGTTCTTGTTTGTTATATTCATCCAATGTTTGTTTTAAATGTTTTTTATACAATAACAAATCATTTTCTATAATAACAATTTGTTTTTTGCATAATGAATTATAACAATTCACCAAATAACTCATAATTAGTCCGTTGCTCCACCCGTCAAATAATATATGATTGGTGCTAATTATCCATTCACATTTATTAGGAGATAGTAAGGTAACACTTAATCGTATAGGATTAATATTTAGTTTAACCCTATCCTGCCATTCTTTTCTCGCTATGTCTTCAGATAATACTCTTGAATTATTTATATTAACTTGTAAATCATAAACACGAAATATAGCATTTTGTTTTTTCAGAACAACAAAAACAGGATCACGAACCTTATCCCATACGAATATTCCTCGTAAAATACTGAAATGCTCAATTGTTTTTTCCCATGCTGTGCGCATTAGCTCTGTATGTATTTCACCAGTTACTGTGTATCTCCATTGCTCATAATATTGAAAGGAAGAAGGGTGCGCTAATCCCCAAAACAAGATTGTACGTTGCAATGGCAATAATGGTATAATATCTTGTACTTTACATGCTGCATCATCTTTATTATACATTTATACTCCTTGGTATAATTACCACTCATGGTCTTTTAGTAATGCTCTAAGTAAATATGAACGACGTATTTTTATTGCTTTAAAAGGACATAATTCTTGACAACAATAGCAACGTATGCACTTATCTGTATCAATAGTAATCTGATTGTTAACAAATGATATTGCTTTTGCTGGGCAAGATTGTTTACATACTAAACATTTTACACATTTACTTTGATCACATACAGGTTTTGCCTTTATATTTTCATCAACATATTTCCCATCAAACTGATCTGTTTTCAAGAATACATCGCTTATTGAATCGGGCATTTCAAATGGTTTTAAATTAACATTAGTTTCTCCCTTTATTTCAACATCATCGCTATTTAGTTTACATAAATTTCGTTCAATGCTCTTTGCTACAGTCGGCACAATATCAAATGGAAAACCTATCAAATCACAACATACTTTGTCTAAAGTAAAAGGATCTTCCGAGGCTAATATTGTATTTGTGTTCTTTTTATTTCCGGCTGAAGGTCCATTTCCATCCATGGATACTATAGCATCCATAATAGTAAGTGTTGGCTTAGCTAATAAACATATATCAATCAATGCATCAGCAAATTTATCATAACCTGACATATGGAGGTGGTACTCAGCTTTTGTAATACCTGGAATAATTCCAAATAAGTTTTTGACAGCACCCGTATAAGTCATCATTGAGTGTGTTTTAAGTTTAGGCATGGATATAATTTTATCAACATTACTAATAAACTCAGATACTTTAACTTTTTTTAAATACAGTCCTGCTTCATTATCATACATTTTTTCTTTAAAGTTATAATTTAATTCAGCTCCTGTCTTTTCAGCTACCTCCCTCATGCCAGTTGTATTATAAATTGCATCCATAACTTCAGCTGTGAAATCTCCTCCAGGACTATCTGCAATAAGGACGGTAGCCTTAAACTCATTGATTAATAATTCTGCCATGCACTGAACTATCATGGGATGAGTTGTCACAGCATCTTCGTAGTTCTTCCTCATTAATAAATTTGGCTTAATCAGAACACGTTCACCTTGTTTGATAAATTTTTTAATCCCACCAAGATAATCCAATGCTTCAATTAGTGATTTTTTTACCTCTGTATATTCATAACTGTTACATTTAACTATAGAAATTGTTTTGATAATATCATCCCCTCATTTATGTGTTTTAAAATTATATAAATATCATGTTTGCACTATTATCTTTGATATGTTCATGTATTAAGCAAATCTACTATGACCCGATGCACGAAGTGGGCTTACAGATCCCATCGGAGTATATTGCTTGTTGTAATCTATTCTGGTTATGATTTTATCTTCCTCAAAATCCAGAATGTCAATCGATCTAATACCACACATAATAATATATTTAGTATTGTTAACTGGAAGTACTGTATAAGGAGTCTTGTCCATTAATGGGTAATAATAAGGTACTATATCACTATCAGGTGTAACGTGTTTTTTTGATAAATAGACTTTCTTTTTGCAAGTCATCGAAGTTACATTTATAATATGAACTTGATTAGAGTATACTGGAGTAGCCAGAAGACTTTCCGCCTTATATTCAAAAACTTCATGGTTGGGAATCCTGTAAAAATCGTCATCCTTATATGAGCCAATTTTAATAATTTCATTACTGAAATCATATTTATCCAATCTGGCTGATCCAAAACACCCCAAAGGAGAGAAATTGCAGCATGCTACATATCCAATATCACTATTATTTTTGTCAAATACTATATGTGCAGGTCCATTATCAGATGATGTCACTTGCAATTCTTCGGTCAAAAGGTTATATGACAAAATTCTTGAATCCTGCAAAGCACTACTAACTGTTTTACCATGCCTATCTAACACATCTCTTTCATATCTTGGAACTTCAATTGCAATAATTTTATCTCCCTTTGGAGATAAAACAGTCTCATGTATCGATTCTGGCCCTAATATACTTTTCATTATATGAAATTCCATAGATTTTATATTGTAATATCCAAAATCTAACTGAACATCCTCTTCAGTATTTTTTCGTTTAAAATAATCATAGATTGTCCATCTCGTAAAATATATTTTGTCATTAAAAACTCCATTTGTGAAATTATAAATATGCTCCATGCTTCCATTGATTATTTCATATTGATTTGAGTCAATGTCAAAACGAAAAATGTAATTACCATATGAAGGTAGAGCATAAATTTTATTATTATAAACAAATGATGTATGTAAACCAAGTCGTCCATAAAACTCTGCATTACATATTTCAAATTGCTTATACAGGTTTTTTATATAGGAAATATAAAGACTAATATCTATACTCCAAATAGATACTAATGATTTTGCTAAATTAACATAATAAATATATTGAATCCCGTCATAATCGCAAGCTGGTAGTAATATTGTTTTTTTGCAGATATCAGGTATGCTATTATCTACTGATATTTCATATTGACGTCGTTCAACTTTAAATAATGAATTTAATTCTGGTTGTTTGTAATTAGTCATAATAAACTCCTCAAAATAAAATTTTATATAAAAATTGATTTTCTACCTTTACATTATAATTATGAAAGTTAGATACAGCTTTTATAATATTTTTGCAAGACGTTCCTTAACAACTCGTATATTAATTAAATTATATAATGAAAGATACTCATCATAAATTCCATTTAAATTTGTCTGTTCTAGTAACTTGTCGAGTTGATCTTGTGTTGCACCGTTGGCACACATATCAATAGCTTTATTAGCAAATTTGTAGTTGATATCATCGTATTTACGACAAACATCATCTAACTCTGTAAAATGATGCATTATTTTTCCAATATTTTTGTTATCTTGATTGTTGCTAGCAAAAACGCGATTCATGCCAGATAAAGTATCCATAAAATATATTGGTGAAGCAGTATATGCCTTTTTAAACAGTAAATATAGTTGATACATTTTATTATCTTTAAAATAATAATTATAAAAATGAGATTTGTAATCAAAATCACCTATTATCAGTCCATCTTTTTGCAATTGTTTAATCAAATAAGACTGAGGTAAAAGTTCCAATCGTGTTTGAGCAAGATAAAATACATGACCAAATCCACTTTCATGTAAGAAATCTATATTATGCTTTATAGTTGAAAAAGTACTGAACGGATTAAAATTAATAAAACCTATACCGACATGAATTCCAGAATCACGAATAACTTTAATTGCTTTGTGATTTTTTTCTATTGTCGTACGTTTATTATATAGTTGAATATCTTCACTACTACCAGATTCAATACCAACATAAAAACACTCTACGCCTGCTTTTTTTGCTTTTTGATAATACGAAGCTGGCGCTTTGTCTACAATTTCTGCTCTTGTAAACAAATGCAAACTGACATGCAAATTACGAGATATTATTTCATCATAAATGGTTTCAGCTCGCTGTATACCTGTGCCATCATTAGTATCTTCAAAAGTTGCATCAGTAAATCTAAAAGCATGCATTTTATACTTATTAACTAGACCCTCCATTTCATCTACTACAGATTTAGGGCTTCTTAAACGAATAAATGGTCTTCCTATATCCTTTTTTGCAGATGTTTCTCCACAAAAACTACAACCACCTAAGCATCCACGGCTTCCAGTTAAATAAAGGTATTGTTGACTATTATGTTCATGAATATATCGTGACGGAAATGGAAGAGAGTCTAGGTCTACGATAGGACTTCGGAAAGGATTGCGAATAATTTTGCCGTTATCACGATATGTTACTCCTAGACATCCCTGTAGGCTTTTTCTATTGTTAATTCTTTCAACAATCTCTAAATATGTTTCTTCTGCCTCATAGGATGTTACCATATCAAAACATGTATTATCTTTAAGAATCTGTTCTTCGAAGTTATTTACCTGTGGTCCGCCTACAGCTATTTTAACTGTTGGATATAAAGACTTAAAGCAATTGGCTGCTTCAATTACTTCATGAACATTGTCTGAATACATACATAATCCTATAAATTGAGGAGTTTGCTCAAACTTTTGTTTAATATATTCAGTCTGCACATTTTGCAAAATATTTATATTAGTTTGAATCCCTTTACTTTCGAGATAAGATTTTATATATCCTATACCCATATACTCATTTACTCCAAGAAAACTGGTATTCTTATCATCACCAGTTATTACAACCACTAAGTCTACTTGTTTTATTATTTCATTTGTACGCATAATACCTTCCATTGCATTATCCTTTCTTTATTTTCGCAATTCCATCAATTTCAAATAATAAATCATCACGACATACATCACTAATAACACATACATATGGAAAGCTAATTTTTAGTTGCTTGCATATATCTATGAATATTGAATAATATTGTTTTGATTTAATGTAAACATTACTTTCAACAATGTCACACATTTGCATTCCAACTTCATCGAGAATATTTATAATATTTCTTAGTGTGAGTTCAATCTGTTTATAAGGGTTATTTAAAAATTTTGTTTGACCATCTGTTCCAATGCTTGCTGTACCAGAAATTTGCAGTTCTTTTCTATTATAACCAAGAAGCATCATTGCTCTACTAAATGAAGGTTGATATAAATAATTATTTCCTTCTGCTTCATTTTGCATACTGTTATATACTCTTTGTTTAGTTAACAACTTATTATCACAATGTGCTGCTGCGATCATTATCACACTCTTACCATAACATGTTTTTCCTCCTATACATGTACTAGCTGGTAAATCCTTTGAATCTACTTTATAAGAAATCTTATTTAAAGCAAAAAAATGATTTCTGGCCTGGTTAAAGCTCTGATATTCCGTTAAAATATTATTTAAGTAAAACCATGTTCTAACAATATCTGATGCTTTATAATTATGTTCAATAAGTTTTAAATTCAATTGATTGAATCCCTCTTCAGGACGATCAAATATATGATAACCATATAGATAGTTCATTCCTCCACTATCATATTGGATATATGCGCAATCGTTACTTTTACTTGTTTTAATATTAATAATTTCACTTTTATTTTTCCCATACAAATGAACACCAATTGCCGATGTTTCATAAGGTGAATCATAAGACAAAGCAAAAGTTATAGGAGCATTTATTTGTCGTTCCCACTGTAAATTTTCTTCTATAATTTTTGCTATCTCCGGATTACAATTTCTATATATTTTTTGATATATTATAAAAATATCATGTTTAACAATAAACTCTTTTAAATCGTTAATATAAGATATTAATAAATCATGTTGACATATATCAACTAAGTTTATCGTGATATGATAGTCATTTTCTATTTGTTCTATATTTACAGCAGAATTTATTTTCATTATGATCATCCTTTCTTTTCAGAAATTTATATTATATAAAAATGATATGTCATCAAAATGCTAATTCCATATATTATCTATTATTTGATCTAAATAACACGCCAATGTATTGCATGCATTTATATACGAACGAATAATAGAGCGTATAGCCTTTTCATTAGCATTATCACTGATAACCTTTATTGCTAGAAATGAAGTACCTTTTTTATTTGCAAAATTTAAAACACCACTACTTTCCATTTCAACACAAATTGCTTTATATTCATTCATTAAATATTGTTTTATTTTTGTATCGTTGATAAACTCATCACTACATGCAATCGATCCATATTTAACATTAAAACTTTCTATTGTAGGTATTTTTATTGTATCTAAAAATTTTATTATCTTATGTTCTTCCTGTTCAATATATGTAATAGAATCTCCTACTATGATGTCTCCTATAGTCAATTGTTCTGAAAGAGCGCCTGCAAGTCCTGCTGATACAAAACCACTTATATAAGAATAATTTTCATGCAATAATTTTGCACATTCTTCAGCTTTTGCTTTTCCTACTCCGGCTTGTGCGACAACAATTTTTCTGTCAATACACTCAGCAATGATACACTCGTTATTAACTTTTTTTATATGCTTGTCTACAATATTAAGCTGCTTAATAAGCGCGAGAAATTCTAAATCTATCGCTACTATAATACACTTAACTCTAAAATTTTTTAGTAAAACATCCATCACTTTATATGCCTTTCATTCGATATTATAATTGTTGTACAATTGAGTTGATGTCATCTTGTCTCAAATCAACCATATTAAAATCAGATGGTGTTAAAACTAACTCTTTTGTTTGCAAACAATGTTTGATTATAATCTCTAATGTATTAATCAAATATGAAAAGATTATGTCTTTTTGTTCGCTACATGCTTGTGAGAAAGCAATTGTCATACGTAAATATCCTTGTAACTGTAAGAGATTTATATCTATTAAATATGAAGATTTATTTTGAGATGCTATATTGTTTTCCCATCCATAATCAATTAACTCCCAGTGATGGTTATTGATTTCAACTAAATCGCCCATATAATTCAATCTAATCTTAGGTTTGGATTTATCATTTAAAGGCATTAATTTATTGATTCCTATATACTTATAAGTTTCATATCGTCGAAGCTGTTCTTTTAAATCAATTATTTGTTTTTTAAGTTCACTATTATCAATAGTTAAAATTACAGGATTAATTGCTGTGAACCAACCAATTGTTCTTCTGACATCAATATCTGGAAGTATATCTCTACCATGAGACTCAATATCTATCTCAATCTGATCATTATTAGTAAAATGTTGAATAGTCAATGCTAATGCAGCTATAATTAATTCATTTGGTTTAGTGTTATAAGTTATATTTGCTGGTCCCATCAAGTTATGTGTTAACTCACTGCTAAGTACTTTTTCAACAACAATATAATCTTCATATTTTATTTTTCTTTGCTGTGTTACATTTATACCTATATCATTATTCATAACAGTAGTAGAAAGCATTGATTTGTTAAATCTTTCATTGTATTCATGTGCAAATCTTGCATATGAAACTGTTTTATGAGGTAAACATTGTTTCACACTTGCCTTATTTTCGTCAAGTAATAGGCTAACATCATGAAGAAATATCTGCCATGAAACACCATCAATAATTATGTGATGAAAAATAAATAATATATATTGTTCTTCATTGGCAAAAATCAAATATGTTCGAAACAACAAATCCTTTTCAAGATTAAATTCAACGCATATTGAATCTTGAATTTCAGACTCAATATTAACCCATCCATGACTTTTTGCATTAATTGCGGTGATTTTTACAGAATGTGTTAAATGAACAGGATTATAAAATAATTGGTTACTTTCAGATGTTTTATTTATTCGTAATGAATCATGATGAGTTATCATAATATTTAGTACTTTTTCTAAACAATTTACATTAACATTATGCTTTAACTTCAAAACTACTGAATGATTATATTTTTCATAATTCTCAAAACCTTGATTGAAAAACCATTGGATGATTGGCAACCCATTAAATGGCTCTTCAGATATTTTTTCATCTTCCAGTGGCTCTTGTGCTTTGGTTATACATTTTACCATTTCACTAAATATTGGATTTGTCAAAATATCGACTACTTTTAACTCATATCCATATTCAATGATTCTTGATGAGAGTTGAATGCCTTTTATAGAATCTCCACCGAGTGCGTAAAAGTTCGAATCAGAGTTGATATTCACTCCATCTGACAACAGTTCATTCCATATATTGAATAACACTTCTTCCTCTTTTGTTTGTGCAATAAATGAAATATCGCATTGATATGGTTTCCATTCTGGCAACCTAGATTTATCAATTTTACCATGAATCGTCAACGGCATTGCATCAAGTTTTATGATTCCTTTTGGCATCATATATCCTGGTAGTTTTTGTGCTAACCAATCTTTAAATTCTTTTTCTTGGTAGCAATCTGCACTAACAATATATAAATACAAATTTGTGCTACCTTGAATTGTAATAGTTTTAGCTGATGCTTCTAAAACCATCTTGCTTTCCATTGCTTTACATTCAAGTTCACTTGGGTTGATTCTGTATCCACGTATTTTTAACTCGTCATCAATTCTCCCACAATATACATATATACCTTGATCATTCATATAAGCAAGGTCGCCTGTCCTATATAAGATTTTACCTGGTAACAAGTCATTAGCAATGAATTTTTCAGAGTTTTCTGACTTATTGCAATAACCACAAGCCAATCCTTCTCCACCAAGGATTAATTCAGCTTTTGTATCATAAGGTAAAAGCATTCCATCCTTATCAAATAAAAAAGCTTGAACACCGTTAATTGGTTTTCCAATTGGAACTGTATTTTCTCTATCTTTCTGAGGATCATATTTATAAACAATGCAGCCGACTGTTGATTCTGTTGGTCCATACTCATTATAAATTCGCAGCACGGTATTAAATTTTGTTAGAAGTGTTTCGCAACTATGGGTCTTAAGATCTTCACCACCAACAATAAAAGTATGAATGGAGTCATTATGATGCTCTACACTTTTTATGAGTCCTATATGGCTTGGGGTAATTTTTAGTATAGTAACTCGATTCTCACAAAGTATATTCTTAAAAACATTTGGTTGCTCAGATGTACTTTGATATATACGAATTTCGCCGCCACTCATCATTGGTGCAAAAAGGGCGGTAAACGTGAAATCAAATGTAAACGCTGAAAACAATGCATACACATCATGTTGCATTATGCTGTATGTATTACCAGCCCACTGTAAATAGTTGTTTAAGCTACGGTGTCGAATTATTACACCTTTAGGTTTTCCAGTTGATCCAGATGTGTAAATTATATAGGCATTATCTTCACCATCAGGAATGCTAAACTTGGTTAAAGTTGAATTTTTATTTATTTTATACTGCATAGAAAGTGTATATACATTCGGCAGACTGATAGATTCACTAATCAAGAAGCGAGCCTTACAGTCTTGTTGAATTTCTTTTATTCGTTCAATAGGCCATTCCTGCGAAACAGGCAAATAAACAGCACCACATAATATGATTGCATATATTGCTGCAATACTTTTTATTTCATGGGGGAGCGCTGTCATAACAATATCACCTTTTTTAATTCCAGAAGCCTTATAATATATAATAAGTTGCTTAATTTCATTATAAAACTGTGCATATGTCCATGATTTGTCACCCTGCGAAACAGCAATCTCATCTGGTGTATTAGTAATCCAATTATTCATACATTGGATCCATGATACTGGTTGTTTATTAGTATTATTAATAGCTGAGGTAATAAGTTTCTGCTTATCTTCATCAGATATAAGGCATAAACTACTAATTTGTTTCAACGGATTAGCAATGATTTGTTTAATAAGTAACACCCATTGCTCATACATAGTTTGTATTTGTTTATCTGAATAAATACCAGTCTGATAATCAAAGTCAAGTTGAATTTTGTTTCTATTCCAATGACGTATTATAACTTGTAACGGTTGTTCCTGATATCCACGATGAAACTCACTATTTTCAAGTAAAAAATCACATAACTTGTTTGTTAATGCTGTATTATAATAATTAATACAGGTATGATAAAGCATTCCTTCTCTCTTGATTGCTTGTATATTTTGCACTAATAAATTTACTGGATAATATTGATTCTCATATGCCTCCTTTAGTTGCTTAGTTAAAACCATATAATGCTCACTAACTGTCAGTTTCTCATTTAAACAACTACAGAATGGAAGTGTATTTGTAAATGTGCCAAATGTCATATATTCTTGTTTACTTGATCGTGCCAAAAATGGAATGCCTGTAGATGAAACCTTTTGACCTGTTTTTTTATATTGGAATATTTGAAGTAAGCCAATAAAAAATACATTCCATGTAATTCTTTTTTGCTTTATAAAATCAGATAGCCTCTTTTGAAGATCAAAATCAAGAGAAAATGATTTTCGCCTTGCCTCTAGATTATTATTTATAGATATACTCATATCAGAGAGCAATTCAGCATTTTTCTGCCAATATATACTCTCTTTTTCCCATGACAGTGTGGATTCGTGTGTTACATAATCCATATAGGAAGGCCTTGTTGTTTTCGGTTCTTTTCCGGATAACAAACATTCATAATTTTGAACAATCTGCTCAGTCAATAACTCCATCGACCAACCATCTGCAATTATATGGTGAAACTTAACAAAGTATCCGGTTAAGCTTTCTGAAAGTTTAAATACGCAAAAAAAATACAGAGGTGAGCCTATCATACTAAAAGATTCTGTTAATTTTTTTTTACACCATTCATCACATCGTTCCATAGCATTTGTGTTTTCAGAGAAGTCAATAATTTCAATCTGTTCTAAAGTATTTGTTACTATTTGAAAAACTTGACTATATTCTTCATACAATCTAATACGTAATGCATCATTTTGTTCAATGAAAACCTGGAAAGATTGAGCAAGCAAATTAAGGTTCGCATTACCCTTTATTAATACACGACCACCTATATTAAATACTGGACTTGTACCATATTTTTTTTGAGCATACCATATTCTTTTCTGTGCGTTTGTAAGCTGATATTTCTTCATATACTTTCCTTCAATCGTTAATATAAGTTTTATAATATATTATTTGTCCTCTATTATTATCACTACAATTATGCATTTCTAAATAAAACAGCATTTGCCATTTCTCCTCCCCCACACATTACACTAATACCGTACTCTACTTGTGAGCGAATCATTTCATGTATCAATGTAACACACATTCGTATACCAGATGCTCCAATTGGATACCCTAGTGCAAGGTTTCCTCCATTGACATTAACACAATTAGGATTTATTCCTAATGCTCGAACAACTGCAATAGCTTGAGCTGCAAAAGATTCATTTATTTCATATAATCCAATTTCATTTTTATCAAGATGATTTTCCCAAAGAATTTTTTCTACACATTTTTCCATAGCCATGCCTGATTCATCACTTGATACTCCAATACATGAAACATCTTGAATTTCAACTAAATACTTTAATCCGGCTAATTTAGCAGTTTCATAGTCCATAACTACCATGGCAACTGCACAATCACACATTGGTGAGGTATTATAGTTAGTTAGTGTACCATCTTGAACAAATATTGGTGTTTTATCATCTATATATTTTTCATTTATTATTTGTTGTACTAACTCATCACCATCAAAAAAATTATTATTTTCATCTGAATATGGGATAGGTATAATCTCTTTTTCAAAGTAATGTGATTCAAATGCTTTTCTCGCATTTTCCCTGCTTTTTGTTGCAAAATAATTTTGATCCTCTAGTGAAATATTTAGCCTTTTAGCAGCTATTTCAGCTATATAATGCATATCATTCTCTTCATAGCTTTGTTTGACATCACACAAAAGAGGTAAATGTCCTTTTGTAGAATCACTTACTCTATTCTTCATATGGCGTAAAACATATGCAGAATTGCTAACTTTTTCACAACCTCCTACCAAAACCGCTCGTGATTTTCCTGTTATTATTTTGGTATATGCCATATATAAAGCCTCATCTGACGAAGCACATGTTTTGCTAATAGTTGAGCAACTAATACGTGAAGGCATACCTGACGCTAAGACTGCTTTTCGACATAGATTGTCCCTTTCCACGGGAAATGAGCTCCCAGTTATTGCTGTATCAATCCATTCGTGTAGTCCTTCCGATACAGTTTTGAATACTGTAGCCAATAAATCTACTTCTTTAACATAATTTAATATACCAGGAATTTTACTAATCGCACTTCTTTGCGCGGTTACTACTACTACCCGGCTATTTGGTTGTTTATTATTATTCATCTTAACTAATCCTCTATAATATTTATTATATAGTATCAACGAGTTTTACAAAGAATTGACTCTATGTCACAAACTGATGACAATTGTAAAACGGTCTCTTTATCCATTGAATCATTTGTGTTTATCCATATTGATTGCATGCCATATGACATAGCTCCTTGCACATCATCTGTTAATGAATCTCCAATCATTACCACATGTTCTGCTGGAGTATGTAATAACTCGCAAGCCCTTTGAAATAACTTAATATCTGGTTTATTACATCGCATATCTTCTGAGGATACAACATAATCAAATTTAAATCCCTGCTTTTCTATAGATTTATACAAAATTTGATTATCAGCATTAGTTAATAATAAAACCGGATAATTTTTTCTTAAATTTTCAATTGCACGCTGAGCACCTAAAAAAGCTGGCGATTCTGTAAATAGATTAATAATTAATCTATTAAACTCTGCAGGCATAAATTTTATACTATACTTATCACAAGTTTTTTTATAACTATTCATTAAAAGAACTTGTCCTAAATAAAACTCCTTATCAAATAGTAATCTTGCATGCTCCTTCATAAAGCATATAAATATGCCATTAATGTCATCAGTGGAATCATTGTATGTACTTGTAAACCATTTTCGAATTTCAAGAAATGGATGCCCAACATCAACCAACGTTCCATAATAATCTATGGCAATCGCTTTTACTAAAAAAAGGGATTCTCTTTTCATTTCATCACCACTAGTATATTTATTATTCACAAATCAATATTCCGCGTTCTAATGATATTATTTTATCTGCTCTTTCAAAATAACGTTCATCGTGAGTTATTACAATAACACCTTTACCTTGTTTTTTTAACATTGGTAATAAATTATCATAAAAATATGCTCTGAATTCTGGATCCTGTTCAGCAGCCCATTCATCAAAAAGTACCATTGGTTTATCTTCTAAACAACTTATAATAAATGCAAGACGTTTCTTTTGACCTGTTGATAAATCAATAGATTTAAATTCACCTTCATCATTTATTTCAACCTTATCTCTGATTTTCATCATATCGAGATATTCTGCAATCAAGTTCTTTTTCTGTTGATAATCTATACCATATAACTTTTTAAATAAATTATAATCGCTATACACAGATGAAAATAAATCATTTTGTTCTCTTATTTCAGCTTGTTTCCCATTAATCAATATTTTTCCTTCTTGTGGTGTATACAATCCTGTAATAAGCTTTCCTAATGTTGACTTACCACTTCCATTTCCTCCAGTTATAAAAGTTATTTCTCCAGATTTAAACTCTGTTGTGATTGGACCTAATGTAAATTCACTTTCTTCTATATGTCCAAACTCATTTCTTATAACATACTTGTAATTAACATCTTCAAATTGGATGCAAATATGTTCTGGATAAGAAATGTTTGTTTCTTCTTCTATTGTTACATTTCCTGTGGAAACTTCATCTAATTCATAAATTAACTTATTAATTCTTTTTATATTAACATTTAACTGTACCAATTGTGGAATTGCTCCAGTAATTGCGTCAAATGGTCCTATCATATAAAAAACAATAAATA
Source organism: Firmicutes bacterium UBA2058 (assembly GCA_002332905.1). Taxonomy (GTDB): domain Bacteria; phylum Bacillota; class Clostridia; order Tissierellales; family Sedimentibacteraceae; genus UBA1535. The sequence goes on along the minus strand of DDAM01000042.1, from coordinate 7,979 downwards.
AATTTTCTCGCAAACGATTAACATCATGAACATCAAGATTGGACATAAAAATTGGAAACAAAAATACTACAACACCGAATACGAAATTATACATCAGTGTATTATACAAACGAAAATTTAAAAACTTAATCGATGCTGATTTATTCAATTCAGCAGACATCCTAGAATATTTTTTCATATCTACCCAAAATGCAAAACGTCTCAACTTATTAAGTACAAGTTCCTTAAATCCATTCATCAAATCTTGCATTTGACCAAAGTATGTATCTTGAATATCTCTGTTTTTCTCCCAATACTTTGAAGCGATTCTACCTGTTATTAAACTAATAGCGCTATTTAACAATATAATTCCAAAAGAAGCAAAAAAAGCCCAAAAACTTTTTGTAAACATATATGAAAGGCAAAATATTAGTGTCAGTATATTAGAAACAAACATAACAATTATTCCAGGTACTTGTGCTATTGCAGCGCAGTCATTATTTAATCCAGAAAAGATTCTATCTCTACCTATTACTTCAATTGACTGATATGATGAGCACATGATTTTATCAATCATATCAATACGTTTTTCATAAGCAATTTCATTGGTAATTATAATCATACGTCCTTGTAATAGCTTGATTGTGTAAACAAAAAAAGATAGTGCAAAAACAAAGTAAACTAGTAACTCCTTTGAATATTCCAGCTGTCTGTTAAAAGTTTCATTAATAGTAAATATAATTAATGCACTGGCAATACCATTAAATAAACTTAGAGGTACTAGTGCAATATAGCCTTTTTCTTTATCTTTTGGAAAATTAAATGTTAGTAAAATATAAAACATAAATATAATAAATGCTATATATCCAATAATACATCCTTTCATAATGGAAGATGATCCCCATACATTAACCGCATTCCAAGGTATTCTTTGTAATAATATGTTAGGAAGATAATATACACAATAACCAGAAAACACCAATAATGGTATAGCTAACAGCAGTCCTGCAAATTTACCAGCATTTAGATTATTTCTAATACGTTTTCCATTTATTAATTCTATAATTGATTTTAGTAGCAAATAAAGAATCATAATTCCAAATACTATAGAAATAATAGTAACAATTGAAAAAACAGTATCTAAACTTTTATATGAATGTGTTGTATACTTTTCAATCCGTTTTCCTTGTATGATATTTAATATATTTACACTTAGGTAATCTGCAACATTTGAATTCATATTCGCTAAAACACATACACCCAGTTTATTATTAGTTTGCATTATTAATGAAGATGAATAATTAGGATTATTTCCACTATGTCGTATATCTAAGCCCTTAACGTTAACACCCCATCCAGCACCATAAGTATGATCACCTATAGTTCCTACAGATGTATTACCAATATGTGACTTAGCAATGATACGTTCAAATTGTTCTGATACATCAATTAATCCCATTTGTATTCGCATCCACTGAGCCATGTCTTCATTATCAGAAATAACGTATCCAGCTGGTGTGTTTCCTCTATATCTTGGAGCATCATATGGCTGGGCTTGAAAAAAAGACATTTTATATCCTTGTGCTAATAATCCTGTTTTTTCTGCATCTTCTGTAAAAAGATATGTATTATTTAACCCTAATTCAACCAATATTTTTTCATATATAAATTCCTCATATGATTTTCCAGTAATCACTTGAATTAAGTATCCAAGCACATCATAATTAACGGTTGCATACTGATACACATCACCAGGATAATAATCAAGTTTTGTTCCTACAAGTGCCCTTACGGTTTTTTCAAGCATATCATCAGAGGTACCTTCAGGAACATAACCTATTGTTTTATAAGGTATTTCACTTGTATGATAAAGAAAATTTGATATTTTAGGAGATACATTTCCATCATACCTTTGGTGCTCATGTAATCCTTTATAATAAAAGGTCAGCCAAGGTATGTACTTATCTATTGGATCATCAAGAGATAATTTACCCTCATCTTCCAATAGCAAAATTCCTAACCCTGTAAAAGCTTTACTCATTGAACCTAGTTCAAAAAGTGTATTGCGCGTTATTTCTATTTTATATCCAGTATTAGAATAACCATATGATAAATATTTTGTTTGATCCCCATTCACAATAACAATTGAAGCACCTGGAACTTTAGATTTTTTCAGAGTCTCATTGACAAAATTGTCTATTCTAGTCTGATCAATCTTGTCCAAATCTACTGTATTAGATTTAACATTTAAATCAACTGCATATGCGTTTATACAAAAAATAGCCATAATAATTACAGCTAGAATAGTACATAATATTCTTTTCATATATTTTTACCTCAAACAGTTATTGAATTACTTAACTTCATTTGTTCTTTCACATAATTACATAATGTATTTAATGAGGCAAATCTATTATAATCTAACATCTCGTCTTCAAATTCAAAGCCAAATTCACTTTCTAAAGCAACTACAATTTTAATAAATGATAATGAATTCATCTCTATTTTACTTAAATCGTCGTTTTCGGATAAGTATTGTTTAACATTCTCCATTTCACTGAGGGATGAAATAGTATCAATTATTTTTTCTTTAATTTTCATTTTTAGTCCTTCCTTACATTATATTTTATTAAAATAAACTGCTTGTACACTTTTTTCTAATGCACCCCAAATGTATCATTAGATTAAAAAAAGACATAGCTTCGCCATATGGCTTCTGGATTATAAGCCAATATTTTAAATCTATGTCAGAATATTGTTTTTCAACTCGCCGAAACGTAGATTGAATCATATAATCATCTTCTTTGAAATTTCTTTTAATACATTCCACCCATACCCGGATTCATCGGTGGCATTGGTGGTATTTCCTCAGGAATATTAGCAACTAGACTTTCAGTAGTAAGTACCATTGAGGCAACACTTGCTGCGTTTTCAAGTGCAATTCTAACTACTTTGGCAGGATCTACAATTCCATCTTCTAACATATCAGTAAACTGCTCAGTATAAGCATTAAAACCAAATGTATCTTTTTCACTATCCTTTATTACTTTAATAATTAAAGAACCATCAACACCGGCATTGTATGCTATCTGTTTTATAGGTTCTTCAAGTGCCTTAAGCACTATATTAACACCAGTCTTTTCATCGCCCTCTAGTTTTTGTGATAGCTCACAAATTTTATTAATAGCATTTATGTATACTGTTCCACCACCAGCTACAATACCTTCTTCAATAGCTGCTTTAGTAGCTGCAAGCGCATCTTCAATTCTAAGTTTTTTTTCTTTCATCTCAATTTCGGTAGCTGAACCTACTTTAATTACTGCAACACCACCTGATAATTTTGCAAGTCTTTCCTGTAGTTTTTCTTTATCAAAATCAGAAGTAGTATTTTCAATAGCGTTTTTAATTTGGATAATTCTAGAATTGATTATATCTTTGTTACCTGCGCCATCAATGATAATAGTATTCTCTTTTTGAACTTTAACTTTTTTAGCTTGTCCAAGCATGGAAAGATTAGTGTCTTTAAGCTCATATCCTAATTCGTCGCTTATAACTTGTCCACCTGTTAAAATTGCAATGTCTTGTAATACCTCTTTTCTTCTATCGCCAAATCCAGGAGCTTTAACTCCAACCACTGTGAATATTCCTCTTAACTTATTTAAAATAATAGTTGCAAGTGCTTCACCCTCAATATCTTCAGCAATGATAACAAGCTTTTTTCCCGCTTGAACTATACTTTCAAGAAGTGGTAAAAGATCCTGAAAGTTAGATATCTTTTTATCTGTAATAAGTATATATGCATCCTCAATAACAGATTCCAATTTATTTGGATCCGTCACCATGTATGGTGATATATAACCTCTTTCAAACTGCATTCCTTCTACAACTTCCGTATATGTATAAGCTGTTTTGCTTTCCTCAATAGTGATAACACCATCAGAGGTTACTTTTCCCATTGCATCTGTAATTAGGTTTCCTACAAATTCATCTCCAGCAGCTATTGTAGCAACTCGTGATATATCGGTACTACCATTTACAACTTTTGAACTTCTTTTTATTACATCAACTGCAATATTTACTGCTTGATTGATTCCTTTTTTAAGAATCATTGGATTAGCGCCAGCAACTACATTTTTCATACCTTCCCTTATTAAAGCTTGAGTTAGTAATGTAGCTGTGGTAGTACCATCCCCAGCAATATCATTAGTTTTTATTGCTACTTCTTTTATAAGTTGTGCTCCCATATTTTCAAACTTGTCTTTAAGATCAATTTCTTTTGCGATTGTTACACCATCATTTGTAATTAGAGGTGTTCCATATTTTTTATCTAAAACTACATTTCTTCCTTTAGGTCCCAATGTTATTTTTACTGTATTAGCAAGTTTATCAACTCCTGCTTGTAAAGCCTTTCTAGCATCTTCACCATATAATATGTCTTTAGCCAATTTCTTTCCTCCTTTTATTCAACGATTGCTAATATATCTGAAAGTTTAATAATATAAAACTCTTCGTTATCAATCTTAACCTCTGAGCCAGAATATTTATTAATAACAACTTTATCACCAATTTTAACAGTCATTTTTATAACCTCTCCATCCATCATACCACCTGTACCTACTGCAATTATTTCTGCAATTTGAGGTTTTTCTTTTGTTACAGCTGTTAAAATAATTCCGCTTTTTGTAGTTTCCTCTGCTTCAAGCATTTTCACTACAACATTATCCGCTATAGGCTTGAGTATCATTTTTTTATCCTCCATATTTTAATTATTACTCATATTAAGCAAATTAACTGTAAAAAATAATAATCACAGTTATCCTATGCTACATTTAATACTGTTTTGATATTTTCCAAAGATGAACCTGATAAAGCTTCAAAATATACAAAATCAATGATATTGTTTAACATTTTTTAAGTATACCTATACTGATCATCTATTTTGATAATGTGTTAATATTTCAAGGTTAAATAACTCAATGCTTGATTTTCCCATTTTGGTATCGTCAATTAATATGTACACAGGACTATTTTCATCTGATAATGACTTTATACTATTATGAGTACAATCAGTTAGACTATTCTCAAGAATTAATTCATCCTAAGGGCTATCATTCAAAAAATGTCCCAAGATCGTTCTATGGTTTTTACTGAAACATTAGCTATGTATTTTAGTTAATTTACCATTGAAATTCTAGTGAATACAGCCATGTATTGTTTATTTTGCTAACGTATGGTATTATGTTCATGGACAAATGACTCCTTATTAGATTTTTGTGTGCAAACAAATTTTAATACAAAGTAAGTCATTTGTTTTTTATTTTTGTTCAATTGGTAGAAATCAACTTAAAATTTACTCATTGTGAGTTCTTAAATACAATTTTCTCAAAGAACTAATAGCCTTTATTTAATTGCTCTTTTCCGTAATATTAATTCACATAAGATAATAGTATAATATTTTATCTATAAAAACATTTCTCTATGTAAGCCAAATTTTTTTACTTAATGCTTATTTTATAAATTGACTTTAATGCAACTATAATCTCTTTAATCTGCTCAGGTGAGAACATATTCAATATTTCTGACAATTCTATGTTATCATCATTTGTGGGATATCCATTTAAAATATAATCACTACTTATATTAAGTGATTTAGAAATTCTATACAATATATCTGAGGAAAATCCTTTTTGTCCTGTCTCTATTTCATATAAAAATTTTGATGAAATTTCTGCACTTTCTGAAAGTGACTCTCTGCTTAAGTTTAATTTTTCTCTAGCTTTTCTTATTCTATTACCAACTTCCGAATATATAACACTCATAGTATTTCTCCTATTAACCATATTTTAGAATTTTTTTCGACATATTAAAACCCGCAATAGTTCCATAAACATAACCCATATGTATATTATTTCATATTCTGTATAATTTTGTCGAAACATATCAAAGTATGATATGACTAAATAATTAAAGTGCATAAGTAAAATATAACTAACTCATGCACTATATAAATTAATAGGTAAAATGTAAAAGAAAAGTGTAAAAATCAAGTATTTGATTCACTTCAAGACAAATTAGGTATAGAAGTATTTGAATTTGTTTAGTCATTTTAATCAACAATGGTTCTGAGTTTTCAAATTTATATGAATAAATATGTGATGAAAATTAAGAACAAGTAACATTAATGATAATTCCTTACTACCATCAGTCTGACTAAATTTTATTTTCTGGATATCATCATCTGTAAATACCATCAATTTAGTATCTACCTTATCCTCTGTATAACTGTCTTCATAATAACGTATAACTGCATTATCAAATACAGCTTCATATCCTACTGTAAATGGATGACTGTCAGACATCATAGAAGAACTCCAAATATTAACAATGTCAATATACATACTATTGATTATTTCATCCATATCTGTTGTAATTTCAACTTGATATTTATCTTTAAGTCCATTAAGTTTTCTCTGGACTACCCCATACAACTATTTTATAAATTTCAGGATGTTGTTTATATAAAGCAACATGATAACTTACAAATCTTGTTCCTAAAACTACTACTATCATCATTACGTCCGTTATACCAATTTTTAGCACTATAAAATTTTTAAAATATTGTTTTATCTTATAGAACCTATTGACTCTTCCTTTAGGTAAGTGTTTATAATATATTATATAAGTAAATAGCTAAACATATAAAACATAAAACTTTAAAAAAGCTGAGCAAATTCTCACTTTGCAGAAGTTGATTATTAATATAATATATCCAACACTTTTTTATACATCTGGCTATAAAGTTGTTCTTGAATTACTTGATAAAAAAGTACATAATATTAATGAGGATACTTTATAATCATTAAAATAAGACTTTAGTAACTAATATACAAAGGGATAGAATAAATAAATACAACATATAAATTTGTAATATCTAAAAATAATAAGATAAAGGAGGATTTATTTATGTACAAGGGAGGTAAAATTTATGGCTAAGGTTAATGGAATTAAAAAAAGACTGATTGAACATAACATAGACGAAAACACAATAAAAGAAGTAATTGGCAATGGTGATCTTGTAGATATTATTGAAAGAATGGAAAAATTGCTTGATCATGAAATAGTATATCAAATTTTGGATTCTAGTGCTTGTGCTACATCACAGAAAGAACTCAAGGGAATCAAAAAAATTGAAGGTAATTCATTACAAGAAAAGATTGAACAAATTTCTTGTTTAGAAGATTTTCATTCTGATTGGAATGTTAATCTAAATAGTGATAATACAATAACAGCGAGATGGGTTATTAAAGATAAGGATAACTATGCCTGTGTGTGCCCATGTACAGTTAATAAAAAACTAAAGGTCAACAGCCTTCCTAATGAAAACCGTACAATGCCACTTACATATTGTTTTTGTTGTGCAGGTCACTGTCGACGTCACTTAGAAAGACTACTTGATTTACAGTTAAAAACCAAGGAAATTGTTTCATCACCGATAAACAGCAAAGGTGAAATGCCATGTGAATTTATTTTTGAGAGATTGTCAAGTTAAATGCGTAAGTTTTTATAAAAATTATAGATATTACTTTGTATTCTAACGGGTAGGTATTTGCAAATACCTACCTGCTAAAATTTTACATATATTTTCTCATTCATTCCCTTATTTTTTCATCGATATCAAGTTGATTTCTTACCATAACCCAATTGTTCTGAGGGCGGCCATTCCATTTTTATAAAATTCGGTAATTCGAAGATACAAAAGTTTCAACAGTGAATTTTCATTAGAAAATACCATATTCATTATTTAATCCTTCAATATCAACATCTGCTATAGCCATATTTCCTCTATTTTAGAAGGCAAAAGTATTATTAACTATTGTTTTGGTAGACCAAGAGATGTTATTTCATTTTTAAATATTATTAAAGAAAAAGAGAAAAATAGCTATTATTTTGATCTAAAGTACTTTAAGAAGTACAAATGTTATTATTCTAAGGCTTTTTTT
>DDAM01000030.1 GCA_002332905.1 Firmicutes bacterium UBA2058 | reverse complement strand
TACCTAGAAGGAAGCATATCAGTTGCAAACAGTCCTTTATGAATTTTATAGATAAGGCGCAATACCTTTTATACCGCTAATACCATGTTTTTTAACAAGTATATCTGCAATATCATGTAGGTCATCTTCATCAATATATGGTGCAAGCTTATTTACTAGATCAATATTATCTGATTTTGCAGCCTTAATTGTTAAGTCACCAAGATCATCTTCGTCCATATACGGAGCTAATGTTACTATATCATCTGATCTACCATTTTCTAGAGCCTTGACCGCTACATAGTTGATAGTGTCTTCACTAAGATATGAAGTTAAATTAGTAATATCCTTAATATCATCAGTTTTTCTAACAATTTTATCAAGGTCATCTTCATCCATATAAAGAGCCAGATTTTCTAAACCATCGATTCCATTAAATTCTATTGCTTCCAATGCTAATTTATATAAGTCACTTTCATCTAAGTATGGAGCAAGCTCACACAAATCATCCATAGTAAATTTTTCATTTACTTGCTTAATTAGTTTATATAGAAAGTCCTCGTCAATAGAACTAGCAATTTGTGCTATATCTTTAATCGTTATTTTACCTTTGTTATTATCTACTACCTTATCAATTATTGTTTCAGTTTGAGCTGGTTTTAATATTGGAGCGATTTCGGCCACCTCTTTTATTGTAACATTTTCTTCCTTTAAGTAACTGTCTTCTTTGCCATCAATAACATTTTTTATCAAATCAAGGGATTTTTCTTCAGATAATAATTCATCTATGCTTATATTTAATATTTTTGCTAACTCTGGTAATTTGGATATATCAGGCATAGAATTACCTCTTTCCCAATTGCTAACTGCTTGATAGCTAACTCCCATCAAATCAGCAAGCTCCATTTGAGTTATGTTATTTATTTTTCTTAGATTAACGATTTTCTTTCCTATGCTTTTAGTCTCAAACATTTTATAACTCCTATTGATTAAATTTTTTATAGAAAAGGAATAATATTTTTTATATCTTTTAGTCCAAAATATTTAACATAGTCATCAACTATATTATTTAATGTTTCACGTCCTAAAAATGGAGCTAATCCCATTAGTGCTTTTTTATCATTTTTATTTGTAGCCTTTAGTGCTAGTTCATTTAAAGTACTTTTGCTTAAAAAAGGTGCTAAAGCAACAAGTTGGTTTAAGTTTTCGTTATCAAAAGAGGCAGTTGCTAATTTATCTAAGGTTTCTCTGCTTATAAATGGCGCTAAACCTATAATGTCTGATAATTTACCATTTGAATTTGATTTTAATGCTAAGTCATCTATGGCATTTCTACTCATAAATGGAGCTAAGCAAACAAGCTCTGATAGCATATTGTTCGAAGATAAATTCAACGCAAGCATATCTACCTTTTCTTCGCTTAAAAATGGAGCAATTTGTATTATATCTTCAAAGTTAATATTTTCTTCATTTTCTTTAATTACTTTATCAACGATTTTCTCTGTTTGGGTTGGTTTTAATAAAGGAGCAACTTCTGCAACAGTATCTATAGATATTTTTTCTTCTACTATATATTCATCTTCAGTTCCATTAATAACATTTTTTACTAGCTCCAGTGGCTTTCCATCATTTAACAAATCGTCTATGCTAACCTCTAAGATTTCAGCAAGTTCAGGTAATTTAGATATATCAGGCATAGAATTGCCTCTTTCCCAGTTGCTAACTGCTTGGTAGCTTACCCCCATTAAATCAGCAAGTTCCATTTGAGTAATATTTTTTTCTTTTCTTAATTGCGATATTTTTTTTCCAGTATTTTTTGTTTGAAACATAAGAATCATCCTTTCTTAAATATAAATATATTTTATTTAGTAAAAAAATTTTATTTATTTACATATAACATAATTAACTAAGTCTTATAAAAATAGCTTATCACATATCTGTAATCTTGAATAGCTGTTAAAATTAATTATGTTTCTATAGCATTTGCATTCTAAACTATAGTTAATGTAAAGTAGTTTAGTGAGTTAAAATTACTGTAATATTTTTTGCCTATACAAAAATCTTCTTTATTATAATCTCCGATAATATCAGAAATTTCATGAGAGGATAAATGTAGAGCATTTACTAATGTAAATATTTTGTTTATTTTATTTTCTGACTTTTTCATTCTTATCATCCTTTCTATTTAAATTTTGATGTAATATAATTCTTGCTCTTTATGGTGTAAGAATATCATTTGTAACAAAACTTTAGAAGCAAGTAGTAGTTGAGTAAGTATTTTTTAAAACTCAAGTGCTGATTGAGTTGTTGAAATATCAAGGAAAATTTAATGGTATGCTATTAGAGTTGAAAAAAAAATATTTTAAAATATATAATTGATTGAAAAAAAGAGTAAGAGAAACATTGCTTGGAATAATTAAGTATTGCTTTGAAGTTGTTAACTGCAACAGATTTTGGCTAGATGTATATCTAGATAATGAAAAAGGCATTAACTTGTATAAAAGTGTAGGAATGCATCATGATGGAACACTTAGAGAGTCCTATAAAAGCGAAAGGGCTTATCTAAATCAAATGATTTTTTCTATATTGAAGGAAGAATATTATAAAAAATAAGAATTTAAATTACCAACTAAGGTCGGTTGTAGGCTTAGTAGATAAATTATTACTTCGATATACTTTTGTCATGAATCTATGGGAAGCAATAACAATAGATAATCAAAGAAAAATAAAAGGATTTTTCTTTGATTTTCGGTGCTATGGAGGCAATAAATATAAAAAAAGTNNGTATATCGAAGAAACAACACTATACATATTAAGTTAATTAGCGTCTACCATTATATTAATAATTGTTCTATCGACATTTGACATGCCTTTATCACTTAAGGTTTTAAGATTTTTTATGCTTTGTTCTGCTGTTCCAGTAACAATGCCGTTATTTTTGCATGCATAGTAGCCTTCCATAGCCAAAAGTGAGGATTGAACTCCTGATGCTGCAGCTGTCCCTAATTTAAGGGCACATCCGGGTTTTGCTCCATCGCATATAACACCTGATTGATTAGCCAGTATATTTTTTACAGTTCCTTGAATTTGAGTGTAGCTTCCACCCATTAGCCAAGTAATCGCACAAGCAGAACCTGTTGAAGCTGCTATAGAGCAACCACAAAGGGGAGACAGTCTGCCAATATAGTGTTTAACATAAGCAGTTATAACATGGCTTATAGCCAGTGCTTTTGATAAATCTACCTCATTTGTTGGGTGGACTTCATTATATGCTGCAATTGGAAGAATAGCTGTTAAACCGTTATTTCCGCTTCCATTGGAGCTCATAACTGGAACAGTGAGTCCTGACATTCTAGCATCGGAAGCTGCTGATGTAAGCATCATAGCAGTATTGGCTAAATCAGTACCGATTATTCCTTTATCCATATTCTGCTTTATTGCATAACCAGTACCTATTCCAAGCCTTTGATTCATACCAAGCTTTGCAGCAGACATATTCATCTCTATACCTTTTAGCATAAATTTAGTATCTTCAAAGCTTAAACTTTCAATTGTCTTTATAATATCCATTATTGAAGCATCAAAGAAGCTGTCATCAACTCCACAATTAGAATTAGTGTTTGAATTAGTTTCTTTTGTAAAAATAGTAATATTATTTAAAGAAATATTTACTATATTATCATGCTTGTCTTCGATTATTGCCTCTGCAATGTTATTATCCGACTTTACTATGACCTTGACATAAACTTTTTTGTCAGTATCAGCAATTTTAACCATAACTTTATTGTTATATATAAGCTCTTTTGCAATACTTCTGCAATTATCATCTATTTCACCTAATATTTCAAGTCCCTTTTCATAGCTTTGCTTAGCAACACCCAATGCAGCCGCTACATCTAGTCCAATTTCTTTAGAATTTGGTATACCAACATTCATACCATTTTTATATATATTAGGACTTAAATAAACTTCAACAAAATCAAAATTGCTGCTTTTTATGCAAGATGATGCAGCAGCAGCACATAGTGCTATAGCAACTGGTTCGGTGCATCCTATAGCTGGCTTTACTTCATTATTAAGTATATATAATATATTTTCTTTTATATTCATAATTACCTCCANNCATTGTGAACCGTTTTTTTTACAATTTTCTCTCATTAATATCATTGATAACATAGAAAGCAATTTTTGTGCCAATAAAATTTCTTGTTATAATAGCGGAAAACAAGTTATATATATCATTATGATACAAATAAAATGTCATTATGATACACTGTCTTTTTTTGAGACAAAGCTCGCTAATAAGACAATATAGACAAATTTTAAATTGTACCATTAATTAAATTTCTTCAAATTGTAGGTATATTTTCTTTTAAATTCAACTATCTTTATCTATTTAATATAAAATTTATTAATTGACAAATCGTCCTAAATAGCAATACAATATAGCTAAGTAAATTAAAAGGAGTTAAATTAATTATGAAAAGAAAATATATTTTAATCATATCAATGATAATTTTGATATTTAGCCTAAGTGCTTGTGCTAAAGTAGATGAGGCTAAAGAAGAAAATAAAGAAAATGAAGCTATAAATCAAGTTGGGAAGTCGTATTTTAGTGAAGAAGAAGTAATTGCTGTAATTCTTAATAATTTAGATGATGATAAAATAAGTAATTATAAAAAAAGCTTAAACATTGAGGAATATGGTGATAGCATTTATGAGTCAGCGTTAATAGTACCAAAATACAATGATATGAAAATATCCGTGTATACATCAAATATTGATGGTGATAAACTTATAAAGGATGAGTTTCTTTACGAAACAAAAAATAAAGAAAATTATGGATTCTTGTTTAAAAATGAAAGACCAGAAGGAATTCCTCTTATAATAACAATAGAAGGGGAAGGAATTAATGTAGAATATATATATTCATACAATGGCAAAGATGGTACGCCAGAGTTTGAACTTATAAAGCAAGGTCAATAAGGTTATAAATATGAAAATTAGAGAAGAAAAAAATAGAATTATAATAACTGAACAGCCTAATTTTGAGCCTTGTCATATATTTGAATGCGGACAAGCTTTTAGGTGGGAAAAAGAAAAGAATAACAGCTATACTGTAGTTGCTAACGGAAAAGTTATAAATGTAGCAAAGGAAAATGATAATATATTCATTAATAACGCTACTGAAGAAGATTTTTATAATATATGGCAGGATTATTTTGATTTAAATACTGATTATAACAAAATTACATCAAATCTAAACAATGATGATATTATGAAAAAAGCAATTGAGTTTGGACATGGTATTAGAATATTAAATCAGGATGAATTTGAAACTATAATTTCGTTTATAATTTCCACCAATAATAGAATTCCTATGATTAAAAAGGTAATTGAGAATCTAAGTATAAACTTTGGTAATAAAATAGGTGAGTATAACGGTAAAGAATATTATGCATTTCCTACAATGGAGCAACTAGCTAAGGCACCAGTTGAAGTAATCAAAGATTGTAAAGCGGGCTTTCGCTCCGAGAGAATAAAGGAAGCTGCTATACGAATAATAGATGAAAAAGACATTGTTTACAGTCTAAAAAGTAAAAGCTATGAAGAGGCATTAGAATATCTAATGACCTATAACGGAATAGGTAACAAGGTTGCAAACTGTGTGTTGTTATTTTCGATGAAGCAATTTTCAACCTTCCCTGTTGATGTTTGGGTTAGAAGAGTTATGCAGGAATTATATGTACCAAAAACAACTAGTGATAAAGAAATAAGAAAATTTGCAGAGGATAAATTTGGACATATGTCTGGATATGCTCAGCAATATTTGTTTTACTATGCCAGAGAGCAAGGTATTGGTAAATAGATAAAAATGGTGTATTTCACAATACACCATTTTTTGTGTGCGCCCAGCATGGGCTCA
>DDAM01000057.1:37417-60023 GCA_002332905.1 Firmicutes bacterium UBA2058 | reverse complement strand
TTCATAGTTGGTCTCCTTTATTATATATTTTGCTCATACTTGTCTTGATTATAAAAACTTCAATGTGTATTCAAAATTTAACACATAGAGTTTAGTCTTTTTGCAATCTCTACCTATGTTTATCATCAGTTCCACAGCAGTTCAATTCATATCTATTTCTTCAATAATAACGCATCTTTTATCCTCAAATTCAAATTTAACTACCCAAGGCATAACTGATCTAATTGCATTAAAGTTGTCATAGTTAAAACTCTTATCATAATAATTTATAATTGTACTAAGTGCAGTACCGTGGCTTCCAAAAAACCATTAAAATCCTCTATCCAAACATTATCAATTTTTCTTTCCCTAAAATCATCCACTGTTTCAATACTTAAGCCAACATTTTTCGCAAAATCAGCAACAGTATCTACAGCTCTTATAAATGGACTAGATAAAATAACATCTATTTTTTTATCCAATAAATAATTTGTAACCTTAATTCTATCCTTCATACCCTTATCAGTTAAAGGTCTAAAAAAATCATCGTGATTATTATAATCAGGTTCTGCATGTCTTACAAAATATATTGTTGTCATAATACTTCTCCTTTAATCCCTCTTCAAAGGTATTTTCCAAACGCCATGCATATCTAAGTTTAAATCTTCAGACCTTATGTTGATTATTAGTTCCTCAATAGCAGAAATACTTGATATTGTACAAGCTATACAACCTATAATGCTTATATCAAATTTTATCATAAAAATAGGAAAAATAAAAAGCATTACACCTGTAAATTTGTTTAAATATGTATGCAAAAATGCTAATTTTTTAAATTTAATAAATGATATAATACATGAGATAATTCTAATAATAGCAATTAATGTAATCCAATATATCAATACTTTTGATAAATTAACATTGGTAAGTAAAATATATATCATAGCAAATACAAATATAACATCAGCTAGGCTGTCAAATCTTGAGCCAAACTTTGTTACTAACGAATATTTTCTTGCAACGTAACCATCTGCAACATCACTAAACCCACATAATATATATACAAAAATAAATGATACACTAAAGGCTTTAATAACTAATAATAAAAATGAAAATATTATTCTTAAACAAGTAATAAAATTTGGAATGTTTTTTATAAAGAAGTTATCTTTATATATCATAATATTATTCCTTTATATATAACTAAATTTTGCTTTTATAATATAATATTATATTAAATCAATCTCCAAACCTATTGGACAATGGTCACTCCCCAACACATCCTTATAAATTATACTATCTATTATTTTATCTTTTAAATCATCAGATACAACGAAATAATCAATTCTCCAACCAACATTTTTTGTTCTCGCGCTAAAACGATAAGACCACCATGTATATTGATCTATCAATTCTGGATATAAATGTCTAAAACTATCTGTAAAACCAGCCTCAATTAGCTTAGTAAATTTTTCACGCTCCTCATTTGAAAATCCTGGATTGCCTACATTTGGTTTAGGATTTTTTAAATCTATCTCTTGATGAGCGACATTTAAGTCACCACACACAATTACAGGCTTACATTTTGACAGTTTAGATAAATATTCTCTAAAGCAGTCTTCAAATTCCATCCTATAATCAAGTCTGGCAAGCTCAGGCTGAGCGTTAGGGGTATAACAATTGACCATGTAAAAATTATCATACTCTAAGGTTATGAGTCTTCCCTCATCTGTATACTTCCCATCCATCCCAAATGCATAAGAAATTGGCTCTTTTTTTGTAAAAATAAGTGTACCTGAATATCCCTTTTTTTCTGCACTGTTCCAATATTGCTTATATTTTGGTGTATCAACCTTAGCTTGTCCATCAAGCATTTTAATCTCTTGTAAACAGACTATATCTGCATCAACACTATTAAAAAAGTCCATAAAGCCCTTAGTGATACAAGCTCTAAGTCCATTAACATTCCACGAAATGATTCTCATACTTACCTCCATTACGCCGCTTCGCGGCATCACAAAACTTGTATATATAGTTATTTTTTACTATTATAACTTAATGAAAGTTATTTTACAAGTTATCAAAGCTATTTTTTATACAATATATTCTCTTAATTGTATAAAATTTTATTAATTACATAATATATCCTAAGTAAAATAAACCAAATTTAAGGAGTAAACTAATGAATAAACAAACAAAATATTGGATAATTGGTATCGTAATTGTAGCAATCATCATAATAGCTTGGTTAGCTTTATCAAATAAAATACCTAATAAAGATAATGCTAAAAATAACGGTAATAACACAGAAAAAGATAGTGCTACTGAAAATAACAATAATATCAGCAGTACAAGTAAGAACGAAGTTGATAATAATTTAATTAGTTATTTGGAAGAACAAGATAAAATAATGAATGCTATGATTGAGGATATGAAGAATATCCCAAACACAAAAGATCCAGCACTTGATTTTCTGCATGGTATGATTCCACATCATGTATCAGCTATTGCTATGTCTAATAGTCTTTTAAAATACGGTGGTAAAAATCAAGATATTAAACAAATTGCAGAAGAAATTGTAAAAGCTCAAACAAAAGAAATTGAAGATATGAAAAAGCTTATAAAGGAAATAGAAGAAAATCCAAAGATAGATGAAACAAAAGAAACTGAATATTTAAAAGAATACAATAAATTGATAAATGATTCTATGACTCATTCTTTAGAACAATCTGACAATCCAAAAAGTGTAGATGAAGCATTTGTACAGGAAATAATTATGCACCATCAAATGGCTGTAGACATGTCAAAAATAATATTAAAATATACTGACAATGAAAAAATAACTAAATTAGCACAAGATATAATAGAAGCACAGGAAAAAGAAATAAAGTATATGGAAGAAATTTTAGAAAATTTAAAAGACGAAAAATCCTAAAGTGAAAAACTTTAGGATTTTTTAACATTCTACTCTTTCACCAATAACAACTTGGCTTTTTTCATCTAATTCTTCAAGATATACCTTTACTCTTTCCCCTCTACTTGTAGGTACATTTTTGCCGATGAAATCAGCACGTATTGGCAACTCTCTGTGACCTCTATCTATTAATACTGCAAGCTCAACATTATTTGGTCTGCCATTATCTACAATAGCATCCAATGCAGCTCGAACTGTTCTACCTGTGTAAAGTACATCATCAACTAATATAACTGATTTATCTTTAATATTGTAGGTGAATTTTTCTACTGATTTTGGCTCCTCAATGTCTTTTTCATAATCATCTCTGTAAAATGTTATATCAAGCGGAAAGGCTGGAACATCAACACCTTCAATGTCGTTAATAGCTTCTTTTATTCTTAACGCAAGTGGCCATCCACGAGTCTTTATGCCTATAAGCACTAAATTTTGAGCGCCTTTATTTTTTTCTATAATTTCGTGTGTTATTCTTGTTATGGCTCTTTTTATAGCCTGTTCATCCATTATTAAAGCCTTAATTTTCATTTTAACCTCCCATTATCTGTTTCGCAGAACTACAAATAAGGATGAAAAATCGTTTTTGATTTTTTCATAGCATGAAATAATTTTTTCACAGTGTGAAGAAAGTACTTCACACTATCACTCTGATTTTTCTATTTTTTCTAAAACCTTTTTAAAATAGTCTGGTAATTCTGAGTCAAACTCCAAATACTCCTTAGTTGTTGGATGTATAAAACCGATTGATTTAGAATGTAGCAATTGTCCCTTCAGTCCAAACTTTTTATCTTCTTTTCCATAAACATCATCTCCAACAACTGGATGTCCAATATATTTCATATGAACTCGAATTTGATGTGTTCTTCCTGTTTCCAGTTTAAGTTTAATTAATGTATATTTTTTATATCTTTTTATAACCTCATAATTTGTTATGGCTTCCTTGCTATTTTTAGTTGTTACACATCTTTTCTTCCTGTCCTTTTCACTTCGACCAAGTGGAGCATCAATTACACCCTTATCGTTTTTAACTACACCTTCTACTAAAGCATAGTAAATTCTATTAATTGAATGTTCTTTTAAGCAATCTGATAAAAAGCTGTGTGATATGTCATTTTTAGCAATTATCAGAAGTCCAGAAGTATTTTTATCTAATCTATGAACAATACCGGGCCTAAGTACACCATTTATTGAGGATAAATCCTCAACATTATTCATCAGTGCATTTACTAAAGTTCCGCTATAATGACCTGCTGCCGGGTGAACTACCATTCCTTGAGGTTTATTAATTACCGCTACATCACTATCCTCATAAACAATATCAAGTTCTATGTCCTCAGCTATTACATCTAAAACCTGAGGAGGCGGCATAATGACTTTTATTTCATCATTTAACTTTATTTTATAGTTTTTATTAATCGCTTTGTTGTTTACAGTAACATTATTATCACTTATAAGCTTTTGAACAGCACTTCTAGACAAATTATCTAATTTAGATGAAATATATGCATCAATTCTTAAATCACTCTCTTCAGAAATTAGTTTAATTTCATCCATTAATATACCCATGCCTCTATTGCACAAGAACCCCAGTCTTTCTGACAAAAAGATTTGTTCATGGGCTCGGTGCATACCTTCTTATTACTAATTTTTTTTAAATTGGTTTTTTTCATGTCTTTAAACCTTATTCTCACTCTTTTCAAATTTGTTAAATAGAATTAGTATAACTAAAATAATTACACCAACAACAAGACAGCTATCCGCAATATTAAAAACAGGAAAATTATAAAAATCGCCAAATCTCACATCAACAAAATCTACAACATAGCCAAGTCTAAATCTATCAATAAAGTTACCTATAGCACCGCTTAAAATTAATGATAGTGTTAGCTTTGTTGCAGTAGTAACCTTTTTATTAAAAACTATCATATAAATTAAAAATGCAACCAAAACAACTGTTGAAATTATAAAAAATAATCTTTGACCTTGCAGTATTCCAAATGCTGCACCCTTGTTTGTATGATATGTAAATCTTAAAAAGTCTCCTATAAGATGAACAGATGCGTTACCTTGTAAAAAAGTAAATGCCAAATATTTTGTAAATTGATCTATTGCTAAAAAAACTATAAATATCAATCCATATATAAAATACATATATTACAACTCCTCAATTAAAGCACTAGAAATCATAAAGCATTTCTCTAATGCTATTTTTTCAAATTCATTATATGCCATTTCTGCTCTATCATCTGCAGTATCAGATATACATCTAATTGCCATAAAAGGAATCTTGTTTAAAAAGCATACATGTGCAATTGAAGCACTTTCCATATCAGTGCACATAGCATCAAAATTCTCTTTGAGCCACTGTTTTTTTGTATTTGTAGAAACAAATTCGTCACCTGAAACAATTCTACCAACAAAATACTTAATATCTTTACTTTTAGCTATTTCTTCCATCTTGCTTAAAAGATATTTATCTCCTTTAAATATGTAATTATCGCCCATTCTAGGAATTTGACCTATCTTATAACCAAAGTTAACTGCATTTACATCATGCTGAATTAAATCACTTGAAAATACTATATCAGCAATATCAATTTTTTCTGAAATTGCACCAGCTATACCTGAATTAACCACACATTCTACATTAAATCTATCAATTAATAGCTGTGTACATATAGCTGAATTAACCTTCCCTATACCTGATACAACAACAACTATTTTTTTATTCTTATAGTATAAAATATTAAACTCGAAGTCTAAAAATTTTACTTTTTCAGAACATCCATAATGTTTTATAAGCGCAGATACCTCTTCTTCCATTGCTCCAATAATACCGATATTTTTCATGAAACCCTCCGTTAATCTTCACTCAATTTTAAATGTCTCAAACTAGGTTTGAGACTATGCGGTTTTTATAATGCTTTATTTCTAATTTAATTTTTCCGCTTTTTGTATTTCCACATTCATTAAAAATAAGAAATCGTCCGTATCTTCTAATTGATAATAAGTCACCTTTTTTAAGTAAATTAGACACCTTATCTTCAACTTCAAAATTTACTTTAACATCACCAGATTTAATTAAATCTGCACTTAAATCTCTAGATTTATTTATAAGCGACTTAACAATATTGTCTAGTCTCATTGATGTTGTGCTAATTGTTAACAATACATAGTCAGGCTCTTTATAATCAATATCTCTAATGTTTATTTCCTCGATTTCAACCTTATTATTGCCCACTTTTTCTAGACCATAAAGTATTACATCACATATGTCAGATTGACATATTATATCTGCATAATTATTATGTACATAAATGTCACCAATTTTACTTCTATCAATACCTAGGCTCATAATAGAGCCCAAATAATTATTATGGTCAAGCTCTTTAAATTTTGATTTGTTGTTAATACGCAGTGCTCTTATATAATCCTTTTCATCAATAGTATCAGTAAAATTAGGGTATAAAATTAAACTTTTCCTTTCGCTATGTTCATAGTTGGGGAAAAGTTTATAATTAACATCACAGCTATTAATAATCGGAATACTATAATCAATAACGTTTTGATTAATAAAATCTGTAGATAACGAAATACAGTTTTTGGAAACCAAATTAGCTTTATCTGCAATTTTTTTAACCAAAAGCTTTGTTTCATCATCTGCTATAAAATCATAATATTTATTAAAATCCTTCATCATACATAGTCCTATTTATAATATTCTAAATACTAACATAACAATAAATCTTAGTAGGAAATAAGCAAGTATTGGTGAAAAATCAAACATACCATTACCTAGACCAAGCCTATCTAGTAACATTCTACAAGGATAGAGAATAGGCTCAGTTAATTGATTTATTATATCAGCAAATTTATTATTCCTTAAGTTAGGAAAAAACGATAGTAGAATTCTTATTAATATTGCTAAATCAATAATTTCAACTAAAATCAATATTGCTCGTTTTATTGTATAAGTCAACATTAGCTTTCTTTTTTACCTCTGTTTTTATCTATTTATAATATAAATTTCTTTCAAATTTTTCTTTTTCTCCCATTCTGCCGTCAATTTGAACATTTAATGGTGCTATAACAAATATTCCTTTAGAAACTTTTTGAATACTTGCTTCTAATGCATACACTGCTCCTTTAATAAATTCAAATATTTGTCTTTGATCGTCTAAATCCAAACTTTCTATGTTTAGAACTACAGCTTTTCTATTTTTTAGTTCATCAACCGCTCTAGTACAATCTTCATATTTTTCAGGTTCACAGATAAATAATTTCATATCTGCATTTGAATGCACTTTAATAACATTACCTTTTTTTGTATATGAGTTAACATTAGAATCTACAGGCTTTTGTGCTTCTTGCTGTTTATAAGCAGGTGCTTCAAACTCTTCTTCAAATTCATCTTCATCTTCAATATCTGTTAATCCTATAAAGTCTTTCATTTTATTTATTATACTCATTGTACACTCCTCCAAAATTATAAATATGTTTTTTAATATTAATAAATTTTTATTAATTATATACTCTACTGCCAAATATAGCAGTCCCTATTCTTATAACATTTGAGCCTTCTTCAATGGCTACATCATAATCATTTGTCATTCCCATGGATAAATATTTCATTTGTACATTTTTAAAGCTCATATTTGAAACAACATCATATAAATTTTTCATTTCTTTAAAAACCCATCTTACATCTTCTTTATTTTCGACGTAAGGTGCAACAGTCATCAAGCCAACTATTTTTATATATTCAAGATTTTCAATAGATTTTATAAAATCAATAAGCTCATCATTTTTTATACCAAATTTACTTTCTTCTTCGCCAATATTTAGCTCAATTAAAACTTCTGTAATAACACCATGCTGCTTAGATCTCTTATTTATTTCTTCTGCTAAAGATAAAGATTCTAAAGAATGTATAAGCTTAACCTTATTTATTATATATTTTACTTTATTTGTTTGTAAATGTCCAATAATATGCCAATTTATATTAGAATTATCCATTTGCTCATATTTATTCATAAATTCCTGAACTCTATTTTCACCTAAATTATTAAGTCCAGCTTCGATAGCTTCATTTGCCCTTTTATAATCAACTGTTTTTGTTACTGCTATTACAGTTATATCATCTAAAGTTTTACCAACCTTATTAGCTGAAGCTTCAACATTTTTTAATATATCTGCAATATTATGTTGTATATCCAAACCATTACCTCCTAATCAACTATCTGTCCTTCATAGACCTTATCTGGGTCTAGAACTACCTTATCAAAAGTCTTTACAGTACTATGTATTTCACCATTTATAGTAATTCTTCCTCTATCACCTTCTGTAATAATATCTCCTTGTGAAACCATATAATATTCATTATCACTACCTATTATTTCGATTGGAAAGAATTTTATTATATTACTAATGTCCTTAACATATACTCCAGTAATACCATTTTCTTCAATTACCGCTCCTTTATCAACTTTTATCCCTTGATAAATATTTTTGATTAGTTCTGTTTTTACTATTCTTTTATTATATACCTTATAGAAAAAATCATCAAAGCTAATTATTAAAACTGATTCCTCACTGCTAGAATTAATTTTTTCTATATAGCCAAATATTATATCATCATCATCATTAAACCTGACTCTTACATAAGAGCCTTCTTTATATGTACTAATATCACTATTATTTACAAGACACACCATATGATATTCAAAATTATTAATGACCTTTAATAGCTTATCATCAACATTTACACTACCAGTATTATTAGTATTTACAACAACCTCTTCAAGATTATGTAATCTACTTGGCATTATATCTAAAACATCTTCGTATTTAAAGGCGTCTTCTAATCCATCAAAAACATAAGTTACTAATCCTGATTTCGGAGAAAAAACAGGCACCTTATTGTTTGTAAGAGCTTTCTCAAAGGATTCCTTTAAAACCTTTAATTCATCATCGGTATACTTTGAATATTTGCTATTTTCTCCATTTCCAATAGTTATTACATTATCAGTGCTATTATTTAAAGCTTTATTAATAAGTTCGATTTCAGCATTAATCTGCTCAGCACTGCTAACTGTCGAAATATCAGCCAAATAAGCTCCTTTATTCACTTTTTGACCTTCATTATAATAATACTTTACATCACCAATACTTTTTGAGCTTAATATAGCCTCATCTTTTATAATAATACCATCTGTATTAATGATTTCTTCTAATTCGTCATATTCTAAAATACTTGTATCAATCATATTATTATATTTTTGAACTACATATAGAAAGGAACATACTAATATAAAAATTATAACATAATTTCTAAAGTAAAACCTTTTTTTTGACATTTTTAACACCGTTATTTTAAATTTTTAATTGATTATACCACATTTATGGACAATGTTGCAACATTTATATTACAAAACAAGAAGGAAAAGAATTGACATCTTTCCCCTCTAAAAATTTTGTACTTCATATAGATTTTTTATATTATAATAAATATTATGCTACCACTTCCGTCATTAACAACCTTTTCGATTGTTCTCTTGATTTTCTTTCTTGCATTTTCAGGCATTGCTGTTAGTTTTCCTTCTAGCTGTTCTTCAACTAGGTCATATAAAGTTTTACCAAATATCTCAGCATTCCAAATGTCAGCTGGATTTTCATCAGCACTGCTCATGATATATTTAATAAAATCTTCACTTTGGCTTTTACTTCCAATTATTGGTGATAATTCAGTGTTGAGGTCTGCATTTATAATGTGAAGAGAAGGAGCATTTGCCTTAATTTTAATTCCATATCTACTTCCTTCTTTGAACAATTCAGGTTTTTCAATTATCATATCATCAAGATTTGGAGTTACATAACCATAACCCTTAGTTCTAGCCTCATTTAAAGCAACAGCAACTCTATCATATTCCTTTTTAGATTTTGATAGCTCTCCTATTAATTTTAATATTTGATGCTCGCCCTCTATTTCTATACCAGAAATATCGCTTATTACTCTATAGTACTGAGCATTATCTACTTCTATTTTTACATTAATGCTTCCTGTACCAAGCTCAATACTTTTAACAAAAAATTCTTGAATAAGCTCGTTGCCTGTTGAAAAAATCTCGTCCGCATCAAAATCACTAATTTTAAAACAATTCTCTAAATCATCTCTCAAAGTATTGATAAAGCTGCTTTTCAAAGGATGCTCTAGGCTTAAGCCATCAAACCATCTAGGCAAATCAATATTAATTTCTTTAATTGGAAACTCATATAATACCTTGCCTATTAAATCATCTACATCACTTACTTTTAAATTCATGCAATCAACAACTTGCACTGGTGCATCGTATTTATCCTTTAGCTGCTTAGCTAATTCAACTGTGTTTTCATTATGTGGATTAATAGTATTTAATATAATTACAAAAGGCTTATTAATCTCTTTTAACTCTTTTACTACTCTTTCTTCAGCCATAATATAATTATCCCTGTTTATATCAGTAATACTTCCATCTGTTGTAACTAAAATTCCTATCGTCGAATGTTCCTTAATTACCTTTTTTGTTCCTATTTCTGCTGCTTCTGCAAATGGTATTTGCTGATCACTCCAAGGAGTATTAACAAATCTAGGGTGTTCATTTTCCACTTGACCTAATGCACCCGGTATCATATAGCCTACACAGTCAATCAATCTTAAATATGTATTTACATTATCTCTTAAGGTTACCTTAACTGCATTTCCAGGAACAAATTTTGGTTCAGTAGTTGTTATTGTCTTACCTGTACCACTTTGAGGCATTTCATCTCTTGCTCTTTCACGAACATATTCATCCTCAATGTTTGGTATCATCATTATCTCAGAAAATCTTCTAATAAATGTAGATTTTCCAGTTCTTACAGGCCCAACAACGCCTAAGTATATTTCGCCTTTTGTTCTTTTAGCTATATCTTCATATATATCTATACCAGTAATAATAATCCCCCCTATAATAATATACAATTAATCTATATGTACATATTATTTAAAATATGACAATTTAAAGATAAGCACTAAAAAATTTAAACTTTGATTTGTTGTGATTAGTTTGATACTAAATACCAATATTTCTCTTTTCAATCAAGCATTATTTCTTTAACAGATATTTTCTTTATTTTTACAGAATAGAAGTACATAATCAATTCATAAATCACCGCAAAAGAAATGAGAACAATTATAAATGCTTTTACATCAAAACTATATTCTGGAACATTCTCTATATTTTTTGAATAAATCGATACCATAATTTTCAACAAGGCATATTGATAAACTGTTCCTACGATAAATCCTATATATGAAATCGGTCTGTAACCTGAAAGTATTGCATTGCTACATTCCTTCAGAGAATAACCAAATACTCTCATCATAGCTATTGTTTTAGTATTAGCATCAACAACTGTTGTAATTGCTAAAAATAAAGTGGTACATGCTAGTATAATACCGATAATAATTATGATGGCAGCCATCATCACGCTTGACAATTCATTCATACTAAAAGACATTTGCATCATTGAAGCATAACAAAAGGAAGCAAAAGAAATAAAGAATACCAAAGATATACGACTTTTTACTGTACTTTGCTTTAATTCCTGTAAAAAAGTAATATCCTTATTTTCCTTTTTTTCGCTTTTCTTTTTCTTATATTTGAAGTCACCATTTCCTTTCAGCAACTCAAGTGCAGGACGCTTAAGCTTAAAATAGCTGTAAATAATCGACAGCAAAGCAAAAGCAAGCGAGGGTAAAATTACTAAATACAAAACTAATATAAAATTAAAATTCAATGTTACTTCAGGTAATATCGCATCCTCGTTCATTAATTTATAAAAGCTTGGCATTAACGTAAAGGATGAAAAAAATCCAAGCGAAGTCCCTACAAAAACACTAAAGCCAAATACCCAAAAACCTTTTGCTATTTTAAAATTTGAATATCCTAATGCTTTGAGTATCCCTAATTCTTCTTTATGGACATCAATATAATGCTTGATATAGAAAAACAGCATAATAACTGTAGTCAGCAGCAGACAGCCACCGCTGATTGCACTTGTTACCTTTCCCATTACAAACTGTACATCATAAAATGCCATAACAGATTCAGAAGTAATTAAATCTCTTACCTGAACAATATCAATATTGAAATTTAAAAACAATGTACAAACAAAAACAGCACAAAAAGATATAATTGAAACACCGATAAGCTTGACAGCATCTTTAACCTGAATAATCATGTCAATTACCATCCTATCTCGTAAGCTGTTTTTTGTGATTTATTGTAGCATATTTCAGTAATTTTACCACTATTCATTTGAATAATTACATTTGCCATTTCTGCAATATTAGTGTTATGTGTAACCATAACAATGGTGAAATGATATTCTTTTTGTAAGCTGCATATATAATTTAAAATCATTCTTCCGGTTTCTTCATCTAATGCTCCTGTAGGCTCGTCCAGAAATAGTATCTTTGGATTTTTCGCCAATGCTCTAGCTACAGAAACCCTCTGCTGCTCTCCGCCGCTTAATTCACTTGGAATTTTATTCAACTTTTCTTCGAGTCCGACTTCTTTTATAATTTTCTTATAATCATTATTTTTTGCTAAATCAGCTCCCATTTTCACATTTTTATCTACATTCAGATTCGGAAGCAGATAATATTGCTGAAATATAAATCCAATATTGTTTTTGCGAAATGAGGTTAGTTCATCATCAGATAAAGCAGTTATATCTTTGGAACCGTACATAATTGTTCCACTGTCAGGATATTCAAGCCCTGACATTAGATTTAGCAGTGTTGATTTTCCCGAGCCTGAAGGACCTAATATTACAGCAAAATCTCCATCCTTAATTTGTAGTGATACTCCTTTAAGAACCTGAAAAGCGTTATCTTTATTCCCATAAGATTTAGTTATATTTTTAATCGTAATCATTTTATCTCACCTGCTTTCATTTTATGTAAAATACTTAAACATACTTCAGTAATCATCTCACTGATTTCTTCTTCATTAAATACACAAACTTTTGTTGCGCAAAGAGTAGCAATTCCATGCGTATAAATCCATAAATGCTTATATAGCTTATATGCATTTTCTTTGTCTAAATTATACAATTTCTCTACAGATAATAATATTTCTTCATAATTTTCATCAATAACCGAGAGTACATCAGATGATGAAGGCATTGTCTTTATTTCCTCCATGAATAGCAGCTGAAACAGCTTAGATTCTTTCTGAGCAAATTGTATATATGCTGTTCCTACACCTTTGAATGATTTAACCTCAGAAAGTCCCTTATTAATATAATTTTTATATATATATTTTGCAGCCTTTCTTATTTCATGATGTACCTCATCCATGCTTTGAAATACAGTAAATATAGGTCTTGAAGAACTGCCTAGCTCCGACCCTAATTCTCTTGCAGTGACCGCATTTATACCATCACTTCTGGCAATTTTTAATGCAGCAGATATTATTTGTTCTTTTGTAAACTTTGCTTTTGGCGGCATGTAAATCATCCTTCCCATAATAAAACATATGTTTTGCAACATATGTTTTATTATATATATTATTGTAAATATTGTCAATATATCAAAATAATAAAAATGGCAGAGGAATTTACCTCTGCCGCATATAAATTTATTTATTCATCTTTTTTCTCTCTTAGCATTAGCTTTGTTACTGTTTCTTTTACATCTGCTGAGTTTTCCAAAACATCATACATTGCATGAACTATAGGCATATCTACATTATTTTCCTTAGCTAGCTCATATGCTGCATATGTAGTTGTTATACCTTCTACAACCATTCCTATTTTTTTAATAGCCTCGTCTTTTTTTAGTCCTTGACCTATTAAAAATCCTGCATTTCTATTTCTGCTATGTTTACTAGTACAAGTTACGATCAAATCTCCTATGCCTGACAAACCTTGAAATGTTGAAAATTCTGCTCCTAAACACATACCTAATCTTGACATTTCCAAAACTCCTCTTGTCATTAGGGCAGCCTTTGCATTATCACCAAATCCAACTCCATCAGATATACCAGCACCTAGAGCAATAATATTTTTTAGTGCGCCGCCTAATTCAACACCCTTAACATCCTTATTAGTATAAACTCTAAGATAAGTTGTCATAAATAAGTCTTGCACTATTTTAGCAGCTTCTTCATTATCTGAAGCAGCAGTTATTGCTGTTGGTAATTGCAGTGCCACTTCCTCGGCATGTGATGGACCTGAAAGTATTACATAATCAGAGTTAATGCTTTCTTCTTTTATAATTTCAGATATTAAATAATGTGTTCCAAGCTCTATTCCCTTGGAGCAGTTTATTATAATCTTGTCAGTCACAAGGTTTTTTGGTATCATCTTAAAAACCTCACGAATTTTTTGTGTAGGTATAGCATTTAGGATTATTTCACTACTTCCAAGTGCTTCCTCTATATCAGTTGTAAAATACAAATTATCTGGCAAAATAACATTTGGAAGATATTTATTATTTATTTTAGTTGTTCTTATATCATTGCACTGAGTTTCATCCCTTAACCAAACTTTTAAATCATGACCATTTTCACATAAAACCTTTGATAAGGCAGTTCCCCAGCTGCCGGCTCCTAATACTCCAATTTTTCTCATAATAATAATCTCTCCTATAAGCTAATATTAAAGTTTTCTTTCTTCCTTGTGTATAAGCCTTACTATGTTACCTCTATGTTTGAATAGGCACATAGCAGTGTATATTGCAGAAAATATTAATAATTTTACATCAAATGGTCTAACAAATAGTAAAATTGCTATTGGTGATAAACCAACACCTATTAAAGAACCTATAGAAACTATTCTTGTAAAAAATGCTATTGATACTCCAATTACAAAGCAAATAAAAGTTGGTATTGGTAAAACATATAACATTACACCAACGGTTGTTGCAACACCCTTACCACCTTTAAACTTCATAAATACTGGCCAATTATGACCAACTATAACCATTATTCCAGCAATATAGCAGCCATCCATTCCACCTAGTAGCTTTCCTATGTATGCAGCTAACATACCTTTTAAAGCATCACCAATAAATGTAATTACACCTATTTTTGCACCAAAAGCTCTTATCATGTTAGTCGTACCAGCATTTCCACTACCATAATTTCTAACATCTTTTTTGAAAAATAGCTTCCCAATTAATAAAGAAAATGAAATATTTCCAATTAAATATGCTATAATAGCAGCTAAAATTAATTTCATAACTTATTCTCCCCTATTTTTAAATTCTATAATTACAGGATTTCCTTTATACTCATAATTTTCTCTAATTTTATTTTCCAAATATCTAACATAAGAAAAATGAACTAATGTACTATCGTTGCAGAATACTACAAACTTTGGTGGAGCAACACTAACCTGTGTAGCATATAAAATTTTAAGTCTTTTACCCTTAACAGTTCTAGGTGGATTCATAAGAACTGATTCTGTTATGATGTCATTTAGTACACCTGTAGAAATTCTTAGGTTTCTAAATTCCATAACCTCATTTATCATTTCTAAAACCTTATTAGATCTTTGACCAGTTAAAGCTGACATAGTTAATATAGGTGCGTACTCTAAATAAGCAAGTTTATTTCTAACATCTTCAATATACTTGTTAAATGAAGTATTATCCTTATCAACTAAATCCCATTTATTAACTATAATAATCATTCCCTTGCCATTTTCATGAGCATAACCAGCAATTCTTGCATCCTGTTCAGTTACACCATCTATAGCATCAATTACTAACAAGCAAACATCTGCTCTTTCAACAGCTGTAAAGGATCTAATAACACTGTATTTTTCTATGCTCTCAGATATTTTGCTTTTCTTTCTGATACCAGCAGTATCAATAAGTGTATACTTTTGTCCGTCATGCTCAAATTCAGTATCAATTGCATCTCTAGTTGTACCAGGTATGTCACTAACTATAACTCTTTCCTGTCCTACTATTCTGTTAATAAGTGATGATTTACCTGCATTTGGCTTACCAATAACTGCAATTTTAGTATTGTTTTCATCCACCTCAGTATCATGATAATCCTTAAACTTAGAAATTATTATATCTAGTAAATCACCAAGTCCTAAAGCCTCAGCAGATGAAATAGAAATCGGGTCACCTAGTCCTAAATTATAAAACTCAAAGATATTGTCCTCATCAACAAATTTATCAATTTTATTGCATACAAGTATTATTTCTTTCTTTGACTTTCTGAGCATCTGTGCAACCTCATAATCTGCACCAGTTAAGCCTTCCTTGCCATCAACCATAAATAGTATAACATCAGCCATATCAATTGCAATTTCTGCCTGCTTACGCATTTGAACAAATATTGTATCAGTTGTATTTGGCTCAATTCCACCTGTATCAATTAAAGTAAAATGATTATCTAACCATTCACATTCAGCATAAATTCTGTCTCTTGTAACACCTGGAGTGTCTTCTGTTATAGCGATTCTCCTGCCAGCCAATCTATTAAAAAGCGTAGATTTTCCAACGTTAGGTCTTCCGACTATAGTCACTATCGGTCTTGCCATTATTCTTCCTCCTATTATGCCGTTTACGGCATCGTAAAATTATATGAAGAATCGTATTTTGATTCTTCCGTAGTGTGAATTTTAATTTACACTGTGAAAATGTTACTTTATTTCACACTTTCCTCCTTACTATGCTTCAACAATAAATCTACTAATTTTTTACCGTTTACTTCACATACGTATACTTTTGTATCTAATTCTCTTTCTAAATCCTCAATTTTAATATCATCAAGGAATATATTATCCTCGAACTCAACCATAACCTTTGGTATTATAAGATTTTCATAACCCTTACACTTTAGTTGGTTAATTATATCCTTACCAGTTACTAAACCTGCAACTGTAATATTTTTACCAAAGCATTCATTAATTATTTTAACAACATTAATTTCAATACCTGTTTTTTTAGAGATTTTATTTGAAAGCTCACACATAATGTCATAGGCAGCTGCACCAGTTACAATTGTAAATCTTTTATTTATGTTTTCTATCTTTTTAATATTATTTAAACTATCGTCTATTTCTCTCTCTAGTAGTCTAAATAAACCTATACCATTTTCAATTTGGTCAAAATCCTCATATGAGTCATATGTCGGAAATTCACTTTCACTTAAAACGTAAAACTCATCAGCTATAAAAACAAATCTTGTTCCATGTTTTTCCAATAATTCGTTTTGCTTTTTAATTACTTGATTTATGAGCTCTAATGAACTTTCCTTATCAAATTTATTAAGCTTATAAAGCTTCTCCCTATAATCAGTTAACCCAACAGGTACGACAGCAACACTTCTAACACTAGGATAAAGATTAATTAAATCATCAATAGTATTATTTAAAACCTCTTTATCATTTATGTCTTTGCATAAAACTATTTGACAATCAACGGTTATCCCTCCATCAGCTAGCTTTTTAAGATAAACCATTACATCCTTGCCATCTTTTTTACCCATCATTTTGTTTCTTAAATTTAAATCAGTAGCATGCACAGAAACCTTTATAGGGCTGATTCTATATCTAATTATTCTATTTATTTCATCATCTGATAGATTAGTTAATGTTATAAAGTTACCATACAAAAAAGATAATCTAGTATCATCATCCTTCAAATATAAAGTTTTTCTCATTCCCTTTGGCATTTGATCTATAAAACAAAATACACATTTATTGCTACAAACCTTTATATTATCCATTAAAGGATTCTCAAATATTATACCCAAATCCTCATCATATTCTTTTTCAATTTCGAATTCCCATACTTCGCCATTTGGCTTTTTTATCTCTAGCTCTATCTCATCATCAGATATTTGAAATTTATAATCTATATAATCTTGAATGCTAGCACCATTAACACTTATAAGCTCATCACCCGGCTCTATTTCAAGCTCCTGAGCAATACTATTTCTTAAAACACTAACAATTTTATTAATTATCATAATAACCTCCATGCTCCAATGTACAAATTGTCATTTAAATTTTGTGCATGGAGGTCGTGATTTATTTTATTATTATTCATACTTATTTTCACACTACTCTCCGAATTTTAATCTTAACAATTATACCATATACTACTTAAAAATACAAAACGAATTTATGATTTTATAATTAATTATGTCCTAAAGATTAAAATAAATAATATATTACAAAAATATATATTAATATAATTTATCAAAAATTAAAGGTTTTATAAACAATAGTTTTACAACACCTATTATTAATTTACAATTTTTGTTATTTGTGATATTATTGCTATATGATGTTAATAATACATAACTATAAAAATATGGAGGGTATTTATGAAATTTTCTGATTACAAATATGTAAAACCAGAGGTTGATGTATTAAAGCCTAAATTTGAAGAGCTTATAGCTAGACTTAATAATGCAACAACTTTTGATGAGCAAAGCAAAATTATCGATGAAGCTAATAAGCTGCAAAATGATCTTAACACAATGTTTACATTAGTAAGTGTTAGACATTCTATAAACACAGCAGATGAATTTTATGATAAAGAAAATGACTATGTTGATAATGTTGGACCTATTTTCCAAGGACTGGTTGTTGAATATTATAAAGCACTTATTAGTTCTAAATTTAGAAAAGAATTAGAAGCAAAATATGGTGAACAGCTTTTCAAATTGGCTGAAATGAATATTAAAACTTTCTCTGATGAAGTTTTAGAAGATCTCCAGGAAGAAAACAAATTGGTTAGTCAATATAACAAGCTAGTTGCTTCAGCAAAAATTGAATATAATGGAGAAATTAAAAATCTATCTCAAATGACTCCTTATAAACAAGACAAAGATAGAGATGTTAGAAAAGATGCTCACGAAAAATACTATACTTTCTTTGAAGAACATGAAAGTGAATTTGATGAAATTTATGATAAGCTTGTAAAGGTTAGAAGCAAAATAGCTGAAAAACTTGGTTACAAAAACTTTGTAGAATTAGCTTATCTTAGAATGAATCGTTCTGAATATGGACCTAAAGAGGTAGCATGGTACAGAGAGCAAGTTTACAAGCATATTGTTCCAGTAGCTGAAGATTTAAGAAATAGACAAGCAAAAAGATTAGGTATAAATGACTTTAAACATTATGACTTACCTTTATCTTTTAATTCTGGTAATGCTGCTCCAAAAGGAGGCAAAGACTGGATGGTAGATAAGGCTAGAACTATGTACAAAGAGCTTTCACCTGAAACTAATGAATTTTTCACTTTCATGGCAGATAATGAACTTTTAGATTTAGAAAGTAAGAAAAACAAGCAATCAGGTGGATACTGTACATATATTCCTAATTATCGTTCTCCATTTATATTTGCAAACTTTAATGGCACTTCAGGTGATGTTGATGTTTTAACTCACGAAGCAGGCCATGCTTTCCAAGTTTATGAAAGCAGAGATTTTGAAGTACCTGAATATGGCTTCCCTACTTATGAAGCATGTGAAATTCACTCTATGAGTATGGAATTTATAACATGGCCTTGGATGAATTTATTCTTTGAAGAATTAGAATTAAAGTATAAATTCGACCACTTATCAGGTGGATTATTGTTTATACCATATGGAGTATCAGTTGATGAGTTTCAACACTTCGTATATGAAAATCCAACTGCAACACCCGCGCAAAGAAAAGCTAAATGGAGAGAAATCGAGAAAAAATATCTACCAAGTATAAATTATGACGGTAATAATTTCCTTGAAAGAGGAGGATTTTGGTTTAAGCAAGGACATATATTTTCTACACCTTTCTATTACATTGATTACACATTAGCTCAAGTTTGTGCATATCAATATTGGGTTAAATTTAATGAAGATAGAAAAGCGGCTTGGGAAGACTATCTAAGATTATGTAAAGCAGGCGGAAGCAAACCATTCTTAGAGCTTGTAAAAATAGGTAATATCAAAAACCCATTTGAACCAGGAATAATGGAAAGCATAATACCACCTATAAAAGACTGGTTAAATAATGTTGATGATACAAAACTATAAATAAAATTAAGTGGCACACAAGATATCCTAAATGGTTATCTGTGTGCCATTATTATTAATAATATTAAAATAATATTATTAACAATATTAAAATAAATTAACAATGTTTAGTCCTATAATCAATTCCAAATATAAGCTTACCATAAACTTATACATTTTTACATAACTATTATCTAAACTATAATCTCTTTCTTATAGACAAATAATTATTTGGGAAAATAATTTTTTGGAGGAAAATTAATTTTCCTTGTTTATCAATTACATTATTTGCTATAATATATTAAAGTTAAATTTTTTGGAGGAAAAATGTTAGAGCATGGAAGTAAATTAGCTTTATCAAAGCTAAAACTATTATATATATTTAATCAATTTGGAATACCACTTACAAATATAGAATTGACAAGCTTTGCGCTTGAAAATAGCTTTATGGACTATTTTTTACTTCAACAAATATTAAGTGATTTGTATGAATCTAAGTTTTTAGATATACATTCAAAGAATGGTCACGAATATTATTTCTTAACTGATGAAGGCATAAATGCTTTAAATATGTTTGGAGATATGTTACCTGAGTATTTTACCAAGGATGTCAATAGCAAATTTGAAAAAATGCAAAAAGACTTAAAAAGAAAAAGTGAACTATTTGGTCATTATTACAAAAAAAGTAATAATGAATACGTAGTTTCTTTTCAAGTCCTTGAAAACCGTTCAGTTATATTTAATTTAAGTATTAATGTTCCTACTGAAGACATGGCTAAATCTATTTGTAGAAAATGGAATTCTAATCCTGAGGACATATTTAGCAGTATTTTAAAAACACTTACCTCGGATTTAGATTAAAGAGTTTTAATATAAAGGGGTGTAAAATCTAAATATATATTTTCAATTTGTTTAATACTAAATTTATCAATAATTGAAATATAATTTCTACTTGAATTAACAACATATAAATATTGCTCACTAACAGATATATCTTCTAAATAACCATTAAGATGTATCTGTTTTTTTATTTGCTTGCTTGTTAAGTTTACACTATATACTGTTCCACTTTCAATTGCTAAAACAAATAAATTATTAGTATCCTCATCATATACAAAATTTGTTGTTATTTCTTTTATAAAATATGTTTCTTCAACTACATAGGTTTCTAAATTTATAATATTTATTTCAGTTGAAATAACGTCGTTTACTAAATATGATAAAACAAATAAACAATTATTAAATAAAATTAAATGCATTGGTTTACCATCAATATTAAGATATTTTTTTTCACTATTGTTTATATCGTACTCCAGTATTTCGTTTTCTTCATAACAAGCTATATACAGTTTTGTATTGCTATCATTTGCTAAAATATCATGCGGCTTAACTCCAACAGTTACAGTACCAGTTAATATACAAGTATCAGCATCAATTATTGAAATACTATCAGACTCAAAATTTGTTATATATAAATAATCTAGGCATTTACAAATATGTCTAGGATCTTTTCCAGTATAACATTCTAAATATTCATTGTTATCAATATTATATTTAATTACCATGTTGTTAAATGAATCTAATATATATAGAATATTTTCATTTAATAAACAACTATGAAGCATAATTTTATTATTTGGGTTTATATGATGCATTTTATTTATGACAAAATTATCTTTATCAAATTCTAATTTTGCGATATTAATGCAATAATTTTTGCTACCTACTAAAATTAACTCATCTCTATTAAACAAAAAACCACCCCCAAATTAAAATATCAATAGTATTGAAAAAATGCTTTGCATTTAAATATTATATTATAATGCAAAGCATTTTCTCTTTGGCTTTTTATCATTATTATGCACATGCACCTATTGCACAAGAAAATCGGCTTTTCTTTAGGAAAAGCTAGAGATTTGTGCATGGACTTGATGCCTACTATATAATTATTATCTAAATGGTACTCCTTCTAATGGCAAGCATATTTTCATTCCTACTTCGCCAAAATCCTCTGGTCTCATATTTGGATTAAATATCAATAAGTCATTTGTAGTAATCATAAAACCCTCAGATATTCTAGTCAAATTATCACCAGCTTGAATTACATATGTTCTTTCTGTTGGGCAAGTATCATAAGCCATAAATGCTGGAATGCATAATTTTGTACCGACTTTTATATTATAAGGGTCAAAGTTTTCATTTACCTCCTTCAAGTTTGCTAAAGAAATTCTAAATCTAGCTAGAATTGTTGCTAAAGTATCACCTACTGCTACTGTATATATTTTACCATAAGGACATTTTGCTGTTGATACAGGTATACAAATTACCTGACCAACTTGTAGGTTGTAAGGATTTACATTTCTATTTGCACTTAACAATTCAAATAATGTAATATCATGCCTTTTAGCTAAATTATATAATGTATCACCATGTTTTACTGTATATCTCATTTGTCCATTGCACTCTAGTTCTGCAGGTGGCATTGTTTGTGGTATTGGCATTCCCCCTGGAGGTTGTAATTGTGTCCCTGATGGTGGCATCATTGGTGGTACTGGTGTTACCGATGGTGGCATTATTGGTGGTGCTGGTGTTCTTGGTGATG
>DDAM01000057.1:0-37373 GCA_002332905.1 Firmicutes bacterium UBA2058 | reverse complement strand
TGTTGGCGTTCCTGATGGCGGTATCATTGGTGGTATTGGTTTTAACCATGGTGATGATGCTATTGGTGACACTGTTCCTGATGATGGCGTTGTTTGTGGCATTGGCATTGCTTCAAAAGGTGCTAATGGAGGCACTGGTGCTCCTGATGGTGGCGTTGGCAAAACATTACCAGGACAAGTTGGCAATCCATCTGGTTGCATTATTGGTGCAACATTACCAGGACAAGTTGGTTTTCCCTCTGGTGGTGTAGTTGGCGGTACCGGTACATTTGCAGGTATGCACATTACTATTCCTGGAATTAAAAGATTAGTATTCAATTCAGGATTAAGTTCTAATAATACTTCAATACTTGTTTTATTTCTTGTTGCTATTTTATATAAAGTATCACCAGATTTAACAACGTATTGTACTGTATTGCTAGGGCACTTTTTATTAGTTTTATTAACACTATTAATCATTGAATCACCTCAATATAAATTTATTATTTATTCTATTCACTGCAATTCAATATGTGACTTATAAATAAGAATTTAGCACACTAACATTTTTGGAGTAGCATGGTTAAGTCACAATAAAAATTAACTTTTTGGTGCGAAAATTCGCACTCTTCTCCGTTTAACAGTGTTAGTGGGCTCTCACAACTCAAACCCGCCAAAAACATAGATAAGCAAAGAAAAATCACTTTATTTTTCTTTGCTTATCGGTTGCTATGAATAGCGAAGTATATAAGAGACGTTTATGTGACTTAATGAGGCTTTCCCTTCCTTTATAAAAATCAAGGGAAACCGAATTACGGAATCAGAAACGTCTCTTATATACTTTGTTCTACTTAGATTCGCAGTAAAAGTATCGAAGTAATTATTTTTATCTACTAAGCTTACTAAATTAAATTATTATTTAACCTCATTAGCACCTCTTCTAGCTAGTTCATCTGCTAGTTCGTTGTATTTATCACCTGCATGTCCTTTAACTTTTATTATCTCAAAGTTATCAATATGTTCAATTAAGCTTAAAAGTTTTTCCCAAAGCTCTCTATTTTCAACAGGAGTTTTCTTTGATGTTATCCATCCATTTCTCCTCCAGTTTATGTACCATTTATTATTAATACAATTTACTATATAAGCCGAATCAGAATATATATTAACTGGTATATCCCTGCGCTTTAACGATTCTAATGCCTTAATTATAGCTGTAAGCTCCATAATATTATTAGTTGTATTTTTTTCTCCGCCATATATTTCTTTTATATTATCTTTATAAATAAGTACTGCTCCATATCCACCATAATTTACTGCTGATTGATTGTTAGAGCATGCACCATCCGTATATATTATTATTTTATCCAATGTATTTACCTCCAAAAATAAAATTGCTGCCCACAGCGACAGCAATTCGATTTTCATTAATTGTTACAGCATCCTCCGAAGAAATTACCAAATCCTCCGCCACAGAAACAAAAAATGATTATAAGTATAATAAGTATCTCCCAGCCGCCTCCCCAGCCGCATCCGCATCCACAATTATTGCCACATCCACATCCGCCAAAACCAGTACTTTTTATTTCAGACATCATATCACCTCTTTTTATTTGTTACAGTAATATATGTCATCTGTTAAGTTTTGTGATAAGTTTTTTTAATATTATTAGTTTTAACTTATTTCAGCAGCTTGCATAACTATATCTATTAAATTTTCAATATCTAAATTCTTTTCATCTTCTAAAATATTTTCAAGCTTAGGTTTTGTTACAGGATGTTTAGGTGCGAATATTTGACAACAATCCTCATATGGTAAAATTGATGTTTCAAATGTTCCTATTTCTTGTGATATTTTTACTATCTCAGTTTTGTCCATTCCTATTAATGGCTTTACAATAGGAATCTCAACTGCATTTTCAATAACACACATTGATTCAATAGTTTGACTTGCAACTTGACCTAAACTTTCACCAGTGATGAGTATGTGAATACCATTTTCTTTTGATATTTTTTCAGCAATTCTCATCATAAATCTTCTTGCTAAAATAGTTGTATTACGTTCCTCACAATTAGCTTTTATAGCTTTATGAATCTCTAGCATATTTATACTTCTTAGCTTAACTTTGCCGCAGTAATCCTCTAATAAATCTCTTAATTTTTTAACCTTTTCATTAGCTCTCTCACTAGAAAAAGGATATGTGTGGAAGTATAAGGCTTCTAGTTCGACACCTCTTTTAGCCATCATATACCCAGCTACAGGACTGTCAATCCCACCAGATAACAGCAGTAATCCTTTACCGTTAGTACCAATTGGAAGTCCACCTACAGTTTTGATTCTTTCCGAATAAATATAGCAATCTGTCTTAATATCAACATAAATATATACATCAGGATTATGAACATCTACTTTAACATCGGTAAAATTAGTTAGAATTACTCCACCTAATCGTCTATTAAAATCAAGTGACTTAATTTCAAATTCTTTGTCAGTTCTATTTGTTTGAACCTTGAATGTTTTGATATTATTATTCTTTACTAAATGAGAAAATAGTTCTATTACACTTTTCTCTATAACATCAACATTTTTTTCAACCTTTATACAAGGACTCAATAAAACTATTCCAAAAACTTTTTTAACTTTTTCGATAATCATATCCAAATCTTCTTTATTTTCTGGTTCAATAAAAACCTTTCCTTGATCCTTAAATATAGATACGTTATTAAATTCTTTAATGTTTCTTTTTATTCTATCTATTAGTTTTTTTTCAAAGTATCCTCTATTTTTTCCCTTTAATGCAACTTCACCCATACTTACAGCTATTAAATTATACATTTTATTAAATTCCTCCATAGTGTGAAGAATGTTTTTTCTTCACACTTTCTCTAGCTACCTTATTCTTGTTATTTTTCTTATGTCTTCAACACTTTCCTTTATTTTATCTACAGTAAAGTCAACATCATTTATATCATTAAAATATCCAAAGCTAAGTCTAATAGTACCATTGATATAATTTTCATTTAATCCAATCGCTTCTAAAGTTCTACTTATACTATCTGACTTAGATGAACATGCTGCACCTGTTGATACGTATATATCATAATTCTCTAAATAATGAACTAAAACCTCAGCTTTGACATCTTTAAACGATGCACTAAGTACATGTGGTGCACTATTACTATCAAGCATGCTATTAATAATTATATCATCTATACTTTCACTTAACTTCTTGGCATAAGCAGATTTAAGCATATTTAACTTATTAACCTCTTCTTTAAAATCATTTTTAATCAGCTCACATGCTTTACCAAATCCAATAATCCCAGGTGTATTTTCTGTTCCCGGTCTTAAACTTTCTTCTTGTCCTCCTCCATACATTAATGCTTCAAAATTAGATTTAGAACTAATATATAGCCCTCCAACGCCTTTTGGTCCATGTATTTTATGACTGCTAAATGACATAGTATCAATATTTAATTTTTTTACATCTATTGGTATTTTACCAATAGCTTGAATGGCATCTACATGAATTTTTATTTTATTATTTTTATTTCTTACATATTTAATTATTTCGTCTAGTTTTTGAATTGTACCAATTTCATTATTGACATATATTATTGATATAAGTCCAGTTTTTTCATTTACTAATTGTTCTAAACTGTTAAAATCAATAAATCCATTTCTATCTGTATTAAGATATCTAACATCATAGCCTTTTTTTTCATATTGCTTAAATACATTATATACCGAAGCATGTTCTATAATTGTAGTAACAATATTATAGCTTTTATTTATCTTTAACATATGGCTATTTATAGCTAAATTATTAGATTCTGTTCCACCACTAGTAAACATTATATTCTTTTCACTAGCATTTATAAGTGAAGCTACACTCTTTCGAGCAATGTTAATTTTTTTCTCTACGGCTAATCCCATTCTATGAAGTGAAGATGGGTTACCATAATCCTTATTATAAGTATTTATGATTTCATCTAATACTTCATCTCTTACTTTTGTTGTTGCACAATTGTCTAAATATATATTCATTTATTCCTCGCAAATGTTAAAATTTAATAATATTGTTCAATATTAATAATAATATTTGAACATTTATTTGTATAGTTTTATTATAACCTAAATTTTTATTAATTACAAAAAATTTTTTTCAAAAAGCTATTGCATATAATGTCGAATTTTGTTATAATGATATCAGGTTATCCCCCCGATAGCCAAATATATTCCCAATACCCCTTTTATGCATATTAATGCTTCACAAAAACGACCCCGAGGTCGTTTTTGTGTTTTTTGTACGATGCGTGCATATCACGCACTATTACTCTAAGATTAGTTTTTCATATTCTTTCATTAATTTTATAACAACTTCGTTAGTAGTAGACTTAAGTAATATATTATTTATTGTTTTAATTGGTAAAACATTATTTGATGTTCCTGTAATAAAAGCACCATCAAAGTCATTAATTTCTTCTAAGTGTATTTTTCTTTTAATTATGTTTATATTCAAATTTTCAGCTATTTCAAGTACCTTATTCCTTGTTACGCCTAATAGCACATCCTCATCCTCTGCAGTTATTAAGCTGTTTCCTTTTACAAAAAATACATTTGATTTGCTACCTTCACTTATTGTTTTATCAAAATTAACTAATATTGCTTCAAATGCTTCATTCTCTTTTAATAATAAATCTATTTCGTCTCTATAACTCTTGGCATTTTTTTTAATATTAGGATTTTCTCTTTCTTTTATAATAGTTATAGTATGTATTCCTGTTTCATAGTAACTTTTATCAGGATAAAAGCTTTTTACAAAATACATAAATAGCAAAGGCTCCTCTTTTAAATCAAAAGAAACTCTAATATTACAATTACTTAAATCATTTTCACTTATTAATAAATTTATGCAGTTTTTGAATGAATCATAATTTATATCAGCATCTAAATTAGATAATTTTATGCTTTTAACCAGTCTTTCATAATGCTCAAGTAAAAAAACAGGCTTATTATTAATTACTCTAATAACTTCATATATTCTTGTTTTGTCCTCTTCAATTAATTTATTGGTAGTGCTTTTATCAATTATACTACCGTTTAATACATTTTTTTCTGAAACTATATTTATCATTCTTCCTCCTATTATGCCACTTCGTGGCATCACAAATTGCGATGAAAAATCGTTTTTTTGATTTTTCCATAGAGCGAAGAGTGTTTTTCTCTTCGCTTTTTTCACACTTCTCCTCCTTCAAGCCAAAATTTATTTAAAAAATTATTTAATTGGTTTTCATTATATATTACTTTATAATCTTTCCAATGATTAGGAAATAATTCTAGATAATTTTGTTGTAATAATCTAGAATCAATTAACAATGCTAATCCTCTATCTTCTTCAGTTCTAATAACTCTGCCAACAGATTGTAAGACCTTATTAAATCCCGGATATTTATATGCAAAATCATATCCACAGTTATATTTCTTATCAAAGAAATCTTTTATTAAATTTCTTTCAAAGGATATTTGCGGAATACCAGTACCTATTACAATAGAGCCTATTAACATATCATAAGGTAAATTAATTCCTTCAGAAAATACACCACCTACAACTGTAAATAAAACTATATTTCTATTATAATAGAACTTTTCTAATATTTCTAGCTGTTCATTTTCTTGTAAAGAAGCTGAATTTATTATAATTTTATCATCATACAGTGTTTCATATATATCACATACCTTATTTAAATATGCGTATGATGGAAAAAAGACTATATAATTTCCTAATTTATTGTTAATAGTAGTATGTATATATTCACAGATTTTAGATATATTATTATCCCTTAGTGTGTATTTCATTGATAGATTTCCGCTTACAATTAAGTTAAAATTATCAATACTAAAAGGTGAATCAAGTAACAATAATTTGTCTTCTTCTGCATTGCCTCCAAGAATTTGCCTATAATATCTTAAAGGAGTAAGTGTTGCAGAAAAAAATATTGAAGAATAAGCATTCTTTAATAGGCTGCTTAGTATATCAGAAGTATTAATTAAAAATATTTTGATCATGAAAGTTTTACCCTTCTCTAAGTAGTAGCAAAAATTCTCATCATACAGTTCTGATAATTTTATAAAAAACATACTTTCGAAATATAATTCTTCGAGCTTCTCGTTATTATATCCTTTTTTATCATTCATCCATTTTTCTGTTTTTGCCACAAAACCTCTTAGTGATTTTAACAGCTTAGTAGGTTCTTCAGTCAATATATTCTTTCTTTCTTCCTTATCAGCAAATTCTTTTTTTAATGAAACAAACTCACTATTAATATTCTTAAGAGATTTTGATATGTCTTTATCTAAAAAAGATACACTCTTTATCTCCTTATAAACCTCATAATATTTCTCTTTTATCAGTTCACATGAATACATATTTCTAGTTCTATCTTCTAAGTTATGCGCCTCATCTATTAGAAGAATATCATTAGTATTATCCATAAAATCCTCTCTTTGAAAGGCAACTCTAGGATCAAAATAATAATTATAGTCACATACAACTACATCAGAAGAATACCCTAATTCTAAACTGAGCTCAAATGGACACACAGTGTATTTTTTAGCAAGCTTTTCAATATAATCTCTATTAAACATATACTCAGATTTCATTGCAGTAAGTAAAACATCATTTATTCTCGAATAGTAATCCCTTGCATAAGGACATATCTCAGCATCACAATTAAAAGTATCATTACAGCATATTTTTTCTTTAGCTGTAATTATTGTTGTTCTAAGTTTTAACCCTCTATTTAGTAGCTTTGAAATAGTATCTTCAGCCATTTGTTTAGTAGATGATTTTGCTGTCAAATAATATATTTTACTGTTATTGTTGCTATTTAGTGCCTTAATAGACGGAAAAAGCACAGATATTGTTTTTCCAATACCAGTAGGTGCCTGTGCAAATAGCTTTTTTTTGTTATTTATAGTTTGATATACTGCTACCAAAAGATTTCTTTGACCTTGTCTATAGCTTTCAAAAGGAAATACCATTTCATCAATAGTTATTCTTTTAGATACATAGTGTTCAATTCTGAGTTCAGCCCATTCTAAATATTTATCAATTAACTCGTAAAAAAATTTAGTTAACTCATCAATAGTATAATTTTTTCTTATAGTTTTAGTTTCCTCTGTTTCAATATTACAATATCTTAACTGTACAATAGCTGAATTGATTGATTCATTAATACAATAAAAATAACCATAACATAAAGCCTGAGCTATATGAGAAAAATTATAATTTTCATCAATAGTATCTAATGTTTTATAGGTAGACTTTATTTCATCTATTGTAATTTCATTTTCTTCAATTATAATTCCGTCTGCCCTACCTTCAACTACAAAATCAATATTCATATAGTTAAATTCATGCTTCAAATAGTATTCTTTTTTATAATTTTCGTCCATTTGACTTTGTAGTAGTTTATGTATCCTTGTTCCTTCTAAGGCTCTTTCAACACTTATAGAGTCTCCGCCTATATCACCACTTTTATATACATAGCCAATTAATTCTCTAACTGAAAGTTTAATTTTATTCATTCTTATGCCCATGCACCGTGCCTGACTCAGTGCCTACTTTCCTACTCATT
Organism: Firmicutes bacterium UBA2058; assembly: GCA_002332905.1. GTDB lineage: Bacteria > Bacillota > Clostridia > Tissierellales > Sedimentibacteraceae > UBA1535. Next base: position 29,756 of record DDAM01000057.1, on the reverse strand, counting down.
TTTAAAATGGGTTTTTATTATTTTTCAACCTCAGTTCCAAAAAATAAAACACTATACTTATAGTGTTTATTATATCATAGTCTTGCTAGCAAGCTATTTTTATAATAATACCTAACGGTACTATTATATCAATATTTAATTATTTTTAAAACATATTAATTATTCAATTATATAAACTAAATATACTTTATACTAGTAATAAAATTTTTGCATACAATAAAGTGATCTGATAGACCTTCAACTATAAGAAGCCCTCTGCCAGATTCACAAAAAGTACAAGGGTCTAAATTTTTTGAATATTTAAATCCTTCACCTTCATCACTAACACTCATTTCTACCCATTTATCATCAATAAATAGATAAATAAAAATATTTTTTTCTCTATCATTGTTGTTTCCATGTATAATACTGTTTACTATAAGCTCACTTAATATTAGCTTAATATTAAATAAATTATCTTCCCCGATTTTCTTATCAATACTTAATATAATATCAGTAACTATATCATTCATTATGCTTATATCACTTTTGATATTCTTCTTGATAATTTGACTCACTTCACAACACATCCTTTCAGTCATGTGTTATATACCCAATAAATATTAACTTAATCATTCATTATCATTAAATTCTATTATATTTTCAAACAAATCCCAAACTTTTTCGACATTAATCTTCTCAGAAGCTGAAAATGATATAATAAGATTTTTATCTTCAATATTCAATGTTTTTTTAATGACATTAATATATTTGTCTCTTTGACCCTTTGAAATTTTATCAGCTTTTGTTGCTATAACAAAACCAGTATAACCAAAGGACTTTATCCATTCATACATTTGTATATCATTAGCATTAGGTTCATGTCTAATGTCAATAAGTAAAATAACTTCCTTTAGCTGTTCCCTACTAGTAAGGTATGTCTCTATCATTTTACCCCATTTTTCTTTTTCGCTTTTCGACACCTTTGCATAACCATATCCAGGTAAATCAACGAAATTTAAAATATCATTTATGTTGTAAAAATTGATAGTTTGTGTTTTTCCCGGTTGAGAACTGGTACGAGCCAAAGATTTTCTATTTAATAACGCATTAATCATAGATGATTTGCCAACATTAGATTTACCAGCAAATGCTATTTCAGGTACAGCAGTTTCAGGATATTGTTCTTTTTTAGCTGCAGTAATTAACAATTCCGATTTTTTTATAATCATAATAACCTCTTCTCATTGTAAATAAGAATTTAGCCTAGCTAAATTCTTATTTAACAAATGCATTTTCTATTACTTCATCTATTGTATTAGCATACACAATATCTAAAGTTTTTATTACTTTAGAATTAATTTTTAATACATCAGGTTTATTTTTAATTGGTAAAATAACTTTTCTTATACCAGCTCTTTTAGCAGCCAGTAATTTTTCTTTTAATCCACCAATTGGTAAAACTCTTCCTCTAATTGTGATTTCACCAGTCATAGCTACATCTTTATAAATATATTTATTTGTTAAAGCTGATAAAATTGCTGTTGTAATTGTTATTCCTGCTGACGGACCATCCTTTGGTATAGCACCTTCTGGTACATGTACATGAATATCATTTTCTTTTAGTACTTTACTATCTATATTATATTTGTCAGCATTTGCTTTAATATAGCTTAACCCTGCCATAGCAGACTCTTTCATAACATCACCAAGTTGTCCTGTTAACTGAAGCTTGCCGTCACCCTTCATAATATTTACTTCAACAAATAATGTTTCACCACCTACAGAAGTCCACGCCAGTCCAGTAACAATACCTATTTGATTTTCATCATAAGTTGTATCAAATAAATATTTTGGAGCTCCTAGAAAGTTTATTAAATTCTTTGTATTAACAACTATAGGTTTTTTCTTGTTTTCAACAATTAATACCGCTGTTTTTCTAACAATTTTGCCTATGTTTCTTTCTAAGCTTCTAACACCAGATTCTCTTGTGTAATGTTGTATTATTTCCTCTATTACTCCTTTTGATACTTTTATGTCATCATCTGTTAAGCCATTATCTTTAATTTGTTTACCTAATAAATATTTTTCTGCTATATTGTATTTTTCTTCATCAGTATAGCCTGATACCTCTATAACTTCCATTCTATCAAGAAGAGGTCCAGGTATAGTGCTTGTACTATTAGCTGTTGTTATAAACATTACATTTGATAAATCAAATGGTAAATCTAAATAATGGTCTGTAAAAGTTGTATTTTGTTCTGGATCAAGTGCCTCTAGTAATGCTGAAGCAGGATCCCCTTTATAATCACTAGCTAATTTATCAATTTCATCTAATAAAAATACAGGATTATTTACTTTTACCTTTGAAATAGAATCAATTATTCTGCCAGGTATAGCTCCAACATAAGTTCTTCTGTGACCTCTAATTTCGGCTTCGTCTCTTACTCCTCCCAATGAAATTCTAATAAATTTTCTGTCCATTGCTCTAGCTATTGAGCTTGCTATAGATGTTTTTCCAACACCTGGAGGTCCAACTAAACATAATATAGAACCTTTTTTCTTAGGATTCAACTGTCGAACTGCTAAATGCTCAAGGATTCTTTCTTTAACATCCTCTAATCCAAAATGATCCTTCTCTAATATATCACGAGCTAATTTTATGTCCTTATTGTCCTTGCTTTTTTTATTCCAAGGCAAATCGAAAACAAAATCAAGATATGTTCTAATTACACCAGCATCAGGAGATGATGAAGATATTCTATTTAATTTTTTTATTTCTTTAATTACCTTTTCTCTTACCTCTTTAGGTAAATTTTTATCTTCTGCTCTTTTTTTGTAACCTTCCTCGTCATCTTCGTCGTCATCACCAAGTTCTTTTTGTATAGCCTTAAGCTGCTCTTTTAAATAATATTCTCTTTGATAATCATTTACTTGCTTTTTAACTCTTTCACTGATTTTTTCTTCTATTTGAATAACATTCGTCTCTTCAACAAACAGATTAATTAATTCAGATAATCTTTTAAATGGATCAAATATTTCTAACAATTTTTGTTTTTCATCTGCTTTAAGATATATATAAGAAGCCAAAGTATCCGCTAGCTTGTCAGGGTTAGAAATATTTTTTACTGATTGAGCGACATCCAATGAAATTTTGTTATGAACAGATGCATATTGCTCAAAGGTTTCCAAGCAAAATCTTCGTGTAGCTTCATTTTGTTCATCTATTTCAGTTTCATCTATATATGAATATTCATCTATATCTGCTTCAAAATATGGTTCTTCCTGAATTATTTCTAATATTTTTGCTCTGTTTATACCTTCAGCTAAAACTCTAATATTTTCACCAGGCATTTTAAGCATTTGCTTTATTTTACATACTACCCCAACTTCATTAAAATCCTCAATTGTTGGATTATCTACATTTGCTTCCTTTTGAACTGTCAAAAAAACATTTGAGTCTTCAAGCATTGCTTCTTCTAAAGCATTTATAGATCTTTCACGACCAACGTCAAAATGTATTAGCATATTAGGAAATATTCCAATACCTCTAATGGGAATCAATGGGAGTTTTTTATTTTCCTTTTTATAGTTTTTCAATAGATTCACCTCTATGATAATAGTTTCAAATAATATTATTAAACAATATTATAAATAATATTATTAATAAAAAACTGCCTAATCAAGGCAGGCAGTTTTATGAAGCATTTTCTTTATTAATACTTTTTTGTGATGCCTTATTTAATACAAGAGTAGGCTCACTATTTTTAAGAACAGTTTCTTTAGTAATTATACATTTTTTTACATCTTTTCTTGATGGTATTTCATACATTACATCGAGCATAATGTTTTCTAAAATTCCTCTTAGTCCACGCGCTCCAGTATTTATTTCTAATGCCTTCTCGGCTACCAATTCAAGGGCATCCTGTTCAATTTCTAATTCTACATTATCAATTTTAAATAAATGCTTATATTGCTTTATCAAAGCATTTTTAGGTTCTGTTAATATCTTAATTAAAGCATCTTTATCTAATTTATCTAATGTAACTATAACTGGCATTCTTCCTACAAACTCTGGTATCAAACCATATTTTAAAAGGTCAATAGGTTGGATATGTGATAATAAAGTCTCAGTATCCTTAATATTGTTATGAGATACATCTGATCCAAATCCCATTGTTTTCTTACCAATTCTTTTTTGTATAATTTTATCTATACCATCAAAAGCTCCACCTAATACAAATAATATATTAGATGTGTCAATTTGGATGAACTCTTGCTGTGGATGCTTTCTTCCTCCCTGTGGAGGTACATTAGCAACCGTTCCCTCTAAGATCTTAAGAAGTGCTTGCTGTACACCTTCACCGCTTACATCTCTTGTTATAGATGGGTTTTCTGATTTTCTTGCTATTTTATCAATCTCATCAATATAAATTATACCTTTTTCGGCTCTTTCAATATCATAATCAGCAGCTTGAATTAGTTTTAATAAGATGTTTTCAACATCCTCACCAACATATCCAGCCTCGGTTAAAGAAGTAGCATCAGCTATTGCAAAAGGCACATTTATCATCTTTGCTAAAGTTTGTGCTAAATAAGTTTTTCCACTTCCAGTAGGTCCAAGTAAAAGTATATTACTCTTTTGAAGCTCTACATCTTCTTCGCTGACTAATTTATTTATTCTTTTATAATGATTATATACAGAAACAGCTAAAGCTTTCTTTGCTTTATCTTGCTTTATAACATATTGATCTAACTTTTCCTTCATTTCTATAGGTTTAGAAAGCTCAATAAGTTCAGGCTCCTTAAAGTATTCCATTTCATCTTCAACTATTTCATTACATAACTCAATACATTCATCACAAATATAAACATTAGGTCCAGCAACAAGTCTTCTGACTTGTTCCTGAGTTTTACCACAAAAAGAGCACTTTACTTGCTTATCAATATTTTTGCTCATTCAAACACTCCTAATTATTTTTTAACAATTATGTCGTCAATTAAGCCATATGCTTTTGCTTCTTCAGCTGACAAGAAGTTATCTCTTTCACAGTCTCTAGATATTTTTTCATATGGTTGGCCAGTATTATTACTCATAATTTTATATAAATTTTCTTTAATTCTTAATATTCTATCAACATGTATTTTCATGTCAGTTGCTTGACCTTGCATTCCACCTAATGGTTGATGAATCATTATTTCAGAGTTAGGTAAAGCAAATCTCTTACCCTTTGTACCTGAAGATAATAAGAATGAACCCATACTTGCTGCCATTCCAATACAAATTGTTGAAACATCTGGCTTAACATACTGCATAGTATCATAAATAGCCATTCCAGCTGTTATTGAGCCACCTGGACTATTTATGTATAGTTGTATATCCTTATCAGGATCCTCGGCTTCTAAAAATATAAGCTGTGCAACTACCAAACCTGCAGTAACATCATTTATCTCATCTCCTAAGATGATAATTCTATCTTTTAATAATCTAGAGAAAATATCGTATGATCTTTCTCCTTTTCCTGTTTGTTCGACTACATAAGGTACTAAAGCCATATTACAATACTCCTTTACTTATTTTTTATTAAGCATTCTTAGATAAATTTTGTTTCTTCAACAATTAAATCTACAACTTTTCTTTTTTGAATGCTTTCTTCTATATATTGTTTGCTTGAACTTAACATATTTTCTTTAAAGCCTTCAAATTTGTCTTCTTCTATTTTATAAGCTTCTGCTAATTTCTTTAATTCTTCTATTAATTCTTCATCAGTTACAGTTATATTTTCTTTTTCTATTATAGCATTCATAACCATGTCAGTTTTAACATTAAACACAGCTTGCTCTTTATAATTTTCTTTATATTGCTTTACTAAGTTGTTAATTAAATCTTCAATTTCTTTTCCTGCAAAACCTTGCATACGGAATTGTTGTTCATAGTTTTTAGCTTGATAATCTATTTCTCTATCTACTAAAACTTCTGGAACTTCAACATTAGAATCATTTACAATTTTTTCAATTACTTTATTATTATTTTCTACTTTTTCTTTTTCTTTAGCTTTTTCTTCTAAATTTTTTCTAGTATCAGCTTTTAATTCTTCTAATGTATCAAATTCACTTACATCTTTAGCAAATTCATCATCAAGAACTGGCATTTCTTTTTCTTTTATTTCATGAATAGTAACCTTGAAAGTAGCATCCTTTCCTTTTAAATCTTCTGAATGATACTCTTCTGGGAAAGTTACATTAACTTCAACTTCTTCACCTATATTTTTTCCTATAAGTTGATCTTCAAATCCTGGTATAAAAGTTTTTGAACCTATAACTAATGTTTGATTTTGTGCTGTACCACCTTCAAACTGAACATCTCCAGTAAATCCAGCGTAGTCAATAGTTAAAGTATCACCATCTTTAACAGCTCTGTCATTAACTTCAATAATTCTTGAATTTTGATCTTGAATTTTTCTAATTTCATTATCTACATCTTCATCAGTTACATTATACTCAACTTTTTCAATTTCTATACCTTTATACTGTCCTAATTCAACTTCAGGCATAACCTCTATATCAGCTGTAAATACTAAATCTTTATCATCTTCAATTTCTTTAACATCAATTTGAGGTCTATTAATTGGATCTAAATCTAATTCCTTTATTATCTCTGGATATGTGTCATATAAAACTATATCTATAGCATCATCATAAAACACATTTTTGCCATATTTTTTTTCAATCATGTGTTTTGGTGCCTTACCTTTTCTAAAACCTTGAATAGTTATGCTGTTTCTTAATTTTAAGTATGCTTTATCAATAGCTTTATCAAATGCTTCTCTTGACACTGTAAATTCAATCGATACGATATTCTTTTCCTTTTTTATAATATTTGCGCTCATTTTATCCTCCATATATTCTTATACTATGTATAATAGTTAAATTTGTTGCTTTTCCATTTTAACTGATAATATTATAAATATAACAATATTAAATAGTTTTATCAAATAATATTATTATATAATATTATTTATAAATAACCATTATATTATATCACATTCATAATGAAAATCAACTATTTTTTAAAGCAATAATAATCACACTCAATAAAATGCTTATTGCTGTTTAAAAATAATTTAGTTTTTCTTTTTATAAATTCCATTCCGCATTTTTGCATAACTCTTCCAGAAGCAACATTATTTATATCATGATATGCATAAATTCTTTCCATTCCTATATTATTAATCATAAAATTTATGACACATTTTAAGGCTTCTGTAGCTATACCCATATTCCAATAGCTTTTACCCAAAGTATACCCAACATTACATGATTTTAAATAATTATTAATTGATGAAACAGATATAGAACCGATGACTTGTTTGTTTTCCTCATAAACAATAGCCCAATGATAATATTGATTGCTATCATACCTCATACACCAATCTTTTAAGAATTCCTTAGTTTCATTAATAGATTCATTTATTCTCCAAAGTGTATATTTAGCAACCTCTTCGTCAGAAGCCCAATTATTAAACATATCATATGAATCACTTATCATAAATTTTCTTAAAATTAAACGTTCTGTAAAAAGCGTATTAGTTCCTTCATGATTTAATTTAATATCAGCCATAGTTTTTTATCTCACCTATAAAATTTGGAATTTATGTAATATATATATATTATACTATCCAAAAAGTTTAAAAACAAATATAAAAATATTTTATAAATAAAATTAAAAATTATGAGATGATAAAAACTAAAAAAGTTATAGTTTCTTTTTTTATCTTAAAAACTTGTCTATTTGTCTATATAAATGTAAAACTATGTTTAAATTTCAAGTATTTTATCACATTTTAGATTATTATTTTAGTTGCATATATAAAAATCTAATTATATTATTAAAACATGCTTATCAAACTTATAGGTTATATGGGGGAAAAATTTTATGGAATATTGTGAGAGCTTTTATAAGCTAAATAAAAACTCAGTTATATTTAATTGTGAAAATAAAACATACTTAGGTAATACAAAAAATGGAGCTTTAATGAGTTTAAATAGCGATGGTCAAAAATTTGCACAGATTTTAGAAAATGGATGTAGTTTAGATAGTAGCGAATCTACTGAATTAAAAAAAGCCATGCTTGAATCTCTATTCCTTAATGGATTTTTTGATGAAGAAGAAGCTAAAACTATTAATTCAGCATATTTACATATAACAGATAAATGTAACTTGCAATGCAAAGGATGTTATTCCTATATAGATGATAGAAACAAAAAACAAGAAATGACATTTGAAGAAATTCAATTAATTCTCAAGAAACTAAAAGAAGCAGGATTAAAAAACTTAATTATCTCTGGTGGAGAACCATTTATTCGAGAAGATATTATAAATATTTTAGAGTATGCAAAATGTAATATAGGAATAAAAAATATATCGTGTATAACAAACGGAATGTTTGACACAGATATATATATCAAAGCTAGTAAATATCTTGATGATTTAACATTTTCATTAGATAGCTGCAAAAAAGAAAATAGTTTAATTAGGGGACCTTTAGTTTTTGAAAAGGTGGAAAATACAATTGATAACCTAAAGCAACATATAAATGTATCGTTAATATTTACTTTACATAAAAAAAACATAGCGGATATAGAAAATATGCGTGAATACGCAAGATTAAAAAATGTAAATTATAATTTTAGTTTACTTACTGTAAAAAGCTCTCTAGCTGAAGATTTGAAAGATATATATTTTGAAGACAAAGATTATGATGACTTATCTTTTGTAATATGCAACTATAAAATAACTGATTCATCTTTAAAAAGTCAGCTGCACTGTACAAGCTGTTGTGGTGCAGGCAAAACCCTAATAAGTATTTCAGCTAAAGGTGATATATTACCATGTCATATGTTTACGGAAAATGAATTTATAATGGGAAATGCGCTTAATGATAATATTTTACAGATTATAAACAATAAAAATAACATATTTAATGAACTTAATGTAAATCAATTTGATGAGTGTAGTAATTGTGAGTTCAGATATTTATGTGGCGGGGGTTGTAGATTTAGAAGTTATGCATACTTCAACACAATAAAAAATAAAGATTTATTATGCAATGCATATAAAATAAATTTAAAAAACTTGTTATCATTTACTAATAATTAAATGATAAAAATAAAATAGAAGGAGGTGTTAGAATGTATACAATGTTAGCACAAGCTGATGATACTTATGAATGCTATATAGTAGCTGATTTATTAGTTGGTAAAAAAGTACCGGAACAAAAAGAAGTTTAGTAATTATACATATATGCATAGCTTAATAATTCATAATATAACTAATCCATACATAATTGTATGGATTAGTTATAACTTTTTTATAATAAAGTTAATACAATACTATATTATAATAAATTATTTACTGGGGGACAAAATGATAAAAATTATACAAAGCAAATACGAAGTAGTAATAATATGTATAGCTAAATTATTTACGAATATAATAAAAATTTTATATGCATTTTCACTTATGAGTGTAATTTCTTCGTTATCTGAAAATAACAAAGCTATATTTTTAAAATCAATACTTTTTATGATAACTACAATTATTGTCCAAAATATTTTATACTTTATCAATATATATTTGGACAAAAGATTTATAAGAAAAAATATGATCTGTCTAAAGGAAAAAACATTTAATTCTATTTTCCAATATAATATTGAAGAATTTAGTAAAAAAAGCATAAAAGAATATACTTCTATTTTATTAAATGATTTAAGCATTATTGAAAATAGATTTTTTGGCTCTTTAATTTCTTTACTAGACTCTATAACGATGATAATATGTTCCTGCATAGGAGTTATATATATTAGTCCTTGGTTTTTACTTGCTTTTCCTATTACAATGTTAATTTGTATTTACTTTCCTAAAATATTTGACAAAAAGATACAAAAGCTAAATGAAGATATTATAAATAATAATGTTAAATATACTGGTATAGCTGATGAACAGTTAAGAGGCTTTAAGACAATTAAATCATTTAATATTTCTAGCTTTGCAGAAGAAGAAAGAAACAATGTAATTGAAGATTTAGAAAAAAGTAAGGAAATGTTCTCCAGGTTTATTAGTATAGCTAATTCTACTCTTTCTATTTTTGCAATAATTTTAATTTTCTGTATATATTATTTTGGTGGAAATTTAGTTTTAAAAGGTAGTATAACATTAAGCGGGCTTATCGCACTAAACCAAATTCTATCAAACATAATTAATTCATGTATCTTTTTACCTCAGCATGTACAAATGATGAACTCAGCAAAATCTGTGGTTAATAGATGCTTTGAAATTATTAACTACAAAAATACTGATACAAATTTACATATACCTAACAAAAATTATAATATAACATTATCAGATGTTTCCTACAAATATGACAAAAATAATGAATCAACAATTAATGGCGTCTCTCTTTTATTAGAGCATGGCAAGAAATATGCTATTATTGGGCAAAATGGAAGTGGAAAAAGTACACTTATCCAATTGTTAGCAGGACACCTAAAAAATTATACTGGAAGTATTAAATTTGATAATTATGAGCAAAAAGAAATATCTAGACAATCTTTATATTCGCAAATAGCATATATGAGTCAAGAAGTTTTTATGTTTGATAAAAGCTTAAATGACAACATCAATATATTTAACGAACTAGATCAAAATTGTTATGACAACATAATAAATATTTTAGGCATTAACAGTATTAAAGACAAATATACATCAAAAAACAATCATTCTCTTACACTTTCTGGTGGAGAAAAACAAAAAATAGCTCTAGCTAGAGTTTTGTTAAGAAATGCAAGTATTATTTTAGCTGATGAACCTACCTCTGCACTTGATACAATTGCCAGCAGCGAATTTGAACAATTTCTGTTATCTCTAAATGATAAAATGTGCATTGTAATAACACATGATATCGATGAACACTTAAACAATTATGATGCTGTAATAGTCATAGAAAATGGAAAAATCATAGAAGTTGGAAAATATAGCGAATTAGAATATCTTTCAAACTTTAGCATATGTGCTGATTCAAATTAATAACACAGTCGAGTAGCTATAGCTAAGGTAATTAATCATTTTTTTAAATAAATCCATAAAAAATAAGTGTTGCAAACCTACTTTTTATTGTAGTTTTGCAACACTCTTTTTTAGTACAATTTTATTTGATTAATTTTTATTAACTATAACATCCACTCTCTTCAGCTGCCAAAGGCATATCTAACATTTCATCATATGTTTGAGCATCTTCATATTCTGAAGCTTCATTGCTACACATGAGCTGTACTTGCTTCATAACTATCTCTAAAGCTTGTTTTGCTTGTTTTGGTGGATAATCATACTTTTTAAGTAATCTTCTAATAATACTTCTCATTGCAGCTTGTGCTTGAATTCTTACATTAAAATCTATAGTAACATTACGTCTTATAGCATCTGTTAGCTCCTGAGCAATCTTTTTAAGTGTTTCATCATCATAGAATTCACGAGCTATATCATCTTTAGATAATGCGTAATAAAACGCTATCTCATCTTTATTAAGACCAAGACTCGCTTCATACTCATGCATTTTTTTTATTTCCTTAGCCATTCTTATAAGCTCTTCTATAACCTCTGCATTGGTAATTGCTTGATTTTTATACTTATTAAGTGCTTTTTTTAGTTTATCAGAGAAAAGCTCAGATTTAACCAAATTGCTTTTTTCCATAACTTTTATTTCACCTTCAAGCAATTTTTTTAGCATCTCAAGAGCTAAATTTTTAGTCTTCAATGCCCTTACTTCCTCTAAAAATTCTTCATCAAGTATTGAAATATCTGGACGTTTTAATCCCATAGCTTCAAATACATCAATTACTTCTTCTGAAATAATTGAACGTTCAAGCATTTGATTAACTCTTTGTTCAATTTCAGCTTTAGACAATACCCTTTTGCCTTTTGTTTCAAGTTTTACTAAACTTGCTTTAACAGACTTAAAATAGCTTACTTCAAGTGCAATTTCCTTGGCTTCTTCAGATGCAGCACATAATCCATGTGCCTTTCCAAGCTCTGTCGCAAATTGTTTAAAGTCCTTTTGCTCTTTTTCATCCATTGATAAAACAAAATCCATACCTAAAGTAATAGCCCTAATTCTTTTAACCTGAGATTGACCCATATAGTCAGAATAATCTAGCTCATGGAATATTCCTCTTAAAACTTCTAATTTTTCAATCATTATTGCAATAGCAGCTGAAGTATCTATGCCTGTATTGCCTTTATCACTGTCTGTATATTCTTTAAGAGCCTTTTTAAGACTTTCTAAAATACCTATATAATCAACAACAACTCCACCCTCTTTATCTTTAAATACTCTGTTAACACGAGCAATAGCCTGCATCAAATTATGACCCTTCATTGGCTTGTCTATATACATAGTATGCATTGAAGGCACATCAAATCCTGTGAGCCACATATCTCTAACAATAACAATTTTAAGCTCATCGTTATTATCCTTCATACGATTAGCTAGAGTATCTCGTCTTTGTTTACCACCTACATGCTTTTGAAGTCTTTCTTCATCAGCAGCGCTTCCAGTCATAACAATTTTTATCTTTCCTTTATCTAAATCATCACTGTGCCAGTCTGGTCTTAAGGTAGTTATAGCATCATATAAATCAACGCATATCTTTCTACTCATACATACAATCATAGCTTTTCCATCCATAACCTCAGCCTTTACTTCGTAGTGATTTACAATGTCTTCAGCTAATTTCTTGATACGATTAGGAGAACCTACAATTGCTTCAATTCTTGACCACTTTGCCTTATTCTTTTCTCTTTCGTTTTCCTCTTGACCTTCAGTTATTTCTTCAAATTCCTCATCTAATTCTTCTAAAGCTTTATCATCCGCCTCAAGCTTAATAATTCTGTTTTCATAATAAATCTTTACTGTAGCCTTATCCTCAACTGCTCTTGTCATATCATAAATATCTATATAATCACCAAATACTGCCGGAGTTGATTTATCATCAAATTCTATAGGAGTACCTGTAAATCCAATATATGAAGCATTGGGCAACGCATCTCTCATATACTTTGCATATCCAAACTTCACATCACCAGTTTTAATATCTGCCTTTGCATCTAATCCATATTGACTTCTGTGAGCTTCATCAGCAATGATAATTACATTTCTTCTATCTGTTAAAACAGGCATCTCTCCATCTTCTGGTTTGAACTTTTGAATAGTTGTAAATATAATTCCTCCAGATTGTCTTTCATTTAATAAGTCATACAATCCGTTTAATTCTTTTGAATTATCCTTTGCCTGAGCTTTCTTTTGTTCATCAGTTAGCTTTCTAACATGAGCTTGTTTAGGCTCTTGTCTAAGGATTTCTTGAGATTTTGCAAAAGTAGTATAAAGCTGCTCATCCAAGTCGTTTCTATCTGTTATAACTACAATGGTAGGATTATTTAGCTCCTTTACAAGCCTTGCAGTATAAAATACCATAGAAAAACTTTTTCCCGATCCTTGAGTGTGCCAAATAACACCTATTTTTCTATCTCCTTTTTCATTCGTTGCAAGCTTCGTTTTTTCAACAGCTTTTTTTACTGCAAAGTATTGATGATATGCAGCAAGAATTTTTATAAGTGATTTTTTATCACCTAGCTTTTTACCCTTACTATCATAATCACTTGCCTTTGACTCTTGAAAAACAATAAAATTAGATATAATATCAAGCAATCTTTCCTTTGATAGCATACCTTTAAACAATGTTTCATATTGTGGTATAGTAAGGGGTGCAACATCTACACCATCCTCACTTCTCCAGTTCATAAACCTCTCCAAGTCAGAAGTAATGCTTCCAGCCTTAGCATTGATACCATCAGAAATTATACAAAATACATTGTAATAAAATAAACTATCAATATCTCTTTTGTAGGTCTGAATTTGATTATAAGCACTTTCAATGCCTACATTTTCATCAGATGCAGATTTCAATTCAACAACAACTATAGGTATACCGTTAATAAAAATAATAAGATCTGGTCTTCTCTTTTCATGACCTATTATGGCAAATTGATTTATAACTAGAAAATCATTTCTATCCTTATGCTCAAAGTCAATTAAGTAAACTTTTTTAGTTCTTATCAAGTTATTTTCCTTAAATGACACTTCTATCCCTTCAGTTAATAGCTTGTGAAAATAGTGATTATTCTCCACAAGCGATGGACTGTTAAAGGTTATAATCTGTCTAAATGCATCATCAAGAGCGTCTCTTGGTATACCTTTATTTATTCTAATTAGAGCATCCATTACTCTATTTTCTAAGATAACTCCTTTATAATCCTTGCGTTCAGGAGCTGTCCCATCAAAAGCAATGTCAGGTCCAAATTTATGTTCGTATCCTGATTCAGTCAAAATCTCAATTGCAGCTTCTTCAAGTAAGTCTTCCGTAAAAGTTTCTAATAAACTCATGTTGTTCCTCCTATCATTCTGCGTTGTTTTATAGCTTGTATATCTAGTGTTTAATAAAATTGTGATATTTAATTTTCTTCGTCTATAGGTACTCTAATTTCTCCTGACATTAGTTTTGGGAGAAGGGCGTCGCGCGTATTTTTAATATTTTTTATTTGTAAATTATTATTATATATAAGATTTGTTATATCCTCTGCTAATGTTTTAAATTTTTCTGCAACTTCTCTTTTAGGTTTTAATATTTTATGCTTTATTATATGGGTAATTTTTATACTTGGTTGTACCGACCCAATATTATATGAAACTATATCATTCTTTATATATTTTAAGTATTGATAAAGATATAGATTAGAGATATCCAAACATCTCAATGCAACAACATTTTGAGCAATACAACCTATATTACCATAGAATATTTTCATTTCAGCTAAACTACCTACAGTAGAAAGTAAAATATCTCCTTCAATTGGATGACCACTTCGAAACCACGACATATATGTTTCTTCACTTACATATTTCATACAATTATCATAATCAATAATCCTACTATCGCCTGATAATGCCTTAACATCAATAATAGGATATGATGTTTTACAATATTCCTGAGGTGGTGTTTTTCCTCTATTGTCTATTACTTTAATCAATTCACTTAATTCAAATACTTCCCACCCATTTGGTACCATGCCAAGTTCACTTTCTACCATTTCACCACCACTTGATTTGTATGGTTGTCCATTTTCATTTGGAAATTCGAAATCTACAAACCAATGCTTAAATAATTCTTGTGCCATAGCTTCAAGAGTTTTATTAATTTGATTATTGACTTCAATTTTTTCGTCTAAAGATGAAAGGATATTAGCAATGGATCTTTGTTCTTTAAAATCTATTGGATAATATAATTCTATTGGATGAATATGATTTCTATTTAGTGTGGGCACTGCGCTCCCTCCACCATAATTAGCTAAGTCTAAAGTTTTAAGCAAATAATAAATATATTTTGGATGATTACCTTTAAATTCATCTATATATAAAGTTGTATTATGTGCCCAACATTTTTCATTACATATATGTGGATTTCCAATGTTTCCACTTCTTCCAATAGTTATACAAGGTGATTCAGTAGTGTATTCTTTATGATAACCGATTAACCCATTAGAACCCACAACAGGATACCGTCCGTCCTCCATTTTTGTTTTAGGTAAGTCATGACCTCTTCTGAAATTAACTATATCACCTAATCTAACAGTTTTCCACTCACTACAACTCATACCCAATCCCCCTCAAATTCTTCCTTATCTCTTCTTCTAATTCATGGGATTTTGCAAATAAATTAGCTAGTTCACTTGTCATCTCTTCCATCTTTTCTTCAAATGGTATTCCGTCATCCTCTACGTCTTCTATGCCAACATATCTTCCTGGCGTTAGTACATATTCATGTTGTCTTACTTCTTCAAGCTTTGCTGAGCTACAAAAGCCCTTTATATCCTCATAACTACCACCAACATTTCTCCAATTGTGGTATGTATCTGATATTTTTTTGATATCTTCATTATTTAGTTCTCTATGTCTTCTGTCAACCATTTGTCCAAGCTGTCTTGCATCTATAAACAGTATTTCATTTTCTCTATTTCTATGTTTTCTATTGCCTTTTTTATTTCTATTCAGAATCCACAAAGATACAGGGATACCTGTTGAATAAAATAGCTTATCAGGCATTGCTACTATACAATCCACTAAGTCTGCTTCAAGCAGATTCTTTCTTATTTCACCTTCGTTTGAAGTATTAGAGCTAAGTGCTCCATTAGCCAGAACGACTCCTGCAACTCCGTTTGGTGATAAGTGATAAATCATATGCTGAAGCCATGCGTAGTTTGCATTACCGACTGGTGGTATGCCATAAGCCCATCTCACATCATCCTTTAACTGCTCTCCGCCCCAATCACTTATATTAAATGGTGGATTTGCAAGTATATAGTCTGCTTTTACATTTTTGTGATGGTCATTGTGAAATGTATCGGCATGCTCAGGTCCTATATTGCCATCTAATCCTCTAATTGCAAGGTTCATCCTACAAAGTTTCCATGTAGTAGCGTTTAACTCTTGACCGTATATTGCCAAGTCTGTTAATCTACCTTGATGCTCCTCTAAGAATTTTTCACTCTGAACAAACATACCACCAGAGCCACAGCAAGGGTCATATATACGTCCTTTAAATGGTTCAATCATATTAACTAATGTTTTAACTACGCTAGTCGGTGTGTAGAATTCTCCGCCACCTTTACCCTCTGCATCTGCAAATTTACTTAGAAAGTATTCATATACTCTACCTAGTAAATCTTTTTCTTCTTTTGTGTGTAGCTTTATGGTTGATATTAAATCTACAAGCTCTCCAAGTCTTCTTTTATCTATCTCTGGTCTTGCATAACGCTTTTCAAGAACATTTTTCAAGACATCATTTTCTTTTTCAATCAATATCATAGCATCATCTATGATTTGTCCAATTTTATCATCTTTCGCATTATCTCTAATATAATCCCATCTTGATTCTTTAGGTACCCAAAATATGTTTTTACCAAGGTATTCATCAAGTTCCTCTTCAAAGCCTTCACCCTCAGCTACTAACTCCTCATATCTAGTTTCAAACTTATCCGAGATATATTTTAGAAATATAAGCCCCAAAACTACATGCTTATATTCGCTTGCATCCATGCTACCTCTTAGCTTATCCGCAGCCTTCCATAGTGTTTCTTCAAATCCAATATTACCTGTTACTTCTGCCATGTTAATTTTCTCCTCTAATAATTATGATCATCTAACACTTCAAAAAGTGCAGTTTCAAATTCCTTTTGTTCATCGCCAGTCGATATATCTGAAGGAAGTACATTTAAATAATGAGCTAATCCCTGTAACGTTTTATGTAATATTATTTCTGTTCCTACTTGTTCCATAAGCTCAACTATAATCCTATAACTATCAATAAATGGATGTTTATCTATAACATCCAAGGATTCCCTAAACCTTTTAACAATACTTGCCTTCTCAATACTTCTTTCAATAGTATTAATTTCTTCTTTATCATAAACAGGCACTAAATCTAATTTTTCAGCACCCTCATTTAACACATACTTGTGATTTCTTATGATAGGTTGTAAATCCTTCTTTAGCTTTTCCTTTTGAATCTCTAATCTTTCTATCTCATCAAGTTCTTTTGAAAAGTGTTCAGCCTTCACCTGAAACAGTTCTTCCAATATAGGAAGATACTTTTTAGGAATCCCCTGTTTACCCTTCAACCATAAATTTATATTCTGTTTCTTAATTCCCAAATGTTCCGCCAAATCAATATGTTGCATACCATAAAGCCCCAAAATATACTCCAAACCTATCAATCAATCACCACCAAACCAAGTAAATTTATTGTCTTAGTCAATATGTTTTGATTATACTATATAAAATTGTCTTGGTCAATATAATAATTAAGAAAAAATAGATACTTATTTATTATAAATCTATTTTATTTTACTATTATTTTTTCACAGCAGCCTTTTTCATAGATGTTTTTTTCAATGGAGCTTTTATAAGCAAACTATTTTTCTCTAAGTTCCTTTTATATGCCCTTAAGTCACAGTAAATGTCATCTTTAAGAGGATTTCTCTTAGTTTTGTATACTAAGGCCTTTTTGTGCTTTTTTCTTTTCTTTAGAATATCGAGAACTTTCCTATTAGATAAAAAAAGAAGAGCTATTGCTCTACTAAATTTTATTTCTAGTTTTGCGATAGCCCTTTTAATTAAACTATGATTGTTTTATATAGTAATATACTGTTTTAACTCCATAGCCTGTTCCACCTTCTATTTGTCCATCAGATTTTGAACTAGCAAATGTTGTTCCTGCTATATCAATATGCATAAATGGTTTATCTTCTTTAAATTCATCTAAGAACATCCCTGCAGCTATTCCTCCAGCTCCTGCTGTTGTACTATTATACAAATCCGCTATATCCGATTTAATATTTTCTCGATATTCAGCATATGTAGGTAATCTCCAATATTTTTCTCCGGAAATAACTGTATGGCTAGCTATTTTATTGTACAATTCATCATCAGTTGTTAAAACACCGGCACATATTTTGCCAAAGAATGTTGCACAAGAACCAGTCAAGGTTGAAAGCTCAATTATACTATCAACATTCTCTTTTCTTATCATATAAGTCATTGCATCTGCTAATGTAAGTCTACCCTCAGCATCTGTACTTGCTATAAAAATAGTTTTGCCTGACATAGATTTTAATATATCACCATTTCTATAACCATTGCCGTCAACTAGGTTTTCACAAGCTGCCACTATTGTTACAACATTTTTCTTTACTTTATTAGCAGCTATTGAACACATAGCTCCTATTACTGCTGCAGCTCCTGCCATGTCACCCTTCATAGTTTTCATTCCATCACCTGGTTTTAGGAACAGTCCACCTGAATCATAGCAAAGACCTTTGCCTATAACACCCTTCGCAGTTTCGTTTCCTCCACCATTGTATTTCATTACAATTAGTTTTGGTTCGTTAACACTTGCTTTAGCAACATCTAAAAATGCATACATTCCAAATTCTTCACATTCATCTTTTGAATAAATTGTTACATCAAAGCCATATTTTTTACCAAGATTAACAGTTCGGTTAGCAAGCTCTTCCGGAGTTAATACATTTGCAGGCTCATTAACTAAATCACGTGCTATGCAAATACCATCTGCAATGTTAAAACCTTCATTAAGAGAATCTATATACTTATCTTCTCCAAAAATAATTATTTCCTTATCTGTAAGGTCATTTTTCTTTTGCTTATAAATATCAAAAGTATAATCACAAAGTGGTAAAGTACTTGATATTTGTTTAATTATTTCTTCCTTACTATCAGTAAAAACAAGATTAGTTGGATTATCAAAATATACAACCTTAGATTTTAACTCATTTAATTTTGCTCCAATCTTTAAAATTGTTTTTCTAAAACCATCAAAAGCATTTTCCATTGAGCAATCAAAAAAAGCTAATACTAAGTTAACAAATCTTCCATTAAGTTTCATTCTAAGTGTTTTATAAATTCCAGCTTCAAATTTGTTATCATCCTCCCCGAACGCCTTATTAAATGCAGTTTGTAGTAAATCAGAGTTAAATCTAGGCTCATAATCTGGCCTTACAAAACAAACTAAAGTATCGACATTTTGCGGACATGTACTGCTAATTTTAAATTTCATAATTACCTCCATTACGCTGTTTTCAGCATCAATATTTCATTACTATATCTAACATTTTATTAAAATTCTGTTCCATTTCATATACGAGCTTGAACTGAGTTCTAGTTCTGTCTAAATTATGATTTTTATGACTTGTTTTAAAATAAGTATCACCATTCAAATAGTCTGTCAAAAACCTGATACCACATTCTAATGTCATTAGCTTAGAACCCCAAACTAAGGATAATTTTTCTTCATTAGTTAAGATATTACCTGTTTCTTCTAGATACCCTTTTGTGTATATTTCAAACAGATCTATATCAAAATGCATTTTAGTTGTATCAGGCTCATCCTCGGCAGCAGTAGTTGCACCAAATCGTATTGAGTCTCCAAAATCATTTGCACAAAGACCTGGCATAATAGTATCTAAATCAACAACACATATTCCTTTTTCAGTACATTTATCTATTAAAATATTATTAAGCTTAGTGTCATTATGAGTAACACGTAAAGGCAGTTCACCCTTTGCTAGCTTATCCATGAGATAGTTACAGTCTTTTTCTCTTGAAAGTGCAAACTCTATCTCATTTTTTACAAGCTTTACACGTCCAAACTTATTATCTTCTATAGCTACTTTTAGATTTTCTAAACGATTAGGTGTATCATGAAATCTTGGTATAGTTTCATGAAGTGTTTCAACTGGGAAATCACTAAGCTGTTTCATAAACTTTCCAAAGCTTTTTGCACTTTCATAAAAATGCTCTGATTTTTCAACTGATTGAAGACAGAATATATCATCGATGAAATAAAATACTCTCCAAGTCTGTCCATCTGAATCTATATAATAGTCTTTATTATCCTTTGTTTTTACAACATTTAAGGTTTCTCTTTTATAATCTCCACCATTTTTTATAATGATATTTTTAAGATAATTTGTTACATTAACTATGTTTTCCATAAGCTTTATAGGTTCTTTAAAAACATTTGAATTTATACGTTGCAAAATATAACGACTGATTTCTTTATTTTCTTTTCTTACACAAACACAAAACGTATCATTTATGTGTCCTTCTCCAAATGCATAGGTATCAATTACAATTCCACCAAAATTATATGCATTTAACGCTTCAGTTAGCTTTATACTTTCTCCCCAAAGAGGTGTTTTATATAGCCCATTTTTATGTTTTTTCAAAATAGCATTAACAACTATTTCCTTATCAGCTTGATATGTTACACCATACCATTTATCAGAGCTTTTAAGCACTTTTATACAAGCCTTACCCTCATCCAGTAAATTATTAACTACACCTGGCAAAAAGTATTCACCTTTTAAGGGATTTGATTTTAATGCAGTGTCAAGAAAAACTGGAAATCTTTTCTCTGCTTCTTCTAAGAAGCTTTGAGAAAATCCCCATAAATTCATACTAACAATACTATCACTAGATAATTTAGTCCATGTGTTTCCATCATCCTCAGTAAATTTTGCACCATCTTCTATTTTCTCTATTCGTGTTCGTTCAGTTACATCTTGAAGATATCCATTTTCATCTACAGTACAAATACCTCTGGCTACATGTCCATTTTCAGTTAAAGTATTGCCAAGAATATATCCAACCATAGCATAATTATATTTATCAGTATCATGACAATTACTTAAATAATCATACATTTTTTTAAACGCATCAGGTCCATAATAATCATCTGCATTTATTACTGCAAATGGTGCGTCAATTAACTCCTTTGCACTTAAAACTGCTTGACAGGTTCCCCACGGCTTTACTCTACCCTCAGGTACCTTATACCCTTTTGGTATATTATCAAGCTCCTGATATGCATATTTAACCTCAATATGCTTAGAAATCCTATTGCCTACAATCTCCTTAAATTTTGACTCAATATCTTTTTTAGTTATAATTATAACCTTTCTAAATCCTGCTTTTATAGCATCATATATTGAATAATCTATTATAGCTTCTCCATTTTGCCCTACAGCGTCCATTTGCTTTGAACCTCCATAGCGACTTCCCATACCTGCTGCCATTACTACTAATATTGGTTTATTCATGTTTACCTCTCATTATACTGTTTACAGCATAAAATAAAACTGATGAAGAATCGTTCTTTGATTCTTCCATAGAGTGAAGAATGTTTTTTTCTTCACTCTTTTACCTCAATGTATCTAGTTCTACCACTTTGCCACCATTAACTCTTGACTTCTCTGCTGCAAGTGCACAATAATGACTTTCAACTGAATGTTCTACTGACGTAATTGCGCTAGTTGGCTCTTTATCATTGATAATTAAATCTAAGAATTCACTAACCATTCTATTATCTCCACCACCGTGTCCTGAGAAGTCAGAGGCTATTTTTGTTACATCAATTTCTTCTGTATCTTCGCCAAATCTTGTAACTTTTATTATGTTAGTAGACATGTCTGCAATTATTTCACCCTCTGTACCCATGAATTTTGCATATCTAGAACCTGTTGCAGTAAAACCACTCATTGTAAGATGAATAGTAGAGCCATCAGTCATGTTTAAATTAACTACTTGATGGTCAACAACATTATTATCACAATGGTACACACATCTTCCATAAGGACCAGTTTTAATAGCCTCAGTTATACTTTCAACAGTTGGATGAAGTGTTAAAACATCTAAAGGCCATGCCTTATATCCGTTTGCTACACCTATTTTTTTATGATTAATATATATCTTTTCAGCATCAAAAGGACAGTTTTCTTTTGCTTTACAGCCATCCATACAACGTTTAGCTGCACCTTCTGGTGCACATTCTTCTTTAAATAAATATGTACTTCCAAATGAAGAAACAGACTTACACTTCTTACCTATTAACCACAAGTACATGTCCATATCATGACAGCATTTTTGTAATATCATTGGACTTGTAGTCTCTGAATTTCTCCAATTACCTCTAACAAAACTATGAGCTTGATGCCAATAACCAACATTCTCAAGAGCCATAACATTAACTATATCGCCGATAGTTCCTTTTTCAATTATTTCCTTAATTTTAGTGAAGAAAGGTGTATATCGTAAAACATGGCAAACAACAACCTTACGATTACATTCTTTTGCTACTCTTACTATTTCCCTACACTCATTTAGGTTAGGTGAAATAGGCTTTTCTAAGAGTAAATGATAGCCCTTTTTTAGTGCAGGTATTGCATGACCAACGTGTTGTTTATCTTGAGTAGTAATAAACATTACATCTGCCAGTTTTTCTTTTGAGATAAGTTCTTCAGCACTATTAAAGCACATATCTTTTGGCACATTATAAAGACGTGCTACCTCTTCAACCTTGTCTTTATCTATATCAGCAATAGCAACGATTTCCATTCTATCAGGAAAAATATTTGCACATTTTGCATATGTATCTTTTCCTCTACTTCCTAGACCAGCTAATGCAACCTTTAATTTTGTCATATGATTTTACTCCTTTATTAAATTATTTTTATGCTCATGCACATATTACACAAAAGAATCAGCCTTTCTTAAAGAAAGGTTAAAAATTTGTGCATGAGCTCGGCGCATACTTTCTTATTATCTATAATTTTTATTAGCCTTTTCAAATCTCCATGAATCACGAACCATGTCCTCTAAAGTATGCTTAGCAGTCCAACCAAGCTCTTTTTCAGCTTTAGTAGCATCAGCATAACATTCTGCAATATCGCCTGCTCGTCTTCCAACTATCTCAAATGGAACATCAATTTTATTTACATTTATAAATGTATTTATCAACTGTAAAACAGATGTACCCTCTCCCGTTCCCAAGTTATATATATTAACACCATTTTTTATATTTTTTATAGCATCCACATGACCTTTTGCTAAATCTACTACATGTATATAGTCTCTAATACCTGTACCGTCTATAGTATCATAGTCATTTCCAAAGACTTTTAGTTTATCAAGTTTACCCTTTGCTACTTGAGTAATATAAGGCATCAAATTATTTGGTATACCATTTGGCACTTCTCCAATTAACCCGCTATCATGAGCTCCTATTGGATTAAAATATCTAAGTAGTGTTACACCAAAGCTGGGATTCGCCTTTGCTATGTCAGTTAAAATTCTCTCGTTCATAGCTTTTGTTTCTCCATATGGGTTAGTAGTTGGCAACAAATCCATTGTTTCGATGAAAGGAACATTATTATTGCCATAAACAGTAGCAGATGAGCTAAATACAAATTTATTTACATTATATTTTTTACACATCCTGCAAAGTACAAGCGTACTTAATATGTTATTATGATAATATTCTAAAGGCTTTTCTACCGATTCACCTACAGCCTTAAATCCTGCAAAATGAATTATCCCATCAATATTATTTTCCACAAAGATTTTTTCAGTTGCACTTTCATCCGTTACATCTACTTCATAAAATACAACTTCTTTATTACTTATTTTTCTTATCTTATCAACTACTTCAACGCTACTATTGCTTAGATTGTCTGCGATTATTACTTTATAACCTGCTTCTAATAGCACTATACATGTATGCGAACCTATGTATCCTGCTCCACCAGTAACTAATATATTCATAATTACCATCCTTTCATTTATTTATGAATATTCTAACATAAATAGATTGTTTTTTCAATTTGATGTTTATAGCAAGATAAAAGTTGCAATATCTAACTGCAACTTTAATATTTCATGTTTATTATAAATTTGATATGTAATTTAATCAGATAAACCTGAAATTATAGGTTCATCATAAATTACTCCAAATGTTTCAACTATTATACTTGCAATTATTTCAGGCACTATTGGCTCATTAACTGTGACTCCAGGTGTTCCAACATCTATAGATTTTGTTTTAACATTTTCAATACGTTCTACCTCTTCGTAACCTTCAATAACTCGTCCTATTCCAGTATATTTTCCATCTAATTTTCTTCCTGCCTCGTCACTTAGCACAAAATAAAAGCAACTTGGTCCAGCCATAGTTTTTCCATCACCACCAAGAGCTACAACACCTTTTTCAAGCTTAAGATTATTATTAAAACCATTTTCTCTAAATTCACCATTTACGGCTACATTAGCCACAGAATCTCTATTAAAAGAATCATAAGTTGGTTGTAGTACAAATCCTGGAACAACTCTTTTTATCTCTCTGTTATTAAAAACACCTTTTTTTGATAAATAAATAAAACAATTAACTGAATTTGGTGCTTCTTTTGGCATAAGTTCAATTACTATTTTATTACCACTACTCATTGTCATTGTTGCTATTGGATTTTTCATTTTATATGTCCCTTTCTTATTTATTATCTATAAAAATTCTAACTTGTTTTATAGAAAATGTCTATAATCTTTTAAATTATTTCCAATTATTATGAAAATAAATATTTATAGATTCTTAATAATTTTAATATATATTTCTTAAACTTATATTTGTTAATATGTGTATATTAAAATATATATGGAGGTATATAGAAACTCTTTCAGGATTTATTATAGTTACTCCCTTTTTAATTTTATTTCAAATTATAAACAGAAAGCACAATGTTTCTTATTTACATATTATCGGTACATGCATCTACTCTCTTTATATATTCGCAGTATTATCAATAACTGGAATTCCATTTTTGAACGGCATTAATATGAGCTTTACAATTAATTTTATTCCTTTTATCGATTTAGCAAACAATTTTACTCAATATATTTTAAATCTAATCCTATTTATACCTTTTGGTTTTCTGCTTCCTTTTTTATGGACAAAATATCAAAAATTTAAAACAACATTTTTAAGTGGACTTTTATTTTCCATGAGTATAGAAATATCTCAATTATTTTGTTTTAGAACTACAGATATTGATGATTTGATAATGAACACTTTAGGTACAATTATAGGCTATATATTTTTTTTAATTTTAAAGAGGACATTTAAATTTATGAATTATTTTACCATATCTACTAATTGCTCAGTTAACAATACATTTAGCAAGTATGAAGCACTTATATACTTATTAATTGTATATTTAATTATGTTTTTTTTGCAGCCTATTTTATCAGAATGGATTTGGAATCTATTTTTACTTTAATATACAATTAAAATAAAAGTTGTTAGATGTATTACATTATTGCATTTATAAATTATTGATGGTAACATTAGTCCATATGAATTTATTAGTAGATGAATCTATTAATATAAATACAATAAATTGGGGTGAATAAATGATAGAAGCTTATTTAAAAAAAGATTTATTAGAAATAAAACAAAATAATTATAAAATAAATAATTCAAATACATTCAATTATTATGCATTACAGATGCTTGAAAAAATTGGAACAGTTGATTATGAGCTTAGAGATGATTTAATTTATGATATATTTGCAAATTGGATTGATATGAATGTATTTACGGAAAAGGAACTATGCAATTATTTAGAAATTGCTAAAGACAATAAACATCTCATGTATAATATTGGATTAGAAGAAAGTGACTACGTATTTACTAGAACTTTTTCAGCTTTGATAATAGCACTTATTATTCAAAGACACCTTCAAAAAAATTTTCTATATTCAGATATAATTCTAGATACGCAAAATATTATGCTAAATTATATGGCTTTAGAAAAAGATATTAGAGGTTATATTGATGAAAAGGGGTGGGCACATTCTGTCGCACACGGTGCTGATGTATTATCAGAACTAGCGAAATGTAATGAGGTAAAACATAAATCTTTATTATGTGCGCTTAATATATTTAAATTAAAAATTTGTCAGGGAAAATATGTATACATAGATGGTGAGCCAGATAGAATAAATGCTGCAGTAAAAAACATTTTAGATAGAGGTTTATTAAGTGAACAAGAAATTATAACATGGCTTGACAACTTTTTAATTTATATAATTAAAGATGGAACTATTGAAAAATTCCATCAAAGAATTAACATAAAAAATTACTTGAGAAGCTTATATTTTATTGTCAAAGATAACTTTCAATATACTTCTATTATTGAAAAGATAGAAGAAATTTTAACATATTTATAATTTTTATTTCTATTGATTTGATTTAAATTTACTAAAATCTTATTATTTAAAGGGAACATACATATGCAAATTAATAAAGATGAAATTAATTCTAAACGATTACTGCTCAGGAGACTTCGTCCAGATGACTATGAAGCTTATTGTGAAATTTTAATACAAAGAGAAGTTACAAGATGGCTTGGAAGTGGTAAAGATAACACTAGAGAGAATATAAAGGCAGTAATGAATAAATTTGAAAAACTATGGGAAGAAAATGATTATGGAGTTTGGGCAGTTATAACTAAAGAAAATAATAAGCTAATTGGTCATTGTGGTTTTTTACCTATTGCTAACTCATCAGAAGTTGAACTACTTTATGCATTTTCACCTAAATGCTGGGGACACGGATATGCAACAGAAGCTGCTGAAGCTGCAGTTGCATTTGCTAAAGATATATATAAATGGAAAAGCCTAGTTGCTCTTGCTTATCATGAAAATAAATCCTCAGTTAATGTATTGAATAAGCTTGGCTTTAAGTATATAGAAGATCAAGAACACTTTGGAGTAAAATTAGCCTCTTTTAATCTTATACTAAACTAATAGTAAAAGTCTCAATAGAGTTAGTANNCTAACTCTATTGAGACTTTATTTTTTTATATCATTTTAATCTTTATTGAAAAGTATTTTAAATTTTATGTAATACTATGTCGATATATTTATTTTTTCGATTAATCCAATCTGTAGAAACATCCATTGCTGCACGGCAAGCACTTGATTGATCTAAAGCATTTAGCATAATAAAATCGTGGATAATACCTTGCAATCTAATTGCAGTTACATCAACTCCAGCAATACGTAATTTTTTTGCATATGCTTCTCCTTCATCTCTCAACACATCTGCTTCACCATTTATAATCATTGCATCTGGAAGACCTCGCAGACATTCTATTCCTGCACGCAAAGGAGACGCTGTGATTTGATTCCGATCATCCTCTGAACATGTATATTGATCCCAAAACCATTTCATACCTTCGCGGTACAGATAATAATTTGTTGCAAATTGAATATATGAATTTGTATTAAAGCAAGCGTTAGTAACAGGATAATATAAAAGTTGCTTATGAATTTTAGGTCCACGGCGATATTTTGCCATTAAGGTCATAGCTATTGCCATGTTACCGCCTACACTGTCCCCAGCAACAGTTAATGTATCCATATTTATATTAGGGTACATTTCGATTACTAATGTCGGAAGAAAACATAATATTTGATAGCATTGTTCTATGGCTACAGGATAACGAGCCTCTGGAGAACGTGTATATTCAGGGAATACAACTAATGAATTAGTTCTCGCAGATAATTCTCTGACGAGTTTTTCATGTGTATGGAAGCTACCAAATACCCAACCAGCACCATGAATGTAAAAAATAATGCTATTAACACTGTTTGAGTTTTCGGGCGCAATAAAATATATAGGGATATTGCCCCAAAATCCAGTATCTAACTGTGTACTAAAAATAGAAGCAGGGTATTTATAAACAGGTGTATTTTGTGCATCTTCTAATTTTAATCGACCTAATACTGGCGGTAACTGAAAAATTAATGGTGGTACAGAGCTAGTATTACTTACTTCCACGGCTGCAGGCTCTAAAGGAACAGTTCTTATCATAGATAATTCTCCTAACATAAAATTATTATTAAATTCTATGCACTATATATGTTAAATGTTACAAACCATATATATCTTTAGGTTCTATAAAAAATGTTGGGGTGCATGAAAAATAATTCATGACCTCAGCATTTTTTGTTATGTTTTGTGGTAAAAAATTTTATGAACATTATGAATTTTTACCTATATATCGGAGATTAACTAATCGGTTAGCCTTTAATAACTGAACTTGCGAAAGCTTTGTTTTCTAACGCTACAATTATTATTGACAAGTATCACTTTATTAGACAAATTACATGGTCTATTGAAAACGTAAGAAAAAGGCTTCAAAAACAAATGCCTATTGATTTAAGAAGATACTACAAAAGAAGCAGAAAGTTAATACTCACAAGACATTACAAGTTATCTGATGATAACAAAAAAGCTCTTGAAATTATGCTATTGTACAATGATGATTTAAGACTTGCATATCACCTTAAGGAATGGTTTTATGAGATTTGTCAAAGTAATGATTATGATAAACAGATAAAGGAATTTAACAGTTGAATTAAAGATGAATGCTCATGTGGAATCAAGGAATTTGAACAGTGTACTAAGAATCCTCACCCCAACTATTGACAAAGAGCCATAAAAGAAAAATGAAATAACGGTGAGGTAAAAAAGTGCAAAAAAAAAGCACTTTTTTAAAGTACATAAATGTTGAAAATTTAATATCCTCAAGGTAATGGTGCACCCTGGGGGATTCGAACCCTCGACCTTCCGGTTCGTAGCCGAACACTCTATCCAACTGAGCTAAGGGTGCAAGTTATTAAATTGGAGGCGCCACCCAGATTTGAACTGGGGATAAGGGTGTTGCAGACCCGTGCCTTACCACTTGGCTATAGCGCCTCGAAAAAAAATTTATATGGGGTGAGTAATGGGAATCGAACCCATGACCTCCAGAGCCACAATCTGGCGCGCTAGCCAACTGCGCTATACCCACCATAGTTATACTCACAACATGGCTTACGCCGTTGCATCTTTTCCGTTGTGAATTGAGATTTCTTCAAAATCTCTGGAAAATTGGAGCGGGTGAAGGGAATNNNNACTGAGCTACACCCGCAAAATAATCTATGTGTCATTTGTTATTTTTTGGAGCGGAAGACGAGATTCGAACTCGCGACCCTCGCCTTGGCAAGGCGATGCTCTACCACTGAGCCACTTCCGCATATTTTATTATATGTTTTGGTCAAAATAATATGTCAATATTTTATTTAAATGGTGGGAGGGACTGGATTTGAACCAGTGAAGGCTGTGCCAACGGATTTACAGTCCGTCCCCTTTGGCCACTCGGGAACCCTCCCATATTTTTAATGTTATTTATAACTATATGGAGCTGGTGAAAG